>LNDQ01000118.1 GCA_001464695.1 Betaproteobacteria bacterium Ga0077523 | reverse complement strand
GGGGGAAGGAGTGCCTGTGGCGAGCGATGCTAGGTACACGAACAGTACGTTTCCTCTCCATCAGTACGTTTCCTCTCCATCAGTACGTTTCCTCTCCATCAGTACGTTTCCTCTCCATCAGTACGTTCCCTCCCCAGCAGTACGTTTCCTCTCCACCAATCAGTACCCTCCGCAGCAGTACGTTCCCTCCCCCGCGCGCAGCGCGGGGGAGGGTCAGGGTGGGGGCAGCGTTCGGCCGACATTGCGTCGACCGGTTGCCCGCATTCCAAACTTCCCCCACCTTCAGGTGGGGGAAGGAGCCGAAGCCCTTCTGCGTGTTTCTCCGTCTTCTGTGTGGTGAACGCCGTGCCGGCCCGTCGATCGAGGGCGGCACCTACCGATAGCCGGCCTCACCGGGCAGCGGCGCTCGACGCGGTGCCAACTCGGGCTTCAGCTTGAGCTTCCACTCCACCGGCGTCATCGCACTGTCGCGCACCTCGACAGCCGATTCGGTCGCTTGCTCGGCATCCGCCATCCACGGATGCCACACGCGCACGCGATAGCGCCCCGGAGGCATGCCTTCGAGTTCCACCACACCGTGCTTGCCGGTCTTCCCGACGTAAGGCGTTTCCGCTACGTAGATGTAGCCGATCATCCAGTCGTGGATGTTGCAACCGATGCGCACGATGCCCGGCTTGTCGAACTGCACCGGCGTGGCCGGCGTGCCCTTGTAGAGCGGCAGCTCGAACGTCTTGGCTGGCGAGAACGAATAGACGTGATGCCGCACGTTGTCCTTGTTCGGGAACGACACGGACGATCCGACGCGAATCACCTTCACGTACGGCGTGAATTCCTTCCCGATCTGATCCACCACTTCCATGGTGGGCTTGCCCACGGGCGCTGACACGCCCGCTTCCGGTACTGCCAGGACGACGGCGTCCGCGGCGGGCTTGCCGTCGGCGTTGCCGACGCGCGCCGCCAGGCCCCCGGCCGTCGCGACCTGCGCGGCTGCGAGCAGGGCGACCGATGCGATGACGTTTGGACCCGACGATCGCATGTCAGCGCCGCCCGGCCGCCCGAAGGCGCTGACGCGCCCCCTTGGGGGGCAGCGAACGTAGAGAGCGTGGGGTTGGTTTCATCCTAGTAGCTGTAGCCCACGAGGACACCGAAGATATTGGACACGTAGGTTCCGAGTCCGTGCGCGGCGCGGGCCGACCGGTAGGTGTACGAGAGGTTGACCGAGGCACTGCGACCGAGCGCGTGGCTCCAGACCAGTCCGCCGGTCCAGGTCGTCGCATCGACGCCATAGGCCACCATCCGCCCGCCGTTGCTGAAGGTGTTGTCGATCACGGCCGAGTCGGACTTGGCCAGGACGGCGAAGTCCGGCGTGGTAACCGCGGTGACCGAGCCATCGCGCCACGACAGACTGGCGGCCAAGGTGTCGTCGTCCGTCATGCGCAGTTCGGCAACGCCGCCGATGCTCCATCCGTCGGTATCGTAGGCTGCGGTGGAGACCCCGGGCACACCCGTTGGCGAGATACGGTCGGTGATGAACGCGTCGTAGCGCAGGCTGCCGCGCACCGACCAGCGCGGCGCGAGCATCTTGCCGACCGTGACGCTCGCGTCGTAGTCCCAGCCGTCGCGCAGATCGTCGTTGTAATCGCGGTGCACGGCACGGCCACCGAATGCAATCCAGGGGGCCTCGGCGCCGAGCCCCAGCTTGGTACGGATCTGGGCTCGCGCGCCGAGCCCGATGTTGTCCAGGCCGTCGTACTTGAAGAACGTGCGGCCATCGGCGACCAGCCCGACGCCCAGGTTGGTTCCCGCCCCGACCTGCTCGTACAGGCCCAGGGATAGCGCCCCCGTCGCCGCCGTATCAGCCCGCCGGTCGCGGTCCGCGAAGGCGTTGGTGAGGTTGTCGTCGTGACTGAATCCGGCAGTCGCGTCCAACCCCCACTCGGCGGGAACCGCCGCAGATGGCAGGAGCAAGGCGCCGATGACGACGAAAACGGCAGTTGGGCCGGCGTTGCACATGGGTAGCCGATCGGAAGTTGGAACCCGGGGTGTATCCGAGCAAGAAGAACACCAAACAACCCGCAGCGGCCCTCTGAGCCGCCGCCGCAATCGCAAAGCGCCCAACGCGGCGGACACGGCGGCCGCGGCGGACGCGGGGTAAGGCAGCGTCGAGGTCCTTACGGGTTTCGCCTTTCCGCCGCGTCCGCCGTGTCCGCCGCGTTGAGCGCTTTTCCTTTCCATCCCCCTCTTAAGGGATTCTTAGGATTCCGATACGACGGAATTAAGAGCGACCGCCATGTCATCTGGATAACGTGGGCACCGTGATGCAACCCCGATCCGACCCCATCAACCAATCCTTAGGAACACACCCATGAACGCTTTGCGCATCCTGCTCTCGATCGCATTCACTGCCGTCATGCTCAAGACCACCCTGGCCGAAGCGGCCGACACCCGTGCGATCGAACGCGGTCGCTACCTGGTGAAGATCGCCGGCTGCAACGACTGCCACACGCCCGACTATGCGGCCACGGGCGGCAACGTGCCCGAGAAGACCTGGCTGATCGGCGATCATCTCGGCTGGCGCGGCGACTGGGGTACCACCTACCCGCGCAACCTGCGCATCTACATGGGCGCCATCTCCGAGGATCGCTGGGTGAAGGTGGCGCGCACTGCACAGTTCCGCCCGCCCATGCCCTGGTTCGCCTTGCGTGACATGTCGGAGACGGATCTGCGCGCCATCCACCGGTTCGTGCGGTCGCTCGGACCGGCGGGCGCGCAGGTACCGAACTACGTTCCGCCCGACCGTGACCCGGTCGGACCGGTCATCAACTTTCCCCGATCGACCCAGTGAGGCAACGGTCGGCACCAGGGCCGCGCGCAAACGCGGCCCCCGGTTCCCCGCCATGCGAGGCATCGCCATGAATCCTCAATCCACCTGGCTTCACACGCTCATCGAAGCGTGCGGCGCCCACCTCCTGATCCTGGCCCTCGCCACCGCGGTCTCCCTGCTGCATGGCCCGCCCGCGGATGCCGGAGGCTTCGGAGGTCCCCGGGCAGAGCAGGTCGCCGTAGCGGCATCCGGCACGCGTCACGGCCCCGAAGAGCCACCGCGAGCACCTCTCCGGGCCCCGGCCAGCGTCCGCCAGGAAAAAATTTAATCCTTATCTGTCATGTAGATACATATTCTCTTGACAGATTCGAACAGATCAGGTGCAAGTTTTCCCTAAACCTGCGAATCTTTCGTCCGAAACTAGGTCTATCAGGCACTTGGAGTACGTTTCTGAGAAAGCCAATGAAGAAGAGTTTCGATCAACAGTTGTTCCGGCTCGCCATGGCAGCCTCCACCGACGGTCTCGCGATCGCCGATGCGAGCCTGCCTGACATGCCGCTGATCTGGGTCAATCCCGCCTTCGAGCGGCTGACCGGATACAGCGCGGAGGAAGCGCTCGGACGCAACTGCCGCTTCCTGCAGGGCGAGGACACCGAACAGGTCGGGCTCGCCCTGGTGCGCGCTGCGCTCGAGAAGCGCGAAGGCTGCGTGGTGACGCTGCGCAACTACCGCAAGGACGGTTCGCCCTTCTGGAACGAAATATCCCTGTCGCCGATCATGGGCGCAGACGGCAAGGTCACGCACTACGTCGCGCACCTCGACGACGTATCGGAAAGGGTCTCGGCCGAAACCAAGCTGCTCGCCCGCCAGAAGCAGTTGCTGGCGCGCAAGCGCGAGCTCGAGACCCTGGCGCTGCGTGATGGCCTGACGGGCCTGTACAACCGCCGCGCCTTCGACGAACAGCTCGAGCGCGAATGGAATCGCGCCCGTCGCGACCACACCCCGCTGTCGCTCATCATGATCGACATCGACCACTTCAAGCGCTTCAACGATACGTTCGGTCATCCGGCCGGCGATCAATGCATCCAGATGGTCGCGAGCATCGTGCAACGCTGTTTCGCCCGCGGCTCGGACCTCGTGGCGCGCTACGGCGGCGACGAGTTCGTGGTGCTCGCGTCCGCCCAGGACCGCAAGCACGCTCAGCAACGGGCCGATCAACTGCGCGCGACCGTGACGGCGCTGGCGCTGCAGACCGCCGACAACGTGGTCACGCCGGTCACGTTGAGCGTGGGTGTCGCGACCGCGAATCCGCTGGACGGCGGACGACCGGAGCATCTGCTCGACGCGGCAGACCGCGCGCTGTACCAGTCCAAGCGTCTGCATCGCGATCGGCCGGTGCGTGCGGCGGCCACGAAGACGCGCAGCCGCGGCGCGGTGGAACGGGTGGCGTAACGGCTCTTCGTTGTACAACGCCATCGGCGAGGTGGCGTGCGTTGCGGCCCCCATCCCAGCCTTCCCCCACGCTTCGCGCGGGGCAAGGAGTGCCTGCGTTCGGAGCCCGTGCAGCTGCTCCTACGTGCACTCCTTCCCCCGTCGAAGATGGGGGAAGGTTGGGATGGGGGCCATCTCCACGCAATCCGCGAAGGGATGGTGACCACCCCGTATCATGCGCAAGGTTCCCGCACCTGCGCCTTGACCCCACCCACTCCATCCCCAACCACCGGCGCCGTCGCCGCTTTGCGCGACGTCACCTTCGCGTGGAACCGCCAGGCGCCACCGGTGCTCCACATCAGGCAGCTCGACATCGCCCCCCGCGAACGGGTTTTCCTGCGCGGCCCGAGTGGCAGCGGCAAAACGACGCTCCTCAACCTCCTTGCGGGCGTCGTGCTGCCGCAACGAGGCTCCGTCTCGGTGCTCGGCACGGACTTCGGCTCTCTGGGTGGGGCGGCACGCGATCGATTCCGCGCCGATCACGTCGGCTTCGTGTTCCAGCTCTTCAATCTGATTCCGTACCTGACGGTGGTCGAAAACGTCGTCCTGCCGTGCCTGTTCTCGAAGCGCCGTCGTGAACGTGCCATTGCGACCAGCGGATCGGTGGACGCAGACGCCCTGCGGCTGCTGCAGCACCTCGACATGGCCGATCCTGCGGTGCTGGCACGCCCCGCCACGGATCTCAGTGCGGGTCAGCAGCAGCGCGTGGCGGCCGCCCGCGCGCTCGTCGGCGCGCCCGAACTGGTGATCGCCGACGAGGCCACTTCAGCGCTGGACGCCGACCGCCGCGCGGCTTTTCTCGATCTCCTGTTCCGCGAGTGCGCCGCAGCCGGTGCAGCCATCGTGTTCGTGAGCCACGACGCATCGGCAGCCCACGCGTTCGATCGCACCATCGAACTCGGCAGCAGTTCGCTGCCCCCCGCGGGGGCGCGTCAGCACCTTGGGGCGGCCCGGCGGCGCTGACATGACAGCCCCCACGCTCTCTTCGTTCGCTGCCCCCCGCGGGGGCGCGTCAGCACCTTGGGGCGGCCCGGCGGTGCTGACATGATCATCGGCCTCGCATGGAAGAGCCTGCGGCACCGGCGACTCACGGCGGCACTGACTGTTGCGTCCATCGCGTTGGCCGTGCTGCTGTTGCTGGGTGTCGAGCGCATGCGCACCGAATCGCGCACGAGCTTCGCAGCCACCATCTCCGGCACCGATCTGATCGTGGGCGCACGCAGCAGCCCCGTGCATCTCCTGCTCTCGTCCGTCTTCCATATCGGCAACGCCACGAACAACATCCGGCGCGACACTGCCCGGGCGCTCAGTGAGCGACCCGAAGTGGCTTGGACCATTCCGATCGCGCTCGGTGACACGCATCGTGGCTACCGCGTGATCGGCACCACTGGGGCGTACTTCGAGCACTTCCGCTTCGGCGCCGGCCGGTCTCTCGCTTTCGAGGCCGGCAAGCCGCTCACCGCCGACGACGAAGCGGTGCTCGGTGCCGACGTGGCGCACCGACTGCAGTATCGGCTCGGGAGTTCCATCGTGCTGGCGCACGGCGCCGGAGAAGTGAGTTTCGTCCTGCATGACGATCGGCCGCTCCGGGTCGTCGGCATCCTGGCGCGCACCGGTACACCGGTGGACCGTGGTGTGTTCGTGCCGCTCGCCGCCCTGGATGCCGTGCATGCCGCCGCCAACGTTCAAGGCGAATCCGATCCTCTCGCAGCCGCCCTCAAGCAGCGCGACGGCAGCTCGGGAGGTTCCCTGACCGCGGTGTTGGTCGGGCTCAAATCCCGCAGCGCTGCGCTGGGCGTCCAACGCTCCATCGGTGAGTACGCCGGCGAACCGCTCACTGCGATCCTGCCTGCCGTGACCTTGCTGGAAGTCTGGGAGATCACCGGCGTGGTGGAGCGCACGCTGCTCGCGGTATCGAGCATGGTGGTGGTGGCCGGCCTCGCGGGAATGCTGGTGGCACTGCTCACGAGCTCGTCCGAGCGGCGCCGCGAAATGGCCATCCTGCGCTCGGTGGGTGCCCGGCCCGCACACGTGGCTGGTCTCATCCTCGGTGAGGCGACCTTGCTGACCCTCGCCGGCATCGCATCGGGCGTGTTGGCGCTGTACGTCGGATTGCTGCTCGCGCGCGGCTGGATCGCCGCCCGTTTCGGACTGTTCCTTGCCGTAGCATGGCCGTCCGCCCACGAGTTGGCGTTGATGGCACTTGTCGCCGCCGCTGGCTGTCTCATCGGGTTGATTCCGGCATGGCGCACCTACCGGGTGTCGCTCGCCGACGGCATGACCGTTCGCATTTGAGGGTTCCCATGCAATTCATGCGCATTACCTGTCTCATTGCCCTCGCGTTCGCCGCTTCGGACGCAAGTGCCCAGAACGCCCGCCAGATTCTCTGGCAGGACCTCGCTCCGAAGACTGCCGTCATCGCGGCGGACCCGTTCGAGAAACTCACGCGCGAGCAACTGCTGACCCTGTCCGACGTGGCAGCGACGCGCGAACGCAAGGGCAAGGGCGAGAAGATCTCGGCCGACGACCTCGCACGCGAGATGTTCGGTACCAGGCGGCTGGAGCAGGAAGGGCTGGATGTGGATGGCCTGCTGGCGAAGCGCAAGGAACTCGCGAAGCAACGCAAGGCGCAGGGCGAGACGGTGAACGGTGCGCTCGACGGCCAGGCGATCCGCATTCCCGGCTACGTCCTGCCGCTCGAGATCACCGGCAAGCGCGTGACCGAGTTCCTCCTCGTGCCCTGGGTCGGCGCGTGCATTCACACGCCACCGCCGCCGCCCAATCAGATCGTCTACGTGAAAACCGACACGCCGTTCGAGGTCACGACGCTGTTCGCACCGGTCTGGGTGACGGGCAGGCTCGCCGCCGGCGCCACCAAGCGCGAACTCACGCTGCTCGACGGGTCGAGCGACATCGACATCGGCTATACGGTCCGGGCGAGCCGGATCGAGCCCTACACGCAGTAGCCCGCTACTTGAACGTGGGCAGCGAGGCCAGCGAGCCCGGCTGACCGGGAATGTGTTCGTGCGGCGCCGGCTTGTTCAGGATGGCGACGACACGCACGTCTTCGACACCGGGCTCCTGGACTTCAACGCGAAACTGAGCGAGCGCACGGAACTTGAGCTCCTGCGGATACCAGATGGTCATCGTGCTGGTATCGCCTTCGGTGCGCACGGTCACGATCAGGTTGACCGATTCCACCTGCCGCCACAGGTTCTTCGACGCGGCGAACGACGTGCTCATCACCGGTTCGCCGTCCAGTTCCACCGTGACCGTGGTGTCGTCCGTGGCGCCGCCCTTCTTCACGACCTGTACGGCGCGGAACCAGCCTGCACCCAGCACCTGCAACCCGGTTCGCTCGCCCTCGGCGGTAGCGCCACGATCGCGCTCGAGAATGACCGCTTCGCCGCGCAGGTCGCCTTCGACGCAAGCGGGGGCACCGTTTTGCACGAGCAGCAATGCGACGCTCGTGGCAAGCAGCAGGAGGGGGCGAAAAGCGACCATGACGTAGCTTACACCGGCTGCCCCCACCCTGACACATCCTCGTGATGCCAGCGGCAGGCACTCCTTCCCCCGGCTTCGCCGGGGGAAGGTGGGGATGGGGGCAATCTTCCGCGACGATCCCACGAAGCAAGCCGAAGGATGAGGGCGCTAGAATGCGCCCATGCCTCCCACCCCACTACCTCCACTCGCCCCGCTCGAGCTGCGCATCCTCGGCGTCCTGATCGAGAAACAGCTCGCCACTCCCGACTACTACCCTCTCACCCTCAACGCGCTGGTCGCCGGCTGCAACCAGAAGACCAGCCGCAATCCGGTCATGAGCGTGGCCGAGCGCGAGGTGCAGTCAGTGCTCGACGACCTGCGCAGCCGCACGCTGGTGATCGAGACGTCCGGCGGCCGTGTCATGCGCTACGAGCACAACGTGAACAAGGTGCTCGGTATCGGCGAGGCCATGGTCGCGTTGCTCGCCGCCCTCATGTTGCGCGGCCCGCTCACGGCAGCGGAGTTGCGCGGCGCCTGCGACCGTCTCTACCGCTTCGCCGACGTCTCGTCGGTCGAGGCTTACCTTGAAGACATGATCACCCGCGCCGCACTGCCGCTGGTGGTGAAACTACCCAAGCAACCGGGTTCTCGCGAACACCGCTGGGCCCATCTGCTGGCCGGCCCCGTCGACACGTCCAGCGCGGCCGCTCCCGCGATGGAAGTCGCAGGCGGGCCATCGGAGGACGTCACCGAACTCAGAGCCGAGGTGGCGGATTTGCGCGAGGAACTGGCCGCGTTGCGCGCGCTCGTGGAATCGATGCGCGGCTGATCACTTCTCCAGCATCGTGACCGGCTTGTCGGAAGACACGAAGATCACCGAATCCTCCAGCGCGATCAGGTCGTGCTCTTCGCCGACATCGGTGAAGAAGTAGTCACCGGTCGCCAGCGTGAAGCCGCCGGAGAAGATCCGCCCCGACAGCACCAGCACGTCCTCGCCCGCCTGATGCCGATGGCGCTTCACGCGCGTGCCCTTCTCGATCGCGACGATCGAAGTGCGTCCGCCATTGGGGCTGGTGCGCAGCAAGGCACGCTGCCCGCCGGCGTAGCCCGCCGATTGCCAATCCCGCTCCGCCGCACTCTTCATGTACATGGCCGTCCTCCACACCGGGAATTCCGGTGCGGCAACGTTAGCACGCCCTGCCGCTCACCACTGATAGACCAGCGTGACCCAGATCTTCGTGGTGTCCGGCTTGCGCGCCGTGCCGGCGAGCTGGTCGGATTCCTGGAAGTAGGCGAGCTCCAGCTTTCCCGTCAGCTGCTTCGTGAAGGCCCGCGACGCGCCGATGTCGAATTCGGATCCATAGTGGATCGATCCGAAGTCGGACCGGAAGTCGTGCGCTTCGGCGAGGAACTGCACGTCCCACGCCGTGGTACCGGCCGACACGTAGACATCGCGGATACCCTGGGCCGGCGTGGTCAGGAACTGGTCGGCCCAACCCTGGAACAGGTGGTTCGTGCCAAGCGGCGTCTGGAAGCCGTACGCGCCAGCGTTGCTGCCGAGCCGGTCGTAGTCCAGACGCACGAAACTCTTCCCGAACCCCGCACCGGCGCCGATGCGCGAATAGCTCGCGTCGATGCGGCTGTCACCACCGGCGTAGGAGTCCTGTTGCGCCAGTTCGGCGGTGTACAGGATCTTCATCGAGCCCGCGGGCCACGCGCCGTTCGCACGCACCCCCACGATGCGATTGGAGTTGTTCGCAAAACCTGTCGCCTGCCCGGTGTCGGGTTGATCCTGGAAGTAGGCGAAGCCCACCAGCACGTTGTCCGGCCGCCAGGTCCATGCGGCCCGCAGCAGGTCGATGTCGGTCTGCCGCTGCTGCGCGAAGACGTTCTTGATGCGGTCGAAGTGCGCGTAGTTCAAATCCACGTTCGGCAGCGACCGGTTCTCCACCAGCACGCCGGTCAGGACCTGCATCACCTGGCGAAATTCGACGTTGCCCACGAAGCGCACGTTGTCGAGCTTGAGCGACTGCTTGCCGACACGGATGCGCGTTTCCGGCAGCCCTGCGTAGTCGAGGTAGATCTGGTTGAGATCGGTGTTGTCCGGGTCCGCCACCGTGGGATACACGGGCGAGGCTGCCGGCCCTTCGTTGAAGCTGCCGTTGAAGTTCGCCACGTCGATCATCTGCGCCACTGCCGAAAAGCCCTTCCAGGGTGCGGTCTGCCAACCGAGCAGCGTGCGGTTGGTGAATGCCAGCGCGTCGCTCGACTTGCCTTCCTGATCCACCCACTCCACGCGCGGTCGCAGATTGAGCAGCAGCCGCCCCTTCGTGATGGCCTCCATCGGATCCGCCGGCGCCACCGGTTCCTCCGCCATCGCCACGCACGCCAGCAGCAGCGCTGTCGCCGGTACCGCTCCCAACCGCCACGCGCTCATCGAGATCACCTCTTGTCCTTTGTCAGTTCGCGACGAGGAGCGTCGGACTCTTGGTGAGCGCGACCCCCAGGATGTAGAAGAAGACGACCTGCGCACCGAACCAGGCTGCGAGGCGCCGGCCGCGGGACGTGCCCCAACGGAATGCCGTCATCCCGAGCAGGATGTAGGCGATGACGCCGCCGACCTTCGCGGCCAGGAAGCCGTGCAGGGCGGGATAGGCCACCAGATTCGCCGCAAGTCCCAGCGCACTTGCGAGCAACACGGTGTCGATCACGTGCGGAGCGACGCGCACCCAGTGCGCCTCGCTCGCCGTCAAGCTGCCGAAGCGCCAAAGACCGCGCAGCACGAACAACGAGAAGCTCGCCAGCGCACAGCTCATGTGCACTTGCCGCAGCAGCTCGTGACTCAAGGCGCGAACCAGGGCCTGTCAACACCCGGACCGGTCCTGCGTTCCAAGTGGTGACAGGCCCTAGCCTCCATGGGCCCCGGCTGTCGCCCCGAGCACCGTCACGACACTCGCGGTGAACAGCATCCAATGCAGCCGCCGGATCAGTGCGAAGGTCCCGACGGGATCACGCTTCGATCGCGCCTCGAACCACCGATGCAGCACCAGCGGCTCGAGCACGAACAGCAGCAACGTGAACAGCGCCCAGATCGCCACCATGGCATGCATCCACCAGTACCGGACGTCGAGGAAGCGCTGCCACAGGTCCCACTGCCAGACGAGCCAGAACCCCGACGCACCGGCCGCCAGCGTGGTCCAGCGCGACTGCACAGCGAAACGGGCCTCGATGCGCTCGAAGAAGGCAACCCGCTCGGACTCGCTCACGTGTCGCGTGATGGCCGGCAGCAGGACCGTGGTGACCATCGCCACGCCGCCGATCCACAACACGATGGCGATCACGTGCACCGCGCGCACCAGGGCGAATTCGTTCATCGTCTCATTGCACGAGCGGCGAAACCGCCGCACCGCGCGGCGCCTCGGCCCGCCGCTGCAGCCAGGCGACGTACTGCCGCGCCGCCGCTTCCCACGCAGCGCCGGCGAGCTCGGTGCGTATCCGTTCGCGCACCGCCTCGAAGGGGACCGGCCGGCCCGGCTCACGCCGGTCGACCCGGACGATGTGCACGCCGTAGCGTGTTCGAACCAGCCCGGGCAACACGCCGAGCGGCCCTTGGGCGAACACTGCTTGCTCGAACTCCGGCACCGAGTCGCCGCGGCGCAACCGACCGAGGTCGCCACCCGTCTGGCCGCTCGGGCAATTGGAGAACTCGCGCGCGCAACATCCGAACTCCGTCGGTTCCGCCTGTACCGATGCGAGCGTGCGTTCCGCCTGGCGGATGAGAGCCTGCACGTGCGCGCCGGGCGTCACCGCGAACAGGATGTGCGCGGCATCGACCCATGCGTCGACGACGAAGCGGCGCGAGTGCGCCTCGTAGAAGCGGCGACACGCTTCGTCGTCGGATTCCGGCACGCGGATCTCGCGCGTGAGCAGGCGTTCGATCGTGCCGTCCGGGCCATCGGTGGCTTCGACTCCGAGCTCACCGGCGCGGGCCAGCAGCAGTTCGCGTACCGCGGCCACCGTAAGGAGTTCGCTCTGGTTCATGGCCTCAGCCCTCGCCGGGCCGCCCCAAGAGGGCTGGCCCCCTCGGGGGGAAGGGCCGTGAGGCCCATCGGGGGGGATGTCATCTCACCCCTTCGCCTGTTGACGTGTGCGCACCACCTGATACGGCCGCAGCGCATAGCCCACCGCAGCAAAACCGCTCCAGATGTGCACCAGGCGCGTGAACGGGAACACGAGGAAGATCGTGAGACCGAGCAGCATGTGCGCCTTGAACACCCAGCCGGCTTCCGCCAGGAGGTCGACCGCGCCTGGCTGGAACGTGACGATGCGCTGCGCCCAACCGGCGAGCCGCAGCATCATGCTGCCGTCCAGGTGCTGGGCCGACAGCGGGATCGTGGCGAGACCCAGCACGAGCTGCGCCCACAGGAGGAACAGGATGAAGATGTCCGCCGGACGGCTGGTATTGCGGATGCGATCGTCGAAGAGCCGCCGGTGCAGCAACAGCGTGACACCGATGAACGCCGCCACGCCGGCGATACCGCCCGAGACCATCGCCAGCATCTGCTTCGATCCGGCATTCAGGAGCCATTCGTAGGCCCAGTGCGGTGTCAGCATGCCCACAAGATGACCGAAGAACAGGAACAGAACGCCCACGTGGAACAGGTTCGAGCCGAGCCGCAGCTGCCCGTGCCGCAACAATTGCGACGAATCGCTCTTCCAGGTGTATTGCTCGCGGTCGAACCGGAGCAGGCTGCCGGTGAAGAAAACAGCGAGCGCCAGGTAGGGATAGAGCCCGAAGGCGAAGTAGTCGAAGGTCATGGCGTTCTCCTCGATCACGCGGCGGGCGGCGTGCACCCGCGTCCGGAAGCCGCGGCGCTGCACGATGCATTGCCGGAGGCCGGACCGAAGGCCGGCGCCTCGGCCCAGAGCACGTCGATATCCGTCTCATCGCTCGGGATACTGTCGATCGCGGCGCCGAGACCGTCCTCGCCGACCGCGACGAGTAGCGCATCGAACACCACCGCATACGCACTGCCACGCTCGCGCAGCGCACAGCCGATCGATCGCAGGATGTGTGCGCAATCCCGCAGCATCTCGCGCGCCTCCTCGAGCGGACGGTGCGACAGGAACTCGAGCATCGCCGGCAGGTAGTCGGGCAGCTCCCGGGGGCCGAGTTCGAATCCCCCCGCGGCGTAGACCTGATGGAGATCTACCATCGCCTGGCCCCGATCGCGCGAATCGCCATGCACGTGTTCGAACAGATGCAGCGCCGTGGCCCGGCCGCGATCGAACAAGCCCACGTACTGCTCCTCGAGATCGAGCAGATCGGCGGCCTCGAGTTCGTGCATCAGATCCTTGATCGCACCGCGACGCGTCCGATCCACCAACCCCTCCTCGACGATCACCGCATGCACGTCGGGCAAGGCCTCGATGAGCGCGCCGGTCGGATAGGAGATCAGGGCGCCGAGCGCCTGGAACGTCTTCATGGGTTGCGTCGACTTCATCGGTCTTTCCTCCCGGCGGGACTCGTGTTCATGACTTCACCGCGATCGGCACGAACTTGCTGCGCTTGCCGCCGAACAGGCTCGGCGCGGTGGTACCGTCGGAGCACCCGTTGCCGAACGAGAAGCCGCAACTGCCGCGCAGATCGAACGCGTCCTCCGCGTACTCGCGATGGGTCGTCGGAATCACGAAGCGGTCTTCGTAGTTCGCGATGCCGAACGTGTGGTACATCGCTTCAACGTCGGCCAGCGTCAAACCCGCCTGGTCCAGGACGGCAGGATCGTCGCGCCCCTCCACGTGGCGGCCGCGCATGAATGCACGCATCGCCAGCATCCGCTCCAGCGCGGCGATCACCGGCGCTTCATCCCCGGCGGTGAGCAGGTTGGCGAGATAGCGCACCGGAATGCGCAGGCTGCGGACGTCCGGCAGCGCGCCGTTGATGCCCACCTGTCCGCTGTTGGCCGCCGCCTGGATCGGCGACAGCGGCGGCACGTACCACACCATCGGCAGCGTGCGGTACTCCGGATGCAGCGGCAGTGCCACCTTCCAGTCCACCGCCATGCGATACACCGGAGAACGCTGCGCCGCTTCGAGCCACGCGTGCGGCACGCCGTCCTTGCGGGCCTGTTCGATCACCTTCGGATCGTCCGGGTCGAGAAAGATGTCGAGCTGCGCCTGGTACAGCCGCTGCGGATCGACGACCGCCGCGGCGGCCTCGATCGCGTCGGCGTCGTAGAGCAGGACGCCAAGGTAGCGAATGCGGCCGACGCAGGTTTCCGAGCACACCGTCGGCTGGCCGGCCTCGATGCGCGGATAGCAGAAGGTGCACTTCTCGGCCTTGCCGGAAGACCAGTTGTAGTAGATCTTCTTGTACGGACAGCCCGAAACGCACATGCGCCAGCCGCGGCACTTGTCCTGGTCGATCAGAACGATGCCATCCTCCTCGCGCTTGTAGATCGATCCCGACGGGCAGGAGGCCACGCACGCCGGATTCAGGCAGTGCTCGCACAGGCGCGGCAGGTACATCATGAAGGTGTTCTCGAACTGGCCGTAGATCTCCTTCTGGACCGCTTCGAAGTTCGCATCCTTCGAACGCTTCTCGAACTCGCCGCCGAGGATTTCCTCCCAATTCGGGCCCCATTCGATCTTCTCCATCCGCTTGCCGGTGACCAGGCTGCGCGGGCGGGCCACGGGTGCGGCCTGCATCTCCGGCGCCACGTGCAGGTGCTGGTAGTCGAAAGTGAACGGCTCGTAGTAGTCGTCGATCTGCGGCAGGTGCGGATTGGCGAAGAGCTTCATGAGGAGCTGCCACCGGCCGCCTTGCTTCGGCTCGATGCGCCCGTCGGGCTTGCGCACCCAGCCGCCCTGCCAGCGGTCCTGGTTCTCCCAGTCCTTCGGATAGCCGATGCCGGGCTTGGTCTCCACGTTGTTGAACCACGCGTATTCCATCCCCTCACGATTGGTCCAGACGTTCTTGCAGGTCACCGAACAGGTGTGGCAGCCGATGCACTTGTCGAGGTTCATCACCATGCCGATCTGCGCGCGCACTTTCATCGCTCGTCTCCTCGTCACGCGTGCGCCGCAGCGGGCGCGTCCATCCAGTCGACGTTGGCCATCCGGCGCACGATGACGAACTCGTCGCGGTTGGTGCCGATGGTTCCGTAGTAGTTGAACCCGTACGACAGCTGGGCGTAGCCGCCGATCATGTGCGTGGGCTTGGTCACGCACCGTGTCACCGAATTGTGGATGCCGCCGCGGGTGCCGGTGATCTCCGACCCAGGCACGTTCACGATCTTCTCCTGGGCGTGGTACATCATGCACATGCCCGGATTGACGCGCTGGCTCACCACCGCGCGTGCGGTGATGGCGCCGTTCACGTTGAAGAGTTCGATCCAGTCGTTGTCGACGATTCCGGCCTTGGCCGCATCGGTTTCCGACAGCCACACGATCGGCCCGCCGCGCGACAGCGTGAGCATGATGAGGTTGTCGGTGTAGGTGGAGTGGATGCCCCACTTCTGGTGCGGCGTGATGAAGTTGAGTACCAGCTCCGCGTGTCCATTGCCGCGCACGCCGAGCATCGGCCCGACGGCCTTCAGGTCCACCGGCGGGCGGTAGGCTGCGAGCGCCTCGCCGAAGGCGCGCATCCAGTCGTGATCCTGGTAGAGTTCGTGGACGTTGGTCCAGCCGGCGTTGTAGCTCACCTTCTCCGATTCGATGCCGGACCACGTGGGGCTCGAGATGATCTTGCGCGGCTGCGCCTGGACGTCCCGGAAGCGGATCTTCTCGTCCTCCTTGGGCAACGCGAGATGGTTGTGGACCCGTCCGGTGACCTTCGACAGCGCCTCCCAGGCCTTCACCGCCACTTCGCCGTTGGTTTCGGGCGCCAGCATCAGGATCACTTCGGCGGCATCGATGTCGCTTTCGATGCGCGGCATGCCCTGGGTCGGACCGGGCTCGGTCACCGTGCGATTGAGACGGGCGAGCGCGTCGACTTCGTGTTCGGTGTTCCAGGCGATGCCCTTGCCGCCGTTGCCGACCTTCGCCATCAGCGGTCCGAGGGCAGTGAAGCGGCGGTAGGTGTTCGGATAGTCGCGTTCGACCACGGTCAGGTTCGGCCCGGTCCGGCCGGGCACCAGATCGCACTCGGCGCGTTTCCAGTCGCGGACGCCGATCGCCTGGGCGAGCTCGCCCGGCGTGTCGTGCATGAGTGGGGTCATCACCAGTTCCTTCTCGACCCCCAGGTGACCGACGCACACCTGCGAGAACCTGCGCGCAATGCCCTTGTAGATCTCCCAGTCGGAGCGCGCTTCCCAGACCGGATCCACCGCCGCCGAGAGCGGATGGATGAAGGGATGCATGTCGGAGGTGTTGAGGTCGTTCTTCTCGTACCACGTGGCCGTGGGCAGCACCACGTCGGAGTACAGGCACGTGGTGGACATGCGGAAGTCCAGCGTCACCAGCAGGTCGAGCTTGCCCTCGGGCGCGCGCTCGTGCCACACGACCTCCTCGGGGCGAGCATCATCCGGACCGAGATCGCGACCCTGCACGCCATGGCGAGTACCGAGCAGGTGTTTCAGGAAGTACTCGTGCCCCTTGCCGGAACTCCCGAGCAGGTTGGAGCGCCACACGAACAGGTTGCGCGGGAAGTTCACCGGATCGTCCGGATCCTCGCTCGCCATGCGCAGCGTGCCTTCCTTGAGACCTCGGACCGCGTACTCCTTCGGATCGACCCCGGCTGCCGTGGCTTCGCGACACAGGTCGATCGGATTGGCGGAGAACTGCGGCGCTGAAGGCAACCACCCCATGCGTTCGGCGCGAACGTTGAAGTCGATCAGGCTGCCGCTGTAGTGCGCCGGATCGGCGAGCGGACTCAGGATGCCTTTCACGTCGAGCTTCTCGTAGCGCCACTGGTCGGTGTGCGCATAGAAGAACGACGTGGAGTTCTGCTGCCGCGGCGGGCGGTACCAGTCGAGCGCGAAGGCGAGCGCGGTCCAGCCGGTCTGAGGACGCAGCTTCTCCTGGCCGACATAGTGCGCCCAGCCGCCGCCGGACTTGCCGACACAGCCGCACAGCATCAGCAGGTTGATCACTCCGCGATAGTTCATGTCGGAGTGGTACCAGTGGTTCATCGCGGCACCGATGATCACCATCGACTTGCCGCCGGTCTTCTCGGCGTTGTCTGCGAACTGCCGAGCCACCGTGATCACGTCTTCGGCCTTCACACCGGTGATGCGCGACTGCCAGGCCGGCGTGTAGGGAACGTCGTCCTCGTAGGAACGCGCCACTCTGTCGTCACCGAGGCCGCGGTCGAGCCCGTAGTTGGCGCACAGCAGGTCGAACACGCTTGCCACCAGTATCTCGCCGTCGGCGAGCTGCATGCGCTTCACCGGCACCTTGCGCACCAGCACGTCGCCGCCCTGGGCCGAATGGGAGAAGTGCGGCGTCTCGATGCCGCCGAAGTACGGGAAAGCCACTGGTGCCACGTCGTCGCGCCGCTCGAGCAGCGACAACGCCAGCTCGATCTCATCGCCCGACCCGGCGTCACGCGCCTCGATGTTCCACCGGCGGTCCGCACCGCCTTCCCAGCGAAAACCGATGGAGCCGTTGGGAACGACCACCTTGCCACTGCGTGCGTCGAACCCGACCGTCTTCCATTCCGCCCGCTCCGATTGCGTCAGCGCACCGTCGAAGTCCGACGCGCGGACGAAACGCCCCGGTACCCAGCGCTCGCCCTGCCGCTCCAGCCGCACCAGCATGGGCAGATCCGTGTAGCGCCGCGCATAGTCGGTGAAGTACGGTACCTGCCGATCGAGATGGAATTCGCGCAGGATGACGTGACCCATCGCCATCGCGAGTGCCGCGTCGGTGCCCTGCTTCGGGTGCAGCCACAGGTCGGCGAACTTGGCGACCTCGGCGTAGTCCGGCGTCACCGCCACCACCTTCGCACCCTTGTAGCGGACCTCGGTGAAGAAGTGCGCGTCAGGAGTGCGGGTCTGCGGCACGTTCGAACCCCAGGCGATGATGAAGGTCGAGTTGTACCAGTCGGCGGACTCGGGCACGTCGGTCTGCTCGCCCCAGGTCTGCGGGCTCGACGGCGGCAGGTCGCAGTACCAGTCGTAGAAACTCATGGTCACGCCGCCGATCAGGCTGAGATAGCGGCTGCCCGCCGCATAGGACACCATCGACATGGCGGGGATCGGCGAGAACCCGATCACGCGATCCGGCCCCCAGCGCTTGATGGTGTAGGCGTTGGCGGCGGCGATCAGCTCCTCCACTTCGTCCCAGGTGGAGCGCACCAGCCCGCCCATCCCGCGCACCGACTGGTACGACTTCACCTTCGCCGGGTCGTCGACGATCGAACCCCATGCGGTGACCGGATCATGAGTCTTGCGCGCCTCGCGCCACAGCCGGATGAGGCGGCCGCGCACCATCGGATACTTGATACGGTTGGCGCTGTAGAGATACCAGCTGTAGGACGCTCCGCGCGAACAGCCGCGCGGTTCGTGGTTTGGCATGTCGGGCCGCGTGCGCGGATAGTCGGTCTGCTGCGTCTCCCACGTGACGACACCGCCCTTCACGTAGATCTTCCAGCTGCACGAACCGGTGCAGTTGGTGCCATGGGTGGATCGCACGATCTTGTCGTGCTGCCAGCGCTTGCGATAGCCATCTTCCCAGGTGCGGTCTTCCCGGGTCACCACGCCGTGCCCGTCGGCAAATGTCTCCCTGGCGCGGGTGAAGTACGTCAGTCGGTCGAGGAAATGACTCACGGCATGGCTCCAGCTAGCAGGGCATCGGCGCGTTGCGGCGGGCGTAGAACCACCACGTGGCGACGATGCAGGTGAGATAGAAGGCGATGAACAGGTAAAGCGCACCTTCGGGACCGCCGGTCATCGAGATCGACGTCCCGTAGCTCTTCGGGATGAAGAAGCCGCCGTACGCGCCCACGGCGCCCGAGAATCCGAGCACGGCAGCCGCCTCCTTGTTGCCGTCCTTCAGCGCCTGTTCCTCGGCGGCCTTGCCTCTGCCGGCCGCCGCACGCATGCGCTCGGTCGTGAAGATCACCGGAATCATCCGGAACGTGGAACCGTTGCCGATGCCGGTGGTGAGGAACAGCAGCAGGAACATCGCGAGGAAGCCGCCGAAGTGTCCGCCGGACGGTCCCGACGGAAGGAAGTACAGGACGCCGACCACCGCGAGTGCCATCAACACGAAGTTCCAGAACGTGACGCGCGCACCGCCCAGCTTGTCGGCCAGCCAGCCGCCGAACGGCCGCACGATCGCCCCCACCAGGGGACCGAGCCATGCGAACTGCAATGCGTTCACGCCGGGAAACTGCGACTTGATGAGCAGCGGGAAGCCGGCTGCGTAGCCGATGAACGAACCGAAGGTCCCGAGGTAGAGCCAGCACATGATCCAGTTGTGCCGGCGCTTGAAGATGATGGCCTGCTCGGCGAACGAGGCCTTGGCGTCCGCGATGTCGTTCATGCCGACCCAGGCCGCGATGGCCGCGATCGCGATGAAGGGCACCCAGATGAACGCGGCGTTCTGCGCCCAGATCTCCACCTGCTGCCCGGCCTTGTTGGTGATGACCTGCGGGTCGCCGCCGAATGCGAGCCAGATCGGCATCGTGACCACCAGCGGCGCCAGGAACTGCACCGAGGACACGCCGAGGTTGCCGAGCCCCGCGTTGACCCCCAGCGCCGAGCCCTTGCGTTCCTTCGGGAAGAAGAAACTGATGTTCGCCATGCTCGAGGAGAAATTGCCGCCGCCCAGACCGCACAGCAACGCGAGCACCAGCATCGTCGGATAGGTGGTGGTCGGGTCCTGCACGGCGATGCCGATGCCGATCGCCGGAATCAGCAGCGATGCGGTGGAGAGGGCGGTCCAGCGCCGGCCGCCGAAGATCGGCACCATGAACGAATAGAAGATCCGCAACGTGGCGCCGGAGAGCGCCGGTGCCGCCGCCAGCCAGAACAGCTGGTTCGTCGTGAAACTGAAGCCGAGCGCGTTCAGGTTGACCGCCACCACGCTCCACAGCTGCCACACGGCGAAGGCGAGAAACAACGCCGGCACCGAGATCCACAGATTCAGGTTGGCGATGGCCTGGCCCTGCTGCTGCCAGAACTGCCGGTCTTCCGGGGTCCACACGGTCAGCAGGCGACGGCGCTTCGCGCCCGGGTCCATCGTCGATATGGTCATGTCGTCTTCTCCTCCTCGGTAGCCGCGTTGACTAGACGGCGCGCGGCCCCATCACTTCGATCCGCCGCACTTCGGTGAGATACATCCAGATCAACGAAACCCACACCACGCCGTACATCAACATGAAGCAACTCGATCGCACGCCGGTAAGATCGACCAGCGCGCCGAACAGGATGGGCAGCAGGAAGCCGCCAAGCCCGCCGGCGAGACCGACGATCCCCGAGATCACGCCGATGTTTCCGGGAAAGTCGTTCGCGATGTACTTGAAGACCGAGGCCTTGCCGAAAGCCCAGGCCATGCCCATCACGAACAGCAGTGCGGTGAAGGTCCAGACATCGAGCCCGATGTGGAAGGTCTTCGCTCCCGCCACCGTCATGACGGTGAAATCGGTCTGCGGATAAGACAGCAGGAAGAGGCAGACCCAGCTCACCCACAGTACCCACCACGTGACGGTGTGGGCGCCCCACCGGTCGGACATCCATCCGCCCACGGCGCGCAGGACGCCGCCGGGCAACGAGAAACAGGCTGCCAGCAGCGCCGCCGTGCGGATGTCGAAGCCGTACTCGCTCACGTAGTACTGAACCATCCACAGCGCGAGTGCGACATACCCGCCGAACACGATGGAGTAGTACTGGCAGTACTTCCACACGCGCGGATCGCGCAATGCGGCGAGTTGCTCACGCCAGGTCACGCGCGCATCCACCCGGTGCGCCGGATCGGAGGAAGTGAACAGCCAGAAGGCGATCGCGGTCACCAGCATCGCCACCGCGTACACCTTCGGCACCATGGCCCAACCGGCCGCCACCACGATGGTCGGTGCCACGAACTTGGTGAGCGCCGCACCCGAGTTACCGGCACCGAACACGCCCATGGCGAATCCCTGCCGCTCCTTCTTGAACCAGCGCGCGACGTACGGCGTGCCCACCGAGAACGATCCGCCCGCCAGGCCCACGAACAGCCCGAGCACCAGGAAGTGCCAGTATTCCGTGGCATAGGTCAGCAGCCAGATGGGCACGACGGTGCTCAGCATCAGCAGGAAGAACACCATGCGACCGCCGAAGCGATCGGTCCACATGCCGAGCGGTACGCGCACCAGCGACCCGGTCAGCACCGGCGTGGCGGTGAGCAAACCGAATTGCGTCGCGTTGAGGTCGAGCGCCTGGCGGATCGGAATGCCGATGACCGCGAACACCATCCAGACCGCGAAGCACACCGTGAACGCCAGCGTGCTCATCACCAGCACCGGAATCGCCTTGCCGGATGGTTCCGTCACGGTTTCTCCCTAGTCTTCCGATTGCCCATGATCGGAAGACTAGGGTCGCCTGCTCACCCCCGCCATTCACCAAACGTCGGCGCAACGCACGCCGGAAGCAGGATGGAGCCTAGTTCTTTCGAACTACCGACCGGCGTGCCGCCCCAGTGGGCTCAGCCGGGGCGTCCGTCCAGCCTTGGCCGCACCAGGAATGGGGCGTACACCCACAGATAAAGGGCAAAGGCCGTGCTCCAGCAGAGCCCGGCTGCCTGCAGAGCGACCGGATAGCCTGCGGGCCAGGCGATCGGCAACAGCACGCGCAGAGCGGCTGCGACGTGCACCAGGACATAGGCCGCGATCTCGAACTTGCCCACTTGCAGCGGCAGGCCGCTGTGGCCGCGGGCGGTGCGCGTGATCATGCCGATGATCACGCCGCCCACGCCGCCTACGGCCAGTGCGTGGTCGGCGAGCATCACGGGGATCGGCAGGCCCAGGGCTGTCAGCGCATGGAGTGCGAGGCCAACGGGAATCCACGCATACGACAGATGCAGGATCCACAGGATCGGCGCCGAGCGCGTGCTCGCCGGATTCCAGTTCCACACGCGCATGAAGTGAAGCATCGCAGCGATACCGCACAGAACGCCGGTCAAGACGTCGGGCGCACCCACCACGATGCACGCAAGAGCGATGATGGAGGAGCCGATGGCCGCGCGATCCAGCGCAGGGCTCTTGCGGATGCGCGCCCCGGGAATCGCGTTGGCGGTGAAGCTCGGAATCACGCGCCCGCCCATGATCGTCACGATGGTCACGACGAGATACAGGCCGAAGCGCGTCGGCACCGACGGACTGACGGCAACGATACCGGCCACCGCGAGGTGGAACACGACGTTCGCTGCGGCAAGCAACAACAACAGGCCGACGAACAATCGATTCCGGTTGCGGGCCCGCTGCAGCGGCAACCACAATGCGATCGCGACCACCGGCAGAAACGCCACGTCGACGAACCCCGCCCACGGTTCCGGCACCATAAGGAGCGCGACACGCCCGGCGATCCACAGTGCCGCGATGGCACCGAGCGCAAGACCGGACGGCGTGGGCAGCCCGGTCCAGTTGCGGGCGGCCGTGAACAGGAATCCCGTGAGCACCGCCACCGCGAATCCGAACACCATCTCATGGCCGTGCCAGTGCACGCCCGCGACGGGCCCTGCAGGCGCCGCGTGACCGGCCAATTGAGCCAGCCAGAGAACCATCCCGGCACAGGCGAGCAGCGCCGCCAGCAGGTAGAACGGCCGGAAGCCGAGATTGAACAGGCCGAAGCCACTCGGCGGACGCGTCAGTTCCGCCAGTCGGCTGATCCGCATCATGAATCGACCAGACCGTGTTCCACGGAAAAGACGGCGGCCTGCACCCTGCTCTGGAGATTGAGCTTCCTGAGGATGTGCTGCATGTGGATCTTCACGGTACTTTCCGCGAGCTCGAGCTTGCGCGCGATCTCCTTGTTGCTTGCACCGCGGGCCACCTGTTGCAGCACCTCGCGTTCACGCGGGCTCAATTGCGTCAGCGCCGTCGCGACCGGATCGTTTGCCGGGGCGCGGATACCCCGCACCAGCTTGCTGGTCATGGCAGGCGACACGATCGAATCGCCTTCGTGGGTGCGACGCAACGCGTCGACCAACGCGTCGATGTCGGTGTTCTTGAGCAGGTAGCCGGCGGCACCCGCGCGCAGACAGTCGATGAGATCCTGGGCATCCTCCGACACCGTGAGCATCAGCACCTTCGCATCGGGGACTTCTTCAACGAGCAACTTCAAGGCTTCCTTGCCGGCGATGCCGGGCATGTTGAGATCCATCAGCACGATGTCGGGGGCGAGCTGCTTCGCCCGCTTCACGCCTTCGAGCCCGTCGGAAGCTTCCCCGACCACCTCCACGTCCGCCTGGCGCGCCAGCAGCGCGATGACGCCGCTGCGAAAGAGCGTGTGATCGTCGACCACGAGAACACGGATGCGCGACATCAGGCTGCCGCCTCAGTCGTTGCCACCGGCAGCGACAGCACGACCCTGGTCCCGCCGCCCGCAGTCGACCGCACCTCGAGAGTCGCGCCGATGCGATGTGCCCGTTCACGCATGATCGCGAGACCCACATGGCTGCCCGAAGGATCGCGCAGCGACGCATCGAACCCGCATCCATCGTCGCGCACCGTGAAGCGATACATGGGACCGCGCTCGAGACTGACGGTGATGGTCCTGGCGTGCGCGTGCTTGCGCGCATTGGACAGCGCCTCCTGGATGACGTGCAGCACCTGCACCAGCGCTTCGGGCGGCGGTTCGATGCCGCCACCGGATTCGACGAGCTCGGTGCGGATGCCGGTCTGCGCCTCGAAGCGCACCAGCGACTGCTTGAGCGCGCCCGCAAGGTCGGAATCCGCCACCCGCAGGCGAAAATGCGTGAGCAGTTCGCGCACGTCGTCATAGCTCTCCTGCACGCCCTCGCGGATCCGGCCCACTTCCGCCCGCGCTTCGCCGACCCGGCCGCTGCGCAGCGAATCGTCGAGCATCTGGGTCTGCAGATTGAGGAACGCGAGGGATTGGGCGATGGAGTCGTGCAGTTCACGCGCCAACAGGTTGCGCTCGTCGGAGACCGCCATCTCGCGCTCGACGGAGCGCAGACGCAGCGCCTGCAGTGCCGCGCCTATCTGCTGCCCCAATGCCACGAACAGGCGCTGCTCCCGGGCCGAGAACAGACGGGGCTCCGCGAAATACAGGTTGAATACACCCAGTACCTGGCGCTCATGGCGGATCGGAAACGCAGCCATGCCGCGATAGCCGGCCGCAGCACAATGCCGGCCGGGCTCTTCCGCGACGGGTTCGACGACCGGCTGGTCATGCTCGGCGGCACGACCGCAGGCGCAGTCGCGCGCATGCTCGCAGGTTTCGGCACGCACCAGTTCCGGCGACAGGCCGTCGGTCGCATGGATGTGCAGATCGCCAGAACCGGCCGCACGCAGTCGCACCGCCCCGCCGGGAGCGCCGGAAGCCGACAGGATGAGCTTGAGGGATACCCCGCACAGCGCCTGGATGTCGGGCGCCTCGTTGAGCGCCGTGGTGGCGTCGAACAGGGTCGTGAGCTCGCGGTTGCGTGACTCGAGGCTCCGGGTCTTTTCGGCGATCTTCGATTCCAGGGTGGCATAGACACCCTGCAGATGGTCGGCCATGGTGTTGAACGCGCGACCGAGTGCACCGAACTCGTCATCGGACTCGACCGGCACCCGCGCGCTGAAATCCTCCGCGGCCAGGCGCCCGATGCCATGCTGGAGCGCGGTCACGGGTCGCACCACCAGCAGGTACATGAGATAGATCAGCGCCACCGTACCCAGCACCGCGCCAGCCACGAGAATCAACTGGAACGATCGCAGCCACGAGGTCACCGACGCATTGTCGTGCTCGATGGCGTCGACCACGTCGTCGATCGCCGCGACGAAGCCGTCCACCTTGCGCCGCAGGATCGCGGCGCGACCCTCGGAACCGGCCGGATCGGCAAGGATGCCGTCCACGACCGGCCGGAAATCGTGCTGCCACCGATTCGCTATGGTCGCCACGGCCGCCGCAATGGCCGAATCGGTGGGCAGGGCGATCGGGCGCGCCGGATCGCCCTGTCGCACGCCATCGAGAGTGCTCTCGAAGTCCTGCACCACCGCGCGCAGTTCCGCGGCGATCGCTGCGTCGCGCGGTGCCCGCGCCAACTCCGAGCCCAACAGAGCAATGCGATAGCTGCGCATGCGAGCGCTGCCCATGTCGTTGATGGCAGCGGCAGCTCCCTCGAGCTTCCATGACTGCAACAAGGTCATCCCGATGGCCGCCAGGGCAACCACCAGAAAGGTGAGCGCGATCCCGATCAGCTTGGTGGCGATGCCGCCGCGCCGTGCCCGTGCAGGAATCTCCATGGTCGCAATCTACCGCTCCACCGGGGACCGTCCTTGACCTGCATCAATGGACGCCGAGGCTGCCCCGGGGCGGCGCCGCCTGATGGGACTCCGCATTCGGTGCTACCCTTCCCAGCTCTCGTCACGTGCCCAGGAGCCGGCCATGAAACACATCAACTGGAACGACATTCCCTACGAGGAATTGAACCCGAGCTTCAAGCGCAAGCTCGCCTGGGACGGCAAGGTCATGATCGCGCTGACCGAAGTGGAAAAGGGCTACGTGGTCCCGCCGCACTCGCATCCGAACGAGCAGGTCACCTGGGTGTTCAGCGGCAAGTGGCGCTTCCATCTCGAGGGCAAGAGTGTCGACGTCGGCCCGGGCGAGATGATCTTCATTCCGGCCAACGTCGTGCACACGGTCGACGCGGTCGAAAAGCTGGTGGCCTACGACATCTTCACGCCGCCGCGCGAGGACTGGCTGACCGGCACCGACAGCTATCTGCGCGCAACCGAAACGGCATAGCCGGAACCGCCCGGGCGTGTGCGGGCCGGTTAGCGAATTCTTAGGGTTTCCGTAGCGGCGATTTAGCGGCGGCCGCTGCCTGCCTTCCCTACTCTCTCGGGGGTGGGATCGACACGCTTTGCGAAGGGTCGGTCCCGTGCCATCCCCCCCACGGAGACAGGAAACCATGGAACACGCCATCAGCAAGCGCCCGGCCGCCACTGCCGCCTCGACTGCCCCCCGTCACGACATCTACGCGTTCGTCCACAAGGGAATGCGCGCCTGGATGGGCGACCTGCTGGGCCGCGTCGGCCGCACCGACCCCGACGACGTTGCCGAGATCGCGGCCACCCTCGATGCGCTGAGCGAGCTGCTGGCGTTCTGCCGCAGCCACATCGCGCACGAGAACGAGTTCGTGCATCGCGCGATGGAAGCCCGCCGGCCCGGCTCGGCCGAGGTGACGGCAGCGGACCACGTCGGCCATGAGAACGCCATTCGCGAACTGGAAGGCATCATGACTTCGGTGCAGTTCGCCGCGGTCGGCGGCAGCGCCGCGGCACTGCAGCGTCTGTATCGGCAGTTGGCGCGCTTCGTGGCCGAGAACCTGGAGCACATGGCCGTCGAGGAATCGCACAACAACCTCGTCCTCTGGGAGACCCATAGTGATGACGAGATCCGCGGCATCGAACACGCACTGGTCGCTTCGATCCCGCCTGCGGCCATGATGGGGACCTTGCGCTGGATGCTGCCCTGGATGAATGCGCGCGAACGGGTGACCATGTTGAGCGGCATGCGTCAGGGCATGCCGGCCGAGGCCTTCCGCGCTGTGGTGGGGATGATCCGCCAGCATCTGTCGGCGGACGAATGGAGGAAGCTCGCCGGCGCCCTGCGGCTTTGATCGACGGCGCCGCCGGTGTCAGTGCGCGCTGTCGGCGATCTGTACCGGCTTCACCGAACCGGCCACGCGCAGACGAAACCGCCCGCGGCCGGTCTTCTCGATGCCGAGGTCGCTGCTGCGTTCGGCCAGGCGACGCGTCAGCAGGATCAGGCGCGCCTCCAGATTGTCGGCGATGTCCGGCAGGCGGATGCTCGGGTCGAGCCGCAATTCGCGGTTGCTGAACTCCGTGCGACCTTCGCGCTCGTAGTCGCGCACCAGCTTCCAGAAGATGGCGCCGGCCACGCCCTTGATGAGGTAGTTCTCGCCGATGAAGATGCTGTGGTCCGCCGGGTAGTAGCGGATCGGAATGGCCGGTCCGCCGGCCGGGGCGCGCCGGGGCGGCGGTGCCACCCGCTCCTCGTGCACCTCGGGGCTCGACTGGAGGATGTGGATCGCCATGGAAAGCTGCGCCGCGAGTGCCGCCAACAGGTCTTCATCGTCGTACCCGAACCGCATCTCATCGGGACTCTCCACGAACAGCACCCCGAGCAAACGGCTGCCCAGGGTGAGCGGCACCGCAAGCTGGCTGCCCGGTGCGGCGAGCCCCGGAAACGGAATCTCCGTCTCGAGGCGATCGGCGAAGCCGGCCTGGGCGGCACTCTCGCGAATGGCCCGGCCGTACACATAGTCGGATGTCGTATGTGTGAGCCGGATGGGCGTGCGCTCGCGCGCGCACACGCCGACGATGCCATCGCCCATGGCGATCTCCGAGCCGACCCCCGACACTTCGTAGCCGCGACTCGCCACTGTGTAGAGCCGCTTGCCCGGCTCGTCGAACATCAACAGCATGGCGTGCCGAACGTCGCAATGACGCTCGAGCGACGTCAGTGTCTGGTCGATGAGCTGGTCGAGATCGGCGGCGTTCGTCAGGCCCTGCGTGCACGCCCGCAATGCAGACAGCATGTTGATGGCGGACGGTGGCGGTGGCAATGTCCGCCCCGGCACTCTTTCGAGCGAGAGCACCCGATAGACATCGGCCCCGCGGAGCACGAACACGCCGCTCATGCCGGAGTGGGATGCGATGCCGGCCAGCTTCGCCTTCATGCGCTCGAACAGCGGACCCTCGGTTTCCGTCCTCAGGTAGCGCAGCGCGATGCGGAACTTGGCCGCCGTGTGGGGCTGCAGCAGCATGACCGTGACAAAGGGATTTGCCAGCACGTTCTCGCGCGTCTTGCTGAAGAACTGGAACGTGAGCGCCAGATGCTCGCTGTCCATGTAGTGCACTTCGGAGACGTAGCTCACGTTGGGCACGCCGTCGGCGGAACAGGTGGCGATGAGCCCGGGGATGGCGCCGTCGAAGCAGTCGCGGATCGAATCGATAGTGAGCGTCATGGCGTCCCCGTCGATGCCAACGGTGCGCCGGCCGCGGGGCCGGGTGTCTGATTGAAGGCCGCGTTCGGCGTGAACGCGACGGCGACGATGTTCTCGTCGTCATGGCTCAGCATCGTGCGAACGTAGGACTCCATCCAGCCGTAGTGCGCAAGGTCGGCCGCCAGGGCGACGATGAAGTTCTCGAACAGGACGGGGTCATCCGGTTCGCGCGCCACCACGCGGGCATCGCTCCCCTTCAACTGGATGGTGTGGTGCGTACTGGGCTGGCTGAACACTACGGCGATGGCACCGTTGATGCGCAGGTTGTCGAGCAACCGCGCGGCGTCGGGCACGGCCACGAATACCGTGACGGTGCAGCGGTCGGCTGATACGCGGCATCCGAGCGCGCGCGTGAGCGTGGGAATGTTGTGCGCGTCCCGCGCCGCCACGTTGATCGACACGCCGCTCGTCATGAACGCCACGTGACCGGTGTCGAGAATCGATGCAGGCTGCGATGACTGGCTCATGGTCGGCACCTTCAGCCCGCGAGCAGTCGCGCCCGTGCCGCTGCGTACTCGCGCACGAGTCGCCGCACGATCTCCGCGGCCGGCGGCGCATCCTGGATGTTGCCGACACCCTGCCCCGCACCCCAGATGTCCTTCCACGGCTTCTTGCCGGCTTCCTTGCCGCGGCCGGTGCCGAAGTTCATGGAGGTCTTGTCCACCTCCGGCAGGTTGACCGGGTCGAGCCCCGCGTTCGCGATACTGCTCTTGAGATAGTTGCCGTGCACGCCGGTGAAGTACGGCGTGTAGACGATGTCGGCGGCCGCGCTGTCGACGATCGCCTGCTTGTAGGCGTCGGTCGCGTTGGCCTCGCGCGATGCCACGAACCGCGTGCCGAGGTAGGCGAAGTCAGCGCCCATGGCCTCGGCCGCGAGGACTCCGGCGCCATCGGTGATCGCACCGGAGAGCGCGATGGGGCCGTCGAAAAAGCGCCGCACCTCGCGCACCAGCGCGATGGGACTCAACGTGCCTGCGTGGCCACCTGCACCGGCACACACCAGGATCAGGCCGTCCACCCCCGCCTCGAGCGCCTTCTGGGCGTGGCGGATGGAGATCACGTCGTGGAACACCACGCCACCGTAGTCGTGAATGCGCTTCACCACGTCGTTCGGTGCACGCAGGCTGGTGATGATCATCGGTACCTTGTGGCGCACACAGGCGTCGAGATCATGATCGAGACGGTCATTCGACTGATGGATGATCTGGTTGACCGCGAACGGGGCCACCTTCGCGCCGGGATGTTCACGCTCGTAATCGGCGAGCGACGTGACGATGTGCGCGATCCAGTCGTCCAGCACTTCCGCCGGCCGGGCGTTGAGTGCCGGGAACGACCCGACGATCCCGCTCGTGCACTGGGCGATCACGAGATCGGGATTGGAGACGATGAACAGGGGCGCGCCGATCACCGGCAGCACCAGCCGGCTGCGCAGCCGCTGCGCCAGGGTGGATTCGGGGGCTTTCGTCGGTACGGGTCTCAGCATCGGTGGCACTTCCTTGCACGCGTCATCAGTCGAGATTGTCTGCCATGCCGGCGCTGTCCTGCTGCCGCCGGAACTCGCCGGGGGCACAGCCGGCCTCACGCCGGAAGAACTTTACAAAATTGGTGGCTTCGGCGAAGCCCAGATCATCGGCGATGTTCGCAATCGGCGCAGCCGTATGCGCCAGCAACCGCTTCGCCTCCAGGACGATGCGATTCACCAGGTAGGCCTTGGCGCTGACCCCGGCGCCATCCAGAGCCGCCCGCGTCAGGCTGCGTTCCGAACATCCCAATCGCCGAGCATACCCTGCCAGGCCGTGTTCCCGCACGTAGCCCCGTTCCACCTCCGCCTGGAACCGCCGAAAGCGCTGCAGGCTGGCCGCCGAAGCCACCTCGACCGCCCTCCTGCCGATGGCCTCGATCGATAGCCGCAGCAGCAGCGAGTAAAGCTGATGCCTCAGCAGCGTGCCGGTGTCGACGGTGGGAGGCAGTCCGCCGGCGTCCTCGTGGATACGCTGCAGGCACTCCACCACCGCGGTGACCGTCTGCGGCCCGAGCTCCAACAAGGTGGGCAACGCTTCGATCCGCCCCTGACCGTGCACGTCGCCCGCCGAACCTTGCAGCGGCAGCAGGAACTCCGGTCGGAACATGGCGACCCAGCCCTGCCATTCCGGCGCGCGCTGGAAGCGCTGCACCTGTCCTGGCCGCAACGCGAGCAACGCACCCTTCGCGCAGCGGTAGTGCTCGAAGTCGACCATGTGGGTGAACGCCCCGCGCGTCACCAGGACCAGCATGTGGAATTCGATCCGGTGCACGAAATGCCTTTGCCCCACGGGCATCCGGCTCCGCAGCTCCGCAACCGTCATCACTTCGAGGTCGAGCGCGTAGCGCTGTGGTGGCCGGTACGGGAGGGTCGTGATGCGCTTGGCGCGTGCCATGGGTCTTGAGGACGAGGCTGATCTTGTCCGTTTTTTACCACAACTGGTACCGATTGAACCTGTTTCAACCGGAGCTCGATGACGAAAATGACCATCGTCGTCGGAGCCCTTCCGACCCATCGACAGGAGCAACCCATGAAACACCTCGTGCCCGCATTAGCCGCCGCCACCATCGCCGTCCTGCCGCTCGCCGCGCACGCCCAGGAGAAGACCATGTCCACCAGTCCGAAGGAACAAGTTACCGCACTGCTGAAGAGCCTCGAGACCCGCGACCCGAAGCCGGTCGCCGCCATCAATCCCGACAAGTACATCCAGCACAATCTCGCGATCGCCGACGGTCTCGCCGGCGTCGGCGCGCTGCTGCAAGCGGTGCCGAAAGGAGCGATCAAGGTGCAGACGGTCCGCGTATTCCAGGACGGCGACCATGTCTTCGCCCACTCGGAATACGAATTCTTCGGGCCGAAGATCGGCTTCGACATCTTTCGCTTCGAGAACGGTCGCATCGTCGAGCACTGGGACAACCTGCAGGAAACACCGGCCAAGCCGAACCCCAGCGGCCGCACGATGATCGATGGTCCGGTCGCCGCGTCCGACCTGGGCAAGACCGAAGCCAACAAGAAGCTGGTGCGCTCGTTCGTCGAGGATGTGCTGATGAACGGTCGCGGTGAGAAGCTCGCAGGCTATCTCGACGGCGGGAACTACCGGCAGCACAACCCGCAGATCGCCGACGGCCTGTCGGGCCTCGGGGCTGCCCTCGAAGCCCTCGCGAAGCAGGGTGTCACGCTCAAGATCACGCGCATCCACAAGGTGCTGGGCGAAGGCGACTTCGTGCTGGTGGTGAGCGAAGGCGAGTTCGCGGGCAAGCACTCCGCATTCTATGACCTGTTCCGCGTCGCGAACGGGAAGCTCGTGGAGCATTGGGACGTGATCGAGGCGATCCCGGCGAAGGAGCAGTGGAAGAACGGCAACGGGAAGTTCTAGGTTCTTGGTTGAAGAGCGGCCCCCATCCCGACCTTCCCCCGACGAAGTCGGGGGAAGGGGTGTACGTCCTTCCCCGCGCCGCGCGGGTGGTGTACGTCCCCTCCCCCGGCTTCGCCGGGGGAGGGCGGAGGGAGGGGGCAAAGTGCCGGCTTCGCTCACGGAGGGGATGTACGGCTCCTTCCCCCAACTTCGTTGGGGGAAGGTTGGGATGGGGGCATATGCGTACGCAATCGCACACTGCATCGCCCACCGGCCTTCGCCACTCCAGCCCCCGGCGCTATACTCCCTTCACCATTTGCGGCAGAGGGAAACGACGATGGGCAACATGCGACATCAGCGCGCAGGTTTCAAATCCATGCGCGAGAGCACCAAGGCGGACTGGGACATCATCGTCGAGCGCTACCAGCCGTTCGCCCGTGAACTCCCCGACCGCATCCTCAAGCATCTCGAGATACTGGGCGGTGACGACGGCGGCTTCCTGGTGGACCGCCTGCACCACTCCCTGCTGACGGCCACCCTCGCCCACAAGGGCGGCGAAGACGAGGAGTACGTTGTCTGTGCGTTGCTGCACGACATCGGCGACACGCTGGGTTCGTGGAACCATCCGGACGTGAGTGCCGCTATCCTGAAGCCGTTCGTTTCCGAAGCCAACCACTGGATGGTCGAGAAGCACGGCATCTTCCAGGGCTATTTCTTCTTCGACAAGATCGGCCTCGACCCGAACATGCGCGAGCAGTTCCGCGGCCATCCCCAGTTCGAACGGACCGCCCGCTTCTGCGAGCTCTACGACAATCCCGCATTCGACCCGGCCATGGAATGCGCGCCGCTCGAGTTCTTCGAACCGATGGTGCGGCGCGTGTTCGAGTTTCCCAAGAACTCCATCTATCGCGATACCTGTCAGACATGAGCGCCTCTCCCGAATCCAGCGTCGAGAAGCTGGTCACCGACTTTCAGACTCTGGTGGCCAACGCCGAATCCATCCTGCTCACCACAGCGGACGACGCGAGCGAGAAGGCCGCGGCGACCCGCGCGCGCGTGCGCGAAACGCTCGCCCAGGCCCGCGAGCAGATCGAACGCGTCGAAGAGAAGGTGTTGTTCGAAGCCAAGGTCGCTGCCCGCGAAGCCGATCGTTTCGTGCGCGAGCGCCCGTGGCAGGCCGTGGGCATCGCGGCAGCCGTGGGCCTCGTCATCGGCGTGCTGGTGAGCCGCAAGTGACGGACTTCCCCCCTCGCTCTCTTCGTTCGCTGCCCCCAGGGCGCTGACGTGGCGGAAGCGGAGCACAGGCCGACGGGAGGTATTCTCGATTCGGTGCGGCAACTCGGCGCGACGTTCGTCGGTTTGCTGCACACGCGCATCGAGATCATTGCCACCGAGTTCGAAGAGGAACGGGTCCGGTTGCGCCAGGGGCTGCTGCTTGCGATCGTCGCCGGCTTCAGTCTCGCCGTCGCGGCGCTGCTCGCGGTGATGTTCCTCGTCGTACTGTTTTGGGATACGCATCGCCTGATCGCGATAGGTGTCCTGTTCCTCGTGTTCTTCAGTAGCGGGGCCGCCTGCATCCTTACGCTCATGCGGTACGCGAAGTCGCGACCGCGCCTGTTCGCGACCACCCTTGACGAGCTCGCCAAGGACGGCGAGCGCCTGCGCAAGTCGTCGTGAACGAACGGCTGGCTGCAATCCGGACCCGGCGCGCGCTGCTGGAGGAACGCGCCGCTCACCAGCGCGACGACATCGCACGGCTGGTACAGGCTGCCATGCCCCCGGTCACGGTGGTCGAGTGGGGTATGCGCGCGCTGCGCCTCATCCGCTCGAAGCCGGTGCTCGTGGCCGGCGCACTGGCCGCCACGGCAATGCTGCGACCCGGCCGTGCAGCACGCTGGTCGATCCGTGCGTGGGCTGCCTGGCAGGCCTGGCAGCGCATTCGCGGCGCCTCTGACGGGAAATCATGAAGATTCTGCCGGCAGAACTCGCACTTCAGCACGAAGACGTGCTGGGCGAGTGCCCGCTGTGGGACGATCGCGGGCAGGCGCTGTGGTGGGTGGATATCCGTGGACCGAAGTTGTACCGCTGGACCGGCGCGGGCGAACCGCAGTCGTGGGCATTCGATCAACCGGTCGGCAGCTTCTGCTTCGCAAAGGACGGCACCCTGCTGCTCGCGATGAAGGATGCCGTGCGTCGCTTCGACCCCGCGACCGGCACTCTCACCGAGTTCGCCCGGCCGAAGAACGAACCGGATACCAACCGATTCAACGACGGCCGCTGCGATCACGCTGGCCGTTTCTGGGTGGGCAGCATGAGCGACGGACCGCGCGAACCGGTCGGCAGCCTCTATCGCATCGATCCATCCGGCAAGTGCGTGCGCCAGTTCGGTGACGTGGTCGTACCCAACAGCCTCGCGTGGAGCCCGGACAACAAGACGATGTACTACGCCGATACGCACCGGTACACCATCTGGTCCTTCGAGTTCGATCTGGCTTCCGGCAAGCTGGGCCGCAAGCGCGTGTTCGCGGACCTGAGTCCGCACAAGGGACGACCGGACGGCTCCGCGATCGATAGCGCAGGCTGTGTCTGGAATGCAGAGTACGGCTCGGGGCAGGTACTACGGTACACGCCGGCGGGGCTGGTCGATCTGGTGATCACCGTGCCGGTCATGACGACGACGTGCTGCGCGTTCGGTGGACCCGATCTCAAGACGCTCTACATCACCACGGCACGGCAAAGACTGACGCCGGAGGATCTGGCGAAGCAGCCGCTCGCCGGTAGCGTCTTTGCATTTCGGACGGAAGTGGCAGGATTGCCGGAAGCGCGGTTCGGGGCTTAGTTCGCCCGAGCGACTTCGCCCAACTTAGTCTCGATCGCCCCTTCCCCCGCGACGGCGGGGGAAGGCTGGGATGGGGGCAGGAAGCTGTCGCGACGCGATGCATCTCCGCCCCCACCCTAACCCTCCCCCGGAAAAGTCGGGGGAGGGGACGTACACCCCTACCCCCAACTACGTTGGGGGAAGGTTGGGATGGGGGCAACGGTTTCCTGCGCACGCCCGCCGCCCCCACCGCAGCCCTCCCTCATCTGCGACGGAGGAGGGAGTGCATGCATCGGCGCCCATGTTTCCCGCCCCACGCCAAACAAGGCAGAATCCGTGCGACAGTCAACGTACGCGCCGCTGCAGCCGTTTCGAGCAGGCACGCCGAACACATACAACCACGCACACCGTGGGAGGAGAAAACAACATGAAGTGGCAACGCAACGTCGCGCTCGCCGCATTGCTGGCATCGAGCCTGCCCGCAGCAGCGCAGGAGGTCACGCTCAAAGTCCACCACTTCCTGCCGCCCACGTCGACGGCGCACGTGAAGCTCATCACGCCCTGGTGCGAGCGCCTCGCCAAGGAATCGGCCGGCAAGTTGAAGTGCCAGATCTACCCGGCGATGCAGCTGGGCGGCACTGCACCGCAACTCTACGACCAAGCCAAAGATGGCGTGACCGACGTGGTCTGGACCGTCACCGGCTACACGCCCGGCCGCTTTCCGAAGACCGAGGTCTTCGAACTGCCTTTCATGATGACGAACCCCGAAGGCACCGGTCACGCCATGTGGGAGTTCGTGCAGCAGCACAGCGCCGACGAGTTCAAGGACGTGCGCCCGCTTGCGATCCATCCGCACGGCGGCGGCGTGTTCCACATCGTCAAGCGCCCGATCAAGACCATGGCGGATTTCCAGGGTCTCAAGATGCGGGCGCCCACGCGGCTCACCAACAAGATGCTCGCGGCATTCGGCGCCACCCCGGTGGGCATGCCGATTCCGCAGGTGTCCGAATCGTTGTCGAAGGGCGTCATCGACGGCGCACTGATGCCATGGGAAGTGGTGCCGGCGGTGAAGGTGCAGGAACTGGTCAAGTTCCACAGCGAAACCGATCCGTCGCAGCCTGCGATCTACACGACTGTGTTCGTGCTCGCGATGAACAAGGCAAAGTACGACAGCCTGCCGGCGGACCTCAAGAAGGTCATCGACAACAACAGTGGCGTCGTCCTGTCGACCATGGCTGGCAAGATCTTCGCCGAGGGCGACATCACCGGCAAAGCCACGGCGAAGCAACCGATCAACGTCGTGCCCGCCACCGAGATCGAGAACTGGAAGAAGGCCGCTCAGCCCGTCATCGACGGGTGGGTGAAGGAAGTCAGCGAAAAAGGTGCGGACGGCCAGGCGCTGCTCACGGCGGCACGCGGGTTGATCGCCAAGTACGCCAAGTAATCGGCGGTGAACGACTCCCTCGAGGCGCCGGCGACCGACGCCTGGAAAGGCGATGTCGTGGGTCGCACGCTGCTCGTGCTCGCACGAGCGCTGTCGTGGTTCGGCGGCAGCGTGCTGGTCGCGATGCTCGGCCTGTCGGTGGTCAGCGTGGTCGGCCGCAAGTTCTTCGACTCGCCGGTGCAGGGCGATTTCGAACTGGTACAGCTCGGCTGCGCGGTGTGCGTCGCCTGTTTCCTGCCGTGGTGCCAGATCGAGAAGGGCCACGTCATCGTCGATTTCTTCACGATGAAGCTCTCGCCGCGCGCCAGTGCCCGTCTCGATGCGATCGGCGCCCTGCTCCTCGCCCTGTGCGCAGCGCTGCTCGCGTGGCGCCTCGCGCTCGGTACCGTCAGCGTGTGGACGAACCAGGAAACCACCATGATCCTGGGCGCACCGATCTGGCTGGGCTATGCACCGCTCGTGCCCGCCTTCGCGCTGCTCGCGGCGACCGGGCTGTATGCTGCCTGGATCGAGTGGCGCCGATGAGCGGCGTCACCCTCGCGCTGCTGTTTCTCGCACTGATGCTCGCGTTGATGGCGGTGCGCGTGCCGATCGCCATCGCAATGCTGGTCACCGGCATCGCAGGATACGTTGCGATCGCCGGCTGGTCGCCGTTGTTGAATCACCTGAAGTCCGCGGCCTTCGCGCGCTACTCGAACTACGATCTTTCGGTCGTGCCGATGTTCCTGCTGATGGGCAACCTCGCCTCACGCGGAGGATTATCAGCGGCGTTGTTCAATACGGCCAACGCGTTCATCGGCCACTTCCGCGGCGGCATCGCCATGGCCTCGGTCGGCGCGTGCGCCGGTTTCGGCGCCATCTGCGGGTCGTCGCTGGCCACTGCAGCCACCATGGGCCAGGTCGCATTGCCGGAATTGCGCAAGCACAAGTACGACCCCGCGCTGGCGACTGGTGCGCTCGCCGCCGGCGGCACGCTCGGCATCCTCATTCCACCCTCGGTCGTGCTGGCGGTGTATGCGATCCTCACCGAGCAGAACATCGCGAAGCTGTTCACGGCTGCGTTCGTGCCCGGCCTGATTGCCACGCTCGGCTACATGCTGGCCATCGCTGTGGGCGTGCGCGTGAAGCCTGGATCGGGCCCCGCGGGGCCCCGCCACTTGTGGGACGAACGCCTGCGCGCGCTTGCTTCCATCTGGCCGGTGGTCGCCATCTTCGTCGTCATGCTGGGCGGCATGTACGGTGGCTACTTCAGCGCGACGGAAGGTGCCGCCATCGGCACCGCAGCCACCTTCATCCTCGCGGTCGCTCGCGGCATGCGCGTGAAGGGGTTGCTCGAATGCTTCGACGCCACGGCACGGGCGACCGGCATGATCTTCCTGATCCTGCTCGGCGCCGACGTGCTGAATTCGTTCCTCGCGCTCTCGCAGATGCCCACCGAACTGGCCGGCTGGGTGCAGACGAGCGGATTGCCGCCGCTGTCCGTCCTGTTCGCGATCATCCTGATCTACGTGTTCCTCGGCTGCGTGATGGACAGCCTGTCGATGATCCTCCTCACCATCCCGATCTTCTTCCCGATGATCATGGGGCTCGACTTCTGGGGCCTGGAGCAGACCGAGAAGGCGATCTGGTTCGGCATCCTCGCGCTGATGGTGGTGGAGATCGGCCTCATCACGCCGCCGGTGGGGATGAACGTGTACATCATCAGCAGCCTCGCCAAGGACGTACCCATGCGCACCGCGTTCCGGGGTGTCGTACCCTTTCTCGTGTCGGACGCGATCCGGGTATTGTTGCTGGTGTTCTTCCCGGTGTTGAGCCTGTGGCTCGTGCGTTCGATGAACTAGAGAGGCCGCTATGCATGCGCTGAAGCGAACGCCCCCCGGCATTCATCCGGAGTACCTGTCGCCCGAGTACCGCAGCACGCGCGAGCGCGCACCATCGCAGCCGCTGGTCGCGCTCGACCAAGGCAAGGATGAGCTCGCGGTGGCAGGGTTCTCGCCGTCGATCCTGCTGCCGCAGGACGCCGATCTCACGCGCCAATCCACCGCCGAACCGCTCGGGCAGCGCATCGTGGTGGCCGGCCGCGTGATCGACGAAGACGGCAAACCGGTGCGCAGCTCGCTGGTGGAGATCTGGCAGTGCAACGCGGCCGGCCGCTACCACCACGCCAAGGACCAGCACGACGCCCCGCTCGACCCGCATTTCCGCGGCATGGGCAAGGCGCTGACGGACGACGCCGGCAACTACCGGTTCATCACCATCCGGCCCGGTGCCTATCCGTGGCGCAACCATGCGAACGCTTGGCGCCCGGCGCACATCCACTTCTCCCTGTTCGGGAACGCGTATGGACAACGGCTGGTCACGCAGATGTACTTTCCCGGCGATGCCCTGCTGGCGCTCGATCCGATCTATCTGAGCGTGCCCGAACGTACCCGTGGCCGGCTCGTATCCGCCTTCGATCTCGACCTCACCGTCGAAGGCATCGCACTCGGCTTCCGCTTCGACATCGTCCTGCGCGGACGCGAAGCCACACCCGTACTACCCTGATCGGGATCATCGCCATGTCCGGCCTCACCCCTTCGCAGACCATCGGCCCGTTCTTCATCGAAGCGCTGAAGTGGGCGATCGAACCGGCCGACCGGCCGCTCGCACCCGGCACCGTGCGCGTCGTCGGACAACTGACCGACGTCAATGGCAACGGCGCCGGCGACGCACTGCTCGAGATCTGGCAACCGGCCGCACGGCTCGGCGAGTCGATTGCGGGCTTCCAGCGGGTGGCCACCGACGATGAAGGTCGATTCGCTTTTCGCTTGCCCGCACCCGGCTCCGCTCAGGTAGCCGCCGACGTGACCATCCTCACGCGCGGCCTGCAACGGCATGTCTTCACCCGCGTGCACATCGGACCGGGCGGTGATCCGGCCAATGCATCGGTGCCCGCGAACGTGCCGGCGGAGCGTCGCGCGACCTTGATCGCGAAACGCTCCACCGACGATTCAAGCATCTTCGAATGGAACATCCGGCTGCGCGGCGGTGACGAGACGGTGTTCTTCGACCTGTGAGCGGCCACCTGTTCGAGCGCTTCGTCGTCGACCCTGCGGCCGAAGCCGCGTTCTCGAGTGCGGCGATCCTGAGTGCCATGTCGCGCTTCGAGGCCGCGCTGGCAGGCGCGCAAGCTCGCAGCGGCGTCATACCGGAGCCGGCCGCGGCGGCGATACGCCGCCATGCCGGCACGCTCGCTCTCGATGCAGAACGCCTGGCACGCGACGGTGCCCATGCGGGCTCGCTGGCGATCCCCTTCGTCAAGGCCCTCATCGCGCACGTCGCTTCGCAGGATCCTCAAGCCGCCCGTCACGTGCATTTCGGAGCCACGAGCCAGGACGTCCTCGATACATCACTGGCCCTGTGTACCCGGGACGCCCTCGCCCAGCTGATCGAAGCCCAGTCGAAAGCCATCGCCGGCGCGTCGACCCTGGCGGCTCGTTTCGCGACCGCACCGATGCTGGCGCGCTCGTTCCTGCAACCGGCGGGCATCACGACGTTCGGTTTCAAGGCGGCGCAGTGGGCGCACTCCCTGGCGCGCAGTCTCGCCCGGGTGCAGGCAACGGCATCCGAGGCGCTCGCTGTTTCCTTCGGCGGTGCAATCGGCAACCTGTCTGCTCAAGGCACAGCCGGCGCCGCAGTGCGCGCCGAACTCGCCCGCGAGCTCGGCCTGCGCGATTCCGGTGCGAGCTGGCATACGCAACGCGAATCCTGGATTGCGCTCGCCACCGACACCGCACTGGCTGCCGGCACCATGGGCAAGATCGCACGCGACATCGCGTTGCTGGCCCAGGCGGAAGTCGGCGAGGTCGCCGAAGCGGAAGCGGAAGGTCGCGGCGGCTCCACCGCCATGCCGCACAAGCGCAATCCGGTGCTCACCCTGCACGTGATCGCTGCCGTGCATTCGATCCCGGGCATGATCGCGAACCTGCTGGCGGCGATGCCGCAGGAACACGAACGAGCCCTGGGCACCTGGCAGGCGGAACTGGCGCAATGGCCCGACGTCTTCATCCGGGCGATCAGCGCCGCGCGCTATCTCGGCGAATTGCTCGCGGGGTTGCAGGTGGACGCTGCACGTTGCCGCCGCAACATCGAAGCACTGCATGGCGTGATCTTCGCGGAACGCCTGACCGAGGTCTTCGCGCCGACGCTCGGCAAGCTCGATGCACAGACGCTGATTGCCGAGCTCTCTCGACGAGCAACGAGCGAGCAACGTCCACTGCGCGACCTGGCACTCGAGCGCATGGCGACGGACACCCGCCTCGCCGGCTGCGACAAGGCACAGGTGGACAAGGCATTCGATCTTGCCGACGCTGCACGCGCATCCGCATCCGCGGTCGAAGACTTGCTGCGAGGCGTCCGCGCGGCAAGCTGAGCCGTGTCAGTGCGCCGCGGTACCGTCCCCGCGCCGCTTCCCCCACAGTCTGCGAACCACCGCGACCACGCCGAGCACGACGCCGCCGGCCACCACACCGGCGAGGCCGTTCAACACCATGGGGACCAGCACCGCCAGGACCGGACCGGCAGCAGCGATGCCCTCGGTCATGTGCCCAAGACTCTCGATCATGTGATGCAGCGGTCCGATGCCATGCACGAGGATGCCGCCCCCCACGAGAAACATCGCCGCCGTGCCGGCCACGGACAGGAACTTCATCAGCCACGGCGCCGCGTGCAGGATGCCGCGACCGATGCCTCGCTGGAAGGCTGCCCAGGCCCCCTCGTCCGTTTGCCGACTCAGGTACAACCCGGCATCGTCGAGCTTCACGATCCCTCCCACCAGGCCGTACACGCCCACGGTCATGATCATGGCGATGCCGGACAGCACCGCCACCTGCGTCACGAAGGGCGACTCGGCGACGGTACCCAGCGTGATGGCAATGATCTCGGCCGACAGGATGAAGTCGGTGCGGATCGCGCCCTTGATCCTGGTCTTCTCGAAGGCGACCAGGTCGACGCTGGCATCGGCGAGCGCCTTCACGTGCTCGGCGCGGTGCGCGTCGTCCTCGGCCTTGTCGTGCATCATCCGGTGCGCGACTTTCTCGAAGCCTTCGTAACAGAGGTAGGCGCCACCGATCATCAGCAACGGGGTCACCGCCCACGGGGCGAACGCGCTGATCGCGAGCGCGGACGGCACCAGGATCAGCTTGTTGATGAACGATCCCTTCGCCACCGCCCAAACGACGGGCAGCTCGCGATCGGGCCGCATGCCCGTCACCTGTTGCGCGTTGAGCGCGAGATCGTCGCCCAGCACGCCGGCAGTCTTCTTCGCTGCCACCTTGGTGAGAATCGAAACATCGTCCAGTACGCTGGCGATGTCGTCGATCAACGCTAGCAGGCTCGCTCCGGCCATTCGATCATCCTCGTCGGGAAACGGCCTATGGTACCGTCGAAGTGACGCGGCGCCGTCGAGTGCATAATCCGCGCATCACTACAACAACAGAGGTTCGTCATGGGGATCGAGGTGACGAAGCAGGATGCGCCCTGCGGCGCGCTGTTACGCGGCGTGGATCTGTCGGAACCGCTGCAGCCCGACACGATCGGGCAGATCCGCGCGATCTGGCTGGAGCATCAGGTGATCGCGTTTCCGGATCAGGAGCTTTCGATCCAGGATATCGAGCGCTTCGCCCACTACCTCGGACCCTACGGCGAAGACCCGTACATCGAGGCGATTCCGGGTCATCCGCACGTGGTGCAGGTGAAACGCGAGGCGGACGAGAAGACCCCGCTGTTCGCCGAGAGCTGGCACTCGGACTGGAGCTTCCTGCCACGGCCACCCGCCGGCACGGTGCTCTACGGCAACGTGATTCCGCCCATCGGCGGCGATACGCTGTTCGCGAACCAGTACGCCGCGTGGGACGCAATGCCGCCTCACCTCAAGTCGGTTCTCGCAGATCGCAAAGGTGTGCATTCCGCCCGGCGCGGCTATTCGCGCGAAGGCATGTACGGCGAGCGCGACAAGGGCCGGTCGATGGCGATCAAGTTCGGTGACTCGGCGATGAAGACACAGCTGCATCCGCTCGGCCGCGCCCACACCGAGACCGGCCGCGTCGCCCTGTTCGCCAGTCCGGGCTACACCATTGGCATCGAAGGCATCCCGGAGGACGAAGGCCACGCGATCCTGCGGGAGGTCTATACGCACCAGGCGCAGCCGGAGTTCGTCTACCGGCACCACTGGTCCGAAGGCATGCTGACCCTGTGGGACAACCGCTGCCTGATCCACGCCGCGACCGGCGGATATGAGGGCCATCGGCGCCTGCTGCACCGGATCACGGTGGCGGACAGGACGCTGCAATAGTCCGCCGGCCCCAAAAAAAATAAGGGCAGCCTGGAAGGCTGCCCTGCTAAACCCCCTGGCGGGGGAGGAGACCTGCCCCTATCTACGTCGGCCGGCGCCGAAACTTGAGGGGTGCGGGAAATTTTCTTTGTGAGGTCCATGCAATCAATGGATTAGCCTCCGCCTGGCCCCCACCCCAGCCCTCCCCCGGCAAAGCCGGGGGAGGGGGCGTACACCCCTTCCCCCAGCTTCGCTGGGGGAAGGCTGGGATGGGGGCAGACACCTCGCCAGATCTCACCCCGCCTCCGACATCACCACCTTCTTCTCCGGTCCGAACCGCACCCTCAACCGCGAGCGATCCGCCAGGCAGTACTCCCACACCGCGTCCTGCCCCACGAACGACACCCCGCTTGGTTCGCCCAGCAGCTCGAGCACTTCCGACCCCGATGCACCGCCGGTCTTCACCCGGGCGATGTCCTCCGGACGGCGAATCGGCACGATCTCGCGCACCTTCCCGTCGCGCTCGAACACCACCCGCCACGCGCCCCAGGCAACGCGACGGTCGTTGAACTCCCAGACCTCTTCGCCTGAACCGAGAAAGCGCATGGCGTTCGGCAACCCGGTGCGGTTGCGGACCTCCTGCATGGTCCCGCCTTGCGGCGATTTGCCGTAGATGGCTGCGTCACCGGTCGGGCGTGCCGCACAGCCAACCAATGCCATGATCAGCAGAGCGATGCCTACATAGGCTGCAGTTCTCACGGAGTGACCCCTCCGTAACCGTGCGTCGTTCCGCTGCCCCGATACTGCGCCCCGATCAGCGCCGTGCTCTTCAGCGTGTAGTCCTCGTCGAACTCCGCGACCAGCCGATGCCGCTGATTGCCGAAATAGTGCAACCGCCACTCCCAGTACAGCCGGTTGCGGATGAAGTAGATGAGGCTCGGTTCGCCCATGATCCCCACCAACTCCTTCGAGGTCATGCCGGCCTTGATCTGCAGCCGGTCGGCATCCACTCGCATGCGCCGCGCGCTCTTCACCACATTGTCGGCGCCGAACACGATGCGATAGGCGTGGAAGCCGTTCGGGTTGTTGTTGTACTCCCAGACCTCCTCGCCCGCGGCATTGAACTTGATGACCGACGGCATACCGATCCTCGACCGGACATCCTTCATGGTCGACCGGCCGGGGTCGATGCCCCAGGGCTTGGACTGGGCGAGCAATGCACCCGGGAGGCTCAAAGCCGCCGCCAGGATCACCCACCGCGAGAACCGCATCATGTTTCCTCCCGTTCGAATCGGATCGTGCCGATTCGACTCATGTGCCGGGCGCGAGTTCGGGATCCCAAACCCCATTCGCCGCGCAGCTTCGTTTCACGCTCCAGACCATCCGACCACTGGAGCCGCCATGCCCTTCTTCCGCTGCCTCGCCCTCGCCCTGCTCGCCTGCACCACACCCGTCCACGCCTTCTGCGGCTTCTACGTCGGCAAGGCCGATGCCGGCCTGTTCAACGAAGCCTCGCAGGTGATCCTGGTGCGCGACGGCAATCGCACCGTCATCAGCATGCTGAACGACTACAAGGGCGAGCCTACCGAATTCGCGCTGGTCGTGCCGGTGCCGACGGTGTTGCAGCGCAGCCAGATCAACGTGGGTGACCGGAGCATCTTCGACCGCATCGACGCCTTCAGCGCGCCGCGGCTGGCCGAATACCACGACGACGATCCCTGCTCCCGCCGCGAACTGGAGATAATGAAGCTGCGGCGGATGGCCCCCGCGTCGGCCATGATGGACGGCGCGATCTATCCGCACCGTTCGCTCGGCGTCACGGTGGAAGCCTCCTACACCGTGGGCGAGTACGACATCGTGATCCTCTCCGCGGAGCAGTCCGATGGCCTGGAGACATGGCTCATCGAGAACGGCTACCGCATTCCGCCGGGTGCCTCGCGCGCACTCAAGCCCTACATCCGCCTCGACATGAAGTTCTTCGTGGCCAGGATCAACCTGCAGGAGCGCGCCAAGACCGGCCTCACCTACCTCAGACCGCTGCAGTTCGCCTTCGAGAGCGAGAAGTTCATGCTGCCGCTGCGCCTCGGCATGGTGAACGCACGCGGCCCGCAGGACCTGATCGCCTTTATCCTCACCAGAAACGGGCGCGTGGAATCCACCAACTACCGCACCGTCAAGCTGCCCGCGAACATGGACGTGCCGCTGTTCGTGCGCGGCGAGTTCAACCGGTTCTACAAGGCAATGTTCGACGAGCAGGCGAAGCGCGAGAAGCACCGCGTCGTGTTCACCGAATACTTCTGGGACATGAGCTGGTGCGACCCGTGCGCGGCGGAACCATTGACGCCCGACGAACTGCGCAAGAGCGGCGTCTTCTGGCTGAACGGCGACGACGGCCAGGGTGGCGCGTCGAAGGTGATGCTGACGCGCCTGCACGTGCGCTACACGAAGGCGACGTTCCCCGAAGACCTCATGTTCCAGGAGACCGCCGATCGCGAGAACTTCCAGACCCGCTATGTGCTGCGTCATCCGTGGATGGGCAAGGCAGAGTGCGCCCAGGCAGCGGCCTACCGAGAATCCGTGCGCACGCGCCAGCAGATCGAGGCCACGACGCTGGCATCCCTGACCGGCTGGGAGCTCGGCACCATCCGCACGAAGATGGGCATGCCGGCACAGCCCGAAGCCAAGTGGTGGGAGCGGCTATGGAACTGAGCCTCCGCCCCGGCATCGACGCGTTGCGCGGGGCCCTGCCAAGGGATGCGCGCGTCTTCCAGATCCTGTTTCTCGCATCGCTCCTGTCCATGGGCGTGCTCGCGCGCGATTTCACGCTGCGGTGGGAACAGATGGCTCTCACCTTCGCCGCCGGGTTGATGACGCAGGTTTACGCGCTGCACCGGATCGGCATGCCGAACGGCAGCTACCTGAGCGCCGTCGTGACCTGCTTCGGCTTGTCCATCCTGCTCCGAGCCGACAGCCTGTGGGTGCATCCGCTGATCGCCGTCATCGCCATCGGCTCCAAGTTCGTCCTGCGGGTGAACGGCAAGCATCTCTACAACCCGGCCAACCTCGGCGTCATGGTCGCCCTGATCCTGCTGCCGGGTGCGTGGGTTTCACCAGGACAATGGGGTCACGATCTGATCGCCGCGGCGTGGTTCCTGATGCTGGGCAGTGTCGTCACCGGGCACGCCCGGCGCTGGGACGTGAGCTGGATGTTCCTCGGGTGCTTCCTCGGCATGGTCGCCCTGCGCATGCTGGTGCTCGGCCAGAACCCGTGGGTGTTCGTCCACCAGCTCGGCAACGGCGCGCTGCTGCTGTTCGCCTTCTTCATGATCTCGGACCCGATGACAATTCCGAACGACCGGCGGGCACGCCTGCTCTACGCCGCCATCGTCGCCGCCTTCGCGATCTTCTGGCAGTACGGGCTGTTCAAGCCGAATGCGCTGGTGTGGGCACTGTTCCTGTGTACGCCACTGGTTCCGCTGCTCGATCGGTTGTGGAAGGCGCAGAAGTTTCAGTGGCGGCCGGCGACGGGGTGACGCGCAACGCGACAGCCGCTATCGTGACGGGATTATCCAACCTGTCGATCCGAAGCCATGCCGCTCAAGTCACCCCGTACCACCGTCAAGCGCCTGCCGAAGCGTGGTCGTTATGACGCCGAGACCGTCCATGCCATCCTCGATTCCGCCTTCATCTGTCATGTGGGATTCGTGGCGCACGGGCAGCCCTTCGTCATCCCCACCGGCTTCGGCCGTGATGGCGACACGCTCTACATTCACGGCTCGGCGGTAAGCCGGACTCTCAAGTCCCTGGCCGAAGGCATTCCCATGTGCCTGACGGTGACGATCCTCGACGGCCTGGTGCTGGCACGCTCCGGATTCCATTCCTCGATGAATTACCGGTCGGTGGTCGTGCTCGGCAACGCCAAGCCCGTCGCCCCGGAGAAAAAGGAACATGCGCTCGTCGTGATTTCGGAGAACATCCTGAAGGGCCGCTGGGACGAGATCCGCCGGCCGACGCGCAAGGAACTGAACGGCACGACGGTGCTGGAGCTGCCCATCGAGGAGGCCTCGGCGAAGATCAGGACCGGTGGCCCTATCGATGACGAAGAGGACTACGCGATGCCGATCTGGGCTGGCGTGGTGCCGCTGGAATTGAAGGCGGGCAAGCCGATACCGGATGAGCGGTTGCCCGAGTCGATTCCGGTGCCCTCGTACGTGAAGCGCAGGCGCTAGGCACCAAACGGGGCACTACCGACCTCCCCAGGGTTCGCAGGCGATGCCGTCGTTGTCGCGGTCGAGATGGGGTGCGTAACCGGGCTCTCCGCGCGCAATCGGGGCTGCTCCGACGGCGCGAGCTTCGGTGCAGTTGCGGAACGGTCCAGCGCGTGCGCCAGTGCGGTCAATGCTGTCGACCTTCGGTTGTACGGCTTGTTGCGGCGTGTCCGATGCTTCCGTGTCGGCACTCGCTCGATGGCAGTGGTACTCGCTGGTCTTGCGATTCGTGTGGCACCCCTTGCTGTCGAGACCGCCGGAGTGGGCGCCGGCGGCGGTGACAACGCAGGACACTAGCACCGCAGGCGTCAAACCCATGATCCACGCGCCCACAGGACCTCGCTCCTCGCGCATCGACCACCTCACAAGCCATAGTCACGAGCCTGCCACTGTACGCCGACCTCAACCTCACGCCCGCCGGCGGCGCAGCGCTCAGCGACGCGCGGTTAGTCATTGCGTGGCAGACTTGCGGCCGATGGTTGGCATCCGTACCAACCGGATCGAACCATCGGCCGACATTCATGGTCGACCCCCAACACGCAATAGGAGGAGCAGACATGCCGGGTACCGTTCGACTTCATCGCGTACTGCGCGCACCACCCGAAGTGGTCTACAAGGCTTTCCTGGATCCCGACGCCATGGCGAGATGGCTGCCGCCTTACGGTTTCATCGCCAAGGTGCAGCACATGGACGCCAAGGTCGGCGGCACGTTCAGGATGTCGTTCCACAACTTCAGGACGGGCAACGGCCATTCGTTCGGCGGCTCGTTTCTGGAGTTGGTCCCAGGCGAGCGCCTGCGCTACACCGACAAGTTCGATGATCCGAACCTGGCCGGTGAAATCGTGGTGACCGTGAACCTGAAGAAAGTGTCCTGCGGCACCGAGCTCAACGTCGAGCAGGCAGGCATTCCTGACGTCATCCCGACGGAGATGTGCTACCTCGGCTGGCAGGAGTCGCTCGCACAACTCGCGAGGTTGGTCGAGCCGGATATCCCGGGCTGAAGGCGGAGCATGTCCAAGCTGCGCGTGAGTGCCTTTGCCCTGTCCATCGACGGGTTCGGGGCGGGGCCCGATCAGAGCGTCGACAATCCCCTTGGCGTCGGCGGCGAGGCCCTCCACAACTGGTTCTTCCCGACGCGCACCTTCCAGAAGATGTACGGCAGCGGCGACGGCACCACGGGCGTCGACGACGACTTCGCCGCGCAGGCCATGGACAACCTGGGCGCGTGGATTCTCGGCCGCAACATGTTCGGTCCGATACGCGGTCCATGGCCCGACGAGAACTGGAAAGGCTGGTGGGGCGACGAGCCACCCTATCACGTGCCCGTGTTCGTGCTCACCCATCATCCGCGATCACCGCTGACGATGCAGGGCGGGACGACCTTTCATTTCGTGACCGAAGGCATCTATGAGGTGCTGAAGCGCGCGAAGGAAGCGGCAGGAACGAAAGATATCCGTGTGGGCGGCGGGTCCGCAACCATCCGCCAGTATTTGCGCGCCAGGCTGATCGACGAGATGCACCTTGCCATCTCCCCCGTCCTGCTCGGCTCAGGCGAAAGCCTGTTTGGAGGTATCGACCTGCTCGGGCTCGGATTCCAACGTACGCGGCATGTCACGACACCGAGTGCCATGCACGTCGTACTGACGAAGCGGCCATAGAGGCACGCTCGGCCGAACTCGAGACCCATCTTTCGGATCGGAAGGAGTACGGAACTACCGCGAGATTCGCACGAGCGTCTTGGGTTGCAGATCGTCGAGCGCCCTCAGGATGCTTGGCACCAAAGGCGCCATGTCGGGCAAGCGATTGCTGTTCGCCAGAACGATGACGATGGCAATTGGCAGGGTTGCAAGGTTCTGCTGATACTCCATGCCCCTGTCGGCAGTAATCAGCGCATCGAACTCTTCCGCCGCGAGCGCGAGCAGTCTGCCGTTCTTGATACCGGCCCATCCGCGTCGCTGAACCGAAACCGCGTGATGGTTCGTCAGCAATCCGCCCAGATGACTGGGCACTGATTCGTCAAGCAGGATGCGCATCCGGCGCTAGAGCAGCCCGCGCATCCTGGAGCACCTGAACCGCCATCTCGCGGCTCACCGAAGGAAAGTCCGTGAGGAAAACGTCCAACGAATCACCCGCTGCCAGATGCTCGAACAGCACCCGCACCGGCACGCGGGTACCGGCGAAGACAGGCGTTCCACCGAGAATTTCCGGATCGCGAACTACATGCACGGAGTCCATTACCTGATCTCCAACAACCTTCCTGCCGCAAGTGTAACGCCGTCACCCCGGTCTCGAGCGGCTGTTCAGCCATTCAGTGTGGCGCCGAGTCATTCGAGCCGGTACGAAACAGCGTACAAAACACCAGGATCACCCCCGCTTGAGTGCCCGCGCCAGCGCCTCGGCCATCGCAGCATTGGCAGGCGCGGGCTGAGACCCAGGGCGCGGCCCCGGCGCTGGCTTGTCGCCCCGGCCCCGGCTGTTTTGCCCTGCGTGGGCGGGAGTCTTCTTCCCTTCGCCACGCGGCTTTCCCGGCCGCTCCTCGCGACGCTCACCACGACCGGCATCGCGGCCTCCCGCACCTTCCCGCGGCCCATCGTCCAACCGCATGGTGAGCGCGATGCGTTTGCGCTCCAGGTCCACCGTGACCACCTTCACCTTGACCACATCGCCCGCCTTCACGACTTCGCGCGGGTCCTTCACGAAACGGTTCGATAGCGCCGACACGTGCACGAGGCCGTCCTGGTGCACACCCACGTCGATGAACGCGCCGAAGTTGGCCACGTTGGTGACCGTGCCTTCGAGCAGCATGCCGGGCTGCAGGTCCTTCAGTTCGTTCACGCCTTCGGTAAAGCGTGCCGTGCGGAATTCGGGGCGCGGATCGCGGCCTGGTTTCTCCAACTCGCGCACGATGTCCTGCACCGTGGGCAGGCCGAAACGCTCGTCGGTGTAGCGGCGCGGATCGATGGCGCGCAGTGCCTGGGCGTTGCCCATCACATCGCGCACGCCGCGCTGCAGGTCGGCGAGTATGCGCTCCACCACGGGATAGGCTTCCGGGTGCACCGCAGAGGCATCGAGCGGATTCTCGCCGCCGGGCACGCGCAGGAAGCCGGCGGCCTGCTCGAAAGTCTTGGGGCCGAGGCGCGGCACCCGTTGCAGGTCCTCACGGGTGCGGAACGGACCGTTCGCATCGCGATGACGCACGATGTTCTCCGCCAACGACGCGGTGAGCCCGGAGATACGCGCGAGCAGCGGCACCGAAGCCGTGTTTACGTCCACGCCGACGGCATTCACACAGTCCTCGACCACCGCATCGAGCGAACGCGCCAGCTTCGCCTGACCGACATCGTGCTGGTACTGGCCGACGCCGATGGACTTGGGATCGATCTTCACCAGTTCAGCGAGCGGGTCCTGCAGCCGGCGGGCGATGGACACTGCGCCGCGCAGAGTCACATCGAGATCAGGAAACTCCTTGGCTGCGAGTTCCGAGGCCGAGTACACCGAGGCGCCCGCTTCCGACACCACCACTCGCGTAAGGCGCAAATCGGGATGGCGCTTGATCAGTTCGGCCACCAGCGCATCCGTCTCACGCGACGCCGTGCCGTTGCCGATGGCGACCAATTCCACGTCATGGGCCTTGCATATCGCCGCCAGCGTAGCGATGGACTTGTCCCAATCGTTGCGCGGCGCGTGCGGGAAGATCGCATCGGTGGCGAGCACCTTGCCGGTGCGGTCCACCACGGCCACCTTCACGCCGGTGCGCAGGCCAGGATCGAGGCCCAGCACCGGCCGCGGACCGGCCGGCGCCGCAAGCAACAAATCGTGCAGGTTCCGCGCGAAGACACGGATCGCCTCCTCCTCGGCGCGAGAGCGCAATTCACCGAGCAAGTCGCCCTCGATCTGCCAGCCGAGCTTCACCTTCCAGGTCCAGCGCGCAGTCTCGACCAGCCAGGCATCGGCGGGGCGCCCCTCATCGCGGATGCCGGCGCGGACGGCGATCAACCTTTCACACGGGTGCGCATCGGCCGCCTTCGCCGCGGCTTCGTCCAGCTCCTCAGGCAGCTTGAGCGAGACGCGAAGAATCTCTTCATGCCGGCCACGAAACAACGCCAAGGCGCGATGCGAGGGAATGCCGGAAAGCTGCTCCGAGTAGGCGAAGTAGTCGCGGAACTTCGCGCCCTCCGTCTCCTTCCCTTCCGCCACCGCCGACACGACCACACCGTTCTCACCCATGCGGCTGCGCAACTGGGCGAGCAACTCTGCGTCCTCCGCAAAGCGCTCCATCAGGATCTGGCGCGCGCCGTCGAGGGCGGCTTTCACATCCGGCACGCCGGGATTGTCACCGTCGGGGCCGGTGAACGCCTCTTTCAGATATGACTGCGCTTCGGCTTCCGGATCGCGCGACGGGTCGGACAGCAGCGCATCGGCCAGCGGCTCCAGGCCCGCCTCGCGCGCGATCTGTGCCTTGGTGCGGCGCTTCGGCTTGTAGGGGAGGTAGAGGTCCTCCAGCCGCTGTTTCGTCTCGGCCTCGGCGATCGCGGTGGCGAGCTCTGGTGTCAGCTTGCCCTGTTCTTCGATGCTGGCCAGTACCGCGGTGCGCCGCTCTTCCAGTTCCCTCAGATAACCCAGCCGCTCCTCGAGTGTGCGCAGCTGCGTGTCGTCGAGACCGTCGGTGGCCTCCTTGCGGTAGCGGGCGACGAAAGGAACGGTGGCGCCTTCGTCGAGCAACGCGACGGCAGCAGTTACCTGAGCGGGGCGGACGCCGAGTTCGGCGGCGATGCGGTGATCGATCGGGGGGAGCATGAAATCGGAGGCGTGGAGTAAAGGCGAAAAGGTCGCGCACTATACCAACGTCGGCGCGACAGATGGCGGCCCGGAAGGCCGCTCGCAATGAATCCATGATGCTACGTCGCGGAGTTCCATCCGTGATGGACATACTTGCCCGTGTACATTTCCACGCAGTCACTCCGTGGATGCATTACTGCAAGACCTGCCCCATCGTTCATGACCCCATCGTTCAGTCCATCTGGAATGTCCGACGTTTCGCCGGTTCCTGCGGACCGCCTCTTCTGGAGAAAAGAACGCGCGACCGAAGAATGCTCCGCCGCGAGTGCGGAACTAAGGCCTTGGCGCGTTCGCTGGCGCGGTAGGGTCAAGATCGCCTGCGGATGCGTGCTTGTAAGACCCCATTCTTTCGTTCCCTATCGTTCCCGAGACCACGAATCATCGCCTTGAAGCTTACCCACGCGAATCAGCAATAACCTTTTCGATCTGCGTGACAAAGGCCGCTGTGTCCAAGAAGTAATTGGGATACGCCTTGCGTAGTGCATCAATCGGACCGGCCGAAACCAAGACCGCCTCAATGGGCTCTCCAGCGTTGGTTCTCGCCTCAATTTCTGAATAGGCGTGATTAGCCTCCTCTAACCGCGCCAACGCGTAGGGACGAATTGACACCGTACGACTTCCGGAGTCGAGAATTACGAGATGATAAGCACCTTGACCACGTTCAGTCGTAATCCGATCGGCAGCAATCGCAAATCCGCTAAGCTTGTGGAGCACTTTGAGACGACGTTCCGCCTCCGCCACCTGAATGAAAACGTCTTTCGGAGCGCAATCTTCAAATCCAGGCACCGGCGAGGTTCGTTCAACAATGGCGATGGCTGCCGAAGCCTTTTCAAAGAACTGCCTCCAATCGGTATCTCCCTGCCCACTCTTCAAAGCCTGGCCCAGAAACGTACCCATTGTTTCCACAGCTGTTGCCCAAGCATGCTGAAGTCGTGTTCTAAGCTGAAGTTCGAGCGAGAGTCCTTCATACATTGGCGCACGAACATTCTTGTATCTGTAGACAAGATGAATACTGCGGTAGCCGTCCTCCTTCGGTTCATTGACGTAGTCTTTCGCACCAACCAGCAGATGCTTGAAAGTCGCGTTCTGATAGGCGATCTCAATTTTTCGGAGGCGTGCCATGGAACTGACCACTGCTCGCAGGCCACCGATATCCTGCATTCTGGCGAGTTGCATTTCAGGAAATCGTTGAAGCTTCGTCACAATGGAAGGGAAGCGTTTCAGCCTCTGCGCCACAAGTGCCTTTGAGTCAATCTCTTTCAGTTTTAGGCGAAGCAGTGCCTGAAACGTATTGATGGGATACGCATGCGACGCTCGCCAATTCGCTAGTACTGCGGATGCCCATACCCACTGATCAAGGTCGAATTCCGTCCGACCCGCAAGAACGTCGCCAGCACGATTGACCTGATTTCGACTGTACTGTGGAGACACGAATGTCATTGTGAGTTCGGACAGGACAATGAGATCAGATGGGGACATCTCACTCTCGGACGGTACTCCCGTGTCGAAACGCGCTTCTCGGTGCTGCGAAAACTAGGCCTACTCAATAGCACTATCCGGCTCCTCATCCTTCTTCATCACCTTGTGCCCCCAAGCCACATACAACCCGCTGGCCACGATGATCGCCATCCCGATCAGCGAATGCCCATCCGGAAAATCCCCGAACACGAACCACCCCGCCAGTCCAATCCACAGTAGCTGCGAATACCCAAACGGCGACAACGCCGAAGCCTTCTCGATCTCCAGCGCCTTGATCAGCAGATAGTGCCCCGTCATCCCCGCCGTCCCGAGCAGCAGGAAGAACGGCGCATGCTCCCACTGCGGTCGCACCCACACATGCGGCAGCATGAACGTCATGAGCATGAAGCCAACGAAGGCCGTATAGAACAGTGAGGTGCGCTGGTCGTCTTCGCCGCTGATCTTGCGGGTGAGGATCTGGTAGAGGCTGTAGCAGGCGGCCGCGCCGAGGGCGAGCAGCACTGCCGGATTCAGCATTGCACTCCCCGGCCGCACGATGAAGAGCGTGCCGCCGAAGCCTACGAGGATCGCGATCCAGCGCGATAGGGACACGTGCTCGTGCAGCAACCACACCGCCAGGATGGACACCAGCAGCGGCGAGACGAAGCTGATGGCCTTCACCTCGGCCAGCGGCAGGAACGAGATGGCGCCGAAGTTGCACAGCGTCGAGCCGAGCATCAGCGTTGCCCGTGCGAGCTGGCCCGCCGGCTGGGTCGTGCGCACCAGTTTCGTGCGCATGATGGGGCCGAACAGCACCAGCATCAGGCCCACGTGTACCGCATAGCGGAACCACACCACCATGGGCACCGGATAGCTGTGCGAGAGCCATTTCGCCGTGGTCTCGAGGACGGCGAAGCACATCGCCATGCCCAGCATCATGACGATGGCGCGCGGGTTCACATGGTGATGCTGCGCTGCGGCGGATTTCATCGAACCGGCGTTTCCGTCTCCATTGAAGCCGGAGTGTAGCCGACGCGGGAAATCCGCCGTTGCTACTCCAGCGGCTCTGTTGTACAAACCCCGTGCCGCGAAAAAATGCGAGCGAGTCGCGCAGGGGCTGTCGTACCGGTGCTTGGGTGAGAACCGGGGCCCCCAGCGCCATCAAGAACCAATATTGGAGGAGTAGTCCCGATGGAACGATCACAGGAACACCGCTTCGTCGACCTGTCCAAACCGGTCGAAGGCAAATCGCAACCTGATCCCGAAACCCGTCGCAGCTTTCTGGCCAAGGCCACCGGCGTTGCCGCACTGACGGCGATGGCACCGCAGGCGTTCGCCCGCAACTTCATCGACAAGTACGACGAGGATGGCCCGCTCGCGCGCTATCCGAACCCGGACGTGATGGTTCTGGACAAGCGCTTCAAGTACAAGCTCGGCAACACGCCGATCCTGCGCCTGTACCGCGGCACGATGTGGGCTGAGGGCCCGGCGTGGAACGGTGTCGGCCGCTACCTGATCTGGTCCGACATTCCCAACAACGAGCAGCTGCGCTGGATCGAGGAAGACGGCCACGTGTCGCGCCGGTTCCGCTATCCGTCCGGCAACTCGAACGGCAACACGTTCGACCATCAAGGCCGCCAGATCGCATTCGAGCACGGCACGCGCCGCGTGTCCCGCTACGAGTACGACGGCTCGGTCACCATCCTGGCCGACAAGAGTTCCGACGGCAAAGGCTTCAACGCGCCGAACGACGGTGCCTGCCACCCCGATGGCTGGATGTTCTTCACCGACCCCGGCTACGGCGGCCTGATGAACTACGAAGGCGTGCGCCTCAACACCGGCAGCCCGCAACCGATCCAGAAGGAAGCCGTGTACCGCATCGACGCCCCGGGCAAAGTGGAAAAGGTGGCGGACGAACCGTTCAAGCCGAACGGCCTGTGCTTCTCGCCCGACTACAAGAAGTGCTACATCGCCGACACCGGCCTGTCGCACTACCCCAACGCGAAGAGCGTGATCTGGGTGTACGACGTGGACGGCAAGAAGCTCAAGAACCCGAAGACGTTCGCGAGCATGGAGATGGACGGCAAGATCGGCTTCGCCGACGGCATCCGCTGCGACGAAGACGGCAACGTCTGGGCCGGCATGGGCTGGGTGGGCGACGGCTACGACGGTGTGCATTGCTTCTCGCCCGACGGCACCCGCATCGGGATGATCCGCATGCCGGAAATCATCTCCAACGTGTGCTTCGGCGGTACGCATCGCAACCGTCTGTTCATGACGGGCTCGACGTCGCTGTATGCGGTCTATGTCGAGACCAAGGGCGGCACGATCACCTGATCGGCGGCATCGCGCAGAACGAACGGCCCGCCTCGGCGGGCCGTTTTCATTGATGGATGCGGCACCACAGCAAGTCGGGTATAACCTGAACGGTTAGCCGCAATCCTTGTTCAACATGCATCCGTCCACCCCGCTGATCGCCCTGCTCGCCGTCGGCCTTTCTGCTGCAGCCGTCCTCGGGTACATCGCCTCGCGCCTGCGTCTGCCACCCATCGTCGGGTATCTGCTCGCGGGCATTCTGGTCGGCCCGTTCACCCCGGGTTTCGTCGGCGATACAGTGCTCGCACCCGAGCTTGCCGAGATCGGAGTGATCTTCCTCATGTTCGGCGTCGGCCTGCATTTCTCGTTGACCGATCTTGGGCGAGTGTGGAAGGTCGCCGTGCCGGGGGCGGTCGTGCAGATCATCGCGGCCACCGCGCTGGCGATCTTCGTGACGCATTTCTGGGGCTGGCCGTTCGAAGCGGGGCTCGTGTTCGGACTCGCGTTGTCGGTCGCGAGCACGGTGGTACTGCTGCGGGCCCTGGAAGGTGCCGGCACACTCGGAACACGGTACGGCCAGATCGCCGTCGGCTGGCTGGTGATGGAAGACCTCGTGATGGTGATCGTGCTGGTGCTGCTGCCGCCGTTTGCGGCCATTCGCAGCGGCGCTTCCGACGTGACCTTGCTCACCGCCCTGCCCGATCTCGCCATCGCGCTCGCCAAGGTCGGTGCATTCGCGGTTCTGATGTTCGTGGTGGGCAGCCGCATGGTGCCCATCGTGATCGATCTCTTCGAGAAGCAGAAGTCGCGCGAACTGTGCATCCTGGTCGGCCTGACGATCGCGCTCGGTATCGCCTATGCGGCGTCGGTGCTGTTCGGCGTTTCGTTTGCGCTCGGCGCCTTCCTCGCCGGCATGGTCCTGCACGGTTCCCACAACGGGCAGTGGGTGGGCGAAGAGCTCGAGGCGTTTCGCGGTGCTTTCGCGGTGCTCTTCTTCGTGGCGGTGGGCATGGCGTTCGATCCGAAGATCCTGCTGGAAAGCCCGGTGCATATGCTGGCCACCCTCGGCATCATCATCCTCGGCAAGTCCATCGCGGCCATTCTCATCGTGCTTGCGCTGCGCCAGCCTTTAGCCCTCGGCTTGAAGATCGCAGCGTCGCTCGCTCAGATCGGAGAGTTTTCGTTCATCCTCGGAGCCATGGGCGTTTCGCTCGGGCTGTTGGATGTGGAAGGCCAAGGCCTCATCCTGGGCGGTGCGCTCGCCTCGATCGTGCTGCATCCGTTCGTGTGCCGTCTCGCGCACGCGGCCGCGAGTCGTCTGGATCGAGTACCGGCTGCCGCCTGAGCGGCGTTACGATGGAACGGTCCCGCACAGAGGACCACCCATGACGACGCAGGTTGTTCCGATCCGCCAGGTTGCGCCCACCCGCCCGCTGCACTGGCTGGCACTCGGCTGGCGAGATTTCCGGCGCGCGGCTTGGCCCAGCGGCTTTCACGGACTGGTCGTCGCCACCGGCGGCGTGCTGATCCTCGCGCTGGCGTTTCAGTTCACCGCCTTGCTGCCCGGCGCGGTGTCCGGCTTCGTTCTCGTCGGGCCGATCCTCGCCACGGGCCTCTACGACATCAGCCGCCGCCTCGCCACCGGTCAGACGCCGCGCCTCGACCATGTCTTCGGTGCATGGAAGAAGGGCACGCGGCCGCTCATCTGGCTCGGCGTGCTGCTCATGATCGCGGGCACGCTCTGGGTGCTGGTCTCGGTGGTGCTCTTCGGCCTGTTCGTGAAGGCACCCATCGAGAGCCTGTATGCGTTCGTGCGCTACGCCGTGCAACAGCAGGGCGATCTCCTGTTCGGCCTCTGGTTGCTGGCGGGCGCGCTCGGGGGCGCTGTCGTGTTCGCGGCAACCGCGGTTTCGGTGCCGCTGCTGCTCGACCGCGAAACGGACCTGCGCTCGGCCATCCTCACCAGCATCCGCGCGGTCGGCGACAACCCGGTCGCGATGACCGTATGGGCCATCGTCATCATGCTGGCGACCGCGCTGTCGCTCGCCACGGCGATGCTCGGCTTCATCTTCGTCGTGCCCATCATCGGCCACGCCACCTGGCATGCCTACGGCGATCTGGTCGATTCGAGCGCGTTGCCGCTGCGACGCTAGGCTCCGATGGCGTTCACCGAGGAGCAGGTCTCCGAGTTCGGCCTCACCTTCGGCCTCGCCGGCTTCATCCTCTTCATGCTCTTCGTCATCTGGAGCCTGGCGAAGGAGTCCAAGGCCGGCCGGCTGGGCACGTTCATCCTGTTCTTCGTGCTCTCATTCGGCATGCTGGGCTTCATCGTCAAGACCGTGCTGCAATACTTCATGGAGAAGTAAGCCCACTTCCTGCGATGGATGCACCTTCGTCCTGGCAAGGACCAGGGGATCAGGCAGCCGCTCAGGAAGAATCGGATGGCACTGCCGCGGCCGGCTTGCTCTGCGTCTTGGGCAGAAGAACGATGGTCAGTGCACCGACCAGCGCCAACGCCGCCAGCGCAAAGAATGCCGCCTCGCTCGCGCCACCGGCGGCGGTTCGAATGGTGCCGATCAGGTCCGGACCGAAGTACCCGCCGAGATTGCCGACCGAATTGATCCAGGCGATGCCCGCAGCGGCGGCGGTGCCGGACAGGAACGCCGTCGGTAACGACCAGAAGGTCACGACGCAACCGGCCCACCCCGCCGTGACCATGGTCAGCGCGACGATCGACACGATGGGCGACTTGTGCGCGACCGCCAGCACGAGCAGGCCGGCCATCACCAGGAGCATGCCACTGGCGCAGTGCCATCGCCGCTCCCCGGTGCGATCCGAGTGACTGCCCCAATAGATCATCGACGCCACGCTCGCGCCCCACGGAATCATGCTGATGAGACCGACCTTGAGCAGATCCTTCTTGTCGATGCCCAGCTCCTGGATGATGGTCGGCATCCAGAACCCCACCGCGTAGAAACACGTGGCCAGGGCGAAGTACACCCAGGCCAAGGCCCATACGCGGCCGTCCTTGAAAGCGCCGGAAAAGTTGTGCTTCCCGCCAAGGCTGCTCTTCCCGGCGTTGTCCTGCTCGATCCGCTGCACCAGCAGATCGCGCTCGTCCGCCGTGAGCCACTTGCTGGTCTTCGGTCCGTTGGGGAGGATGACGAGCACCAGTGCGCCGATGATCACCGACGGCAGGCCTTCGAGCAGGAACAGCCACTGCCAGCCGCGCCAGCCGTTGACACCATCCATGAACTGCATGATGGCGCCGGACACCGGCGAGCCGATCAACTGGGCCATGCCGATGGCCGTCATGAACAGGGCGACCATCTTGGCGCGCCGGGCACCGGGAAACCAGTACGTGAGGTAGAGAATCACGCCGGGGAAGAAGCCCGCCTCCGCCACGCCGAGCCAGAAGCGCAGGAAGTAGAACGTGAACTGCGCATCCGTGGTGTGGAAGAAGGTCGCGATCGCCCCCCAGTGGATGTCGTCGCAGAACATGAAGGCCGACGAAATGAGGCCCCATGTGATCATGATCCGGGCGATCCAGACGCGCGCCCCGACTTTCTCGAGGATCACGTTGCTCGGCACTTCGAAGATGAAGTAGCCGATGAAAAAGATCCCGGCGCCGAACCCGTAGATGGCGTCGCTGAAATGCAGGTCGCTCGCCATCTGCAGCTTGGCGAAGCCGACATTGACGCGGTCCAGGAACGCGACGATGTAGCACAGGAACAGGAAGGGGATCAGGCGCGCGGCGGCCTTCTTGTACGTGGCCTCCTCGAACTGCCGGGTGATGACCGTCGTCACTTGTGGCTCCTCCCTCTATCGTTGTGGGCGTACCCCTGTCACGGGGCTGTGTTCAAGCGAGAGCGAAATTGCTGTCTCGAGGCGCCGTATGGGATCGGAAGCCATGCGTGCTTGCAGCACATGTCATCTGTATACAGTGAATCGTGCAGGGCCGACAGTCCCGCTGGGCACGGAACGGGAGACATTCGACGCTGCAGTGCGTCAATACCAAACCGGAGCTGCCCCCACCCCAGCCCTCCCCCAGCAAAGCTGGGGAAGGGAGTGCGGCACGGCGGTGGGATACTCTGCAGAACGCAGACTCCCCTGCAACTCAGCGCGTGATGCCGACCGCCCCCAGAATGAATGCGTAGGTGAAAGCGATCTCCTTGAGATAGTCGTACCGACCCGACGCGCCGGCATGTCCTGCGTCCATGTTGGTCTTGATCAGCAGCGGGTTGTGGTCGGTCTTCACCGTGCGCAGCTTCGCGACGTACTTGGCCGGCTCCCAGTACATCACCTGGCTGTCGTTGAGCGAGGTTTCCACCAGCATCAGCGGATAGTTCTTCGCCTCCAGGTTGTCGTAGGGCGAATACGATTTCATGTAGGCATAGGCCTCGGGCTCGTTCGGATTGCCCCACTCTTCGTACTCGCCCGTGGTGAGCGGCAGCGTGTCGTCGAGCATGGTGTTGATCACATCGACGAACGGCACTTCGGATACCACGGCACGGAAAAGGTCCGGGCGCAAGTTGGTCACCGCGCCCATCAGCAGGCCGCCGGCGCTGCCGCCTTCGATCACGAGACGATCCGGCGCGGTGATCTTTTCCGCGATCACCTGTTCGGCGCACGCGACGAAGTCAGTGAAGGTGTTCTTCTTCTGCATCATCCGGCCTTCGTCGTGCCAGCGTTTGCCCATCTCGCCGCCGCCGCGGACATGCGCGAGCGCGAAGACCACGCCGCGGTCCAGCAATGAGAGGCGCGACGAACTGAAAGTCACCATCTCCGGATAGCCGTACGCCCCATAGCCCGACAGCAGCATCGACGCTGGCCCCCTGGGTCGCTTGTCTTCACGCCACACCATGGACACCGGAATCTCCGTCCCGTCCGGCGCCTTCGCATACGTGAGCGCGCTGCGATAACGTGACGCATCGTAGCCGCCCAGCACTTCCACCTGCTTCAGCAGCTTACGGCTGCGCACGTTCATGTCGTAGTCGTAGACCGAGTCGGGCGTGACGAACGATTCATAGCCGAAGCGGAACATGTCGGTGTCGAACTCCGGATTGGAGCCGGCGAACGCGCTGTAGACCGGTTCGGGAAACTCGATTTCGTGCTTCTCACCGTCAGCAAAGCGCACCACCACCAGCTTGGGGAACCCGCCGCGCCGTTCGTGCAACACGTAGTGGCGCGCGAAAAGGTCGACGCCTTCCAGCATCGCCTCGTCGCGATGCGGAACGAGCTCCTCCCAGCGTGCTTCGCGCGCGTCGTCGACGGGCGCACGCACCAGTCGGAAATTGCGCCCGCGATCGTTCGTCACGATGAAGAAATGCCCGTCGTGGTGATCGGCGTAGTACTCGTGATCCTGTCGTCGCGGCACCATGAGTGCCGGCGGCTCGAGCGGGCGATCAGCCGGCACGTAGCGCACTTCGGAGGTGGTCGCACTGTGCGAAGTGATGAACACGTAGCCGCGGCTGCGCGACAGATCGACGCCGACGCCGAAGCGCGTATCGGTCTCCTCGTAGACGAGGGTATGCTCCTCGGTGCCGAGTTTGTGCCGCCAGACGCGATTCGACCGCTTGGCCTCGTCTTCGGTGACGTAGAACAGCGTCGCGCTGTCGGCGCACCAGGCGATGGAGCGCGCCTTTTCCACTTCGATGGGCAACATCTCACCGCTCACAAGGTTCTTCACCCGCAGCGTGTACTCGCGAAAGCCGGTGTAGTCGGTGGAAAACGCGAGCAGCTTCGCATCCGGGCTCACGTCCAGCGCGCCCAGGCCGAGGTACTTCTTGCCCTTGGCGAGCAAGTTGAGATCGAGGATCACCGCTTCCTTCGCCTCGAGGCTCCCGTGCTTGCGGCAGTAGATGGTGTACTGCTTGCCCTTCTGCGTGCGCGAGTAGTACCAGTACTCGCCTTCGCGCGCCGGCACGCCCATGTCGGTTTCCTTGATGCGCGCCAGCATCTCCTTGTAGAGCGCACGCTGGAATCCTTCGCTCGGCTGCATCATCGCCTTGGTGTACGCGTTCTCGGCTTTGAGGTGCGCGATGACTTCCGGGCTTTCCTTGTCGCGCAGCCAGTGGTAATCGTCGACGCGCACGTCGCCGTGGTTCTCGAAGGTCTGCGGCTTGCGCGGGGCGACCGGTGGGGCGGGGATCTTTCTCGAGGGCATAGGGAATCAGAAGAAGGGTGTACGTCGCCGAAGCGCTCCAGACTCCCGCCGTAGCTGCCGTCGAACTGCACGTGATCGGGCATGAGCCACAGGCGCACACCCACCTGCGCGAAGCGCTCGAAGCCGGTGGCGCCGTAGGCTTCGGCGGCCAGCATGAAGCGCCGATTGATGTAGAACTCTCCGCCCAGCCCCCAGGTCATGCCACGGCGGTCCGCATCGCGATTGTCGATAGCACCCACGTTGCCGAGCACCACGATGCGGTCGTCGAACAGCGAACGCGAGACCGGCACGTAGAAGTAGTAGTTGCCGATGAGATTCTGCTGGAGGTTGATGTCGGCATGCCGCAACACGCCGGCGGCGATGCCCCAGCCCCAGCCGTTCACCTCCAACTCCTTGAACAGGGTCTTGGCCTGGAACTGGTAGTCGGTCTGGTCCGTGGCAGGCGCGTTGGGCGACAGATACCCGCCGCCCAACGTCAGTTCGAGCCCCTTGATGTTGCACGCGGGGATGGCCCAGTACTCGTGGCTGTCGTCAGCGTTGTTGCGCCGCCAGGCCTCGAGCTGGCAGGCGCCGCGGTCCACGACGCGGGCGTCGTCCACCACGAAGGGCCGGGCCGCGTAGGCGGCCGGCGACAGTAGCAGCAGGAAGGCGCAAGCGAGCCCGAGGGGTCTCAAGACGGGCAAACGGGAACGAAACCTGCGCAGCATAGCCGAAGCCCATGACGCCACCCGTCGTCCCGCGCTAGAATCCTCGAAGTTTCCCCGCTCGATCAGGGCCGTACGATGCCGCAACCCTACGAATCCGACACCACGAAGTTCATCCGCGATTTCCTTCAGAAAAACCCGGAAGTCGTCGAAAAACAGAAACTGGCGCGGGCCACCTGGTGGGACAAGCCCTTCGATGCCGAGCAGCGCAAGGCGTTCGAGGAATCCAGGGTCCCGAAGAAGCCGTACGAGTACTACAGCGAAAAATAGCTGACCACGGAAATCTCCCCATGAAGACCCGAGTTCTTCTTTGCCTCGTCGCTACGCTCGCCGCCATACCGGCCCACGCCGGTTGGGAAGACGCGGTCGGCGCCTACAACAAGGGCGACTACGCCACGGCCGCGAAGGAATTCCGGCCGTTCGCCGAGCAGGGCCAGGCGACGGCGCAATACATCCTGGGCTGGATCTACCAGAACGGCGACGGGGTCAAGCAGGATCTCGCCGAAGCCGCGAAGTGGTACCAGAAGGCCGCCGAGAAGGGCAATGCCGACGCGCAGTACGCGCTCGGGTCACTGTATGCCGCCGGCGGCGGTGTGAAGCGCGACGACGCCGAGGCTGTGAAGTGGTTTCGCAAGGCTGCGGAGCAGAACAAGGCCGGCGCGCAATACATCCTCGGCTACATGCTGAGCGCCGGCGAAGGGGTACCGAAGAACGAGGCCGAGGGCCTCTCGTGGTATCGCAAGGCCGCCGATCAAGGCCTGCCCGATGCGCAGTACGCGCTGGGCCTGGGGCTCGCGTACGGCAAGGGTGCCGCCAAGGACGAGGCCGAGGCCAACCAGTGGTTCAAGAAGGCCGCCGAGCAGGGCAACGTCGACGCGGCCTACCTGCTGGGCTACAACAACGAGACCGGTGTCGGCACCGTTCCCGACTATGCGGAAGCGGTGAAGTGGTACCGCAAAGCGGCGGAGAAGAACAACGGCGAGGCGATCTATCACCTCGCCACGCTGATGCGCGACGGCAAGGGCGTCGAGCGCAACGATGCCGAGGCGCTCGCTCTGTTCAAGAAGTCGGCCGAGTTGGGCCAGGGGTACACGTCCATCGCCATCGACGAGTACGTGAAGAAGGGCCAGCCCGATCGCGCGTTCGAGCTTGCCGACACGTGGCTCGCGAAGCGGCCCGATGACGTGCAATTGCTGACGGTGCTCGGCTTCGCTGCTGCCAACGAAGCGCGCACCAATCCGACCAAGTACACCCCGGTCGCGAAGAAGTACGGCGAGAAGGCCATCGAACTGATCGAGGCCAACAAGAAGCCCGAGCGCGTCTCCGATACCGAATGGGCCGAGTACCGCAACAAGTGGCTGCCGCAGCTCTATCTGCAGCTCGCGGCGCTCGCCACCAAGACCGGCAACCTCGACGAAGCGCGCAAGAAGCTGGAGCGCGTCACCCAGTTGAACGCGAAGGACGCCTATGCGTGGTACCTGCTGGGGCAGAACCACTTCAACGAATACGAGAAGCTGAACGCCGACTCGAAGACCATGCAGGGCCAGGCGAAGACCGACGCCACCGCCAAGGCTTTCGCGAAGCTCGATCAGGTCATCGACTACTACGCGCGTGCGGTGGCGCTGTCCGCCGGCAACACCAGCCAGAAGGACCTGTACGAGCCGCTGCTGAAGGACCTCACCAGCATCTACGATTTCCGCAACGGGTCGAAATCGGGACTGGATCAGCTGATCGCGAAGTACAAGCAGTAGCGCTGCTGCGGCTGTTCGCTGCCGCCCCCATCCCAGCCTTCCCCCAGCAAAGCTGGGGGAAGGAGCGTACGGCCTCGACGCCGTAGACCGCAGGAACTCCTTCCTCCGTCGAAAAGGGAAAGAAGCGTACGACCACGACGCCGTGAAGTGCAGGCACTCCTTCCGCGATCGAAAGAGGGAAAGAAGCGTACGGCCACGACACCGTGAAGCGCAGGCACCCCTTCCTCCGTCAAAAAAGGGAAAGAAGCGAACGCCCACGATGCCGTATAGCGCAGGCACTCCTTCCCCCGTCGAAGATGGGGGAAGGCTGGGATGGGGGCCAGCGAACAGC
>LNDQ01000117.1 GCA_001464695.1 Betaproteobacteria bacterium Ga0077523 | reverse complement strand
TGCAGCCCGTAGCCGGCGCCGAAGGCAATGGGCAGCAGCGCACCCATGGCGACCCACGGGGCAGCGGCGGGCGGCAGGCCGATGGCAAGGACCAGCGAGAACGCGCCGAATGCCGCGAGGATGATGAAATCGCCGTGCGCCGTGTTGGTGAGGCGCATCACGCCGAAGATGAGCGACTGCCCCATGGCGAACAGGGCGTAGAGCCCGCCGAGGAGCACGCCCTGCACGATGGTGTCGATCCAGCCGATCATCGGTACACCTGTACTGAAGCGCCCTCAACACGAAGGGCACGAAGGACACGAAGGAACACGAAGGAATGGCGGTGTTGGACTCCGACACTCCGCTTCGCGTCAGTCGTCTTCGTGTACTTCGTGTCCTTCGTGTTCATGCTTTGCTTTGGCTACACGCCGAAGTACGCCTGCGAGATCTGCTCGCGCGCGAGGTCCTTCGACGGCCCCGTCAACGTCACGCGCCCTTCCTGCAGGCAGTAGAGCCGGTTCGACACGCGCTGGGCCACGCTCACGTCCTGCTCGACGATGATCACGGTGAGGCCGCCGGCGCAGACGTTCGGCAGTGCGTCGTAGATTTCCTTGACGACGATCGGGGCGAGTCCGAGCGAGATCTCGTCGCAGATGAGCAGTTTCGGATTGCTGCCCGCCGGAAAGGGCAGTGCCGGGATTGCGGCGCTTCTCCGCGAGGATCGGAAACAGGGCGTACACCGACTCGAGATTCCAGGGGCCGGGGCGCCGGGTGTATGCGCCCATGAGCAGGTTCTCCTCGACCGACAGACTCGGAAACAGGCGCCGGCCTTCCGGGACGAGTGCGACGCCGCGCTGCACGATCTTGCCGGCGGGCATGCCGCCGATGGGTTCGCCTTCGAATGCGACCGCATCGCGCTTCGCCTTGAGCAACCCGGCGACTGTCTTGAGGAACGTGGACTTGCCCGCGCCGTTGGCGCCGATGATCGCGACGATCTCGCCTTGCGCGATCTCGAAATCGACGCCGAAGAGCGCCTGAAAGTCGCCGTAGAAGCTCTCCAGGTTTCGGGTTGCGAGCAAGGCGGTCACTACCTCACGCCTCCAGACCCATGTAAACGCGCCGCACTTCGGCATCGTTCATGACCGCTCCCGGCTCTCCCTCGGCCAGCATCTGCCCGAAATTGATGACGAAGAGCCGATCGGCCACTGCGAGCAGCGCGTGCACCACGTGCTCGATCCAGATCATGGTGATGCCCTGCGTCTTGATGCGCTGGATCTCCTCCACCAGTTCCCTGGCTTCGTGCTCGGTCAGTCCGCCGGCGATCTCGTCGAGCAGCAGCACCTTTGGATCGGTTGAAAGGGCGCGCGCGAGCTCCAGTCGCTTGCGATCGAGCAGCGTGAGGCTGCCTGCGAGCCGGTTCGCCTTGGCCAGCAACCCGGTAGCGCGCAGGACATCGACCGACCGCTCGTACGTCTCCTTCTCCGGACGTTGTGAGCCGAATGACGCGGCGGCGACGAGATTCTCGAATACCGTCATGGCCCCGAAGGGTTGCGGGATCTGGTACGAGCGACCGATGCCGAGCCGGCAACGCCGGTGCGGCGGTTCGCGGCTCACGTCGCGGCCGTCGAAGGTCACGCGGCCGGCGTCGGTGCGCACGTCGCCGCTGATGAGATTGAACAGCGTCGTCTTGCCGGCGCCGTTGGGTCCGAGGATGCCGAGCGTCTCGCCGCGGGTGACCGCCAACGAGATGTTGTCGGTGACCTTGAGCGCGCCATAGCTCTTGCTCACGCTTTCCAGCGCGAGTATCGCGGACATGCGGGTCTCCTCGGACGTGGTCCTGCGCAACGGTTCTTGTGAATCGGCGGCGTTGCCGCCGCGGGTCTGCGCGCGGCTCCTGCAGCGCGCAGACCGGACTGCCGTTACATCAACTTCATCTTCCCGCCCGCCGGAATCGCGGGGGCCTGCGAGTTGTTCACGATGACGAGGTCGTACTTGTTCTTCGTGCCCTTCACCCACTGGCCCAGGACGAGCGGCGTCTTGCTGACGTTCTTGAATGGGCCACCGCCACCCCACTTGACGTCGCCCACCACCGTCTTGAGATTGGTGGCGGCGATCGCATCGCGGAGCGACGCTGAGTCACCGGGATCCTTGGCGCGCTTCAACGCATCCACGGCGACCTCGAACAGCGCGTGCGCGAAGCCGATCGGCTGCGTCCACTGCTTCTTCGCCGTGGTTTCGTAGGAGTCTGCCAGCGCCTTCGCCGACTGCTTGGTGAGCGACGATGTGAACGGATGCGACGGCGACCACCACACTTCGGTCGTCAGTCCATCGCCCAGATCGCCGAGCGCTTCGATCGCGGCCGGGAACAGCAGCGCCTTGCCCAGGGTCACCACCTTCGGCTTGAAGCCCTGCTGCTTCGCCTGCGTGAGGAAGGTCTTCGCATCGGGCGGGATCACCACGCCGGTGACGATCTCGATGTTGTCCTTCTTGAAGGCCGCGATCTGTGCCGAGAAGTCGTTGTTCATGTTCTGGAAGCGGCCCGGGTCGAGCAGGCTGAAGCCTTCCTTCGCGAGCGGTCCGGGGAAGCCGCGCTCCTTGTCGCCCCAGGCGTTACCGTCGCCGTCGTTCGGGAACAGGCCACCCACCTTCTTGTTGGTCTGCACCGAATTCCATCCCGCAAGGAAGTTCGCGATCACGTCCTCGAGGCCCCAGAAGATGTGATAGGTCCAGTCGAAGCCCTTGGCAGGGTCGCCCTTGCGGCCGAAGAACCACGGCTGCCAGGGGACCACCGTCGAGATGCACGGCACTTCGTTCAGTTCGCACGCGTCCGAGACCGGATTCGCGGTCTCGGGTGTGGACGAGACCAGCATCAGGGTGACCTTGTCCTTGAGGATGAGGTCGCTGTCCTTCTGGATGATCTTGACCGGCACCTTCTTGCCGCCCAGGTCGATGCCGCCCGCGAACAGCTTGTTCATCTGTTCGATGGTGAACTTGTCGGCTTCGCCGAACGGAGCGAGCGGACCGGTCTGCGGCGACACGAAGCCGATCTTGATCTCCTTCACTTCCGCCAGCACCAGCGACGGCATGCCGAGCACGGCGGCGCCGGCGGCGACACCGCCGGCCTGGATCAGCGCGCGACGGCGCTGGAAACTTGGGTTGCTCATGTCTGCTGCTCCTCCTTGTTGTGACTGCTTCGTTGTCTGGCGTGGTGAATCTTCCGCGCGGATGTCAGGCGGGGCGCTTGCCCTCCCAGGCGTCCTGCAGGAGTTGCCGGATGGCACCGCGATCGAGCGGACGCGGATTGCCGTAGGCATTGGTGGTGGCGAGTTCGGCCGCGCGATCGAGCCCGTCCGAGGGCATGCCGATGTCCTTCAGCGCGGTGGGTGCGCCGAGGCGGCTCGCCAGATCGAACACACCCTGCGCCGCATTCGACACACCGAGCGCGGCGGCGATGCGCGCCATCGCCGTCGTGGCCGCCGGAGCGTTGTAGGCGAGCGCGTGCGGCAGCACGATCGTGTGGGTCTCGGCGTGCGGCAGGTTGAACGTTCCGCCCAGGGTGTGACACAGCTTGTGATGCAGCGACATGCCGACCGATCCCAGCACGGCGCCGCACAGCCACGCGCCGTACAGGCACTGGCTGCGCGCATCCGCGTCGCCCGGTGATGCCACCACTTTCGGGAGGCCGGCCGCCAGGGCGCCGATGCCCTCTTCCGCCAGCAGCGAGTGGATCGGGTTCGCATCCTGCGCGTAGAGCCCTTCGGCGGCATGCGCGATGGCGTTGATGCCGCTGGTGACCGACAGTCCTACCGGCAGGCCCAGCGTGAGGTTCGCGTCGTACATCACCGATTGCGGCAGCACGCGCGGATCGCGGCCGGTCTTCTTCACGCCCGCTTCGGTGATGCCCCAGATCGGCGTCATCTCCGAGCCGGCATAGGTGGTCGGTATCGCGAGGATCGGCAGGGTCGATTCGAGCGCGATCGCCTTGCCAAGCCCGGTGGTGGAACCGCCGCCGATGGCGACGGCACAATCCGCGCCGACCCTGGCAGCTTTCTCGCGCGCGGCGCGCGCGGTTTCGATCGGAACGTGCATGACCGCGCGATCGAAGATCCCGGCGCACCGGGTGCCGAGACGGTCCGCGATCATCTGCGCCGAGATGCGCTGCTCGGGAGTCGACAGCACGAGGGCGCGCCTGGCACCCAGCAGATCGACTTCGCGTTCCAGCTGCTGCAGACAGCCGGCGCCGAACACGACGCGCGGAATACGCGCCTGGAAGACGAAGGGATTCACGCGGGCAACACTTCGGCCGCGCGCAGCAATGGTACGCCCGTGAGCCGTTGGAGCTCGTCGAACGTGAGGCCGGTCACGAACTCGACGACCTTCAATCCGTGCGCCGTCACATCGATCACCGCGAGGTCGGTGTAGATGCGATTGACGCAGCCGATGCCGGTCAGTGGATAGCTGCACCGCTCGACGATCTTGCTCTCACCCGACTTGGTCTGGTGCTCCATCATCACGTAGACCTGCTTCGCGCCGATCGCGAGGTCCATGGCGCCGCCCACGGCGGGAATCGCGTCGGGGCCGCCGGTGTGCCAGTTCGCGAGATCTCCGGTGACCGAAACCTGGAACGCGCCGAGCACGCAGACATCGAGATGGCCGCCGCGCATCATGGCGAAGGAGTCGGCGTGGTGAAAGAAGCAGCCACCGGTCAGGATCGTGACCGGTTGCTTGCCGGCGTTGATGAGATCCTCGTCCTCCTCGCCCGCTGCAGGCGCGGGGCCCATGCCGAGCAACCCGTTCTCGCTGTGGAGGAAGATCTCGCGATCCTTCGGCAGATGGTTCGCCACCAGCGTGGGCAGGCCGATGCCGAGATTGACGTACGCGCCTTCCTGGATGTCGCGCGCCACTCGGGCGGCGATCTGGTCACGGGTGAGTCGCTTCATGTTCGTCCTCCCTCTACGCGACCGCTCGCGCGCCCGACGACGCGCCGATCGCAACGATCCGCTGCACGAAGATGCCCGGGGTCACGACGGTTTCCGGATCGAGCGCCCCGAGCGGCACGACTTCGGAGACCTGCGCGATCGCACACTTCGCGGCGCTCGCCATGATCGGACCGAAATTGCGAGCAGTCTTGCGATAGACGAGGTTGCCCCAGCGATCGCCCTTCAGCGCCTTGATCAGCGCGAAGTCCGCGCGGATCGGGTACTCGAGCACGTAGTGTCGGCCGTCGATCACGCGCGTCTCCTTGCCCTCGGCGAGCAAAGTGCCGTAGCCGGTGGGCGTGAAGAACGCGCCGATGCCCGCACCTGCGGCGCGGATGCGTTCGGCGAGATTGCCCTGCGGGACCAGTTCGAGCTCGATCTCGCCGGCGCGATACAGGCCGTCGAACACCTGCGAGTCCACCTGCCGCGGGAACGAGCAGATGATCTTGCGTACGCGCCGCGCCTTGAGCAGCGCAGCGAGCCCCACTTCGCCATTTCCCGCGTTGTTGTTGACGATGGTGAGGTCCTTGGCGCCCTGCGCGATCAGAGCATCGATCAGTTCGGCCGGCTGACCTGCAGCGCCGAAACCGCCGATCATTACCGTGGCACCGTCGAAAACATCGGCGACGGCGGCTGCAAGGGATTGGACGGTCTTGTCGATCATGGGCGCGCGAGGCCTTTCCGTAGCTGTCGGTCGCGCAAGTCTTGCCCCCATCCCAACCTTCCACGACCTGCCGGGGGAGGGTCAGGGAGGGGGCAGGCGGCGCGCGTCGTCATCGCGGGTAGTAAGGCGGAATCTGCGCATCCACGTTCACCCACACGCTCTTCGCCTGGGTGTACTCGCGCATCACTTCGAACCCCATCTCGCGGCCGTAGCCGGAGCTGCCGGTGCCGCCGAAGGGCGACGCGGGATTCACCCGCTTGTAGCAGTTGATCCACACCATGCCGCTTCGCATCTCGCGCGCGAACTTGTGTGCGCGTTGCAGGTTGGACGTCCACAGACCGCCGCCCAGGCCGTACTCGGTGCCGTTGGCGATCGCGAGGGCCTCTTCGTCGTTCCGGAACGTGGTGACGGTGACGAAAGGGCCGAACACTTCCTCCTGTGACACGCGGTCCGTGGGTTTCGCGCGCACGATGGTCGGCTCGATGTAGCAACCCTTCGACAGTTCGGCTCGTTCGGGCGCTTTGCCGCCGAGCAGCACCTCACCGCCTTGCTGCTTCGCGACGTCGACGTACGCAAGCACGCGGTCACGATGACCGGTGGAGGTGAGCGGGCCCATCTCGGTGCCGGGCTCCACCGGATTGCCGACCTTGATGGACCGTGCGAGGCCGATGAACTTCTCGAGGAACTCGTCGGCGATTCTCTCGTGCAGCACGAGGCGCGAACCGGCGATGCACGCCTGCCCCTGGTTGTGGAAGATCGCGAAGGCCGACCCGCCCACGGCGGCCGGAAGGAACGCGTCTTCGAACACGATGTTGGCACCCTTGCCGCCCAGTTCGAGTTGCACCTTCTTGAGGTTGCCGGCCGACGCTTGCACGATGCGGCGGCCGGTGGCGGTCGAGCCGGTGAACGCGACCTTCGCGATCTCCGGGTGTTCGGCGATGTATTGGCCGGCCACTTGCCCGAGTCCGGGCACGATGTTGACCACGCCTTCCGGAAATCCGACTTCCGCCATGAGCTGCCCGATCTTCAGGCTGGAGAGCGGGGTGAGTTCAGCAGGCTTCATCACGACGCAGTTGCCGGCCGCGAGCGCGGGGGCCATCTTCCAGCTCGTGAACATCAGTGGAAAATTCCACGGGACCACTTGCCCGACGACACCCAGCGGTTCGCGCAGCATGTAGTTGAGGAAGCCGGCCTCGACCGGAATCACCGAGCCTTCCAGCTTGTCCGCCATGCCGCCGAAATAGCGGAACGTCACGGCCGTGCGCGGCACGTCGAGGCCGCGCGTGTCGCGCAGCGGGTGACCGGTGTCGAGCGATTCGAGCAGCGCCAGCTCTTCGGCCTTCTCCTCGATCTTGTCGGCGAGCTTCAGGATCAGCCGACCGCGATCCATCGCCGCCATGCGGCTCCACTTCGGGAACGCGGCTTTCGCGGCAGCGACGGCCTTGTCGATGTCGGCCTTGCCCGCCATCGACACGTCCGCGAGCGTGCTGTTGTCGTGCGGATTGACGCTGGCGAGAGTGGAGCCGTCCTCCGCGGGAACGAACTTGCCGGCGATGAAGAGCTTGTCCTGGATTTCCATGTTCTGGTCAGTCAGCGATGCGCACTCGGCCGTCTTCCACGGCAAGGGGCACGGCCAGGAGAGAATCCCCCACGCAGGGGCCGTCCTCGCAGTAGCCATCCTCGAAGCGGAACATTGCGCAGTGCACCGAGCAGTAGAGATAGCTGTGCTCGAACAGCGTGAAGCGGTCGGGCGCCACGTTGAGCGGCACGCCGAAGTGCGGGCACTTGTTGAGATAGCCCCACACCGACGCACCGGAGCGCAGGACCACCACTCGGAACGTGTCGTGTCCAACACCGAAGTTGAACTCGCGGGCGCCGCCGTCGGGCACATCGTCCAGCGCACACAATTCCGTTCCGGGAGTTGGTGCGAATGGCCGGTCCATCCAGTTGGCGGCGGGGACGGGCAGCTCCATGGGCGCGTTCATGGCGTGAGTGGGGGCGTCCGGACCGCGCTCGATGGTGCGCGGTCCGTTGTCCGTAAGCGGGTGCGAGTGTGCCTAGAAGTCGACCGGATACGGCTTCATCTGCCCGCTCTCGTACAGCTTGGGCAGATCCATCCGCGCGTTCTCCCACACCAGCAGCATCGACCGTTTGGTCGCGAAGCCCTGGTGCCGGATGTCCGCCGGCATTGCCGCAACGTCACCGGCCTTCATCAACACGCGCGCGCGTGGTTTGCCGGTCTCCTTGTCCGATACGTCCCATTCGATCTCGTCGGAGAGCTGGATGAACCACTCGACGCGATCGTTGCCGTGAATGATCGGGAGGATGTACTCCTCGGTGGTGGGACAGTACAGCGATTCGCGGCACACGGAAGTGACCGAAGGATTCCATGTCACGTCCGAACGGCTGAGATACTTGAACAGGTTGAAGCCGTGCAGCTTGCCTTCGAAACCCGGCTCCACTTCGATCACGGGTTCGTCCTGTGCGACATCGGCGAAGGCGCGATTCACGGGCAGGTCGTCGCGCAGCGGTGAATCGCCCGGCAGGCCCGGCATGCGTTTGGTGGCGACGCGAAAACGCTCTATCGCTTCGAGGTTGTCACCGTTCTTCGTGCCGGCCCAGGTCTTGCCCGTTTCCTCCGGCGCGGCGAACGGATCGAAGCCGGCGTTGCACCAATCCTTCAGGATCGCCTTGCACGTCGCCATCGCAAGCGGCGAATCGAACTCCTCGACGTACGAGAGACCGGCCTGGTGATAGGCCGGGTTGTAGCGGCCCGCGAAGAATTCGACCCGGCCGTACAGGTTGCGGCTGCCGAACATGCCGTCGAAGTTGACCAGGCCATAGAAGAAGCCCCAGGCGACGTCGCGCATCAAGGCGCGCAGGAAGGCGTCGGCGGACATGCGGTGCTGCATCGGGCCCTGTTTGGTGGGCCAGGTGACGGTGACGAAGTATTCGTCGCGTTCGAAATGGAACTTGCCCAGATCGAACTTGCGAAAGCCGGTCTTGGCATCGGGTTCGCTCGCCTGCACCGGGATCTGCGGGCGGGCGGCGGGTTTGGCGGCGGTCTCTAGCATGGCCATGTCGAGGTCTCCGGGGTTCGCGGTCAGTGAGCGCAGATCTCGGCCCATTTCTGGACCGTGAGATCGCCTACGATGGTCTGCTGGATCAGCACCGACGGGCTGGCCGCGGTGAACTGATAGGCGGCACCTTTGGGCAGCAGGGCCTGGTGGCCGCGCTTGAGATGGATGCGCCCCATCTTCTTGCCCGCCGGCGTGCCGGAGAGCTTGACCGTGCCGTCCTTACCCGAGGCAACCGCGGCATCGGCGAGTTCGACAAAGGAAACGGTGACCTCACCGTCGAGCACGACCACGAACTCGTCGTGACCGGCGGTGAACCAGTCGGAAGTGCCTTCGGCGCGGATCGCCTCGATCACGTACTCGAGGTTCTTTGCGACCGCGACTTTTTCCCAGGGCTTCGACTTCGAGGCGACTTCGAAGACATTTGAATGGCAGTAGTACTTCGGGTTGTCGTTGATGATGCTCAACTTCCCCTTCTCGTACCGATTCAGGGACCCGAAGACGGTGGTGTATTGCGACATGCTGGCGGCTCCTCCCATCGATCCCGGGCTCCGACGCCCGGGGCGTTTTCGTTCGGCGGCCGGCGCACCCCACCGACCGCGATCACGGCATCGCCATCGAGCACGAAATCGTGCAGAGTTCGCATCCCGAACGGCTGTTCTTTATTTGAACGCAGTCTAGGCGGGCGAAAAAAAGCCTGTCAAGCTGTTTTTCGATTAGAGAACAGATGTTCGTAATTAGAACTTCTTGAGCGCCGGATGGCGCTTCCGGGCGGAGGGGAATCGATGGAGACGGGCGAGGGCAACGCGGCCGAACTCGAAGACGGCGCGGAGGGCGATCCACGGCCGGGCGACGGCTACGTGCAGTCGTTCGCGCGCGGGCTCGCGGTGATCCGCGCGTTCAACGGCGAACGGCCGACGATGACGCTGTCGGAAGTGGCGGACGCTGCCGGCCTGACGCGCGCCGGCGCGCGGCGCATCCTGCTGACACTGGTGCAACTCGGCTACGTCGCGCTGGACGGTCGCCAGTTCCGGTTGACGGCACGCATCCTCGACCTGGGGTTCGCGTACCTCTCGTCCATGCCATTCTGGAATCTCGCCGAGCCGATCATGGAACGCCTCGTGAACGAGATCCACGAATCGTGCTCCGCTTCGGTACTCGACGGCACCGACATCGTCTATGTGCTGCGCATCCCCACGTCGAAGATCATGACCATCAGCCTCGGACTCGGCAGCCGGCTGCCCGCGTTCTGCACGTCTATGGGGCGCGTGCTGCTCGCCGGCTTGAGCGATGCGGAGATCGATGCCGTGCTGAAGAAGTCGGATCTGCGACCGCGCACCGACCGCACGGTCACCGACCGCGCGGAACTGAAGAAGCTGATCTGCGAAGTGCGCGAGAAGGGCTGGGCCATGGTGAACCAGGAACTCGAGGAGGGCCTGGTTTCCATCAGTGCGCCGATCCGGGATCGCAACGGCCGCATCATCGCGGCGATGAACATCAGCGGTCAGGCGAACCGCACGCCGGCCGCGCAGATGGTGAAGAAGTTCCTGCCGCCGCTGCGAGAGGCGGCTGATCGGATCAGCGGGTTATTGCAGCGGCGGTGATCGAGGTCGGGGCGTTTGCCCCCTCCCTCCGCCCTCCCCCGGCATAGCCGGCGCTTCGCTGCACTCCTTCCCCCACCGCAGGTGGGGGAAGGCTGGGATGGGGGCAGATGGGGGCCAAGCGGTCGTCGAAGTGCCGCTTCGTTCTCCGCCCCCATTCGACTCAGCCCCGCCCGACGAACGGCATCTTGGTTGCCATCACTGTCATAGTGAGCACGTTGGACTCCAGCGGCAGATTGGCCATGAGCAACACCGAATCGGCCACGTGCTGCACATCCATCAACGGCTCCACTTCGATGGATCCATTCGCTTGCGGCACACCCTTGGCCGCGCGCGCGATCATCGCGGTGGCGGCATTGCCGATGTCGATCTGCCCGGCGGCGATGTTGTACTTGCGGCCGTCCAGTGCCGTCGACTTGGTGAGGCCCGTGATCGCGTGCTTCGTCGACGTGTAGGGCGCGGAGTTGGGCCGTGGCGCATGGGCCGAGATCGAGCCGTTGTTGATGATGCGGCCGCCCTGCGGATTCTGGTCCTTCATGATGCGAAACGCCGCCTGCGTGCACAGGAACGGGCCGGTCAGGTTGATGTCGACGACGTTCTTCCATTGCTCGAACGTGAGGTCCTCGAGCATCACGCCGGGCGCACTGACGCCGGCGTTGTTGAAGAGGACGTCGAGGCGTCCCCAGGTCGCCTTAACCTTCGCGAACAGTGCCGCGACCGAATCCGGTTGCGTGACGTCGGTCGACACGGCGAGGGCCCGATCCGCACCGGCTCCTGATTCGGCGATGGCTTCCGCGAGCGGCTCCGGCCGGCGGCCGGCGAGTGCCACCCGATAGCCGTTCTTCAGCAACGTGACGGCGACAGCCTTGCCGATGCCGGTGCCGGCGCCGGTGACGATGGCGACTTTTCCTGGTGTGGTCATGCTTCTCCCCCTGATTGAACTCCAGTCCGGCGCGCATGGTAGCGCACCGAGGTGCCGGATCCTGCCTCGGTCAGGCCGCGCCCAGCGGCCTGCGTGTCAATGCAGGCGCGGCTTGCGAAGATAGTCGCTGCGATCGGCCGAGCGCACCCGCACATGGGCGAGGGCACCGTCCCGGCCGAGAGTGAGGGGAACTTCGGTCCCTGCCGGGCCCAGGCGCCATATCTTTCGCAGCATGTCCGCGAGCGAGGTGACCCGTCCCGCGGCCACTTCGAGCACGAGGTCGCCGGCGCGTACGCCCGCATTCTGGGCCGGTCCGTCGTCGGCGAGCCCGGCCACCATCAACTGCCCGTCGGCCTCCTGGGTGTACATGCCGAGCCAGGGGCGCGATGTCAGGGATGAGCGCCCGGTGTTCACCAGATCGTCGAGGATCGGCGCCAGCAGGTCGATGGGGACGAACATGTTGCCCTGCATGGAATTGCCGTCCACCTCTTCCTGCACCAGCAGCGAGCCGATGCCGATCACCCGGCCGTCGATGCTCACCAGCGGAGCACCGCTCCAGTGCGGATGGGCGGGTACCGTGAACAGCGCTTGGTCCAGCAGGTACTCCCAGTAGCCGGCGAACTCGCGCTTGTCGTGCAGTCGTGCCCGCAAGGCATGGCCACGGCCGCCGTGCCCGATCACGAACACATCGTCGTCGACGTTGATCTGCGTGCTCGTGCCCCGCGGCAGCGGCGCCACGCCCAGCTTGCCGAGCGGCAGGACCAGCCCGAATCCCGTGGCGAAGTCGTAGGCGAGCGGGTGCCCGGGCACGACCGTGCCGCGGTTGGTGGTGAGCCAGATCGACTCGGCTTCCGTGATGAGGTAGCCGATGGTGAGCGTGAGGCCGTCCTCGCCGATCACCACACCGCTGCCGAAACGTTCGGTACCGAGAATGGAGGCGGTGAACGCATCCTCGGGGATCTCCGCGCGCAACCGGACGACGCCGTCCAGCGTCGAAGCGAGATCGAAACGCAGTTCGCCGGCGCTCGGCTGCAGTTCGGGCGGAAACGACCAGCTGTCGGGTTCGGCCATGAGGTCGCGATCTTACTTGATGGAACCGGACCGATGTGGAGGCCGGCCTGCAAGTCGTCAACGGATACTGTCAGAATTGCCGCAGGAATCCTGAAGGGATCGATACTCATGAAGATGGTGACGCTGCCGGCGGGCCAGAAGGTGCCCGCGCTCGGCTTGGGAACATGGCGTATGGGTGAGCACGCCCGGTCGCGCAAGCAGGAGATCGCGGCGGTGCGTTGCGCCCTGGAAGCGGGCTACCGCCTCATCGATACGGCCGAGATGTACGGCGACGGCGGCGCCGAAGAGGTGATCGGCGCGGCGCTGGCCGACGCGTTCGCCAGCCGCGTCGTGCGTCGCGAAGAGCTCTTCATCGTGAGCAAGGTCTACCCGCACAACGCCAGCCGTCAGGGGGCCATCAGCGCGTGCGAGCGCAGCCTGAAACGTCTCGGCATCGACCACCTCGACCTGTACCTGCTGCATTGGCGCGGGCAGCATCCGCTGGCAGCCACCATCGAGGGCTTCGCGGCGCTCGAAGCTGCGGGGCGCATTCGGCATTGGGGCGTCAGCAATCTCGACGCCGGCGACCTGGAGGAACTGTGGCATGCCAAGGGCGGCACGGCCTGCGCGGCGAATCAGGTCTATTACTCGGCTTCGGAGCGCGGGATCGAGTTCGATCTGCTGCCCTGGCAGCGCCGGCATCGGGTGCCGCTGATGGCCTATTGCCCGATCGACCAGGGTGCGGCGGCGAACGACAAGTCGCTCGCCGCCATCGGCGCCCGGCGTGGAGCCACTGCGGCCCAGGTCGCACTGGCCTGGGTGATGCGTCATCCGGACGTGATCGCCATCCCCAAGGCAGTGCGCGAGGACCACTTGCGCGAGAACTTCGCTGCCGCCGAGATCGAACTCACCGCCGAGGAACTGGCCGAGATCGATCGCGCGTTTCCGCCGCCGAACCGCAAGCGCCGGCTGGCGATGACCTGAACCCGATTCCCGAGACCGATTCCATGCTCGACGCGATTCGCGATTTCTTCGAGAAGCACGTAGGAACTTCAGCCAGACCAGGTACTGAGCGGCATTCGATCGAAGTGGCAACCGCCGCGCTGCTGGTGGAAGTGGTCCGCATGGACGGCGACATCGATCCCGCCGAGCGCACAGCCGTGCTGCGTGCAGTCCATGCGAGTTTCGGATTATCGGGGGCGGAAGCCGACGAACTGATCCGGCTCGCGGAGCAGGAAGCGCGGCAGGCGGCCGATCTGTATCAGTTCACCTCGCTGCTCAACCGCAGTTTCTCCGCGGAGCAGAAGGTGAGCGTGATCGAACATCTCTGGCGGGTTGCCTTCGCCGATGCCGAACTGAGTGCCTGGGAGCAGCATCTCGTGCGCAAGGTGGCCGATCTGCTCTATGTACCGCACAGCGAGTACATTGCCGCAAAGGTGCGCGCGCGCGCAGCAGCCGGGCTGAAATCAGCCACGGACGACAGCGCGGCGACCTGATCGTTGTACGCCTTCGAGTGCAGCGATCTGAGGGTCAGCTGACGCGTCGCCGCACGCCGAACGCCAGTGTGCCAAGGCCGATCGCGAGCAAGGCCCAGGTGGTGGGTTCCGGGATGGCGACCACGTCGATCGCGATGGTGTATCCGACCCTCGTGTTGTCGGCAAGGGCCAGTACCCCGGTCAGCAACGTGAGATTGTAAAGATCCGGGCCTTGCGTGAGCGGGTTCGACGAGAACACTACGGGTCCGTCCGGCCTGCCTGTGATGGCGAGATCGAGTATCGGCGTGGGATTGGACGAACTGGCCGTATCGAGGACCAGCCGCGTTCCCTGATTGATGCCCACCGGGTTGAGATCGATGGCGTTGGTCGCGAAAGTGATCCGCACCGCCGTGATGGTCTCGAGCGGGCCGATATCCAGAAGCACCGTGTCACCGCTGTCGTTCGGAGTGCCTGAAACGATCGTGCCGTGAAACAGGTTGGTCCCGCCCGCCAGCGCGAAAGTGACCGGCGGGATCAGGAGCAGGAGGTTGTTGTAGTCACCTCCGGCGCCGGGATAGGTCGCCTCGTCCACTTCGATCGCGGCCATGGCCTGAACTGAAACGATCGTCGAGAAAGCCGCGACTGCAAAAGCGCGTTTCAGTTGCATAACCGGTTCTCCCGTCGGGCACTGCACAACGTCGGGCGTTCGATCAATCTACTCGCACTGGCCGGGCGCTGCCACAACTTCCTGCGACCGGGCAGAATGGCGGGATAACGACGAGGAGGAGACCCGAGTTGGAACAAGCGATAGCGCCGGTGACGGATTCGGCCACGGCCTGGTGGCGTCTAGTGGCGGGATTGACGTTGTCGACGATCGGCGGGGTGGGCATGTGGTCGGTCGTAGTGGCGCTGCCGACAGTGCAGGCGGAATTCGGGGTCGCGCGCGGCGAGGCCTCCTTGCCGTACACACTCACGATGATCCTGTTCGGCGTGGGTGGCATCGCCATGGGCCGCTGGTCGGATCGGGCCGGGATCATGTTTCCCGTGATCGGCGGCACCTGCGCGCTCGCGATCGGCTATCTGGTGGCCGGGAACGCCTCGAGCTTGTGGCAGTTCGCGATCGTGCAGGGCGTGCTGATCGGCGTGGGCAGTTCGGCGACCTTCGCTCCGCTGCTTGCCGACACTTCCCAGTGGTTCGAGCGCAGGCGCGGCATCGCGGTGGGCATCTTCGCGAGCGGCAACTATCTCGCGGGTACCATCTGGCCGCCGATCGTGCAGCATTTCATCGCGAACGTCGGCTGGCGCAGTACCTATTTCGGCATTGGCCTCTTCTGTCTCGCGACCATGCTGCCGCTGTCGCTGGCGTTGCGTCGCAAGCCGCCGGCGCACGCCACGACGTCCGTTGCCGGAAGCACCAACTCCGCGGCGGCGCTCGGTCTTTCGCCGCGCGCACTACAGGTGCTGCTGATGATCGCGGGCTTCGCCTGCTGTGTGGCCATGTCGATGCCGCAGGTCCACATCGTCGCCTACTGCTCCGATCTCGGCTACGGACCGGCGCGCGGTGCGCAGATGCTGTCGGTCATGCTCGCTTGCGGCATCGTGAGCCGGCTCACCTTCGGCTGGATATCCGATCGCGTCGGTGGCCTGCGCACGCTGATCCTGGGCTCGGCGCTGCAGGGTCTGGCGCTGCTGTTGTTCATCCCGTTCAACGGCATCGTGTCGCTGTACCTGATCTCGGCAATGTTCGGGTTGTTCCAGGGCGGCATCGTGCCGTCCTACGCGATCATCATCCGCGAGTACTTCTCGCCGAAGGAGGCGGGCGCCCGGGTCGGCGCGACCATCACCGCCACCATCTTCGGCATGGCCTTCGGCGGCTGGATGTCGGGCGTGATGTTCGACGTGAGCGGGTCCTACAAGGTCGCGTTCGTGCACGGCGTCCTGTGGAACGTGCTCAATCTCGCGATCGCGACTTTCCTGTTGATGCGCCTCGGTCGCCGGGTGATGGCGCGCGCGTAGCAGTCAGATGGCGTCCTGCGCGGCCCGCAGGCGCCGGACCAGTCGATCGAGATAGCGATCGGCGATGCCGTGGTGCGCCAGCGCCGCGGCGGTCTCGAGCAGGTAGTCGGCGCATGGACCGTAGTGACCGCGCGCGGCGAGCGCCACCTGCACGATCCGGTCGTCGTCCAGTCGCCCGCAGTACGCAACGTGCTGGCGGTTGACGACGAATGCGATGGCGCGCACCGGCCCCGCCTCGGTGCGGACCTCGAGCCAGCGCGGCTGGTAGGCGCCCAGCACCATCTCGCGCCGCCAGAGCAAGCGGAGCTCCGCATCCAGGGTGCCGAGGTCGAGGCGATAGGCGACACCGCCGCATTGGCCGCCGCGGTCGAGACCGAGTACGAGGCCCGGGATCTCCGGTGTGCCGCGATTCACTTGCGACCAGAGGTAGAAACCTCGATGCACGCCGAACGCACGCGCTACTCGTCGCTCGGCAAAAGGGAACAACGGATTCCAGATCAGCGATCCATAGCCGAAGATCCACACCGGTGCGTCTGCCGGATGCCGCGCCATGGTGGCGGCAAGCGACGCGTCGAGTGCGGCATCGGGCATGAGCATGGCGCCGTGCCCGGCCGCGCGCATGGCGTTGCGCACCGCGTCGGCTTCCAGGTGCTTGCGCTCGATCTTGGACCCCACGGCCGGGATATTGCCATCGACCGGGCGGCGACGAAAATCCTTCCGCATGCGGTATGCTGAGATTCGCTGTTCGCTGCACCAGGCGCGGACGGCTCGCCCCCGACCGACCCGGAACGCCTCCCATGCCCGCCAACGTCCACGACAGCATCCTCGGCACCATCGGCCACACGCCGCTGGTGCGCTTGAACCGCATCACCCGTGACATCAAGGCCACGGTCTACGCGAAGGTGGAAACCTTCAATCCCGGCCACAGCATCAAGGACCGGATGGCGCTCAAGATGATCGAGGACGCCGAGCGCAAGGGGCTCATCAAGCCTGGCGGCACGATCATCGAAGGCACGAGCGGCAACACCGGCATGGGGCTCGCCATTGCCGCCATCGTGAAGGGCTACAAGTGCATCTTCACGACCACCGACAAGCAGTCGCGCGAGAAGGTCGATGCGTTGCGGGCGTTCGGGGCGGAAGTGATCGTCTGCCCGACGGACGTCGAGCCGGAAGATCCGCGCTCCTACTACTCGGTATCGTCGCGCCTGGTGCAGGAAACGCCGAACGCCTGGAAGGCGAACCAGTACGACAATCTCAGCAACTCGCAGGCGCACTACGAGACCACCGGCCCGGAACTCTGGGAGCAGACCGAAGGCCGCATCGATCATCTGGTCGTGGGCGTGGGCACCGGCGGCACGATCTGCGGCACCGGGCGCTATCTCAAGGAGAAGAAGCCCGGCATCAAGGTGTGGGGTATCGATACCTACGGCTCCGTGTTCAAGAAGTACAAGGAGACCGGCGTCTTCGACAAGCAGGAGATCTATCCGTACGTCACCGAGGGCATCGGCGAGGACTTCCTGCCGGAGAACGTCGACTTCTCGGTGATCGACCACTTCGAGAAAGTCACCGATCGCGACGCGGCCATCTGGACGCGCGAGATCGTGAAGCAGGAAGGCATCTGGGTCGGCAACTCGGCCGGCTCGGCGATCGCCGGACTGCTGCAGGTCAAGGACCGCTTCAAGGCGGGCGAGACCGTCGTCGTGATCTTCCACGACCACGGCACGCGCTACGTCGGCAAGATGTTCAATCCCGACTGGATGCGCATGATGGGCTACGAGAACATCGGTGGCCCCACCGCGCGCGACCTCGTGAAGAACAAGAAGGTCACGGACGTGGTGGGTGTCGAAGACACCGATACCGTGGACCAGGCGGTGCAGCGCATGCGCACTAACGATTTCTCGCAGATTCCGATCACCCGCCACGAGCGCATCGTCGGCTCGCTTTCCGAGCTGCACGCCTACGCGAGCATCGTGAAGGATCCGAAGGTGCACACCGCACCGGTGCGTTCCATCATGGGGCCGCCGTTCCGCTACGTGGATATCGAAACGCCGGTGCCGCTGCTGGCACCGATGATCACGCCGGAAAGCCCGGCAGTCCTGGTCCGGGATTTTCCCGCCGGCAAAACCTACATCCTCACCGGCTACGACGTACTGGCGGCGATGTAACCGGCGATTCGTACCAGCCGCGGCTCGCGTTCACCGCACGCACCACCAGCAGCATCATCGGCACTTCGATCAGGACGCCCACGACAGTGGCGAGTGCGGCACCGGATTCGAAGCCGAAGAGGCTGATGGCAGCCGCCACTGCCAGTTCGAAGAAATTCGATGCGCCGATCAGCGCGGAGGGGCAGGCGACGTTGTGCGCTTCGCCGACCCAGCGATTGAGCCCGTAGGCGAGAGCTGCGTTGAAGATGACCTGAACCACGATCGGTACCGCGAGCAGTGCGATCACGAGCGGCTGATCCAGGATGCGCCCGCCCTGGAAGGCGAACAGCAGCACGAGCGTGAGCAGCAGCGCGCCGATGGACCAGGGCTGCAGTTGCGCGAGCAGTGCGTCGAGCGCAGCTGTACCACCCCGTGCAAGCACCGCCCTGCGCCATGCCTGCGCGGCGATCACCGGGACCACGATGTAGAGCACCACCGAGGTGAGCAACGTGTCCCACGGGACGCTGATCGAGGCCACGCCCAGCAGCAGCGCGACGATCGGCGCAAACGCGAAGATCATGATCGTGTCGTTGAGCGCCACCTGCGACAGGGTGAACAACGGGTCGCCGCGGGTGAGCCGGCTCCACACGAACACCATCGCGGTGCACGGTGCCGCCGCGAGCAGGATCAGCCCGGCCACGTAGCTGTCGATCTGCCCGGCGGGCAGCCACGGCGCGAACAGGTGCTTCACGAACAGCCATGCGAGCAGCGCCATGGAGAACGGCTTTACCAGCCAGTTCACGAACAGCGTGACGCCGATGCCGCGCGCGTGCCGCTTCACCTGTCCGAGCGCGCCGAAATCCACCTTGAGCAGCATCGGCACGATCATCAGCCAGATGAGAGCGCCTACCGGCAAGTTGACATGTGTCACCTCCATGGCCCCGAGTGCGCGCACCGGGCCCGGCAGGAGATGGCCGACCGCTATGCCGGCAACGATGCACAACGCCACCCACAGGCTCAACCACCGCTCGAACAGTGTCATGGAAACAGCGACAAGATCAGGCCGAGCGATCGGCCGGCGCGCAATGCTTGATCATGAACACCGCGCTGGCCGGACACAGCGCCGCGAACTCGCGCGTTCGCCGAATCGCCTCCGGCGCGGTGGTCCTCTCAGCACGCTTGTACCCGAGCCCTTCGAAGAACTGCTCCGCGGAGTTGGTGAGGAGGTAGAGGTCGGTCGCACCCTTGGACCGCGCGTGGCGCTCCGCGGCATTCACCAACGCCTTGCCGAAGCCGTGCGAGCGCTGGTCGGGAGCGACGGCGAGTGAACGGACCAGCGCTGCGCTTCCCAGAAGCTCGACCCCCACCACGCCCGCCAATGCATTGGGGGAGCCGATACCGAAGAAGTCCTCTAGACGAGCACTCGTGAGATCGGCAGTGGGCAGTCCGGCATCGTTCAACAGGCGCTCGACCTGCGCGAGTGGCGGTCGAGCGAAGGTCGTGATGGCCGCGACGCTCATGCCCGGCCGATGTCGCCCAAGCGCTGCGTGAGCGCCAGCCGGTCGAGCGATGTGAGCGGAAGATTGACGAAGAGCTGGATGCGCGTGCGCAGGGTCGTGTAGGCGTTGAGGAACGCCCGGCGTCTAGCGGCTTCGTCGCCTTCCACCGCCGCGGGATCGTCGACACCCCAGTGCGCCGTGACCGGCTGGCCCGGCCAGACCGGACACACTTCGCCGGCCGCGTTGTCGCAGACCGTGAACACGAAATCGAGCGCTGGCGAGCCGGGTCGTGCGAATTCTTCCCAGCTCTTGCTGCGCAGACCTTCGGTCGCGAGTCGATTCTTCTGCAGTATCTCGACGGCGAGCGGGTTCACTGTGCCGGTCGGATGACTGCCGGCACTGAAGGCGCGGAAGCGCGCCTTGCCCAAGTCCGCGAGCAGCCCTTCGGCGAGGATCGACCGCGCGGAGTTGCCCGTGCAGAGGAATAGCACGTTCATGGGGGTGGCTGGCGTTTCCGTGCCCATGACCTTATGCCTTGGCCGGCGTGCGAGACCGCACTTCGATTTTCGCGGGCACTGCCACGGCGGGCGTGCAACAGGCGGCCGCTTCCTTCGTCTCCTCGGGTGCGCCATTGAAAGTCGGCACTTCACCGAGCGTGTGGAACGTTTCCCACGCGATGCCGGTGGGATCGGTCACCCAGTACTTGTTCGATCGTGCGTAACAGCAGGCCACGCCTGACTCGGCCACGGCGTCGACCTCGGCCCGCGCCAGTTGCGCCTGCAGCGCTTCCAGTTCGGCATCGTCGTCGGTCTGGATGCCCAGATGATTCACTCCCGCCGGATTGCCCCGCTGCGAGATCGCGAAATTCACCCGGGGGTCGTCGAGCTGCCACTTGGCGTAGTCGTCTTTCCGTACCGTCGGGCTCAACCCGAACAGGGCGGAATAGAAGCGGGTGCTGGCGGCGAGATCGTCGACCGCGACATGGACGTGGAAGCGTTTCATGGTTTCACCTTTCGCGAAGCATTGCGGGGTTTTGTGACAGGAGCGCAGACGGAGCCCGGTGCGCAGGCAGCGCCATCGGCGGCGCAGCAGTTCTCGGTGAGGAACGCGAGCAACTGATTCATCCCGGCGTAGTCGGCGGCGTAGTAGATGAAGCGGCCGTCCTGGCGCGACCGAACCAGGCGTGCGTGCGCCAACTCCTTCAGATGAAAGGAAAGCGTGGCCGGAGCGAGCCCCAGTGCCGCCGCGATCTCGCCGGCGGCGAGGCCGCTTTCGCCTTGCTGCACCAGCAGGCGAAACACGCCAAGGCGGGTTTCCTGGGCCAGTGCGGCCAAGGCCAGGACTGCAGTTTTCTGTTCCATGTTTCCATGATCGTGGAAATATCGAATTCTCGTCAAGCCCCACGAAACGCGAGCCCGGATCGCAGGGCAGGCGTTGCCGGTACACTCGCCCGCTTTCCGAACTCGCGTCCGTCAGGGGTCCTAGTCATGGGTGCAACGAGAATCGCCGTCATCGCGGGTGACGGCATCGGCAAGGAAGTGATGCCCGAAGGCGTGCGCGTCGTAGACGCTGCCGCCCGCAAATTCGGCATCGACATCGCGTTCGACCACTTTGACTGGAGCTGCGACAACTACGATCGCCACGGCTGGTGGATGCCGCCCGACTGGCGCGACCGCATCGGCGGCCACGATTGCATCTTCTTCGGCGCGACCGGCTGGCCAGCCAAGGTTCCCGATCACGTGTCGTTGTGGGATTCGCTGATCCTGTTTCGCCGAGGCTTCGACCAGTACGTGAACTTACGGCCGGTGCGATTGCTGCCGGGCATCGCCTGCCCCCTGGCGGGACGCAAGCTGGGCGACATCGACTACTGGGTGGTGCGCGAGAACACCGAAGGCGAGTATTCCGCGGTGGGCGGGCGGTTGTTCGAGGGTACCGAACGCGAAATGGCGATGCAGCAGTCGATCTTCACGCGCAAGGGTGTCGACCGGATCATGAAATTCGCCTTCGATCTCGCGATGAAGCGGCCGCGCAAGCTGGTGACCTCGGCCACGAAGTCGAACGGCATCTCGATCACCATGCCCTACTGGGACGAGCGCTTTGCCGCGATCGGCAAGCAGTACCCGGACATCAAGACGAGCCAGTATCACATCGACGGTCTCACCATCCAGCTCGTGCTGAATCCGCAGCGCTTCGACGTCATCGTCGCTTCGAATCTCTTCGGCGACATCATCTCCGATCTCGGTCCGGCGACGGCGGGCACCATCGGCGTGGCACCCTCGGGCAACATCAATCCGGAGCGCAAGTTCCCGTCATTGTTCGAACCGGTGCATGGGTCGGCGCCGGATATCTACGGCAGGAAGATTGCGAATCCCGTGGGACAGATCTGGTCCGGCGCGATGATGCTCGAGCATCTGGGTCACGTCGAAGCGGCTGCCGCCATCGTTCGCGCCATCGAAGCGGTGCTCGCCGACGGTCCGCGCACGCCCGATGTCGGGGGCAAGGCGAATACCGAGGACATGGGGAAGGCGATCGCGGCGGCGATCGCGTAGCTTGCCCCCACCCCAACCCTCCCCCGGCAAAGCCGGGGGAGGGAGCCGTGCACTCCTTTCCCCACCTGCGGTGGGGGAAGGTTGGGATGGGGGCAACGGCCCTACCGAACCACCCTGGCGAACGTAACCTAAGCCGCCTTGCGCGAAGCCGCGGCCCCCTGCGCCGCCGCCTGCTGATCGGCGAAGAACTTCCAGTCGAGCAGCATCGCCACCGATCCGTCCGGATTCACGAACGCGATCGGACCGTAGTTCGTGAACCACAGCTCCGAGTCTTCGATGAACTCGGTGTGTTCGTGGAAGACGCCGAGCGGTTCATAGCCGTAGTCCCCGGCCTTCGCCCCTCCCATGCGGTACTCCATCGCGCCCTTGAACATGAAGTACTCGCCGGCGCCGTAGTGCCTATGCGGTGCGAAGCTGGAGCCCTTCGCGCAGCGGAACAACACGGTCCACGCGCCGGTCTCGGCGCTGGTCCGCAGAATCTTGTAGTCGATGCCTGCGCCGAAATTGATCCACGGCATGTCGCTCGTGCGAAGCAGGATCTCGTCTGACATTGCTGCACCCATTGAAGTCTCCTCGTGCGTGTCATGTGCGGAAAGCTTCAGCCGCTTGGACGGCAGCGACGGAATCGGCGCTATTATCGAAACGGACTGCGCACGACGTCTTGTCCCGGCACGCCAGCGGACTTGATCCACAGCGAAGAAGCGGCGGCGCCAGTCCGGGTGGTTCACCCTGAGGAGAGGCACGATGGACTCGGCACAATCGACGACATGGTCGACGCACCGCATCGCCCCGGCCCGGCAGTTCGCGGGTTGGCGCGACGCCGTCAACGAGACGCACCTCGCGTGGGCGATGCCGAAGCGTCGGGAGGGCGCCTACTCGGCCACGCTCGAAGCGCATCGCCTCGGTGCCGCGCGCGTGGTGACCTGTAGCTGCGATCCTTGCGACGGTGCGCGAACACCGGGCGAGATCGGCCGTTCCGATGCGGAGTACTTCGGCGTGCTGCACGTCGTCGATGGCGTCGAGCGCGTGCGCCAGGCAGGCCGCGAAGCGCTGCTGGGCCCGGGTGATTTCACGCTCTGGGACAGTCGTCGGCCGATCGAGTTTGCCGTGGGGGCGAAACTGTCGAAAGTCACGCTGCTGTTGCCGCAGCGACTGCTGACCGGCGTGCTGCCGCGAGCCGAAGATCACGTCGCGCGTACCGTCAGCGGTGCGAGCGGACCGGGTGCACTGTTCGCGAATCACCTGCGCGTGCTCGCCCGCGAACGCAAGCGACTGCACGATACGCAGGTGCCCGGCCTCCTCGCGACGACGATCGATCTGCTGGGGATGGCGCTCGCACCGGACGATGGCGAACTGCGCGAGCAGGCGTCGTCCCGGCACCAGGATCTGCTCGCGCGCATCCAGGACTTCATGCTGCTGCACCTGGCGGAACCCGAACTCGCGCCGCCACGCATCGCGGCGGCGCACGGCATTTCAACGCGGCAGCTGCATCGCGTGTTCGAAGAGAACGGCTTGATGGTGGAGCGCTGGATCTGGCAGGAGCGCTTGACCCGCTGTCGCCAGCAATTGCTGCATGCGCCCGACGTACCGGTGTCGGCGGTGGCGTTTCATTGGGGGTTCAGCGACGCAGCGCACTTCAGCCGTGCGTTCCGGCGGCAGTTCGGACTGTCGCCGAGTCAGCTGCGCAAAGCTACGCGCTAGCGTTCGGAGGCTAGCGCAACAGCCGTCCTGGCAACGCGCCGGTGTGCTCGTCGTTGCACACCGTTTCGACGCCGGCGACCAACGTGTGCCGGTAGCCTTGCGCGCGCTGCATCAGGCGCTTGCCGCCCGCCGGCAGGTCGTACACCACTTCGTGCGGCATGACCTTGAGGCGATCGAAGTCGATCACGTTCACGTCGGCGCGATAGCCGGGGGCCAGCAGGCCGCGATCGAGCAGCCCGTAGGACCGCGCCGAGGCCGCGGTCTGCTTGCGGACCAGATACTCCAGCGGGATGCGTTCGCCGCGCTTGCGATCGCGCGCCCAGTGGGTGAGCACGAAGGTGGGCGCACTCGCATCGCAGATGGTGCACACGTGCGCGCCCCCGTCGCCCAGACCCATGACCGTGCAGTCGTCGTCGATCATTTCGCGAATGGCTTCCAGGTCGCCCCAGAAGTAATTCTCGAAGGTGTGGGTCAGCAGCCGCTTGCCGTTGTCCTCCAGCATGGTGTCGAGGGCGAGCGACCAGGGATCGACGTTCATCCGCGCAGCACGTGCCGCGATGCTGTCGTTCGTGTTCGGTTCGTAGTCGTAGCTCTCGTCCAGGGAATAGGTACGAGGCAACGCGGCGTCGATCATGCGCGTGTGGTCGTCGGCGGGGCGATCCTCCACCAGCACGCGGCGCAGGTCCGGGTCGCGCATGATCCGATCGTAGCGCTCTCGCGGTGTCAGGTGCGAGAGCGCGATCCACGCCGGATGCGTCGAGAACGGATTCAGGCTGGTCTCGAGGCCCCACATCACGCCGATCGGTCGGCTACCGACCTGACCGGTGAAGTCGAGGCCTGCTGCGCGGGCAGCACGAATGCGGTCACGGGTTTCGCGCCACAGGTCGGGTGCGTTGCTCACCTGGACCAGCAGGATCGACAGGGGCCGTCCGGCTGCGACGGCAGCAGCCTGCAGGATGTCGAACTCGCCTTCGCCGAAATCCGAGTTCACTTCGATCACGCCGCGACCCGCGCGCTTCATTGCCGCAGCCAGGCCGAACAGTTCGCGCTCGCGCGCGGAGAGGCTTGGGGTCGAGCGACCGTCGCGCGCGCGATGCTTGATGGTGCGCGACGTGGTGAAGCCGAGAGCGCCGGCGCGCAGCGATTCTTCGAGCAGCTCACCCATGGTGGCGATCTCGTCGTCCGTGGGCTGCGAGGCATGATCCAGACCGCGCTCGCCCATCGCGAAATAGCGCAGCGCTGCGTGCGGCATCTGCGCACCGATGTCGAACACCTTCGGCGCCCGGTCGAGGACGTCGAGATACTCGGGAAATGACTGCCAGTTGAACTTGACGCCTTCGGCCAGCACGGTGCCGGGGATGTCCTCGATCCCTTCCATCAGGTTGATCAGCGCCGGCGCGGTGCCGGGGCGGACCGGCGCGAATCCGACACCGCAATTGCCCATCACGGCCGTGGTGACGCCGTGCAAGGAAGAGGGCGTCAGGAACGGATCCCAGGTGGCCTGTCCGTCGTAGTGGGTGTGGATGTCGACGAAACCGGGGGTGACCAGCAGGCCACGCGCATCGATCTCGCGTTTGCCTTGACCAAGGTTGCTGCCGACCGCGGTGATGGTGCCGCCATCGATGGCGACGTCCGCTTCGCGGCACGGCGTGCCAGTGCCGTCGACGACTGTGCCGCCGCGGATCACGAGTTGGTGCATCACGATCCTCCAGTCTTGTTCTTAGAACTCGGCGTCCAGCTCTTCGAGGTCGTCCGGCTCGCCTTGCGCCGCCGCGTACCACTCCTGCATGGCGGGAAGCGCAAGTATGCGCTCGCAGTAGGCCTTGCAGGCAGGGTCGAGCGGCACGTCATAAGTGGTGAAGCGCGTGCACTCCGGTGCGAACATGGCATCCGCGATCGAGAGCTTGCCGAAGAGATAGGGGCCGCCGTACGCCGCCAGGCATTCGCGCCAGATGGTATCGATGCGCCCGATGTCCGCCTGTGCGCCGGCCCATACCTTAAACTCGGCATAGCGCGCGCGGAGGTTCATGGGTAGCGCCGAGCGCAGGTTGCTGAAGCCGGAGTGGATTTCGCCGCAAACGGCACGACAGTGGGCGCGCGCCTTGCGGTCGGCCGGCAAGAGCCCCGCTGCCGGAAACATCTCGTTGAGGTACTCCCCGATCGCCAGCGTGTCCCACACGGTGACGCCGTCGTGCTCGAGCTTCGGCACCAGGAACGAGGGTGCCAGCGCCAGTAATTCGGCGCGGACCGACGGGTCGTCGCTCGGAATGGTGTGCTCCGTGAAGTCGAGCCCCGCCATGCGGCAGAGCAGCCACCCGCGCAGGGACCAGGCCCCGTAGTTCCGGCTGTTGATGGTGAGCGTTGCCTTGGTCATGGTGTCGGGACCTGCTGGGCGATTACGGCGGGGTTGTCGCTGCGGTGCATCAACTTGAGGCAGAATGGCGCTGCCAGTCGGGACCTGCCTGGCCAATTCGCCTTCGGCGAAGGTCGGGAGGATTATGACGCTGCGGTGCGGAATAGAACAACACGCATGATTTATCAGGCCTACCAGACGCACGCCGACCTCTTCGAGCCGATCCGGACCTTGGCCGGGGACATGGCCAGGACCCTCAGCCCGCACGCCGGGCCCGGGGCCCGCATGACCCGCCGGTGGGCGGCGGCCTGCGAACTGCTCTCCCGGGCCGCGCTCAGCCACCGGCGGCCGGACTTCGCGATTCCGCACGTGACCTGCGCCGGCCAGGAGGTCGCTGTCACGGAAGAGGCTGCGCTGGTGACGCCATTTGCGACCCTGCTCCGGTTCCGCAAGGACCTGACGTCGGAGCAGCCGCGGGTCCTGGTGGTCGCGCCCCTTTCAGGCCATTTCGCCACGCTCCTGCGTGGCACGGTCCAGACGTTGCTGCCCGAGAACGACGTCTACATCACCGACTGGCACAACGCGCGCGACGTCGGTCTGGAACACGGCCGGTTCGGGCTCGACGAGTACACCGAGCACGTCATCCGGTTCCTCGAATTCCTGGGGCCGGGCGCCCATGTGGTGGCAGTCTGCCAGCCCTGTGTATCCGCTTTGGCCGCCGTCGCGGTGATGGCCGAGGCCGGCAATCCCGCTCAGCCGCGCAGCCTCACGCTCATGGCCGGGCCGATCGATACCCGCATCAATCCGACCAAGGTCAACGAGCTCGCGACCAGCAAGCCGATCGAGTGGTTCGAGCGGAACCTGATCGCGACGGTACCGGCGAAGTTCCCCGGCGGCGGGCGCCGCGTGTATCCGGGCTTCGTGCAGCTCTCCGCCTTCATGTCCATGAATCTGGAGCGCCACATCAAGGCCCACGTCGAGATGTACGAGCAGCTCGCCGCCGGTGAACACGACAAGGCCCAGGTCACCAAGGATTTCTACGACGAGTACTTTGCCGTGCTCGATCTCCCGGCCGAGTTCTATATCGAGACCGTGCGCACGGTCTTCCAGGAATACGCATTGCCGCTCGGGCAATTGAAGTGGCGCGGAGCCAAGGTGGAGCCGCGCGCGATCCGCCGCACCGCGCTGCTCACCATCGAAGGCGAGAAGGACGACATCTGTGCGCTCGGCCAGACCATGGCGGCTCAGGACCTGTGCAGCGGCGTGCGCCCGTACATGAAGCGCCACCACATGCAGGCCGGCGTAGGCCACTACGGCGTGTTCAGCGGCAAGCGCTGGCAGAACCAGATCTATCCGATCGTGCGCAACACGATCCTGGCGAGCGCCTGACAAAAAAACGCCCCGCGCTGGCGGGGCTGTGGGGTCGTTTCGCTACGGTCGGGCGATCATTTGTTCCAGGTGGCGTAACCGCTGGTGGTGCCGTCGGCCCAGTTGATCTGGGTGACGCCGACGAAAGTGTTGCTGCCGGTGAGGCCCTTGTACTTGCCGGTGCCCGAGGTCCATTCGAAGGTCCCGGGCCCGCGACCGCCGGGGCCGGGATTCCCCGCGTTCTTCCACGACGCGATGGCCTGATCGCCGTCGGCGTCCTGAATGATGCAGTAGCCGCCCGCGTTGCTCTTGTTGGTGTTGAAGTTCGCGTCGAAGTACGCCGGGCACCGGATACCCGCCAGATGCATCATTCCGCCTGCGCCCTTGTCGCTGAAGAACGAGCCGCTGAACTCGCCCACCCAGTACCAGTGCCCCTTCTCGAGTTCGAGCGCCTTGCCGACGCCGAACCAGCCGAAGGTGCCGACCGGCTTCTCTTGTGCCTGCGCTGGCATGGCTGCCAGCAATCCGGCGGTCGCCAGTGCCGCGGCCAGCAAGCCTCCCCTCCGCAACGTGCCCGTGCATTTCTTGTTGCCTTGCATTTGTGAGCTCCCGAGTTTCGTTGGAATCGGGCGGCATGGACCGACCGCCGCCGCTTTGTGCGAAGCCGGGCGATGACACTCGCCAGACGTCGCCTCGGGATTCTTTCAGGACGGGGCTTACAGATGGGTTACGGATCGACGAACGATCTGCGTCGATGACTGACTAGGTGACCAGATGTCGGGGCTTGCCCGCCGCCCACGCCTCGACGTTGTCGATCAATTGATCGGCCAACGCCTGCATCGCCTCGTTCGAGGCCCAGGCCACGTGCGGCGTGAGGATGAAATTCGGCCGATTCACCTTGAGCAGCGGATGACTATCCGGCGGCGGCTCCTGCGTGAGCACGTCGAAGCCCGCACCTGCAATCAAACCTTCGTCGAGCGCCTGGATCAACGCGGCTTCGTTTACCAAGCCGCCGCGCGCGGTGTTGATCAACAGTGCACTGCGTTTCATCTTTCGAAACTGCTCGATACCGATCATGTCGCGGGTAGCGGGTGTCAGAGGCAGATGCAGCGACAGCACATCGGATTCAGATAGCACCTGGTCGAAGGGCGTGAAGTCGAGGCCTTCCATCTTCGGCGGCGCGTGATCGGCGAACAGCACGCGCATGCCGAAGCCGCGACCAATGGCCGCGGTAGCCTGACCGATCGCACCCTCACCAACGATGCCCAACGTCGAACCATGCAGGTCGCCGATGTCGTGCGTGAAGAGGCAGAATGCGGAAGACTTCTGCCACAGGCCATTACGTACGTCCTGCTGGTACGCGAGCAGATTGCGCCGCAATGCGAGGATCAACGCGAACGTATGCTCGGGGACGGTGTGAACCGCATAGTTGCGGATGTTCGCCACGGCAATGCCGCGCTTGCGGCAGGCTTCGACGTCGATGCAGTCGTAGCCTGTCGCTGTCACCGCGATCATCCTGAGCTTCGGTAGTTGCGCCAGCGCCGGCTCGCGCAGCTGCGCCTTGTTGATGAGCGCGATGGTGGCTTCGGCAAGGCGCGGGACCACTTCGTCCGCGTGGGTCGACGGATACTCGGCCCAGGTGTGTTCGAAACTCGGACGACGGATGTGCGCCTTGATGGAATCGCGCTCGAGCAGGACGACCCGGTGCGTCATCGGCGCGGGCTCTTCTGCGCGGCGACGCCAGCTTCGTTGCGCGCGGACGTCTTCTGCGGCGCGGCCTCGTGCCCGCGCCAGTAGTTCTGCGCCGCGGCCACGCCGCTGCCAGGCTCGATGGTCATGCCGGCATCGAGCATGGCCATCTCGGCACCGCCGAGCGCGCCGAGCAGCATCAGTTCGTTGAGATCGCCGATGTGCGCGATGCGGAACACCTTGCCCGCCACTTTCGCGAGCCCGGTGCCGAGCGACAGGTTGTAGCGACGGAACGCGATGTCGATGATGCGGCCGCTGTCGATGCCCTCCGGCACGACGATGGCGGACACGGTATCGGAGTACCACTTCGGCGCCTTGGCGCACAGGCCGAGCTGCCAGCCGTCGACGATCGCAGCACGCACACCCGTCGCCAAGCGGCGGTGGCGCTGGAACACGTTGTCGAGACCTTCCTCCTCGATCATCGAAAGCGATTCGCGCAGGCCGCGCAGCAGCGTGAGCGCCGGCGTGTACGGGAAGTACCCGGTGGCGTTGGAACGCATCATGTTGCCGAAGTCGTAGAAATAGCGCGGCTGGGTCGACTTCTCCTGGGCTGCCAGTGCTTTCGGGCTGACGCACACGATGCCCAACCCGGCCGGCAGCATCAGGCCCTTCTGCGAAGCCGCGACGCAGCCGTCGATGCCCCACTCGTCGAAACGTACGTCAATGCTCGCGAGCGAACTCACGGCGTCCACCAGCAACAACGCGGGGTGCTGGGCTGCGTCGAGCGCGCGGCGCACTGCCGCCACGTCGCTCACCACGCCGGTGGAGGTTTCGTTGTGCGTGGTGAGCACGGCCTTGATGGCGTGCGCCTGATCTTTCTCGAGGATTTCGAGAAAGCGCTCGACCGGCGCACCTTCACCCCATGCGCAATCGACCACTTCGGCCTGGAAGCCGAGGCGCTTCACCATCTCGATCCAGTTGTGGCTGAACTGGCCGTGGCGCGCGGCGAGCACCAACTCCCCCGGCGACAGCAGGTTGGTGAGCGTGGCCTCCCAGCCGCCGGTGCCGGTGGCGGGGAAGACTATCGGTGTGCCCTGGGCAGTCTTGAAGACCTTCTTCAGGCCGCCGAGCACAGCATGGGCCAGTTCGGGGAACTGCGACGAGCGGTGGTCCTCCATGGCGCCGATCATCGCGCTCTGGACGCGGTCGGGCACGTTGGTGGGTCCGGGGATGAACAGGAAATTGCGGCCAGCCATGCGGGGATTCTCGGGATGCGGTTCGACGCTGTGCGTGCAGTGTATCGGCCCGTGCGGGCACGACGAAGCAGCATCTCGTAACAGGTGGCGGGCAGGTTTCGCTGCGGCGCGTCAGCGCGGTGTTGCCCCATCCCCCACTTTCCCCACGACTTCGTCCTGGGGGAAGTGGCCACACTGTGATGTCGAGCGGCGCCCTGCGCCGCCAGGCAGGCGGCGATGCCGTTGCTACGACGGGCGCTGCCTCAGTTCTTCTTCTTCCAGCAGCTCGCGCACTGCACCGGCGAGTTGCGGATGAGCATCTTCGGCTCGCGTGCGTCCGCCCAGTGGATCACGTCGTGGGAGGCACCGGACGTCTGGTTCTTTACCGTCGGCTCCTGTGCCGTCTGCACTTCGCCTTCGATCACGTCGTCCATTTTCGGCACCGGCGGCGCCTTCACCGAGAACAGGCCATAGGCGTAGTTGGGGTCC
>LNDQ01000116.1 GCA_001464695.1 Betaproteobacteria bacterium Ga0077523 | reverse complement strand
CCCCCGGCGAAGCCGGGGGAAGGTTGGGATGGGGGCAGCGAAACATCGGGCTTCACCGACGTAGAGTCAGGGAGTGTCCGGCCTACCCCCCGAACCCGACCCTTCGCACCAGCCGGAACGCGCTCCCCGCCGCCGGCTCCTCGAACACCGCGACGCCGTCGACCTGCGTAGTCTCGTCGAGCGCCTCGGCGAAATAGCGTTCCAGCCAAGGCTGCAGCGCCGCGGCGTCGGCCGCGCCCAGACGCTCGGTGAGCGTCAAATGAAACCGGAACTCGTCCATCACGTATGGGTAACCCCACCGTTCGAGATGGTCGCGCTGGCGTGCCGACAGGATCGACGGATCACGGCGCGCACGATCCGCCGGGGACAACGGCGCGCGCAGCGGATCGAAGAACTCGACGCACTGAGCCGCGAGTTCCTGCATCGTATTTGCCGTGCGTGCCGGTACCAGTGCGAGAAAGCCTTCGAGCGACCCCACCTCGAGCGTCGGCAAGGGAAACACTTCACGGCGCGCACAGAAGCGCTCGACCTCGACGATCAGATCGTCGATGGAAAAGCCTTCAGCCAGCGTGAACGGCGCCTTCAACGTGGCGTGCCAGCCATAGCGACGGGGCGATTCGGTCAGTTGCCGCTGACGCGCTGGCGGCAGCCCATGCACGGTGGGTGGCGCAATCATCTCGCGCGACTCGGGGTCGCGGCCGAGCCAACGCACCCCGGCGGCCCACAGCGGACTGTCGTTCGGCGGCGCAAAGTACAGGGCGTAGCGAGGCATGGTGCTGACCCGGTAGGTTACTCTCTCGGGTTCCACCGGAAAACGCCGATGCCCGCTCCCCGATCCGTCACCGTCGACGAACTCGTCGCCCGCTACGAAGGTATTCTGCTCGATGCCTATGGCGTCCTGGTCACCGAAGCCGGACCGCTTCCCGGCGCAGCACAATTCGTCGAGCGGTTGCACACCCTGCGCAAACCGTTCTGCGTTCTCACCAACGATGCGGCCAAGTTGCCGTCGACCACGGCCCGCCGCCTGCAGGCCATGGGCATCGACGTGCCGGCGGAACGTGTCGTCACCTCGGGTTCGCTGCTGATACCCCATTTCGAGCACCACGGCCTCAAGGGCAGAACCTGCGCCGTCCTGGGTCCGCCCGACAGCGTGCACTACGTGCTCGAGGCCGGTGGCCGCATCGTGCCGGCCCATGCGGATTTCGACGTGCTGGTGATCGGCGACGAGAGCGGCTTCGAGTTCATCGAGACCATGGACGCCGCACTATCCAGCCTGTACGCGCGGGTGGATCGCGGCGCCGCCGTGCACCTGGTCGTACCCAACCCGGACCTCGTGTATCCGGCCGGCATCGGCGCCTTCGGCTTCGCGGCCGGCACGCTCGCTGCGATGTTCGAAGGCGCTCTTGCGCTGCGCTACCCCGATCGGCCGGACCTCAGATTCGTCCGCCTCGGCAAGCCTCATGGGCCGATCTACGAGGAGGGCCTGCGCCGCATCGGCACGCGCGCGGCCTGCATGATCGGCGACACGCTCGAGACCGACATCCGCGGCGCGAACCGTGTCGGCATCGATGGCATCCTGATCGGTACCGGGGTCTCGACACCGGATTGGACGACCACGCCCGACGACCTGCGACCCGTGGCCACGCTGGCTGCCTTCGTCCCATGATCACCCACCGCCACGCCGTCCTGCTCGCGATGCTTGCGTTCGTGGTTCCGACCGCGGGCCGCTTCGTGTTCACCCCGATCCTGCCGCTGATGCAGTCGGACTTCGGGCTTTCCATCGTCGCCGCGGGCTGGCTCGCGGCCGCTAACCACCTTGGATACCTGGTCGGCGCGATGACGGCCGTGCGCCTGCGGCTCACCGAGCGCGCCACGATCCGGCTGGGCCTTGCTGGCGTGACGCTGAGCATCGCCGGCATGGCCACGGTGACGAGTCTCGAAGCCTGGTTCGCGCTGCGCGCCGTCGCGGGAATCACGGCCGCCTGGCTGCTGATCCACACGTCGGCGTGGGGCCTGCGTCACGCCGCCGCGGCGCAACGGCCGCAGTGGAGCGCTTTCGTGTTCGGTGGTGCCGGCGTGGGCATCATCGGCACCGGCCTGCTGTGCGCGTTCTGGACTCTCGGTGGCGGCGGTGCGTCCGGCGCCTGGCTCGCGAACGGTGCTCTGCTCGGCGCGTGTGCCCTGGCGGTGTGGGCACGCGCCGGCGACCGGGACGTGCACGCACCGGTGGCCACCGCATCGGCATCGTCGCGACCGGCACCGGGCATTGCACGCCTCATCTTTTCCTATGGGCTGTGCGGCTTCGGTTACGTGACGGCTGCCACGTTCCTGCCGGTACTCGCGCGGAGCGTGCTGGGCGACGACGGCGGCTACGTCTGGTTCTGGCCGTTGTTCGGCGCCGCCGGGATTCTGTCGACCATCATCGCCGTGCGCGCGGGCGAACGCTTCGGCGACATCGCGACCTATCGCTTCTGCGCGGGCTTGATGGCAGTTGGCAACGCGGCCATGGCCGTGCTGTCGGCTGGGTGGTCACTCGCGTTCGGCACAATCGCGATCGGCGGCACCTTCATGGTGGTGACGATGCTCGGCCTGCGCGAGGCCCGCAAGCGTGCACCAGCCACGGCCACGCGCGTGATCGGACGCATGACCATCGCCTGGGCCGTGGGCCAATGCATCGGCCCCGTGGTGTCGGCCTACCTGGCCGGCGCGCAGGCGAGCTTCACCCTCGCCCTCTGGGTCGCCGCAGCAGCGCTCGCGCTGGCGACGGTCGTCACACCGCCGCGGATGCCGGCCTGAGGAGCACCGTCACCGGCTCTGCTAACCTGCGCCCCATGGCCCGCCAGATCTTCACCAACGCGCGTGTGGTGACACCCGACGAAGCATTCCTCGGCACCGTCGAACTGCACGCCGGCCGCATCGTGCGCGTCGACGTCGGGGCCACCAACGCGCCCGGCGCCGAGGACTTTCGTGGCGACTACCTGCTGCCCGGCCTGGTCGAGATCCATACCGACAATCTCGAGAAGCACCTCGAGCCGCGCCCCGGCGTGCGCTGGCCCGCCGTGTCGGCGCTGCTCACCCACGACAGCCAGGTCGCCGCCGCCGGCATCACCACCGTGCTCGACGCCATGGGCATCGGTGATTTCGACGACCGCGCGCTACGCGCCCAGGGCTTGCAGGATGCGGTCACCGCCTTGAACCACGCCCGCGAGGCCGGCCTGCTGCGTGCCGATCACTGGCTGCACCTGCGCTGCGAGTTGCCGTGCGACAACGTGCTCGCCATGACAGCCGAGTTCATCGACGATCCGCACGTGCGGCTGGTGTCGCTGATGGACCATACGCCCGGCCAGCGGCAGTGGATGGACCTCGAGAAGTTCCGCATCTACACGCAGCGCAACCAGCGCTGGACCGAGGAGTACCTGAATGAAGTGGTCGCGGAGCGCCGGAACATGCGCGATCGCAATGCCGAACGCAACCGCGAGGCACTGCTCGCGTTGTGCACCGTTCGCCACCTTGCCATCGCGAGCCACGACGACACCGTCGTCGAGCATATTCACGACGGCATCGCGGCCGGCATCTCGATCGCGGAGTTTCCCACCACCGAGATCGCGGCACGCACTGCCCGCGAGCACGGCATGAGCATCGTCATGGGTGCCCCGAACCTGGTGCGCGGCGGATCCCATTCCGGCAACGTCTCCGCTCTCGACCTCGCGCGCCTCGACCTGCTCGATGCACTGTCATCCGATTATGTCCCGCACGCGCTGCTGCACGCCGCTTTCCTGCTGCAGGAACAAGCGGGCTGGTCCTTGGCGCGCGCCGTCGCCACCGCTTCGCTCAACCCGGCCCGCATGGTCGGCCTCGAAGATCGCGGCGCCATCGCGATCGGCCAGCGCGCCGACCTGGTGCGCGTTCGAGTGCTCGACGGTGTACCCGTCCCCATGGCCACGTGGCGGGCCGGAAATCGTATGGCGTGATGCTGAACGGCCCTGCCCTCGCAGAGCCAGTGCAGATCCGGCGTGCGACGCTCAGCGCGAACCGCCCCCATGTTCCGGAAGATCACGCGACCCGGATGCGTCGAGCGCTGCCTGTCGTTCTCGATCGTAGCGCTGTTCGAGCTCCGTGATCGCCGTGGTCCGGTTCTCGCAGACGAGACGGGCAACGGCGAGACACTTCGCGAAATCCCATGAGCGTTCTCGTGCCACATCGTCCAGAGAGTCGATGATGTCCTCGATATCCATGTAGACGGATGTATCCGGCTCTCTGACAGGTGAGGATCGCCATACGACGGACGCCCAGCGCATGCGGTGCCACATCAGCAGCACAGCCGGCCATGCGAGCACGGCCACGACAGCGCCCATGACATCGAATGCGAGATAGCCTGCTGTGCCGACCATGACGAAAGCAGCCGCGTGCCGGATCACTTCACCACGGTCCGGGACGACAGCAGTCGTCCCTTCCGCAGAGCATGCGCATCGTTCGACCCGCCCGCGCGCACTTCTTCACGCCATCCTTTCATGGGATGCAGCAGTTCGCGCCGCAAGACGGGCCGGGATCTACCGCTGCGCTCTTCCGCGTCCCAGTCCGCGAGCACCTGGTCGAGCCCGGATGTCGATCGGCTCAGGCCGAAAAATCGACGTATACGCATCCATACGTCAACCCAAGCGGGCTGGCCCCCTTGGAGGATAGGCCGCAGGCCTGTCGGAGGGACTTCATTCACCATGACGCTCTCCAGATCCGAACTTGGGAGCGGGTGATCCAGAGTCTGCGTCGGGCGCCACGCTCGGATCCGCATCGCGCTGTCCGAAGTCGAGCACGATGCCCAACGTCGAGATCCGGTGCCACCCGGCGGGCTCGGCGACGAACATCGAGCGCCATGCCGCGTGGTAAGCCCGCGCGAGCACGAGCAGGTCGGTGGTTTGCTCCTCCTGGCCCGTCGTGATATTGAACACCCGGCATTGCATCCTGCGTGCTCCCGTGGAGTTGCGAGGCGCGAACGCATCCGGAATCTCTCCTCGATCAGGATCGTCGCAGTCGCAGTGTCCCTTGCGGCGCCCGAGAGCGCTTGACCCGCTGCGACAATCGCTTGACCGCTTGCGACAGATCGACGCCGCCGCGTGGGCGGCTCTAGGCGCGTGAGTTGCGCCGGGCGCGGTACTCGGCCGGCGACAGGCCCGTCCAGCGCTTGAATGCACGCGTGAATGCACTCTGCTGCGAGAACCCCAACAGGAAAGTGATGTCGGTCAACGAGTGCCGTGGATTCTCGAGGTGTCGCAACGCGAGATCGCGCCGCGTGTCGTCCACCAACTTCTGATAGGTGAGATCCGCCTCGGCGAGCTTGCGCTGGAGGGTGCGGCGGCTCATGTGGAGCTGGGTCGCCATCGAATCCTCGGACATCTCGCCGGAACTCAACTGTTCGAAGAGTTGGGCCTGGCAGCGCGCCACGATGTTGTCCTGATCAAGGCGTGCCAACTGATCGGCCAGGATGCGATCGAGGGTCCACGCGAGCTGGCGGTTCGACGTGGGCAGCTGTCGATCGGCATCGCGGCGGGCGATGGTGATGCTGTCCTCGTCGGCATCGAAGTGCACCGTGCAACCGAAGAATCGCCGGTACACCTGATGATCCGCGGGTCGCACGCGCCGCAGGCGTACCGCCAGCGGCCGCAGCGATGAGCCGGCGTTCATGCGGCACATGTCCACCAGCAGCGACGTGACGAAATCCACCGTGACCGCTCCCGAAGCCGGGTCCTGCGCCTGCCGGGCCAGCACGAACGTGAGTCCGGCCGGCGCTTCCTCCAGACGCGTCGAGGAGGCCTCGCCCAGCAGCCGCCAGTAGCGCACGACCCGCCCGAGCCCGGTGCGCAACGTAGAACTCGTGAGCCACGCGTAGCCGAGGGCACCGAGGTTCGACGGGTGCCAGCAACGGGCCGCGAGCAATCCGAATGCGGGGTCCGGAATCGCGGCTGCGGCGTCGCGCGCCAGCGCATCCCAGGCGCGCGACGGAATCCTCGCCTCCGGATTATCGAGCAGCGCACGGTCGATGCCATGCCGGGCCAGCATCGCCGTTGCGTCGAGTCCATGCATCTCCAACACACGCTGGGCGATCAGGCCGAGCGTGGCAAGCGAGGTCGGGGTCATGCCGTGGCAGCCTTTCGTATCGGCATTCCCGCCGATCCGCGATGCCGAAAGCATACCAGTCCGCGCGACGCTACCGACTACCGTCGCAACACCGTCAAGCCTTCACACTTCGACCTCGCCACGAAAACGGGCCGCCCGCAGGCGGCCCTCGTCGCCCAGAACAGCGCTGATCAGATGATCGGCACCGGAATGAAGAAGCGCGTGTCTTCGCGCTGGATCAGCACCGCCACGCGGTCCTTCGATTTCGCGACCAGCTTCTCCAGGGCGTCGCCGGAGGTCACCGGTTCGCTGTTGAGCGAGAGAATCACGTCGCCGGGTCGAATGCCGGCCTTCGCAGCAGCGCCTTCTGCACGCTCGACCACGACGCCACCTTCGGCGTTACCGAGGCGCTGCTTCTCCTCCGGCGAGATGGGACGCACCACGAGACCCAGCGCAGTCGGCTTCGCAACCGCCTTCGGCGCCTCGATCGCCGCCTGCTGGTTCGGCACTTCGCCGAGCTTGATGCCCACCACCTTCGATGCGTGATCGCGCCAGATTTCCAGCTTCACTTCCGTACCCGGCCGGCCTTCGCCGATAACGCGCGGCAATTCCGTCGACTGCTCGATCGCTCGGCCATCCACCGCCAGGATGACGTCACCGACCTTGAGCCCCGCACTTTCCGCCGGACTGCCCTTTTCGACTCCGGACACGAGTGCACCGCGGGCGCGATCGAGCCCGAAGCTGCCGGCGAGTTCCTTGTTCACCTGCTGGATCGTGACGCCAATGCGGCCGCGCTGCACCTTGCCGAATGCGAGCAGGTCGTCCTTCACTTTCATCGCGACGTCGATCGGGATCGCGAACGAGAGCCCCATGTAGCCGCCGGTGCGGCTGTAGATCTGCGAGTTGATGCCGACCACTTCGCCGGACAGGTTGAACAGCGGCCCGCCGGAGTTGCCCGGATTCACCGCCACGTCCGTCTGGATGAAGGGCACGTAGGCATCACTCGGCAACGTGCGCGACTTGGCCGACACGATGCCGGCGGTCACGGTGTTCTCGAGACCGAAGGGTGAACCGATCGCCGCCACCCAGTTGCCCACCTTCACTTTGGCCGGATCGCCGATGCGCACCGCCGGCAGACCGGTGGCTTCGATCTTGATCAACGAGACGTCGGTGCGATCGTCGGTGCCGATCACCTTCGCCTTGAACTCCCGGCGATCGGTCAACGTGACCGTGACTTCGTCGGCATCCTTGACCACGTGCGTATTGGTGAGGATGTAGCCATCGGGGCTCACGATGAACCCGGAACCGTTGCCCTGCCGGGCCGGCTCATCGCCCCCGGGCCCCCCGGGGCCGCCGGGTTGCGGCGGGCGCTGCGGGCCGAAGCGCCGGAAGAACTCGAACGGATCCATCCCGGGCGGGATATCACCTTGAGGTGGTGCATTGGCCGCCACCTTCTTGGATACGGCGATGTTCACGACAGCCGCACCTTCCCGTTCCACCAGCTCGCTGAAGTCCGGCAATGCGGCAAGAGGAGCAGCGGCTGGCGCGGACTCCGCTGCCGGGGAGGCTGCGACTGACCACGAAATCGGGCTCGACTGCCCGACGAGATCCGAAAGGGCGAGACCGCCCACGAACGCCGCAGTAACGGCGATCGCAACAAACTTGCGTTCCATAATGTCCAGACTCCTCGGTAGAAGACTAGCCTTGGAGAGGTCTGGACCGGTCAGGGTTCCCCGGCCCCGAAATCAAAGCGCCGGCGGGTTCGCGGGCCGGGCGAAGTAGTACCCCTGGACGAGGTCCGCGCCGTGTTTGACCAACCACTCGAACTCCTCGGCGGTCTCGACGCCCTCGGCGATGCTGGTGATCGACAACTCCCTGGCCACTTCCAGCAGCTTGGCGGCGATGAGGCCCTGGTGCCGGTCCGCGTGCACCCCGCGCACCAGGCCCATGTCGAGCTTCACATAGTCGGGTTTCAGTGCACTCAGCATGTTCAGCGAGGAGTACCCGGAACCCAGGTCATCGAGCGCGATCCGGAACCCCTGCGCGCGGTAGTAGTCCATGATGTTGCGCAGGTGGTCGACGTCGGGTACGTGTTCGCTTTCGATCACCTCGAACACCACATTGCCAGGGGGGATGCCGGCCTGCCGGATGGCGCTCACCGTGGTGCGCAGGCAGAAGTGGGGATCGTAGATCGATGTCGGTGTGAAGTTGATGAACACCGGCAGCGCGATCTGCAAGCGCGCCGCTTCGCGGATGACGGCGCGCCGCGCTGCGAGATCCACCTGGAAGAGCAGCTCCGCGCTTCTGGCGGTGGCGAGGATGCGCCCCGGCGAGATCAGCGCCCCGGACGGATCGATGCCGCGCATGAGGCATTCGTAGGCGAACACCGGGTGATCCGGGGTGCAGCGCACGATGGGCTGGAACAACACCGTCATGCGTTCCTCGGCGAGCATGTCGCGCAGCCAGCCGGCGCCGACGCGCGCCGAGAACGCCTCCAGCGACTCGCTCGCGAGGTAGTCGCCGATGGTCAATTCCCGGCCATCGCGCTGGAACAGGACGCGAACGTCCTGACGTTCTGCCACCGTGAGACCCTGGCCCAGGGCCTCCACCACGGTGTCGAGGGGTCCACTGCCGATGCGCACGCTGAGAACCTCGCCGACCCGGACGGGTGCCAGGCCTGCGTCATGCGCGTTGGCTTTCACCTTGCCGAACGTATGGGCGAGCGGCGGCTTCACGAACAGCGTTCCGGGTCCCGCTTCGATCTGCGGCAGCGTCTCGCAACGGGGACAGGCGGGCGCGTCCGCACCGGGAGATCGGACTAGTGCGGGTGGTGCGTTCACGGCGTGCATGAGTAACGGAAGGATCTTATCGGGTGGCCAAGAGGAAAAGGAGTCGCGCCGAACTGCCGGGCAACGCTGCATCTAACGGCCCGATCCGCAGGTTTCTTGATACCCGGACCAAAGTGCCGTCACCTCACGCCGCGACTGCCCGGCGGGCGCTCTCGACCCACCGCCGTTCCGTTTCCAGCGAAATACCATGGCGACGGGCATGGTCGAGCAGCGACCGGTAAGTCGCAAGCGACTGCTGTCGGTGACCGAGCTGCCCCAGAAACGCCGCGTAGCGATAGCGTGCCTCGAGGCCGACAAGAACCTGGACCAGCGGTTCATAGATCGCGATTGCCCGATCGTGTTCTCCCAGCCCCTCGTGGGCCCGGGCCCGAAGGAGCTGCCGCGCCTCGGCCTTGAAGCCGGCATTCGTGGCTTCGAGCCGGTCGAGCGTACGCAGCGTCTCGCGATAGGTGCCGAGTTCGAGCTGCGCCCCGGCGAGGCCCAACAACAGGTCCGGATCGGACGCGTGCACGCCCTCCAGCGCGCTCTCATAGAGTTCCGCCGCCTTGTCGAAGCCGCCGCACTGCATGTATTCCTCGGCCGCTGCCACCTTGTTGGCTGCCGTCGGACTGGTTTCCAGGGCTTCGAGCCGGCGGTTCAACGCCTTCGTGGGATTGAAACTGCGTGCGAGATCGCGGGCGAAGCGGTCGGCGGATCGGTGCTCGCGCGATCCCGGGAACACTTCCACGAAGTAGTACACGACGCAGCCGAGGACCGGCGCCGACAGGATGATGAAGGCCCACCAGTAGGGCCGCCTCGCGCGAAAGACGTGGATGATGAAGAAAGCCTGGATCAGAACGGTCAGCGCTATGACGACGGGCATGGCGGCATCTCCCGAAAAGTGCCTTCGGGCGAGGCAAGAGGTATGCCGAGAATGCCGTGACCGGGGACTGGCCCGCCTCCCTTGGAGCGACGCCCGGCGTCCACAAGTCACCGCTTGCCGCCGCTCTGCCATAATCCGCGCCCGGCCAGCCGCCCTGACCCGATGACGCCTTTTTCGCCCCACCGCTTCTGTGTTGCCCCCATGATGGATCTCACCGATCGTCATGCGCGCGCGTTCCTGCGCCTGCTCAGCCGGCATACGCGGCTCTACACGGAGATGATCACGACGGGTGCGCTGATCCATGGTGATCGCCAGCGGTTCCTGGCCTTCGACCCATCCGAACACCCGGTCGCCATCCAGCTGGGCGGCAGCGACCCCGCCGAGTTGGCCACGTGCGCCCGCATGGCCGAGGATGCCGGCTACGACGAGGTGAACCTCAACGTCGGCTGCCCGAGCGACCGCGTGCAATCGGGCCGATTCGGCGCCTGCCTCATGGCCGAGCCGTCACTGGTCGCCGAAGGGGTGGCCGCGATGCGCGCCGCGGTGACGATCCCCGTCACCGTCAAGACCCGCATCGGCATCGACCGCGACGAGACCACAGACCGCCTCTACACGCTGGTCGAAGCCGTGCGCACCACCGGCTGCCGGACGCTGATCATCCACGCCCGCAAGGCCTGGCTCGACGGCCTGTCGCCGAAAGAGAATCGCGAGATTCCACCATTGCGCTATCCGGTGGTGCATGCGCTGAAGCGCGACTTCCCCGAACTCACGATCGTCGTCAACGGCGGCCTCTCGACCATCGAAGCGTGTGCCGAACAACTGCGCGACGTGGACGGCGTGATGCTGGGACGCGAGGCGTACTACAACCCGTGGCTGCTGGCATCGGTCGATCCCGTTCTGTTCGGAGAGCCTGCGCCCGTTGCTTCGCGTGCGGACGTCATCGAGCGCTTCATGCCCTACGTCATCGCACACCACCGCGAAGGCGTGCCGGTATCCGCGATGACGCGACACATCCTGGGTCTGTATCAGGCGGTACCCGGGGCACGCCTGTGGCGCCGCACTTTGAGCGAACAGGTGCATCGTCCGGGCACGGGACCGGACGTGATTCGCGCAGCCCTCGCCCACGTCGAAAGCCGCAGCGACAAGGCGAACTCGGACGAACGTCTCGCTACCGCCTGATGCGCGCCATCCTGCTGCTCGCTCACGGTTCGCGCGATCCAGCGTGGAAGGCACCGTTCGAACGACTGCGTGACAAGATCGTGGCTCGGGCACCGGCGATGCCGGTGGAGAACGCGTACCTGGAGCACACTGCGCCGGATGTGATCGAAGCATCGCGGCGTCTGGTGACACGCGGTGCAACTGCCATCGAGATCGTGCCGCTCTTTCTGGGCCCTGGGGGGCATGTGCGGTCGGATCTGCCGCGCCTCGCCGACGCGATTCGTTCAGCTCACGGCAGCATCGAAGTCACGATCGCCACGCCGATCGGTGAAGCCGACAGCGTGATCGAGGCTATCGCAGATTATTGTCTGGAGCGGCGCGGGTAGTTCGAGCTGGCCCCCATCCCAGCCTTCCCCCATCTTCGACGGGGGAAAGAGTGCCTGCGATGGGCTGGGTGCCGATTGTGTGCATTCCTTCCCCCGCGACGAGCGGCGCGGGTAGTTGGCGCCAGCCCCCATCCCGGCTTTCCCCCATCTTCGACGGGGGAAGGAGTGCCTGCGATGGGCTGGGTGCCGATTGTGTGCATTCCTTCCCCCGCGACGTAGTCGTGGGGGAAGGCTGGGATGGGGGCCAGCCGCCCCGAACCCCCGCTCAAGCCGCGCGAGCGGCCGCGATCAGCTCAGGCACAACCTCGGCCACCGCGCAATCGCGCAGCACTTCGCCCACGATCAGCAGCACGGGGCCATCGCCGATCGCGGCACCGACTGCCGCTGCCGTACCCAATGTCCCCAACCAGCTCCGCTGTTCCGGCAACGATGCGCTCTCCACCGCTGCCAGTGGCGTCGATGCATCGCGACCCTTCGCGATCAATTCGCCCGCGATCGCTGCGATTTCGCGGCCGGCCATGTAGAGCACGGTCGTGTCTGCGGCGGCAGCTACCCGGCTCCATTGGCTTTCGGATTCATCGACACCCACCCGTGGCGTCACGAACGCGACGCTGCGCGACAAGCCACGACGGGTGAGCGAAGTCCGCAACTGTGAGGCGGCCGCAAACGCGGCCGTGATGCCCGGCACGATCTCGAAATCGATGCCGGCGTCCTCGAGGGCGACGATTTCCTCATCCGCGCGACCAAACAACATCGGGTCGCCGCCCTTCAGGCGGACGACCGTCTCGTATTTGCGCGCGGCATCGACGATCTGCTTGTTGATGAAGCGTTGCGCCGTCGACGGGCGGCAGGCGCGTTTTCCCACGGCGATCTTCACGGCTTGCGGGGCCAGTGCGAGGACGTCTTCGCTGACCAGGGCATCGTGCAGAACGACGTCGGCAGCGGCGAGAAGGCGCGCGGCGCGTACGGTCAGGAGATCGGCGGCGCCTGGCCCAGCGCCTACGAGATAGACGCGGCTCATTGGATGCCCGCGATGTAAGTCCCCTCCCCCGCGACCCAGTCGTGGGGGAAGGTTAGGGTGGGGGCTGCAGACGGTCGGGCGAACGCATGCCCCCATCCCGACCTTCCCCCATCTTCGACGGGGGAAGGAGTGCCAATGCTTGGCGTGGTCGCGAAGACGAGGCTGCGTCGGCTCATGATGCTTGCGCCACTTTCCTGATCATCCCCGCGGCCGCCGTCTGATTGGTGGTCGGATCGATCAGGATGAAGGCGCCGGTGGCCGGCAGTTCATCGTAGGCGTCGCACACGAACGGCTGCTGCACCGTGAGCGATACGCGCCCGATGTCGTTCATCACCAGGGTTTCAGCTGCCACCGTCGACGACAGCGAATGCACGTCGAGCTTGTTGCCGACGGCGTCGATGCGCGCCTGCACCGTCTTGGCACCGTGGCGCAGGAGGTACTTGCGGCGCGGATCGAGCGGCGTGCGGTCGAGCCAGCACAACTCCGCTTCAAAATGCTTCCCGAGGACCGGATGGTCGTCGGCATCCACCAACACATCGCCGCGCGAGATGTCCACATCGCGATCCAGTCGCACGGTGACCGAACGTCCCGCAGCCGCTTCGTCCAGATCGTGGTCGAACGCCCCGATGGTTTCGACCGTCGCCGTCTCGCCGCCCGGCAGCACTCGTACGCGTTGCCCGCGCTTGATCGTGCCGGAGCGGACCTGCCCCGCATAGCCGCGGAAATCCTGCGCGGTACTGCCATTGGCACGGATCACCAATTGCACCGGATAGCGCAACGGCAGGTCCGCATCCGCCCGATCCGCCGGCAGATTCTCCAGGAGCTCGAGCAGCGGCGGGCCATCGTACCAAGGTGTGCGTTCGCTCGAGCGCACCACGTTGTCGCCTTCGAGTGCGCTGATCGGAATGTAGCGCACGTCGATGAGCCCGAGCTGTTTCGCGATCGCCTCGTACTCTGTACGGACGTGTTCGAAGACGGCCTGGTCGAAGCCCATCAGATCGATCTTGTTCACCGCGACGATGACATGACGGATGCCGAGCAGCTTCGCAATCGCGGAATGCCGTTTGGTCTGCGGCAGCAGCTCGCCGGTACCGACCCGCGTGACGTCGATCAGGATGATCGCGGCGTCCGCCGTGCTCGCTCCGGTGACCATGTTGCGCGTGTACTGCTCGTGGCCGGGCGCGTCGGCGATGATGAACTTGCGCACCGGGCTGGCGAAGTAGCGGTAGGCCACATCGATGGTGATGCCCTGTTCGCGCTCGGCTTCGAGCCCGTCCGTGAGCAGCGAGAGGTCGAGGGTTTCGCCGGTCGTGCGCTTGCGGGTCGCGCGAGTGACCGCCGCCAGCTGGTCGGCAAAGATGCCTTTGGCTTCGTACAGCAAGCGTCCGATCAGCGTGCTCTTGCCGTCGTCGACACTGCCGGCCGTGATGAAGCGCAGGACGCCGCGGTCTTCCAGATCGGGTCTATGTACCGGCGCGTTCATCAAAAGTAACCCTCTTTCTTCCTGCGCTCCATCGACGCATCGGAAGTCTGATCGTCCATGCGCGTCGCACCTCGTTCCGTGATCTCGGTGACGACGGTCTCTGCCACGATGGCCTCCGCCGTGTCCGCATCGCTCGCGACCGGGCACGTGCAGCTGATGTCGCCCACGGTCCGAAAACGCACGGTGCGCGTCTCCACGGTTTCGCCGGCACGCGGTGGCGTGATCGGCGTCACCGGCACCAGCAGGCCGTTGCGCGCAATGACCTCACGACGGTGGGCGTAGTACAGCGATGGTAGCGCCAGCTTCTCGCGGGCAATGTATTGCCAGACATCGAGCTCGGTCCAGTTGGAGATGGGGAACACGCGCACGTTCTCGCCTTTGTGCACGCGGGCGTTATAGAGGTTCCACAGCTCCGGGCGCTGGGCTTTCGGGTCCCATTGGCCGAATTCATCGCGGAACGAGAACACGCGCTCCTTCGCACGCGCCTTTTCCTCGTCGCGCCGGGCCCCGCCGATGCAGGCGTCGAAGCCGAACTCGGCGATGGCTTCGAGCAACGTCACCGACTGCGCCGCGTTACGCGAATCGGTCTCGGCACGCAGCTTGACGGTACCGCGGGCGATGGAGTCCTCCACCGAACGCACGATCAATCGTTCGCCCAACTCCGCGACGCGTTCGTCCCGAAAGGCGATCACCTCGGGAAAGTTGTGCCCGGTGTCGATGTGCATCAGCGGGAACGGAAAACTCGCCGGACGAAAAGCCTTCTCCGCCAGGCGCAGCAGCACGCAGCTGTCCTTGCCGCCGGAGAACAGCAACGCGGGGTTGGCACACTCGGCCGCCACTTCGCGCAGGATGTAGATGGCCTCGGACTCGAGCCAGTCGAGATGGTCGAGGCGAGTGCGGGTGAGGTCGAGGTCGGCGATCACGGGCGATGCGCTCCGGCGCGTTGCAGGGTTCCATCGGGGGCCACGTGCAGGCCGCATTCCTTGCTGTCCTGGTTCTCCCACCACCAGCGGCCGGCACGGATGTCCTCGCCGGGCTTGATGGCACGGGTGCAAGGCTCGCACCCGATGGAGGGATAGCCGCGGTCATGCAGCACGTTGTAGGGCACGTCGTGTTCTCGGATGTAGGCCCAGACCTCGGGCTCGCTCCAGTCGGCGAGCGGGTTGAACTTGGCGATGCCATGCACGGCATCGTCCTCGCGCAGCGCGAGGTCGGTGCGGGTCGTGGACTGCGCGCGACGCAGGCCGGTAACCCATGCATCCTTGCCGGCCAGTGCGCGGGCAAGCGGTTCGACCTTGCGGATACGGCAGCAGGCCTTGCGCAGTTCCACCGACTCGTAGAACGCGTTGGCACCATGCTCACGAACGTACGCGTCCACGGCAGCCGCATCCGGGCGCACCAGCGTCACGTCATGGCCGTAGCGGGCCTTGATACGTGCCACGACGGCGAGCGTCTCGGGGTGCAGGCGCCCGGTCTCGAGCGTGAAGATCTCGATGGGCAGACCGGCGCGCAGGATCGCATCGGTCAGCACCATGTCTTCCGCACCGAGGCTGCTCGCGAACGCCACGTGCTTGAAGCCGCGCGCGATCGCCTCCAGACGATCCGTCAGCAAGTTGCCTGGAGCATTGCCGGCGACGGCGCCGGCTGTGGCAACGGCAGTCATGCTCAAGCCTGCTGGCGCGCTTTCAGCGAGCCCTGACCGAGGGATTCCGGCCACGGACGGTCGGCACGCCGGAAAGCCGGCACCGCGTTGTCCCACGAGCCCTGATACGCGTCGCTGAAAGTCTTGAGTGCCCGCAAAGCGGTGGCGACGCTGCGATCGGAGCGCACCGCGAAAGCATCGAAACCGACGCGCTGCATGTAGAAGACCTGGTCGGGCAGCACGTCGCCGATGGCGCGAAGTTCACCACGCCAACCAAAGCGCGAGCGCAACAGGTAGGCGATGGAGAACCCGCGGCCGTCCGTGAACTTGGGGAAGTCCACGGCCACGAGCGACAGGCGTTCGAGCCAGGGGGCGATCTGCGCGGGATCGTCCGTGCCCGCCAGCCACACGCCGACGCTACCGCGCGCGAGCAGCGCTTCCGCGTGCGCCAGCCACGTAGCAAGCGGAACGATGATGCGTCCGGGCGGAAGTTCATTGACGGGTTGCTCGGCTGCCGGCCGTACGACCAGCCAGTCGTCCTGGACGACGGCACCTTTGCGAATGATCTCAGGCATCGAGTGCCTCCTTCTCATGCTTGGTCGCGTACACGCGCGCCTTGAACGGGGCCGAGCCCAGTCGATCGACCGCGTCGATGAACCGCTCGCCCTCGTCGCGCAGTTCCACGAAGGTATCGACGAGCTTGGAAATGACGTCAGGCATGTCGTCGGCCTTGAACGAAGGGCCGATCACCTTGCCGATGGCCGAGCGGCCATGGCCGGCGGCGGAACCGTCAGCACCGCCGAGCGACACCTGGTACCACTCCTCCCCGTCCTTGTCGACGCCGAGGATGCCGATATGGCCGGCGTGGTGATGTCCGCAGGAATTCATGCAGCCCGAGATGTTGATGTTGAGCTCACCGATGTCGTGGATGTAGTCGAGGTCGTCGAAACGCCTCTGGATGGCTTCTGCAATGGGGATGGATTTCGCGTTTGCAAGCGAGCAGAAGTCACCGCCCGGGCAGGCGATGATGTCGGTGATCAGGCCGATGTTCGGCGTCGCGAGACCGGCGGCCTTGGCTTCGAGCCAGAGCGTATGGAGGTCGCGCACACGCACGTCGGACAGGATCAGGTTCTGTTCGTGGGACACGCGGATCTCGCCGAAACCGAAACGCTCGGACCAGTCCGCAACCGTCTCCATCTGTTCGGCCGTCGCATCTCCCGGCGGCACGCCGGTCTTCTTGAGCGACAGCACGACGGAGCGATAACCCGCCACGCGGTGGGGCCGGACGCTGCGGCCCACCCAACGGGAGAATGCGGCGTTATCGACCAGGAGCCGCTCGTGATCGGCGTCGACGTCGGACAGGCGTTCGTAGTCCGGCGGCGGAAAGTACGCCGATACGCGGTCGAGTTCCTCACGGGTGAGAGTGCCCGGGCCGTCCTTCACCTCGACCCATTCCTCTTCCACCTGCCGCGTGAACTCTTCCGGACCCAGCGCCTTCACCAGGATCTTGATGCGCGCCTTGTACATGTTGTCGCGCCGGCCGTAGCGGTTGTACACGCGCAGGATCGCTTCCACGTAGGTGAGCGCGTGTTTCCAGGGCAGGAAGTCGCGGATCACATGGCCGATGATCGGTGTGCGGCCCATGCCGCCGCCCACCAGCACGCGCACGCCCAACTCGCCCTCGATGTCGCGCAAAACGTACAAGCCGATGTCGTGGAACGCCGTGGCGGCACGGTCCTCGACGGCGCCGTTCACCGCGATCTTGAACTTGCGCGGCAGGAACGCGAACTCGGGATGGAACGTCGACCACTGCCGCAGGATCTCGGACAGCGGCCGCGGATCGACGATCTCGTCGGGTGCGATGCCGGCGAACTCGTCGGAGGTGATGTTGCGCACACAGTTGCCGCTGGTCTGGATCGCGTGCATTTCGACCGAGGCGAGATCGGCGAGTATGTCGGCGCTGTCCTCCAGCTTCGGCCAGTTGTACTGGATGTTCTGGCGCGTCGTGAAATGGCCGAATCCGCGGTCGTACTTGCGCGCGATGTGGGCCAGCATGCGCAGCTGCGTTGCCGAGAGCAGGCCGTAGGGAATGGCCACGCGCAGCATGGGGGCATGGCGCTGGATGTAGAGGCCGTTCTGCAGACGCAGCGGACGGAACTCGTCCTCGCTCAATTCACCGGACAGGTGCCGGGCAAGCTGATCGCGGTATTGCTCGACCCTCTCGTTGACGAGTGTGCGGTCGATGGTGTCGTAACGGTACATGGAGCCTTTGGTGCGGGCGAGCGCTATCCCGCTCGTGGTGGACCCGGAACTCTATCTGGCAGGGAGTCGTGGCAGAACAACTGGTTTCACGTTTGCTTAGAGCGGAATGGAATTAGGGGAAGACAAGCGCTTTCACCACGAAGGACGCGAAGAGCACGAAGGAGAAGACCACGAAGGCAATCTCTGATCATGAATCGACGATCGACCTTCGTGTCCTTCGTGTCCTTCGTGTCCTTCGTGTCCTTCGTGTCCTTCGTGTCCTTCGTGTCCTTCGTGTTTCAAGATGTTGATCCTGCCTTTCGTCACCGGTCTCAAGTAGCGAAAACCCGCACCTGCCGCGGCCGCACCAGCACCCGGTCCCCCGCCACCAGCGCCAGATGAGCCGCCTGATCGCGCGGAATCTCCGCGTGGATCGGCGCGCCACTGTCGTCGGGCCGCAGGTCCACGCGCACGATCGGCCCTACCGCGAGCAGGTGTTCGACCCGCGCCGCGATGCCCAGCTCGCCGAGCTTCGGTCGCACCACCTCGATGTCGTGCGGGCGTGCGTACGCAACGGCCGCACCGACGCCCACTGACCCATGCGCCGGCACCGGCAGCCCGGCCGGGCCGATCAGCGCCGTGCCCTCGTCCATGCGACCATGGAACAGATTCACGTTCCCGAGAAACTGGTAGACGAACGCATTGACCGGATGGTCGTAGACCTCCTGCGGCGTGCCCACCTGCTGAATGCGACCTTCGTTCATCACCACCACCCGGTCGGAGACCTCCAGGGCTTCGTCCTGGTCGTGGGTGACGAACACGCTGGTGATGTGCATCTCGTCGTGCAACCGCCGCAGCCAACTGCGCAATTCCTTGCGGACCTTGGCGTCCAATGCCCCGAACGGTTCGTCGAGCAGCAGCACGCGCGGCTCGACAGCCAGTGCGCGCGCCAGCGCGATGCGCTGACGTTGCCCGCCGGAGAGCTGATGCGGGTAACGGTCCGCGAGCCAGTCGAGCTGCACCAGTTCCAGCAGTTCCATCACCCTGCGCCGGATCTCCGACTCTGACGGCCGTTCCTGTTTCGGCCTCACGCGCAACCCGAACGCCACGTTCTCGAAGATGCTCATGTGGCGGAACAGCGCGTAGTGCTGGAACACGAACCCGACGCGGCGCTCGCGCACGTGCTGGCTGGTGGCATCCTCGCCGTGGAACAGCACCTGACCGGAATCGACCGTCTCCAGGCCGGCGATTACCCGCAGAAGTGTGGTCTTGCCGGAGCCGGAAGGTCCGAGCAACGCCAGCAGTTCGCCGGTCTGCACCTCCAGGCTGACGTCATCGAGCGCGGCAAAGCTGCCGAAGCGCCGGTTCACGTTCTTGACTTCGATGCTCATCTATTCGCTCCTACGTTTTTTCCCTCACCCTCCATCCCTCTCCCGGAGGGAGAGGGATGCCACCATTCACCTCGACGAGGTTGGCGCAGCCAACCTCTCCCGGAGGGCGAGGGGTGCAAAGCCCCTCTCCCCTCGGGAGAGGGGTTGGGGTGAGGGAAGGACTTCATCCACCATCACCGAACCGCCGTTCCACCACGGCCTTCAGCACCAGCGTCACCAACGCCAGCAGCGCCAGCAACGAAGCCGTCGCGAAGGCCGCGGCAAACTGGTACTCGTTGTAGAGAATCTCCACGTGCAGCGGCAGCGTGTTGGTCAGGCCGCGAATATGGCCGGACACCACCGAAACGGCACCGAATTCACCCATCGCCCGGGCGTTGCTGAGGATCACGCCATAGAGCAGACCCCACTTCACGTTCGGCAGGGTCACCCGCCATAGCGTCTGCCAGCCGCTAGCACCCAGAACGACGGCGGCCTCCTCCTCTTCCGTCCCTTGCGCCTGCATGAGCGGAATCAGTTCACGGGCGACGAACGGGAAGGTCACGAAGATGGTCGCGAGCACGATGCCGGGCACTGCGAAGATGACCTTGAGGTCGTGATCGCGGAGCCATTCGCCGAACCAGCCCTGCAGGCCGAACACCAGCACGAAGATGAGCCCCGCGATCACCGGTGAAACGGAGAACGGCAAGTCGATCAGCGTGATCAGCAGGTTCTTGCCGCGGAACTCGAACTTGGCGATGGCCCAGGCGGCCGCCACGCCGAACACCAGGTTGAGCGGCACGGAGATGGCGGCAGCGAGCAGCGTCAGGCGGACCGCTGCCAGCGCATCGGGCTCGATCACGGCCTGCCAGTAGACGACCACGCCCTTGCGCAGAGCTTCGTAGAACACCGCCGCCAGCGGGACGAACAGGAAGATCCCGAGAAAGGCGAGCGCCAGTCCGATCAGCACCAGGCGCACCCACCGCGGTTCGGCTGTGGCCTTCTCGACCGTGCGAACGGGCAAGGTGAAACGGGGATCGAGGACGGCTTCGGTCATGGTGGTCGGTGGGCGGCGCTCTTACGGCGCGGCGCGGCGGCGGCGCGCCCACCACTGCAGCAGGTTGATGATGAGCAGAAGCGTGAAGGAGATGAGCAACATCACGACCGCCAGCGCCGTGGCGCCGGCGTAGTCGTACTGCTCCAGCTTGGTGATGATCAGGAGCGGCGTGATTTCCGACACCATGGGCAGGTTTCCGGCGATGAAGATGACCGACCCGTACTCACCGATGGCCCGCGCGAACGCGAGCGCGAAGCCGGTAAGCAATGCCGGCAGCAGCGTCGGAAAGACGATCTTCGTGAAGGTCTGCAGTCGCGACGCACCCAGCGTCGCGGCCGCCTCCTCGAGCTCAGGCTCGAGATCCTCGAGGACCGGCTGCACCGTGCGCACCACGAACGGCAGGCCGATGAACGTCAGCGCCACCAGTACGCCGAGCGGCGTGAACGCGATCTTGATGCCGTAAGGCACGAACAGACTGCCGATCCAGCCGTTGGTCGAATACACGGCCGCCAGCGCGATTCCTGCGACCGCCGTGGGCAATGCGAAGGGCAGATCGACGAAGGCGTCGATGATCCGCTTGCCGGGAAACCGGTAGCGCACCAGGACCCAAGCCACGAGCAGCCCGAACACTGCGTTGATCCCTGCCGCCAGGAACGACGCGCCGAAAGTGAGGCGATACGACGCCAACACCCGCGGTGCGGTCACCGCGGTCCAGAACGCATCCCATGTGAGCGAGAAAGTCTTGAGGAACGTCGCCGACAGCGGAATCAGGACGATCAGGCAGAGGTACAGCAACGTGAACCCGAGCGCGATCCCGAATCCGGGAAGGACGGTGTGGCGGCGCAGGGCGAGGCTCATGGCGTGGGTGCGGTCAACGGGTAAAGATCTGGTCGAACACGGCCCCGTCGACGAAGTGCGTCTTCTGGGCCTTCTGCCAGCCGCCGAAGGTGTCGTCGACCGTGACCAGGTTCAACTTGGGGAACTGCTTGCCGAACCTGGCAGCGACGGTGGCGTCGATGGGCCGGTAGAAGTGCTTGCCGATGATCTCCTGCGCTTCAGGCGTGTAGAGATACTCGAGATACGCCTGCGCCACCTTGCGGGTGCCGCGCTTGTCGGCCACGCGATCCACCACCGTCACCGGCGGTTCCGCGAGAATGCTGAGGGAGGGCAGCACGATCTCGAACTTGTCCGGACCGAGCTCCTTGGTGGCGAGGAACGCCTCGTTTTCCCACGAGATGAACACGTCGCCGATGCCGCGTTCGGTGAAGGTGGTGAGCGAGCCGCGGGCGCCGGTATCGAGCACCGGGACGTTCTTGTACAGCTTGCCCACGAACGCCTTCACTTTCTCTTCGTCGCCGCTGAACTTCTTCGCAGCGAAGGCCCACGCAGCCAGGTAGTTCCAGCGCGCGCCGCCCGAGGTCTTCGGGTTGGGCGTCACCACCGATACGCCCGGCTTCACCAGGTCGTCCCAATCGCGGATACCCTTGGGATTGCCCTTGCGCACCAGGAACACGATGGTGGAGGTGTACGGTGAGCTGTTGTTGGGCAAACGCTTCTGCCAATTGGGCGGCAGCAGCTTGCCCCGCGTGGCGATCTCGTCGATGTCGTAGGCGAGTGCCAGCGTCACCACGTCGGCATCGAGACCATCGATGACCGACCGCGCCTGACGACCGGAACCGCCGTGGGACTGCTTGATGGTGACCTTGTCCTTCGACTTGGCCTCCCATTGCCTGGCAAAGCCCGCATTGAGTTCCTGGTACAGCTCGCGGGTCGGGTCATAGGAAACGTTGAGCAGCGTCACTTCGGCGGCCGTGGCGACCGCGGTGCCGGCGAGCAGTACGACGGCGAATATCAGTGTGTGAGCGAGGCGAAACATCGAAGGGCTCCAAGAATCGTTGGGACGCGTTCGTCAGAACGCGACCTGATAGCGGGTGAAGAACACGCGTTCGTCCGGGCGGTCGGCGCCGTTCGCGGCACCGCGCTCGAAGCTCGTCTGGTCGTAGGAGAACTGCACCTTGACGTAGCGGTTCCAGTACCAATTGAGGCCCAGACCGTAGCCCTGGGCCTTGCGCGATGACGTGGTCAGGCTGGCGAGCGCCGTGGCGGCCGAGCCCGTGAAGGCGGCATCGTCGACCGTCTGGCCGCCGACGCGGCCCACGACCTCGAATGCACCCCAGGACCCGTTGGCGGTGTCGAGATTGGTGCGCGGGGTCACGCCTCGGAAGGATGCATCCTCACCCGTGACCACCCAGGAGAGTGCGAGTTGCCAGGCCGCCGTCTCGACGTCCTGCAAATTGCCGGCGCGGCGGACCTGCTGGCTGTTCACGTTGTATTCGCCGAGCACGCCCAACTGCTGCCAGTACCAGTAGAACTGCGGCGCGAGACGGGTACGTTCGCCGTCCGCATGGGCGCCGGCGTTGTACGAGAAGAAAGTCTGCTGGCCCGGCGTGAGGTAGGTCGGCAGTACCGACGTGGTGGCGGACCCGTTCTGGTTGCCCCATGTCGCGGCGACGCCGATCCCGAGGCCGCTCAGCGCATAGAAGTCGGTGTTGCGGAACGGATGAGCGAACAGGCGCACCGCCACGTCCTTGCCGTTGTTGGAGTCGCGGTCGCCCGATCCGCCTGCGCCCTGGCCACCATCGACGACGCCGTTGAAGGCACCGACTTCGTAACCGAGGCGGGTATCGAAGAACTCGCCGGCGACCTGCACGCCGATGTCGCGCGTGGGCACCAGGTTGGTCGGGAAACTGCGCTCGACGAAACCGAGCGCGGTGGCCGATTGCAGCCGTTCCAGGCCCACCGGCGGCTTGAACTTGCCGACTCGCAGCTTGAACGCGGGGTGGAAGTTGGCGTCACCGTAGGCATCGAAGATCTGGGTCGTGCCCTGGCCGAAGTCCGGCGTGAAGCGGTAGCCATACTTGCCGAACAGCGTGCCCTCGAGGGTCGGGCGAATGCGCCGCAGCGTGAAGGTGTCGGGCGCTGTGCCGGGCACCTCGCTGTCGTAGGCTCGCGCGTCCACCTGGATCAGACCGCGCAGGCGCAGGACGAACTGGTTGTCCGCAGTACGCAGCCCGAAGCCGTCCCGGCCCGCGATGGCCTGCGGGCCATCCTTGGCGCGCTGCGCAGCGGCCTCCTGGTCGATCTCGACCTTGCGTGCGGTGATGCGCGCCTGTTGCTCGAGTTCATCGACGCGCTGCTGCAGCGAGGGATCGGGGGCGGCCGCTGCCGGCGCAGGCACTGCAACCGGCTCCGCCGGCTCCGCACCCGCCGCGCGTCGCTCGGCCCGTTCCAGTTTCTCTTCGAGCACCTTCACCTTGCGATCCAGTTCCTCGAAGCGGCGGCGCCAGGCGTCATCGCCAGCCTCCGTCTGCGCCATTGCGGTGTGAGCCACCGACAGGACGCCCGCGGCGAGAGCCGGCAGGGTCCATCGTCCAAACCTGGTCATGGGTTCCATCTCCGTGGGAGACGAAGAGACCCTCCGGCGGTTCGGTCGGCTCGCTTCTGCGATTCAGGATGATTGCGCCTCCAGCGTTCTGGTCGGACATGGTGTTAAGGAGTCGGGCCGCTCCGGGCCCGGCGCTCACCCGCGTTGGGGGGGCGAGGATGGGGCCAGGCGCACTTTTTCCCGGCGTTCGATCTGCGTGACGGCGCCTTCGTGGACGACGATCTCGACCGAACCGAAGCGCAGGCCGCGCAGCTGGCGGGTGATTTCCTGGATGACTGCGGGCGGCAGGGCGCCCGAATCGATCGGTGTGGAAACCAGGGATGGCGAAGGCGATGACATGGGTGGGCTCGTAGGGCAGCACCGGCTGCCGGTGGCGCCGCATGCATGCGAGGGCCGAACACTACCCACCGCCCTTAATCACCGGAACGAATGGTTTCCTATTTCCTTATTCCAGTGCGCAGTTCTTCAAGCCACACCGGACAGCCGGGGCCGTTACAGCGTCACCCTGCGGCCGGCGACCCTCACCGATAGACCAGCAGTGCCTCGCGCTCCTCGCACCAGGCCGCTTCGTCCAACGCCGCGACCGAGTCCAGATCACCGGGTACGGCCGTCGGGTCGTCCACCCATTCACGCAGCAGCGGCGAGCCGTTGATGAGATCGATCGCGAGACGATCGCGCTCGTACTCGTACGGGAAATCGCGCCACAAGGGATAGTCCGGTCGCAACAGCCTGAGCGCCTTGAACGCAAGTGCCTGCAGGCGCCACGGCCGGAACGCAGCGTGATCGTACGAGCGGTCCTCCACGTGAATCTGCAGTCCGGCGCACAGCTTGCCCGTGTGCTTGTGGAACGTCGGCTCGAACCAGCATTCGCGCAACCGGCAGCCGCGCAACCACGCGGGCGCCAGCGCCTGCATCTTCGCAGCCAATGCCTTGGCATCAAGATCCGGTGCACCGAAGAGCTCCAGCGGTCGCGTGGTGCCTCGCCCTTCGGACAATGTCGTGCCTTCCAGCATCACGGTGCCGGCGTAGCAACGCGCCATCCAGAGGTTCGGCGCATTCGGGCTGGGATTGATCCAGGTGCGCTGATCGACCGGCCAGCCGAATCCGGGGGCCGAGTGCGGTTGCCAGCCGTCCATCGCAATGACGCGGTAGTCCACGTCGAGGGCGAGTTCGCGGATGAACCAGTGACCCAGTTCGCCCAGCGTCAACCCATGGCGCATCGGCAGCGGTCCCGCGCCGACGAAGCTTTCCCAGCCAGCGCGCAGTTTCAATCCCTCGACGGGCCGCCCCGCGGGATTCGGCCGATCGAGCACCCACACCGATTGTCCGCGCCGCGCCGCCGCTTCGAGCACGTATCGCAGCGTCGTGATGAAGGTGTAGATGCGGCAGCCGAGATCCTGGAGATCCACCAGCAGCACGTCGAAGGTGTCAAGCATCGCCTCGGTCGGCCGGCGCACTTCGCCGTACAGGCTGAAAATCGGAATGCCCAGGGCCGGATCGACGAAGTCGGGCGACTCGACCATGTTGTCCTGCTTGTCGCCGCGCAGGCCGTGCTGCGGACCGAACGCCGCGGCGAGCTGCACGTCGCGCAAGCCATGGAGCGCGTCGAGCGCGTGCGTCAGATCCTCGGTGACCGACGCGGGATGGGCCAGCAAAGCGACGCGCTTGCCGCGCAGGGGTGCGCGCAGTGCCGGCTCGGCGACGAGACGATCGAGGCCGAATTTCACGGCAGGTCCGCCACCGGTTGCGATGCGGTGGCGGCCACGACATCGAGCCCGAGCACGAAGCCGTCGGCATGATGGAAATCGGGCTGCCGCGGCGGATGGGCGAGCGCCCAGTACGACAGGGATCTGTCTCGCGCTTCGATCACGGCTGTCAGCCCGAGACGGAGCGTGCGCGAAGGGCATAGTGGTCGCAAGGCTTCGAGGGGAATCTGCGCGTTCACCTCGAGGGTTGCGACCGTGCGAACGACCTCGATGCGCGGTGTCGGTGCCGTCCACGATTCGTCCCGCTGCCGGTAGCCCGAGAACCCGTAACCGGCCCACTGTCGCGACGGCGCCAGATTGAACTCCAGATAGCGCGTGCCACCCTCCACACCCACGAACGCCTCGAAGCACGTGTGCTCCCACAGGCGGTCGGACCGCGCCACGGCACCGGCAGACGGGATGCTCAACTCGTCGAGTTCGCCCGTGAGGATGAAGCGCAAGGACAGGCCCGCTGCACGATCGAACTGCACGTGCGCCGTGACGGAGTGCACATGCGCCGACGGCGTGGTGGGGTGGGCGATGAGGACGGGCACGATGGGTGCGGAATCAGCCCTCGCCGGGCCGCCCCAAGAGGGCTGGCCCCCCTTGGGGGGAAGGGCCGCAGGCCCATCGGGGGGACGTCATCTCAGCTGGCGGCCAAGGCCTGCTCGACGGCGGCCCATGCGAGCATCGCGCACCCATCCCGAGCCGGCGACGCCTGGACCACCTGGAGGATGGCCGTGTGATCGGCGGGGGCGCCAGTAAGCGCTTCGGCCGAGCGCGCAGTGACGGCCGCGACGAAGGCCCGCTTGATGTCGAGGGCTTCGCGGCGCGTACGGCCCTTGAGCCAGTCGGTCATGATCGAGGCCGAGGCCATGGCGATCCCGCAGCATTCGCACTGGAAACTCACGCGCTCGATGCGCTCGCCCTCCAGGTTCACGTACACCTGGAACGAGTCGCCGCAGAGAGGATTGATGGCCTCCCCGGACCGATCGGCATCGGCGAGGACCTCGTAGTTTCGAGCGTTGCGGATGTGATCGAGGATCACATCGTCGTAGAGCTTGCTCACCGGAGCGGAAGGGAAAGCCGGTTGGGGGCTGTGGCCAAGAGGCCAAGCGTAACCGCTTCGGGCGGCGGGCGGAAGACCAGCGTTCCGCCCGCCTGGATTCATGCCACCCCGGTGACCGCGCCCGGGGCGCAGCGGGTTACTTCGGCGGCAGCGTCGTGTAGCGCAGATACGGCTTTACCACCCGGAAGCCCTGCGGGAACTTCTGCTTCAGCACCTCGGGATCGGTGAGTGACGGGACGATGATGACGTCCTCGCCCTTCTTCCAGTTGACCGGGGTGGCCACGCTGTTGGAGTCGGTGAGCTGCAGTGAATCGATGACGCGCAGGATCTCGTCGAAATTACGGCCGGTGCTCGCCGGGTAGGTGATGGTGGCGCGCACCTTCTTGTTCGGGTCGATGATGAACACCGAGCGCACCGTTGCCGACAGGCTCGCGTTGGGGTGGATCATGTCGTACAGCGTGGACACGGTGCGGTTGCCGTCCGCCAGGATCGGGAAATTGACCGTGGTGCCCTGCGTCTCGTTGATGTCCGGGATCCAGCCCTTGTGCGATTCGACCGTGTCGACCGACAGCGCGATCACCTTGACGCCGCGCTTCTCGAACTCGCCCTTCAGCTTCGCCGTGTAACCCAGCTCGGTGGTGCACACGGGCGTGAAATCGGCCGGGTGGGAAAACAGAACCGCCCAGCTGTTGCCGAGCCATTCGTGGAACTTGATGCGCCCGGCGCTCGAGTCCTGCTCGAAATCGGGGGCGATATCTCCTATGCGTAACGTCATGATGTTTCCCTCACGTACGGTTGCGTTGACGGGGGCAGCATTCTGCGCCGAATCGCGGCCGACCGGAATCCATGGTCACCCCCGCCAACGACCCCGGCAGCAGGTCGGGCATGACCCGACGGCGTGGTGCACGAGCGTTCGGCAAGACGATGCGGTCCGGATGCCCCCATCCGGACCGCATCGGGCCCGGACGTTCGCCGGACCGCTTCGTCACCTCGAACAGGCGACCGATCACCTGTTGCGGGGCCAACGGTACGTGTATGCTTTATATGCCATCCACGAATTTATGGTTATGAGTACATTCATTTATCGAATATAAGGGGTCTGGTTTGAAACTCCAGCAACTACGCTACGTGTGCGAGGTCGCCCGCAACGATCTCAACCTCTCCAAGGCCGCGCAGGTCCTGTTCACCTCGCAGCCCGGGGTGAGCAAGCAGATCCTCCAGCTCGAGGACGAACTGGGCGTGAAGATCTTCGTCCGGTCGGGCAAGCGTTTCGTGGGCGTCACCGAGCCCGGCAAGCAGATCATCGAGATCTCGCAGCGCATCCTGCTCGAAGCGCGCAATCTCAAGGAAGTGACGGCCGAGTTCCATCACGAAACCACCGGCTCGTTCACCATCGCCACCACCCACACGCAGGCGCGCTACGCCCTGCCGCCGGTGGTCCGGCGCTTCATGAAAGCCTATCCGCAGGTCCGTCTCTCCCTGCACCAGGGTAGCCCGACGCAGATCGCCGAGCAGGTGATCGGCGGGCAGGCCGACCTCGCCATTGCCACGGAGGCGCTGGACCTCTATCCCCAGCTCACCATGCTCCCCTGCTACGAATGGAACCGTTGCGTCGTGGTGCCGCCCGATCACGACCTTGCCAAGATGAAGAAGCTCACGCTCGAGGCCCTGGCAACCTACCCCATCATCACCTACGACTTCGCCTTCACCGGACGCTCGACCATGAACCACGCGTTCGAGGCGCGCGGCCTCACCCCCGACATCGTGCTGACCGCGATCGATGCGGACGTCATCAAGACCTACGTCGAACTGGGCCTGGGAGTGGGGATCATCGCCCACATGGCTTACGACCCGAAGCGCGACCGGGGTCTGCGGGCGCTCGACGCGAGCCACCTGTTCGAGCCCAACACCACGCGCATCGGCATTCGCCGCCACAGCTACCTGCGCGGCTACGTCTACGATTTCATCGAGATGTTCACCCCGCAGCTCACCCGCAAGGTGGTGGAAACCGCTGTGGCCGGCGGCACTTCCGAGGTCGCGGCATAGCGCCAGGCCGCCGGACCACCCTCCTTCCATCCAATACGTATATGCAAAGTCGTACAAGTCATAAGCCTGCACGGACATATTCCGGAATATGCCTGATACCCTTCGCCGTTCCACTTCCAACGTCTAAAGGAGCCCGCCATGACCACCGCCACGATCGAGAAACCCGTCAACAACGGCGTGAACGTCGACGCCCTGCTGGGCGCGCGTGAAGCGCTGACCAAGGCACCGGAAGCGGCCCAGTTCAAGTGGCGCGCCTCGGTCAACTGGGTCAACGGGACCCACAGCAAGTCCACCGTCAACGGCTTCTACGGCCTGGGCGCGGAGCAGAAGCACAAGAGCACGTTCACCTTCGAGGCCGATCATCCCGAAGTCTTCGCCTCCGAAGACAAGGGCGCGACCCCGGTCGAGCTGGTGCTGGCAGGCCTCGCGAGCTGCCTGACCGCCGGCGTTGCCGCCGTGGCGCAACTGCGCGGCATCCAGTTGCGCTCGGTCACCGCCACGCTGGAAGCGGGCATGGACATCCGCGGCATCCTCGGTGCCGACAGCGATGTGCGCAACGGGTTCGACGGCGTGAAGGTGATCTACAAGATCGACGCCGACGCTTCGCCGGATGACATCAAGGCCCTGGTCGCACAATCGCAGAAGCGCTCCGCCGTCTACGACATCTTCACCAATCCCACCAACGTCACGGTCGAAGTGCAGTAACGCTGGGACTCGCGCCTCCTGCCCGACGCTGCATGCGCACGACTGCGGTAGTCATCGGGGCCGGACAATCCGGCCTCGCTGCCAGCTGGTGGCTATCGCAGCGCTGCATCGACCACGTGGTCCTGGAGCGCGGGGAGGTCGCCAACACCTGGAAACGCGAGCGCTGGGATTCGCTGCGGCTGCTGACACCCAACTGGCAGAGCCGCTTGCCCGGCTATTCCTACCAGGGCAACGACCCCGATGGTTTCCGCACCATGCCGGAAACCATCGCCTTCATCGAGGGCTACGCCAAGGCGATTGCCGCGCCCGTGCAGACCCGCACGGCCGTCGTCACGGTCCGCCGCGGCAGCGACGGGTACGAAGTCGAGACCGATCGAGGCCTTTGGCAGGCTGACACCGTGATCATCGCCACGGGTGCCTTCAACCTGCCGCAGATTCCGGCCGTCGCGCACGCCGTGCCGGCTGGCATCGCCACCTTGGCCGCAAGCGCGTATCGCAATCCCGAACAACTCGACCCGGGTGGTGTCATGGTCGTGGGCGCATCGGCCACCGGTGCGCAGCTCGCCGACGAGATTCGCCGCTCCGGCCGCGCCGTGACGCTCGCGGTCGGGGAGCACGTCCGCGTCCCGCGCATCTATCGTGGCCGCGACATCCAATGGTGGATGGACGCAACCGGCCTGCTCGACGAGCCCTACGACGCGATTGACGACATCGTCCGGGCGCGCAACGTCGCTTCGCTGCAGCTCGCGGGCTACCCGGATCGCCGCGACGTCGATCTCAACGCACTCACCGCCATCGGTGTGAAGCTGGTCGGCCGCCTTGCCGGCATCAACGCCGAAGGCAAGGCGCAGTTCTCCGGTTCGCTGCGGAACGTGTGCGCATTGGCCGATCTCAAGATGCACCGCCTGCTCGACGCCATCGACACGTGGGCGACTGAACGGGGCCTCAACACGGAGCTTGCGGCACCTTACCGGTACGAGCCCACGCAGATCGAAGCGGCGCCGCCATTGCTGCTCGACCTCAACCGCGGGTCCATCAAGACCATCGTATGGGCCACCGGCTTTCGCCCGGACTATTCCTGGCTGCAGATTCCCGTGCTCGACGCCAAGGGCAACATCCGCCACGACGGCGGCGTCGTGACCGAGTCGCCGGGGCTGTACGTGATGGGCCTGCCGTTCCTGCGGCGGCGCAAGTCGAGCCTGATCGACGGGGCGGGCGACGATGCGCGCGATATCACCGCGCACCTCGCCGAGTATCTCGGCGCCAAGGCACCCGCAGACCGCAACGTCGAACGGTCGGCTGCCGGCGCCTGACACCGCGCGTCAATCCTCTTCGGGCCTGCCATCGAACAAAGTCCGATGGCCTTCGACTAGCGCAGACCTCCAGCGCCCCCCCCTTGGGGCAAAGGGCCGTGGCCCCTGCTGGAGGCACATCACCTACATCACCGGCTCGCGCGCAGCAGCATCCCGGCTCGAGAATTCCGCACCGAGCCGTGCCGCTTCCGGACGCCGCGCCGGCAGGCCCAGATGGTAACCCTGCAGCAGGTCGGCACCCGCGGCGACCGCCTGTCGGGCAAGTTCGAAGGTCTCGATCCGGTGCACCAGCGCCGTGGCACCGCGCTGCTGGATCTGACCGACCAGCCGGGGCAGCGCGGCAGGATCCGGCAGCCAGCGCGGATCCACGGCGACGACGTCCGGAATCACCTCGTAGCGGCCGGAGAGCAACGGGTCATCCGGATCGAGACACTCGGACGCGACTCGGTAGCCGAGGCTGCGATAGCTGAGCAACGCCCGGGCATACAGGTCCGGGTCTTCGTTCGTGTGGCGCGGCAACTCGATCACCACATCCTTGGTGGGAACGCCCAGGCGCCCGAGGATGCCCACGAAGACACGGCCGTGACCGCGACCCACACTCTCCACCAGGCGCGCCTGCACACGGAGAAACAGACGCCAGGTGGCGCGCGCCTTCGGGTAGTAGTTGAGCGCGTGCAGCGTCCGGGCAGACCTGTCGAGTTGCACGACCAGCGCGTCCGGACCGGTCAGAGCGAACACCCCTGCAGGAGATTCCACCTGCTCCTCGAAAATGCAGCGGATTCGCGCCGAATGCGCGACGGTGGTCCCGTCCACGGTGCTCAGCACCGGCTGGTACACGCTCGACAGCACGCGCCGCCGAAAGCGCCCGACGAACGACCCGTCGGCCTCCACCGCGAGTGGTGCCTCAGGAAAAATGGTCTCGTTGAGACCGTGCAGCCATTGCGGCGCGTCGGTGACCATCGGGGGATGCTCCTGACTCCGGAGCGTCGGAGTCTAAGCCCGCCGCCGGCGCGCCGATATTCCGCTTTCGCCTATGCAGATGCGCTCACCGGTGCTGACGAGGATCCAGGGCCTGTCAACACTTGGAACGGACCTGCGCTTGCATCGCCTCGTCCTGAGTCACACCCGGCCGGCACCCGATCCGGATCTCATCATGACGTCGCCGGCACGACCCCGCCCAGATCCGACTTGATCTTGGCCTTGTAGAAATCCATCGCGGCCTTGGTCTTCGTTTCCTGCCGCGCGGCGAGCGAGACGCCCATCGTCGCCAGGTAGTTCTTGAACGTGGCGGCAACCTGGAAGGCCTCGTTCGGCAGGGCCTTGGTGGAAATCTCGAGGATGCGCGACCCGTCGGGATAGAGCCACATCTCGACGACAATGCGGCGATCGAAGTCCTTCGGCTGGTGCTTGGCCTTCAGCACGAAGGTAGGGCCCAGAACGGTCAGCGCGTCCAGACTGATGTTCGCCGGAGCGTGCGCCTTGAAGAACGCGCGTTGCTCCTTCGAGAACAGCGAACTCAGTCGAGCCGTGCCGGCAGTCACGTCGCGCGCGTCCTTGCTTGGGCATACGCCCTTGAATGACGCCGAACACACGAACCCTCCTGGCATCACATCCACTTCGACCTTGAAGCTCGCCGAGCGGCGCAGCTCTGCGTCGATCGTTGCCGGATCCACGGGGCGAAGCTTGATGACCGTGTCGGCCGTTCCACCCTGGGTTCGGCGGACCCGGATTACCAGACCAGCACGATTCAAGGCAAGGTCCGGCGTATCGAAGAAGAACGCCTGCCGCGGCTGCGCCTCGACCGGGTCGAGACCGATGGCCCTGATCGTGGCCTGGTGGCTCACGAGTGGCACCGACAGCTTCAGCTCGACGCTGTTCACGCCCTTGATGACGTCGATGAGCTCGGCCACCTGCTCGGGCGAAAGCGTCGGTGCCGGGCCGGCGGGCTTTGCGGCTTTCGCAACGGCGCGAGTTTTCCTGGCTCCCGATGCTGTGTTGGACTTGGTGGCTCCGCTAGGTTTGGTGGTCTTGGTGGCTGTCCTGGTAGCCATGGCTTGTGGTCCTCCTGGTCTTCAACGGCGGGAATGAACGACACTCTTCCCGGTTTGCGCTCGTACTCTCGACATTCAAGAACTGAATCGTTCGGCCAGCACGCCGTGACGCAAGCCGCGGTCGCTGACCGTCAAGCTGTCCTTGCCCAGCTTTTCCATCACCGTCCGGATGATGCATGCCCCTGCGAGAATGACCTCCGCCCGCTTTGGCTGCAGGCCGACGATCGAACAGCGGGCATCGGCATCCCGGGCCCGATAGAGTTCGATCTGGCGATCGATCTCTGCACGGTCGAGGACCGTCCCCTGAACCACAGCCGGATCGTAAGACGCGAGCTGGTGCTTGACCGCAGTGATGTTGGTGATAGCGCCACCCATCCCCACCAGCGCATCCGGAACCGGACGGCTGTCGATGCGCGAAAGGTCGCCCGCAATCGCTGCCATGGCTTCACGCAGCACGCCTGAGGACACTGCGCCGTCGAGCTTGTAGCGCTCGGTGTATCGCACGGCGCCGACTTCGACGCTGAAGCGCTCGTCCACGCTGGCGTCGTGCCCGAAGGTGAACTGCGAACTGCCACCACCGGTGTCGAAAACGACGAGCGAGCCGGTGTCCAACGCGAGGCCGGACTTGGCGGCCAGGTAGGCCAACCGGCCTTCCTCTTCACCCGAGATCACTTCTATGTTCACGCCTGCACGCTTCCGGATGACGGCGACGACCTCCCGGGTGTTCGAGGCGGACCGCAGGCCGGCCGTACCCACTGCAGCGATTGCCCGCACGCCGTGGCGCGTCGCCTCGTCGACCATGTCGGCAATAGCGGTGAGCGTTCGTTCGAGCGCGGTATCGTTGATCGCGCCCCGCTGCGCGAGCCCCTCCCCGAGGCGCGTCAATTCCGCGCGGTCGATGACAGTCCGCCAGCGCCCTGCACGATCGCACTCGCCGATGTGGAATTTGATCGAATTGGTACCGGCATCGATGACGGCGTAGCGTTCGGGTTCATCGTCGATCAGGCCTACCAGGCCCCGCGGATAGCTGGTGTTCCGATATCCGCCGAGGCCGAGCTCCCGGACGGCACCGATCACCTCTGCAGCATTCTCGGACTCGACGGCGATGGTGCGGGTCGGCTTGCCATTGGCCGTCACATCGGAGAGTTCGGCCATGCAACCGCTCACCGTGTAGCGCGTCCGCCGCTTGTGGACCTTCACCGCGCGAATCGCACCGCCCGGCGCGGCAAACTGTGCGAGAAACTCGTCCAGAGTGTAGGTCGCACGGACCGTCGGAGGTACCGGGATATGGAGCGACTCGAGAACCTTCTTCGCGTCGGCCGCCGCAAGCGGGAAGCCCGCCTTCATGACCGGAGTCCATTGCTCCAGGCCGTCCGCGTTGACCTCACGCAGCACCTTGATGTCCATCAGAGCATCGCGGACCTTCACGTTGTCGCCGGCGTCGGAAAGCAGGTAGATCTCGTCGCTCTCGTGAACGCTGTCCGGCGTGAGCTTCTCGAACCGAGCCACGGCTTCACCGAAGACTCGCCCAAACGAGCGCCATTCCCAGCGCGGAGCAGGTTCACTCATGACGGGATGTTCCTCTGAGACGCGCTGGGGCTGCAGGTTTCTTCCACGCCTCACGATAGTGCTCGCCAGCGAATTCCTTGTCAAAGGCGGAGCGACACCCGCGGGCCGGGGCAGTCCGTACCCGCGCGAATCGCTCGATGGAAAGTGGCATTGTCAGCTATGTCTCGATGTTGCAGACCACGTCACCGACTGCGATGGTCTGTTCCTCGCCGGCCACGATCTCGACCAGCGTACCGTCGCAGGGCGCTTCCACCTCCTGCGTGACCTTCTCGGTCTCGATCTCGTACAGCGGCTCACCTTTCCTGAACGACTCCCCCGCGTGCTTGTGCCACTTCACGATGGTGGCCTCCTCCATGTTCATGCCGAACAAGGGGAGCTTCAGCGACACCTTCATCGCCCTGCTCCCATGACCTCGCGCACGGCGCGCGCAACCGTCTGTTCATCTGGCAGCACCGCTTTCTCCAGCGTTGGCGCATAGGGAATCGCCACATCGGCGACCGTGACGCGTCGGACCGGCGCCTTCAGCGCGTTGAAGGCTTTCTCCACCGCAATGGCGGCGATCTCACTCGCGGCGCTGCAAGTGGTACGCGCCTCGTCCACGATCACCAGCCGACCGGTCTTGCGAACCGATGCGAGGATGGCCGCCTCGTCCAAGGGAAAGAGCGTGCGCGGGTCGACCACTTCGACGCTGACGTTCTCCTGCTGCAGGATGTCCGCGGCTCGCAGGGCATGGCGCACCATGGCACCGATGGCGACGACGGTCACGTCGCTGCCAGCTCGTTTGCAATCAGCCACGCCGAGCGGCACCAGGTGCTCCCCGTCCGGTACTTCGCCCTGTTCACCACCGCGGCGTGCCGGCTGCAGGAACACCACCGGATTGTCATCGCGGATCGCCGCCTTCAACAGCCCTTTGGCGTCGGCCGGCGTGCTCGGCACGGCTACCTTGATGCCGCCGAGGTTCATCAACATCGGGTACGGCACGTCGGAATGTTGCGCCCCGGCGGAGCGGCCGGCGCCCATCACCGCCATGTAGACGATGGGCAGGCGGATCTGGCCCGCGGTCATGTAGCGCAGCTTCGCCGCCTGGTTCGCGATCGCATCGAAGCCGGTGTAGAGGAAGTTCGCGAACATCATGTGGCAGACGACCCGGTAACCGGCCGCCGCCGCTCCCACTGCCATCCCGGTCATCGCCGTTTCCGCGATCGGGGTGTTACGCACGCGCTGATCGCCGAAGCGATCGGCGAGCCCCTTGGTGTCGCCGAACAGGCTGATCTTCACGTCTTCGCCGAACAGGATCACGCGGGGGTCGCGCTCCATCTCTTCGGACAGCGCTTCGTTGATCGCCTGGATGAGCCGTTTCTTCGCCATGGTCGCCCCTTCAGGCAAGCATGTGCTGGAAAGCACTTGCCTCGGGTGGTGTCGGATCCGCCAGCGCCTGCGCATAGGCTCGTTCCACTTCACCCGTGATCTCGCTGCGGATGACGTCGATATCGCCCTGCGCGGTACCGCCTTCCAGCAATTGCATCTCCAGCCGCACGATCGGATCCCTTGCGCGCCATTCAGCGATCTCGCCGTCCTCGCGATAGGCTTCCGACAGGAAGCTCTTCTCGGTCTCGACGTGACCGCGCCAGCGGTAGGTACGTGCCTCGAGCAGCGTCGGACCGCGACCGGCTCGCGCGCGCCCGACCGCTTCCGCACTCGCGCGCCATACCGAGATCACATCGTTGCCGTCGACGGTGATCCCCGGAACACCGAAGGGCTGCGCCCGCGCGGCAATCTCGCCCGCTGTCACCGTGCTGGTCGGCGAGAACTCCGAGAAGCCGTTGTTCTCGCACACCAGCAGCAGCGGCAGCTTCCAGATGGCGGCGATGTTCAGCACCTCGCTCACCACACCCTGGTTCGCGCCGCCGTCGCCGAAGAACACGACCGACACGCAGCTCTTGCGATCGAGTTGAGCGGCCAGTGCCGCACCGGCCGCCAGGCCGATACCGCCGCCCACGATCCCGTTCGCACCGAGGATGCCGCGACTGAAGTCAGCCACATGCATCGAGCCGCCCTTGCCGTGGCAGATGCCGGTGTCGCGACCGAAGATCTCGGCCACCATCGCGTGGGGCGTACCGCCTTTGGCGAGGAAGTGACCGTGCCCGCGATGGTTGCTCGCAATCCAGTCCGCGTCCGTCAGGTGTGCACACACACCTACCGCCACCGCTTCCTGACCAATATACAGGTGCACCGGGCCTGGCAGTTCGCCGGACTGCACCACATCGCCGAGCCGCTCCTCCATGCGCCGGATCAACAGCATCCGTCGATACAGTGCCGGCAGGTCGGGACGTGGTGCCGTCGAGTTCGTCATCGTGCTCATCGGTGGTCCTTCCTTTCGGCCGCGATCTTCGCGGCGACGGTGTCGCGCAACACGTTCTTCTGCACCTTGCCCGAAGCCGTGCGCGGCAGGTCGTCCATCAGTTCCACGCGCTCGGGGAACTTCTGTCGGGCAAGCCCTGCCAGTTCCAGCCAGGACGCCAGCGTCGTCACGTCGACCTTGCGACCCTCGCGCACGATGACGCAGGCGCACACGCCTTCGCCCAGGCGCTCGTGCGGCATCGACACGATCGCCACCTCCTGGATGTCGGGGTGCCGGTGCAGGACGTCCTCGATCTCCTTCGGGCTCAGGTTCTCGCCGCCGCGAATGATGAGATCCTTCTTGCGGCCGCTCACGCACAGGTAGTCGCCGTTCACGTAGTACCCGAGATCGCCGGTGTGGAAATAGCCATCGGCGTCCCAACTCTCGCGCGTCTGCTGCGGGTCGGTGTACCCCAGCATCATCTCCGGACCGCGGGTGCAGATCTCCCCTTCCGCATCCGCAGCCAACGGAGCACCCGTTGCCGGATCGCACAACCGCACTTCGTGGTTGACGATGCGCCCGTCGGTGTTGGCACCCATGTCGGCCTCGTCGCGGCTCCGGATGCCGAGAGTCACGGTGGGCGCTTCGGTGCTGCCGTAGACGCGAAAGGCCGTGCAGTCGGGCATCGCCTGATTGGCCCGGTAGATGAGCTCGGGCGGCACGGGAGCGCCCCCGCTCATGAAACGTCGCAAGCTCGGCAGCGCGAGCTTGCGCGTTTCCACTTCGTTCACCAGTTCCTTGAGGAAGGGCGTGGCACCCACGCTGAAACTCACGCCGTGTCGCGCGATCAGTTCGACCGCCTCGGTCACGTTCCACCGTTCCATGAAGACGACCTTCACGCCCGCAGCGAACGCGACCTCGAGCGCATACAGGTACCCGGTGATGTGCGTAACGGGCGACGGCATCAGCACGACGTCGCGCTCGTGAATGCCCCAGAACCCGATCACGGCGTCCATCTCCGCCATGATTGTGTTGTGGCTGTGGAGCACGCCCTTCGGATTGCCGGTGGTACCGGAGGTATAGAGCACCAGCTTCACGGCATCGGGATCCGCGCGCCCTTCGATCACGGGTAGTCCAAGGCCCGACGCGAGCAGATCGTCGTAGCGACGGCAGCCCTCTGCCTGTCCCCGCACCACCACGATCTCACGCAGGCTGGGTAGCCCCGCACGCAGACGCCCGGCCATGGCCGGATAGTCGAAGTTGCGGAAGCGCTCGGGGATGAAGAACACGCGCGAGCGACAATCCGCGAGGATGTAGCGCACCTCCGCCTCGCGATAGATCGGCACGATTGGGTTCACCACCAGTCCGGCCAGGCACGCCGCGACGTTGAGGACCATGGTCTCGATCCAGTTCGGCAACTGGTAGCTGATGACCTCGCCCGGCCTGAGTCCCATGGCGTCGAAGGCCGCGGCCAGCTGCCGCGCCTCGGCGAGGATCGCGCCGAAGCTTGCCGAACGCTCACCCTCCAGCACCGCGGTCCGATCGGGCGCACGCTCGCCCTGTCGCACGGCGCAGTCCGCCAACGTCACGTCCCTCCACGCCCCCGTGCGCTTGTAGCGACGGATGTCATCCTCGGTGAGTCGCGTCACCCAGCCGCTGACGTCCGTGCGCACCCGATCCATGGTCGCGGTCAACTCCCCAGGTACGCCTGCAGCAAAGTCTCGTCGCCCAGGACGCTCTTCCATGCCGCGGCATCGAGCTCGCGAACGATCGCACCGAGCGCCATCACGTAGGCCCGGTCGGCCGTCTCGACCGCCAACGCCACGTTCTGTTCCACCAGCAGGATGCTCATGCCGCCGCTGCGCAATGTTGCCAGCGCGCCGACGATCTCGCGCACCACCTTGGGCGACAGGCCTGTGGACGGCTCGTCCAGGATCAGCAGCTCGGGCTGCAGCAGCAACGCGCGCGCGATGGCGACCATCTGCTGCTCCCCGCCCGAGAGGAGTTGCACCGCAGCGTCGAGCCGGGTGCGCAGGAACGGAAACAGCTCGATGACATCGTCCAGGTGGAACTTCCGCTGCGCGGTCCCGTGCCGTTCGCCGTGTGCGGCAGCCAGCTCGAGGTTGTTGCGCACGGTGAGTTCGCCGAACAGGTGTCGCGCTTCCAGCACCACCGCAATGCCGTGGCGGGTCCGTTCGTGGGCCGGCAGGCGCTGGATCTCGCGCCCGTCCTGCAGGATGCGGCCCGCGGCGAGCGGCAGCAGGCCGCAGATTGCGCGTACCAGGGTCGACTTGCCGGCCCCGTTGGCCCCGATCAGCGCCACGGCCTCGTTGCGCTCGATGGCGAGGGTCAGCTCCTTCAGCACCGGAAGTCCGCCATAGCCTGCTTCGATGCCTTCGACCCGCAGCATGGTCAGGCGCCCAGGTACGCTTCGCGCACGCGCGCGTCGCGGCGAATCTCGACGAGGGGGCCGCGCGCGATGATCTCGCCGAAGCACAGCACGTGGATGACGGACGCAACCTTCACGAGGTCCATGTCGTGCGACACCAGCAGGATCGTGATGCCCTCTGCCGCCAGCCGTTCGAGGGCAGCCATGAGTCCCGTGACCTCGCCGGTGTTGAGGCCCGAGGAGGGTTCGTCGAGGCACAGGAGGCGTGGCTTGCCGATCACGGCACGGGCCAGTTCCACCAGGCGTTGCTGACCGCCCGGCAGCTTGCCGGCCGGACGATGCCGGACCGCCGTCAGACCGAATTTCTCGCAAGCGGCTTCCGCGTCCGCGTGCATGCGGTGCAGCTCGGATCGCGACCGGCGCGACGCGAACAGGTTCGCCAGCACGCCGGTATTCGTATGCTTGTAGCAGCCCGCGATCAGGTTCTCCAGCACCGTCAGGTGTGCGAACACCTGCGGCGTCTGAAAGGTGCGCACCAACCCTGCACGGCTGCGCTGCGGTACCGAACGACCACTGATGTCGGCACCGGCATAGATCACCTGCCCGCGATCGCTCGCGAGAAAACCGGAGATGATGTTGAACAGCGTGCTCTTGCCCGCACCGTTGGGCCCGATGAGACCCACGATCCCGCCTTCTTCCACGTCGAAGCTCACGTCGCGCAGCACCTGCAGCCCGCGGAAGCTGCGCGCCACGTCCCGCACTTCGAGCAGCGCGGCCACGCTCAGGCCTCCCGACCCCGGCGCAGCGCGCGCTGCAAGGCGCCGCCGAACCCTTCGGGCAGGAACATCACGGCAGCGATCAGGCAGGCGGCGAACAGCAACGGGTGGATGTCGCCGAAGCCGGTCAACCAATGCGGCATGACCGTCACGAACCCCGCCCCCAGCACCGTCCCCACGATGGTCTTGGCCCCGCCGAGCACGGCGAGCAGCAGGAAATTGATCGCACGCTCCACGGTAAAGCTGTCCACGCTCACGAACGACACGTAGTGCGCGAAGAGGCTGCCGCCCAGGGAACCCAGCACCGCGCTCGACACGAAGATCTTAACCTTGAGGACGTGCGTGTCGATGCCGAGCACCGCAGCCGCAGCCGGCGCATCCCGCATCGCTCGCGTGGCGAAGCCGTTGCGTGCCCCCAGCAGGTTCGCATGCAGCCAGAGCACCAGCACCGCCACCGGCCACACGAAATAGTAGAAACGCTGCGGCGTGCGCAGATCGAAGCCGAACAGCGACAGCTTCGGAATGCCGCCGATGCCGAGCGTGCCGCCGGTCAACCAATCCCATTCGAGGAACAACACCTGCCCGATCATGGCGAGCGCAAGGGTGGCCAGCGCGAGGAAGTAGCCCGACAACCGCAGGATCGGCCACCCGACCGCCACGGCAAGAGCGGCGCTCGCGGCGATGCCGATGACGAATCCGCTCGGTGCCCACCAGTTCAGCTGCGTGGTGCAGTAGGCGGACGCGTAGGCACCGATGCCGAAGAACACGCTCTGGGCGAGCGACACGATGCCGCACTGCCCCAGGAGAAATGCCACTCCGAGCCCGGCGATCGAGTACAACCCCGTGAACACGAGCATATCGACGACACTGCGTGAAGCGAATAAAGGAACGGTGGCCCAGGCCGAAATGAAGGCCACCGTAAGCAACCAGCGCCGCCAGGCGATCGATCGGGACGTACCCATGCCGATATCGTCGCGGCTTTCAACCACCCTTGCGGCTGCCTCGACCGAGGATGCCGTTGGGGAGGATGATCATGATGACGATCAGCAGCGTCATGGCGACCACGTCCTTGTAACCGGACGAGACCGACAGCACCGCCAGCGATTCGATCAACCCGAGGGTCACGCCGCCCACGACGGCCCCGAAGGGGTTCAGCAGCCCGCCGAGGATCGCGGCGGCGAACCCTTTGAGGGTGAGCAACAACCCCATCTCGTAGTGGATGGTGACGAGCGGCGAAACCAGCACGCCGGCGAGGCCGCCCACGAGGCCCCCGAGCAGGAACGACAGCGAGCGCATCAGCGGCACGTTGATACCGATGGTGGCCGCGCCCTCTTCGTCGATGGAGGCGGCCATCATCGACAGGCCGATCCGCGTGCGGTCGTAGAACAGGCGCAGCAGCAGCATGACTGCCGACGACAGCACGACCAGCCAGATCGCGTGATGACGGATCGCGGCATCGAACACCAGCGCGCTGCCCTCGCCACCGATGCCGGGCAGGCTGCGCGTGTCGCGCCCGATGAAATACAGCACGGCGGCGGAAATCGCGAAGGCCACGCCGAGGGTCAGCAGCAGATAGCTTTCCTCACCGACTCCCCGGCGTCGCGTCGGACGTACCAGCAACCACTCCATGGCAAAGCCGACCACGCCGCCGGCCAGCACGCCGGACACTGCCGCGACACCCAGGGGCCACCCGAGCTGCTCGACAACGACGAATGCCACGAGTCCGCCCACCAACGAGAACTCGCCCTGCATCGCGTTGATGATGCGCGTGCCACGGAACACCACGGCGATGCCGAGCCCCACCAACGCATAGACGAAGCCGTTGGTGATGCCGACGATCACCGACTGAAGCAGCAGGGTCCCGTTCATCCGTCCACCCCGAAGGTCGGACCGGGCTTACCGCCCGGTCCGATCCGCCGGAGGGCTCAGCCCTCGCCGGACCGCCCCAAGAGGGCTGGCCCCCTGGGGGGAGGTGCCGCAGGCCCATCGGGGGGGATGTGACCCCAGCCCTCGCCGGACCGCCCCAAGAGGGCTGGCCCCCTTGGGGGGAAGGGCCGCAGGCCCATCGGGGGGGGACCTCACCTCAGTCGGCCGAGAATTCGTCGATCAGGTGCTTCTTCAAGAAGCGCGCGTGATGGGCCGAGGCCTTCTCGAGGTGCTTGCGGGTGGAATAGAGGCTCATGTGATTCACCTTCTCGAGCACCACGAGCTCCTTGTTGCCCGCCGGGATCGTGTTGTACATCTGGATCTCGAGATCCCATTGAGTGATGTTGTCCTGCTCTGCCACCACCACGAGGGTCGGCGTATTCAGGACGCGCTTGGCGTAGGCAAACGTGTCGTACTGGAGCAGCAGTTCCACCGACTCGATGGTATTGCGGTGCTCGTGGCGTGGCGCCTCGGCTTCCTTGATGCGCATGAAGATCTCGTACACGTGCGGGAACGGCCAGCTCGACAGGTTGTTGTCGGGGTCGCTGTGCGACATCGGCATCATCGCGCTGGGCTGGCCTTCCGAGCGGCGGACGCGATCTTCCAGGACGAGCTTGAGGAGCTTGTCGAACTTGCGCTCGCCGTGGCAGCGCTTCATGGTTTCCCAGCCTTCGACCACAGGCACGGTGGAAACCGCGCACTTCACGCGCGGGTCGGTAGCGGCGACGATGATGACGTGACCACCGGCGTAGGAGATGCCCCAGATGCCGATGCGGTTCGGATCCACCTCCGGCTGCTTGGCGGCGAAGCTGATGGCGTTCTTGTAGTCCTCCACCTGGCCCCAGGGATCGATGTGCTGGCGCGGTTCGCCTTCGCTCTCGCCCAGCCCCCGGTAGTCGAACATCAGCACCGCCACGCCCGCCTTCACGATCGCCTCGGCATAGTGCGGCAGCACGATCTCCTTCACGTAGCACCAGCCCCCGCCCATGATGGCGATCGGGAACGGTCCCTTGCCGCCGTCGGGCGTGACCAGCACGCCGCGCACCTTCGAACCCTTGCTGTTGAACTCGACGCTTCGCTTCATGCTTGGCTCCTCTCCCCTCGTGTTGTCAGCGCGCCTTGGGGCGCGTCGTCCCTACTTCGCCGTGAACGGCAGCCGCGTGAACTTGCCGTTCACCAGCTTCGAATACACGTAGCTCGACAGTTCAATGCCGGTCATGTCCGACGCCGCGAAGTTGTACGTGGCGGTCACGCCCTTGTAGGGCTCGCGGATGGCCTTGGCGATCGCTTCGCCGCCGGCGTCGGGCCCGACCTTGTCGAGCGCCTGCGCGAGGATATGCACGGCATCCCATCCGGCGGCCTCGTAATTCTTCGGCAGGGCGTTGTACGCGCTCTTGTAGAGGTTCACGAACTCGGTCTGATGGGGCAGCGGGTCCTCTCCTACCACGAATTCGGGAAACACGATGTCGTGGGCGAACTCGCCCATGCCGCCGACGTATTGATACGACGACGAACCGATGGCCGACACGATGGGTTGCGCGATGCGCATCTGGCGGGCGTTGCGGAACGGCACCGGATTGGTGGCGATCACGAAGACGACGTCGGGATTCGCCGCGCGCACCTTCGCCGCCTGGGTGGAAACGTCGGTGGCCCCCACCTCGAACTTCTCGATGGCGACGAATTCGAGCCCGTAGCTGCCGGACTGACTTTGCAGGGCGTTCAGCACCAGTTGCCCGTAACCCGAGTCGTGCAACACGCCCACCTTCTTCGCCTTGAGCGACTTGGTGGTGTACTCGAGCATGGCCTTGGCATTGAGTACCTGCGGCGGCAGCAGGTGATAGACCGACTTGTAGGTGAGTTCGATCTGCGGACCGAGCCCGGTCAGGGCCAGCTCCGGAACACCTTCGGCGTTCGTGACCGCAGCTACCGCCCCGGTGCTGGCCGTGAGCGACGGACCGATGATCGCCACCACCTTCTCGTTGAAGATCAGGTTCTCTGCCTTGCCCTTGGCGATGTCGGGCTTGGAGCCGTCGTCTTCGATCAGCACCTTGATCGGCCGGCCCTTCACCCCGCCCTTCTCGTTGATGAGCTTCTCGGCGAGCAGGATGCCGTTGCGCTCGGCCTGACCGAGGCCCGCACCGGGGCCGGTCAAGGCGAGCACCGCACCAATCTTGATCGGGTCTTTGCTTTGCGCTGCGGCAAAACCGGGCAGCAGGACGAGCCCGGCAATCGCGATGCTGGCAAGGCGGCGCCCGGCGCGCCTCGTGCGGCTGGAATCCATGACTCTCCTCCCCTGCAGGGCGCATCGTCTGTGCGCCTGGTCTTGTTGCAGCGCGACAGCCTACGGAACCGGCGGCGCACAGCGTTTCATCGATACTAGTAACCACATGCTCACCAGTCAAGCGGTTCCATCCAAACCTCGTCCGGCACCTGACCGGCGGCCGCAACGACCCGGCGTGCACGGACCACGAACCGTCGGTATTCCCTATGGACTGACGGCCGTCACCTGACGGAGAATGATGACCTTCCAGCCTTGCCCACAGACCATTTCCAGCGCGAGAACAGCGACGGCGATCGGTTCCACGCAGGCTCCTTGTTGAGCAGATGCTTACCAAAAAAGCAGCCCCGAAGAAGCGCTCCACCCCACCATCGGCAACCCCGCGGCTGCCGCGCGCGGAACGGGAACGTCACATCCTCCAGGAGGCGGTGAGCTTCTTCGCCGAGATGGGCTTCGGTGGCGACACGCGCGAGCTCGCGAAGCGCGCGCAGGTGACCCATGCCCTGCTGTTCCGGTACTTCCCCAGCAAGGATGCGCTCATCGAGCGGGTCTATCAGGAAGTCTTCATCGGCCGCTGGAATCCGTACTGGGAGATGCTGATCCGCGATCGCGGCATCCCGCTGCGCGAACGCCTGATCCAGTTCTACAAGCTCTACGCCCAGACCATCCTCACCTACGAATGGGTGCGGCTCATCATGTTCGCGGGCCTGCGCGGGTCCGATCTCAACCGGCAGTTCTTCGCTCTGGTGAGCGATCGCATCGTCGCCCCCATCTGCGCCGAGGTGCGCGAGTTCTACGGCCTGCCGGATTTCGAGCGCGTACCGCCAACCCAGACCGAAATGGAGCTGGTCTGGGGCATCAACTCGCGCATCTTCTACTTCGGCGTGCGCAAGTACATCTACGGCATGGCCGTGCCGGAGAATCTCGACACGCTGATCGAAGCCGAGGTGCGGACGTTCTTCGATGGCGTCGGGTCGACTCTCAAGGAAATCGTGCAACGGCCGCCGGCTGCCCGCCGGTTGCGATCGGTGGCCGCCGATCGGCGGCGCTGACGGTCAGCGTTTCGCGGTGAGGACGGTGAACCCCTCGCCGATGATCGAACGGTCGTAGGGCGGCTTGAATCCGGCATCGCCGAGCAGGCGTTCCTGCTCTTCGCGAGTGGGAATCACGTTGCCCCAGGTCAGCTCCTCGATCCCGGTCTGCAATGGAAACCGGAAGTCGGCTTCGCGCGTCTGGGCAAGCGTGGAGGGATAGGTCTCGTCGACGACGAGGAGCACCCCACCCGGTTTCAGGGCGCGTGCGCACTGCTGCACCACGGCCGGCCGCAACGCGGGGGCGATCTCGTGCAGCACTTCGATCATCACCACCACGTCCACACTGTCGGCGGTGACCACCTCGTCGACCGTGCCGAGACGCGCGGAAACGCGGTCGGCCAGCTTCGCCTCGGCGATGCGCCACTGCGCGATGGCGAGGCTGTCGGCATCGAGGTCCACGCCGATCGCGCGCGCCTGCGGAAAACTCTTCGCGACCTGCACCAGGAAGTTGCCGGTGCCGCAGCCGACCTCCAGCACCGTGCCGCCGGCTTCGAGCCGCGCGGGCAACCCTTCGACCGCGGGCAGCAGCTTCTTCGCGGTCACCACCTGCAAGCCCCAGGTGGACTGCGCGATGAGGTGCGCGAACGCTTCGCCACGCCCCTGGAACGGCTTCACTATGCCGGTGCGGAAGGTTTCGATACTGCGCCGGAAATCCTCCGCTGCCACCCGTGTACCGAGCTGCGCGTAGCCGCCGAGATAGCGGGGGTGCCCCGCGTTCGCCAGGATCGCATCCATGTGCGGCGCGAGGCGGAAGGCGCCGTCCGCGTCGGCGTCCAGCAGCGCCTGCCCATGAGCGGTCCAGCACCAGGTGCGGACCGGGTGCGGCTTCAAGTCGAGGCGGGCCGCGAGAGCTTCGGCCGTCTGGCCGGGGGCCTCCGCCAGCGCGCGGAACAGTCCCAACTCGACGCCGGTGTCGATCAGGTGGATGTTGTTGAAGCCGCGGCGCCACTCGAAGATGCGGGCGACCTGTTCGTCGGCGCTTATGGCAGGGGTCGGCTGGTTCATCGCAAGGCGTCCTGTGGGTGGAATCTTGCGAAGCTACGGTGCGCCGGGACCGCCGTCAACGGGCGACGCGCCGCTCCGCCAGCTCGAACATCGCGTGCACGACGAGGGCCAGCGCCGCGGCGGGAATGGCACCCGCCAGCAACATCGCGTTATCGTTGAGGGCCAGGCCGGCGGTGATGCGCTCGCCGTAGCCGCCCGCCCCGATGAATGCGGCGATGGTGGCGGTGCCCACGTTGATGACCGCGGACGTCTTGATGCCCGACAGGATGCCCGCCGTCGCGAGCGGGAGTTCCACGAAGCGCAATCGTTGCATCCGGTCGAGTCCCAGTGCGATCGCCGATTCGCGCATGTTGCGAGCGATGCCGGTCAATGCCGCGTGGGTCGCGCGCACGATCGGCAGCAACGAATACAGGAACAGCGCAATCACGGCCGGCAAGGTACCGATGGTGCCGGTGATCGGAATCAGGAAAGCGAGCAAGGCGAGCGATGGCACGGTCTGGATCAACCCGGTCACCGCCAGGACCGGTTGTGCCAGCCTGCGCGATCCGGCCGCCGCGATGCCCAGCGGAATGCCGGCCAGGCACGCGAGTGCGAGCGATCCGAACACCAGCACCAGGTGTTCTCGCGTAAGACGGGGCAGATCGTCGGCGAACAACCGCGCAGCGAGCCCCGAACGCACCGCGGCCGGCACGACTCCCGCGCCGAGGAATCCGCGGGCGACCGCATCGAAGCTGCGCCCTTCGAGTTCCGCAGCGGCGTTCATGCCAATCATGTCCTGCCGGGCAATACGCCCTTCCAGCCCCTGCATCGCAGCCCACCCCGCCGGTGAGCGCCGCGGCAGATCGAGCCGGTACACGAACACCGCTCGATACTCGGGGAAGACGCGCCGGTCGTCGTCCAGCACGCGCAAGCGGTACCTGGCGATCTTCGCATCGGTCGAATAGATGTCCATGACATCCACGCGGCCGGCGGCGAGTGCCTCGTACGCAAGGCCGTGGTCGAGCACGATGGGTTGTCGTGCCAGACCGTACGCGTGCGCGACGGCCGGCCAGCCGTCGGCACGATGCAGGAACTCCGGCGACAGGCCCAGGCGCAGCTCACGATGGCCAGCGAGGTCACTCAGTTTGACGATACCCGCGCGAGCGGCATCGTCCTCCCGCATGGCCAATGCATAGGTGTTCTCGAACCCGAGCACTACGCCGACACCGAGACCGAGCGGTGCCAATGCACGATCCAACGATGCGAGGTCGGTCGACTCGGTCTTCAGCAGTTCCCGGGCGATGGTCCCGGTGTAGTCGGGATACGCGTCGATCGCCCCGGTGGACAGCGCCTCGAACAGCACCGCCGTGTTGCCCAGCCCCTGTCGATGCACGGCGGCGACACCTGCTTGCTGCAGCGTTTCGCGGGCGATCTCGCCCAGCAGATAAGACTCGGTGAAACGCTTCGACCCGATGACAACGGGGCGTGGATCCGCCGCGTGCACGGCGAACGCCGCTGCAGCGAGCATCCCCACCAACACAACGACACACCCCCGCCCTCGACCCACGACCATGCTCCGAATGGACCAGAGCTCGCATTAGAAGGCAAAACGCGCGGTCTCGCTGCGTCGTTCGTTCGCGACAAGGCTGGCACTGGGGAAGACGCACGTCGACCCACGACGGTCCGATTTTCGGCGACAGCACGAGTGTCGTCGATCAACGAACGATGTTCGCAACTCACTGAACCGGAACGAAGCGCAAAGTGCGTGGCCCACGCCGTGCATTGCGCATCCCCGATCGGCTTCGCGTTGCTCGGAGCGTTCCACACGAGGGAGAGGGTCATGGCATGGACGCGCGAAGACGCCGCCCACCTGCTGCGGCGGGCAGGCTTCGGCGGCAGCAATGCGGAAGTGGACAGTCTGTTCGCGCTGGGTCAGGCGGGAGCGATCAACCGCATCGTCAACTACGAGTCGATCGCCGACGCCGCGTGGTCGAGCGCCAACCCGCTCAACATTCCGGCGGACTTCTGGGACACGACGCGCACCAATCTCACCTGGCTCCTGGTGCGCAGCCCGCGGCCGCTCGAAGCCAAGCTCGTGTGGTTCTGGCACGGCCACTTCACCACCCCGATCGGCGTGGCGGAAGCGGCCACGTTTCGCAAGCAGATGGACAAGTGGCGCCAGTACGCCACGGGCAACTTTCGCGACTTCCTGATCGCCATGTACAAGGATGCGGCGATGTTGCGCTATCTCAACGGCGCCTTCAGCCGGAAGGAGCGCCCCAACGAGAACTTCGCGCGCGAGTCCATGGAGCTCTATACCACGGGTACCGGCCCTTACCGCGAGACCGACGTGCGCGAGGCCGCACGCGCCCTCACGGGCTGGGAGGTGAGCTGGCCGGCAGAGGTGGTGAGCTTCAACGCACGCGCCTTCGATCCCGGGGTCAAGACCATCCTCGGACGCACTGGCAACTTCGGCGGTGACGACTTCATGAACATCCTGTTCCAGCGTCCCGAGACGGCACGCCGCATCTCGATGAAGCTCTACCGGACCTTCGTGAGCGAGCGCATCAACCTGATCGAGGTGAACAACCTCGTGACGACCTGGAACCGCACCTCCGGCAACCTCAAGGCGGTGCTGACGACACTGTTCAATTCCGCGGCATTCTGGGATCCGCGCAACCGCGGCACCATCGTGAAGAGCGCGCTCGACTACACGACCGGGCTCACGCAGAGGCTCGGGTTCGCGATGAACTTCGATCGCGTGCGCGCCATCATGGACGCAATGGACCGGGCCGGGCAGACCGCTTTCGCGCCGCCCAACCCTGCCGGCTACGCCACCGGCCTGCGCCTGACCGGCGCGAGCATGCTGCTCGCGCGCTACGAGTTCGCCTACAACCTGATCTACAACACCGACCAGGCGCGCGTGCTGTCGACCCTGGCCGGCGGCATCACGCTGCCGGTGGCACCGGCGACGTTGATTGCAACGCTGGCGCAGCGCCTCGGGGTGCCTGCGGTCACCGCCACGACGGCCGCGGGCATCGCCGAGTATCTCGGCACCGCCGCCATCGACAGCACTCGTTTCAACAATCGCGCACTGGGTACGCTGTATCTGCTCGCGTGTTCCCCCGAATACCAGGTGGCGTGAAGGAAAGATGCCGATGAAACCCGACCACCCGTCCCGCCGGCGCTTCCTCCAGGCCGGTGCCGCCGCAGCCGCGTTGCACGCCATGCCGGGCGTGCAGGTGCTGCGCAGTGCGCACGCGCAGTCCGCACCGCGCACGCTGATCGCCATTCATCTTAACGGGGGCAACGACACCCTCAACACCGTGGTGCCCTGGGCCGATCCGCGCTACTACACGGTGCGCGGACCGATCGCGCTCGACCGCAACCAGGTGCTGCGGCTGGACGATCGGCGCGCATTGCACCCGGCACTCACCGGCATCAAGGCCCTGTGGGATCGGCAGAAGGTGGCGATCGTGCACGGCGTCGGCTACCCGAACTTCGATTTCTCGCACTTCCAGGCGATGGAGATCTACTGGACCGCGGATCCGAGGCGGTCGACGTTGAACGGCTGGCTCGGGCGCGCGCTCGACACCGTACCGTCGAGTGCGACAGCACCGCTCGATCCGCTGACCGGCACGAGCATCGGCTGGGGCGGCTCACCGAGCCTGATCGCGCGCAACTTCACGGCACCGCTGCTGCCGCCGAATGCGGAGTGGTTTCGGCTGCCGAGCCGCGGTACGGCGCAACAGGAAGCGTTGAAACGCATTCTGCTGCAACCGGCCACCACGACCAACCTGTTCTACGACGCCTTCCTGCGCAACGGGCGCGCGGCGATCCAGGCCTACGACACGGTCGCGGCCGCGGGGACCCGTACCACGCCGGTGGTCTATCCCGACAACCACTTCGCGCGCGGTCTCAAGTTCGCCGCACAACTCCTGCGCGAAGACGATGCGGTGCGCATCGTTGCGATGGAACAGGGCAGCTACGACACCCACGAGAACCAACTCCAGCAGCAGCAGGCCTCGCTCTCGGAACTCTCGGCCGGCGTGAAGGCCTTCAGCGACGATCTCGATGCGAATGGACTCTCGAATCGGGTGCTGATCCTCCTCTGGAGCGAGTTCGCTCGGCGGGTGGAACCGAACGCGCAGAACGGCACCGATCACGGCTCGGCGCAGGCGATGCTCCTGATCGGCAACGGCGTGCGTGCCGGGATCATCGGCAATCCCCCGAGCCTCGCCCCGGCCGACCTGATCGAGGACGGCAACCTGCCGATGGCGGTGGACTTTCGCAATCTGTACGCAACCGTGCTGGATCGCTGGCTCGGCATCGATTCGAAGTCTGTGCTTGGGGGAACCTATCCGCACATTCCGGTCTTACTGTAGCGACCATCCATTGATCCCAGGAGTATCCGTGCCCTCAGTGAAGATCGGTTTGCTGCTCTCAGCGATCGCGCTGTCTGCGATCGGCAACACGCAAGCCCAGTCGATCACCATCGACTTCGAGGAAATCGCACAAGCCGGCGACGGTTCGGCCTATATCGGCAACGGGTATGCCGCTGACGGCTACGTGATCTCCAGCAACGCCGACCCCATCTTCGCCGACCAGGCCTTCGGCATCTGGCAAACAGCCAACATCGCCTACAACGGCTCCACCGCCCTCTTCAACACGTTCGTCTACGGCCTGGCCGATGGCGCGACGACCACGCTCTCCCGGGAAGACGGGGCGACCTTCGCGCTCGAGTCCATCGATCTCGGGCAGCTCTTCCCCGACAGCGGGAGCGACACACCGGTCATCTTCACCGGCACCCGGTCCGACGGTGGCTCGGTCACCACGTCGTTCACGCTGCCGGCCACGCTGGCGCCCACGACGTATTCATTCCAGGGCGCCTTCGTCGATCTCGTGTCGGTGCGTTGGGAGCAGTTGCCGCAGTTCCATCAGTTCGACAATCTGGTCGTGGTGAGCGCCGCGATACCCGAGCCGACCACGGCGTGGCTCGTCGCGCTGGGATGTTGTGTGTTGCTGGCTGCGCGCTGGCGTCAGCGCGCGACCGATTCGCGGGCCAGTTTGATCCCCATGCCTGCCAGCACCAGCACGCCGAGACCGAGAACGGCCCACAGCGAATACCGGCGATAGTCCGGCGCCAGCTTCGCGGCGGCGTCACCGGCGAGGATCCGTTCCGCGCCGGCGGTCGCGGGCTTCGGCACCATGGCGGCCTTGGTCCCGTAGCCGGGGACGATCGACTCGATGGCAATGCGCATCGGCTCCACGTTCGCGCGTCCGTAGGCCAACGTGAACGGCGGCGAGCCGCGAGCGGCGAACACCAACTCCGCCGGCTGCCAATGCGCGACCAGCGACGGCGCGGCCACCGGCAGCGGACCGGCGCCGGCCGTGAGACGCACGCGCAGGTGGCGCTCGGTCGTCGAGACCCGCACCGGCGCGCTCGACACCGCGACGCCATCCTGCGTGAGCCGGTACGCCACGCCCAGGGCGAGACCGTGCCATAACCGGTCGGGATCTGCGCGCGATTCCAGCGCGAACGGCAGGACCGTGTTCTCTTCCGGCAACGCGAGTGCCACCCGCACGACGGGAAAGCGACCGCCGGTGTCGTACGTCCAGGCACGATCGTTGGCGCTGGCGACCCCTGGGCCCAGCGACAGTGTCTCGAGCGCGGGCGCCATGCTCTGCGCAGCCTGCACCGCGCGGACGCCTGCCAGACTGAAGGTGAAGGCCCCGCGCGCATCGGCAAGGCGCAGGTACTTCGTGCGCGCACCGTTCAACGGCACACGCTGTTGTTCGAGACGCTCACCGCCGAATCGGGTGCGCACGACCGGGGCATCGGCCACGACACGGGTCCAGCGCTTGAGGTCTTCGCTCGCGTCCACGTCGATCCGGGCCACCACGTCGCCATCGCCGCTCAAGGCAAGTTCGAGCGCCTCGATCGGGTGCTCGAACCCGCTGGCGTCGACGAGCCAGGTGGTCACAGCACTGGCGGCAGCACCCTTGCCAGCGCGGACACTGACCACGGCGCCGTCGCGGCGAACCTCCACCCTCAGATCTTCAGCGGTGGCGTTTCCGGCGGCGCTTCGAACCGGAAAGTGCGGCAGCTTGATCCCCGCCTCGGCCTGCCCGGTCACCGCAGCAGGTTGGCGCAACGCATAGGGGATCGCCTCGCCACTGCCGTTGAACACACGCAGATCGCCGAGGTCCGCACGCACGGCGTGCCGATAGACCGCTTCGGGCAATCGCAGCGAGTACAGGGCATCGCCCGACGTGAACTCGATCGGCGCTGCGTAGCCGTAGTCGCCGATGCGCTCGCCGGCACCGGCGAGCGGCACGACCAGCAAGCCGACCCACAGAACCGCCGCTCTCATGCCGCCGGCACCTTGCGCGGCGGTACGGGTGCGAAGTAGCCCACCACTAGCATGAGCACGCCCACACCCACGAACGACACGATGCGCTCGCCGCCACCCACATTCGAAAGGTCGACGACGAACAGCTTCAACACCGTGAGGCCGAGCAGCCCGGCACCGATGAACCACAGCAGACGGCGCTCGAGGCGGTTGGCGAGAACCATGAGGACCAGTGCCAGGACGGTCCAGAACAACGACAGCGCCGCCTGCACGAGCATCGAATGCACGACGGCGTCGAAGTAAATCGGTACACCTGCGTACTGATGCAGCGCGCGGATCAGCATGCCGTTGGCCGCGATGAATCCGGCGACACCGGGAATGCCGTAGCGCAGCCAGGCATGGGGCGCGATCCAGGAGTCGAGATCCAGTACCGACAGCGTGCGCAGCCAGAGCATGCCGGCGAACAACGCAGCGACGATACCGAGATCGAGCGGATTGAGAATCGGCACGTACGGCAACGGGGCGGCCCCGCCTTCTCCGAAGAACGATGCGACGATCAACCAGAAGAGCAACCCCAGCACGACCGGCAGCGCACCGATCACCAGGTAGCCCCGCAGGCGTGCGCCGATCGGCCAGGACACGCTGAGGCCACGGGTGGCAAGCCAGGCGATGATCGCTGCGGGCGCCGCCATCCACGCCGCCAGCGCCCAATCGGATGCAGGGTCGGCTACCTTGCGCGCAACCCAGGTCGCCTCCCACGCCGCGACGATCGCCAGCAACCACAGACCCGCGCCGTGCAGCCAGTCGAAGCCGCGCGCGCTGCCAGCGTCGCGCCGGCGCAGCACCCACAGGTGCACGGCGAATGCCGCCGGCCACACGAGGTACCCCAATCGATGGAAGGGATGGGTGTACTCCATGACCTGCCACGTGGCCGCGAAGAATGCGAGCGGCACCACCGCAAGTGCCGGGATACCGGCTCCCCTCCAGTCCAACCGGGTGCCGATGAGTTCGAACGCAAGCGACGACACCACGATGAACGCCAGGGTCAACTGCGGCTCCCATTCGCTGGTGGCATGGGTCTCGATCTCGTGCAGACCGCCGCCGTACCACCAGAGCAATCCGATCACCAGCGCGACGTGGCCGATCGCAGCTTCCCAGGACTTGAGCGTCTCGCGATGCCGTTCGAACTGCAGCGCGGTGAACAAGGCGGCGAACGCCAGGAACGCGAAGCCCATGCCGGTGCGATTGAACACCGCGAGATCGTCGTCGGTCGCCTGCACGCCCAGGACAAACGCGATCGCCGCGGCAATCTGCAGCAAGCAACCCGCCATGCGCGCGAGCCAGCGTCCCTGGCGGATGCCGACCCAGGCGATGGCGGCGCCTTCGAGCGCCCAGGCCGCCGATGTCCAGCGCGCATCGAGCGCCATCGGAATGGCGAGGGTGGCGAAGACCACGCACAACGACGCGAACGTCTGCGTGAGCAGCGCCAGCGATGCCCCATGGCGAGCACGCACGAACCGCGCAGCCAGCAGATAGATCGCGCTCACCACCAGCGCGCTGATGGCGCTGCCGTACTCGAAGGTCGCGACGAGCTGCGACTGCAACCCCGTGGCGACCACCGGCAGTCCGAACACCAGCGTGCCGTCGAGATACTTCTCGGTCTTCGTGCTCGCCGCGCGCGCGAACAACGTCGGGATCGCGAGATACATGAGGAAGAACAGCGCGAGGAACGGCTGCGTCGACGACCACAGTTCGGGGCGGAAGTACTTCGCGCCCCACAACGCGGCCACGCCGAAGGTGAAAAAGAACCCGGTCAGGTTGAGCGGCCGCCATGCCTTCTTTGCGGCGAGCCAGAGGATGCCCGCGTTGATGACCGCGTAGTACGAGAACAGGCTGACGTGGTCGCCACGGCCGGTGGAAGTGAGGATCGGGGCGAGAAAGCCGCCGCTTACCGCCAGGACCGCCAGCGCCTGCGAGTTCTGGAGCAATGCCAGTGCCGTCGATGCTGCGGACAGCACCACCAGCAGCGTGAACGCGAGCGGCGCGGGGATCATGTCGTACAACCGCAGCGCTGCGAAGATCGACAGGTACAGCACACCCACGCCCGCTCCCTGCAACGTCAAGGCGTAGGTTTCGCGCTTGCCGCGCAGGCGCCAACCGATCGCCGCCAGCACGATGCCGCCGAGGGCTACACCGGCCACGCGCAACTCCGGCGGCATCAACCCGAGGTCGTAGGCAAACTTGAGGAGGAACGCGACACCGAAGAACAACACGACCACGCCGACGCGCACCACCGTGTTGCCGCCGGTGAGCCACGCCCAGGCGCGGGCGGCCAGGCGATCGAATTCGTCCTGGGCGGGCGTCGGAGTGACGTAGGGCGGCGCCGCGGGGGCTTCGGTGGGTGGTTCACCTCCCGTCGCTTCCGCCGGCGCAGGGGCAGCCGTGGACTCGCCCATGGCATCGCGCACGAACTGTTCGGCGGGTGTCAGCGCTGCTGCAGTGGCGGGTGTCGCAGCGGGCGCGGTCGAATCCGCGATGACGTTCTCCGCCGCGGCGGTCGCGCTTCGCGGCTGCGCCATGAGCGCGTCGAGCGCATGGGCGAGCCGTGCGACCCGGCCTTCGAGCGTCTGCAGGCGCGCCTCCAGTTTCGGATCGGTGACCGGTTTGCGACGGAGCGCAATGACGAGCGCCGCGCCGGCGACGGCACCGAGCACCGCACCTTCACCGCCGGCCATTGCACCGCCGACGATGGCACCAAGGATGAGACCGATGATCCACATGACGGTGGGATTCTACGGGGTGGTTCTTCCAGGGATCCTGGCGGCAATCAACGGCTTGATCGCAAGAAGCTGAAGGGTGGCGGTGGCGGTGGCGGAGTAGGGATCATGGGCTGCTTGTTCCATGGCGAACAGCGGGCCCCCACCCTGACCCTCCCCCGGCAAAGCCGGGGGAGGGGATGTACACCCCTTCCCCGGCTTTGCCGGGGAAGGAATCGCTACACTCCTCCCCCAGCGAAGCCGAAGCAGGAAGCACTGCACTCCTCCCCCATCGAAGCCCAAGCAGGAAGCACTGCACTCCTTCCCCATCGAAGCCCAAGCAGGAAGCACTGCACTCCTTCCCCATCGAAGCCCAAGCAGGAAGCACTGCACTCCTTCCCCCACCTCTGGTGGGGGAAGGTTGGGATGGGGGCAACGATGCACGCAGCCGCCACAACCGACGCCATTCAGGCGGTTCATGCCTAAGACGGCAAGATCACACCCTTCCCCGCCGTCTGCGTATCGAACAACCGATACGCCTCCTCCGCCTGATCGAGCCGCCACCGATGCGTGAACAGCCGGTCCACATCGACACCGCGGTCCGCGACGTACTGCGCACACTCGGCCTGCCCGACCGTCGAGAAGGTCCACGAGGCGATGATGGTGACCTGACGCCGCAACATGTCGTTGCTCACATCGAGAGTTACGGTGTCGCCCTCGCCGACGAAACACGCTGTGCCCCACGTGCGCACACAACGCACCGCCTGCGCCCGCGCCTCGGGCGAAGATGACGCGTCGAGCGAAAGATGGGCTCCGCGCCCGTGCGTAAGATCGCGGATGGCCTGTACCACGTTGCCGGCGGCCTTCGGATTGAGGAGCACATCGGCGCCCAATTCCTTCGCCCGTGCGAGGCGTTCATCGGAAGTATCCAGTGCAATCACCCGCGCTCCCATGTGCGCCGCGAGCTGGGTCGCGGAAAGACCGACCGGACCCTGGCCGAAGATCGCGATGGTGTGATCCCCCTGCAGGCCGAGGCGCTGCAACGCCCCCCAAGCCGTTCCCGTTCCGCACGCAATGGCAGCGCCCGTTTCGAACGACAGCTCATCGGGTAGCCGCACCAGCGTACGCGCGGGGCACTTCATGTAGCGCGCATGGCCACCATTGCCGGTGATGCCGTAGACCTCGGCCACGCCTTCCACGCAGAGTTGCATCCATCCGGTGGAACAATGGGGACACACGCCGCAACCGCGATAGTGATGCTGCATGGCGCGCATGCCGACCCACGCCTGCTTCTCGCCGACCCCTGGCCCGACGGCAACGACCACACCGCAAGGCTCGTGGCCCCCGATCACCGGACCGCCCGCCGTCTTGAACCCGAGCGACGCCGCGCCACCGACCGCGCGATAGAACTTGAGATCGCTCCCGCACATCCCGGAAGCCTTGATCTCCAGCACGACCTCGCCCGGACCGGGTGTAGGATCGGGAAACTCGTGGAACTCGATCTTGCGATCGCCGGCAAACACGACGCCTTTCATGCTCTCTCCCCGCTCATCTTCGTTGTAGTGGCGCCGGCAATTATCGGAGCACGAACGGATTCCCCGTCGCCGCGCCGGTGTTGATCCACACGCTCTTCACCTGCAGGTACTGGTGGATGGCGTCAATGCCGCTCTCGCGACCGATGCCCGAATCCTTGTAGCCGCCGAAGGGTGACATGTAGCTCACCGCACGGTAGGTGTTGACCCAGACCGTGCCGGCCTGGATGCGCTCCGACATCCGGAACGCGCGACCGATGTCGCTGGTCCACACGCCCGCGCCGAGACCGAAGCGAATGTCGTTGGCGATCGCCACGGCCTCTTCCTCGTCCTTGAACTTGATGACGGACAACACAGGACCGAAGACCTCTTCCTGCGCGATGCGCATCTTGTTGTTCACGCCGCTGAAGACGGTGGGCTCCACGAACCAGCCGGTCCCGCATTCGGGCCGGGTCGCCGGTCCGCCGCCCATCATGAGCTGTGCGCCTTCCTTCTTGGCGATGTCGATGTAGCCCAGCACCTTCTCGTACTGCGGCATGTTGGTGATGGGCCCGACCTGGGTTTCCTTGCTGAGCGGATCTCCCATGCGCGCCGTCTTCGCGAGCGCCAGCAGCTTCTCGAGGAAGACGTCGTGAATGCTTTCCTGCAGCAGCAGCCGCGAGCCCGCGATGCACGTCTGCCCGGTAGCCGCGAAGATGCCGGAGACCGCACCGTTGACGGCATCATCGATCTTCGCATCGTCGAACACGATGTTGGGCGACTTGCCGCCCAGTTCCAGCGTGACGCGCTTGAAGCTCTTGGCCGCCGTTTCGTTGATGGCGCGCCCGGTCGCATCGGAACCGGTGAACGCGATCTTGGCGACGAGCGGATGCCCGGTGAGTGCAGGACCGACGTCCTTGCCGAAGCCAGTGACCACGTTGACCACACCCGGCGGAAATCCGGCCTCTTCCACCAGCTTCACGAATTCGAGTGCGGAGACCGAGGTGAATTCCGACGGCTTGATGACGACGGTGCAACCGGCGGCCAGTGCAGGGGCGAGTTTCCATGCGAGCAGCAGCAGCGGCGAATTCCACGCGGTGATCGCGACCACCACGCCCAGCGGCTCGTGGCGGGTGAAGTTGAAGTAGCCCTTCTTGTCGAGCGGGATGACCGAACCCTGGATCTTGTCGGCGAGACCGCCGAAGTAGTAGTACCACTGCGGCACGTAGTTCAACTGCCCCTGCATCTCGGCGATCAGCTTGCCGTTGTCTCTGGTTTCGAGTTCGCCCAGCTTGTTGGCATCGCGCGCGACCAGATCGCCCAGACGATGCAGCAGCATGCCGCGCTGGCTGGCCGTGAGTTGCGGCCACGGGCCGGTAGTGAAGGCCTTGTGGGCGGCCTTGACGGCGCGATCGGCGTCTTCCGCGTTGCCTTGGGCAACCTGGGCCCAGGGCTTGCCGGTGTAGGGGTTGAAGCTGTCGAACCACTGGCCGGAAGCCGAGTCCACGAATCGGCCGTCGATGTACATCGGGTACTTCTGCACGGGGTGCTCCTCCTTGATTGTTGTACCGACTGTTCGGACAGTCGGATATTGGAGGGCGACATCGTACTCCGTGGGGGGGGGTCGTCGAAGCGGCGGGTTCTCGCGTTTCGAAACATCACTCGAGCGCGACCACGTCCCGTGCGGGATTGTTCTTCTTCGCCTTAAGGCGAAGAAGAATCCTGCGGAGCATGCTCCGCAGGACCGCCAGCACGCTCATGCGTGCCGGCGTCCCAGGTCGCATGCGACCTGGTCGAACCGGCGGGCTCTCGAGGTACCCGCGCGGAAAGCCAAAATAAGAACACCACCCGATGGGTGGTGTTCTTATTTTGGCGTCCCGTGCGGGATTCGAACCCGCGTACCTACCGTGAAAGGGTAGTGTCCTAGGCCTCTAGACGAACGGGACTTCGTCGGTTGTCGCATCGGTGGTGGAGGTAAGCGGGATCGAACCGCTGACCTCTTGCATGCCATGCAAGCGCTCTCCCAGCTGAGCTATACCCCCTCCGGACGAGGCGCGCATTATAGGGATGGCCCCTCCCCCTGTAAAGGAAAGTCAGTCGGGAACACGCAGGCGTTCGGCGTCGATGCGCGCGAGCGTCGTTTCGCGGCCCAGCACCTCGAGAACCGCATCGATGGACGGGGTCTGCGGCTCGCCGGTCACCATGACCCGCAGGGGCATCGCGAGCTTGGGCATCTTGATCCCACGCTCGGCCACCACGGCCTTCATGCTGTCGCTGATGGCGACCCGATTCCAGTCGATACTCGCCAGCCGGACGCGAAGTGCGTCCACGGCAGCACCGAGCCCCACAGCGTAGTGCTGCTCGCGCAACGCCTCGGTCGGCTCGATCCGGCGATAGAAGTACACTGCCGCATCGGCCAGTTCGACGATGGTGCTGACCCGCTCCTTGAGCAGGGCGACGACCTTGGCTAGCGCCGGACCGTTCGACGGATCGCAGCCGTCCTGGCGCAGGAAAGGCTCGGCCAGGGCCGCGAGCCGCGCGTCGTCCGCCGCCTTCAGGTAGTGAGCGTTGAGCCAGAGCAGCTTCTCGGGGTTGAACTTGGCCGGGCTGCGGCTGATGTGGCCGAGGTCGAACCATTCCACGAACTGCTTCATGGAGAAGATCTCGTCGTCGCCGTGCGACCAGCCGAGCCGCGCGAAGTAGTTGTCGATCGCCTCGGGCAGGTAGCCTTCGTCGAAGTACTGCATCACGCTCACGGCCCCATGGCGCTTGGACAGCCGCTCGCCGTCCTCGCCCAGGATCATGGGCACGTGACCGAAGCGCGGTACCTCAGCGCCCAGCGCCCGGTAGATGTTGATCTGCCGCGGCGTGTTGTTGACGTGATCGTCGCCACGGATGATGTGCGTCATCCGCATGTCGATGTCGTCCACCACCACCCCGAAGTTGTAGGTGGGGACGCCGTCGGCGCGCATGATCACCAGATCGTCCAGTTCGGTGTTGGCGATGCTGATCTCGCCTTTCACCAGATCGTCCCAGGTCACCACCCCGTCGTCCGGGTTGCGGAAGCGCACGATGGGCGGCACCCCGGCCGGCGGGGTTCGGCCCTTGGCATTCTCCGGCCGCCAGCGGCCGTCGTAGCGCGGCTTCTCGCCGCGGGCGCGCTGCTGCTCGCGCATCTCGTCCAGCTCTTCCTTCGAGGCATAGCAGTGGTACGCCTTGCCCGCGGCGATGAGCTGCCCGCAGACCTCCCGGTACCGGTCGAGCCGCTGCATCTGGTAGAACGGCCCTTCGTCGTAGTCGAGGCCAAGCCAGTCCATGGCGTCGAGGATGGCCTGGGTCGACGCCGCCGTGGATCGCTCCACGTCCGTATCCTCGATCCGCAGCACGAACGTACCGCCGTGCCGGCGCGCGAACGCCCACGAAAACAACGCGGTGCGAGCGCCACCGATGTGGAGATAGCCCGTAGGACTGGGGGCGAAGCGGGTGCGGATCATGGGGCTCGAAGGGCGTGCCGGGGCCGAAAAACCCGCGATTGTACCCTCGCCCGCCCGGCGTTTGACCCGCCGTCGGCCCCTGTGCTCTAATCCGCCGCTCTTTTCGGCGGGGCGGTTAGCTCAGCGGTAGAGCACTGCCTTCACACGGCAGGGGTCACTGGTTCGATCCCAGTACCGCCCACCATAAAAACAACAAGATGTAGGGCCCCGACCGAAACGTACGCCATGCCGTACGGAAACGCGGTCTGCTGCGGGCGAACGAGCGCCGCGCGGGCCCCGAACGTCACGCCATCTCGTTCGATGCGTTGTGCACTTCGATGCCGAGCGACCGCACGGTCCTTTCGTGCTCCGGCGACAGGTGCACGGCCAGAGGGCCATGGACCGGCGTCAGCACTGTCGGGATGTTGTTGTGCCGGAAGAACCGGACCATGTCGTGGGCAGCCCAGTAGCCGTCCGCCGCCCGAAAGAAGGTCAGGCTCGGGGGAATGTGCATGCAGGAGCCCTTCGGCGCGTTGCGCAGGATCGTCGTGATGGTCTCATGGCACGCGGCCCATTGCGTCGCCGTGAGGCTTGCAGCAACACAGAAACCGGTCGGCTTCTCCATGGCATTCCTCCCTGATCGCGCCAAGCCTGGGTTTCTTGTCTCGGCAGGCAGTCAGAACGACGGGATGCGTTCCAGTTCCGGCAACGGCGCGCACGAATGCACGAATCGAGTCGTCGCAAGGCGACGGCGCATCGCGGATTCCCTCAGGTTTGTGCCGTGACCGACAACATGCGGCTGCGGGATGCGGCCTCAGCTCGGCCCCGGCGTGAGATTCGCGTAAGCGATCCCGCCATCCACCGCGATGGTGTCACCCACCACGTAGTCACCGGCGCGCGAAGCCAGGTAGATCGCCGCCCCCGCCATGTCTTCGTCCCGACCGATGCGGCGCAGCGGCGTGCGCGCTGCGACCTGGTCGGCGTTGTCGCGCGCCGCGCGATTCATCTCCGAAGCGAACGGTCCGGGCGCGATGCCCGTCACGACGATGCGATCAGCCACCAGCTTCGCGGCCATGCGGCGCGTGAGGTAGATCAACGCGGCCTTGGACGCGTGGTACGAATACGTCTCGAGCGGATTCAGGCGAATGCCGTCGATGGAAGCGATGTTGATGACCTTGGACGGCCGCTCGTCGCTGGCACCTGCCTTCAGCATGCCGTGCAGCGCCTGGGTCAGGAAGAACGGCGACTTCACATTGAGGTTCATCACCTTGTCCCAGCCGCTCTCGGGAAACTCGTCGAAGTCCGCTGCCCAGGCGGCACCGGCGTTGTTGACGAGGATGTCGAGGTGCGGTTCGCGGCGGCCGATCGCCTCGGCGAGCGCCTTGCAACCGGCCACGGTCGAGAGGTCCTGCGGCAGCGAAACGCAGGTGCCGCCCTGGGCCGAGAGTTCTGCCGCCGCGGCATCGCACGCATCGGCCTTGCGTGCGGAGATATAGACCTTCGCACCGTACTCGAGGAACCCTGCGGCGATCATCCGGCCGATGCCGCGCGATCCACCGGTGACGAGTGCGGTCCGGCCTTCGAGTGAAAACAGCGTCTTCATCATGGGGAAAGGTGGCGCGGTGGAGTTGATCGGTAAAAGGGCAAACCTACCACGGTCCGACATTGCTCGTTCAGCAGCCGTGCCCTACCCAGGACCTACCGTTTTCCCTCACCCCCGGCCCCTCTCCCGGAGGGAGAGGGGAGAACAGCCGATCGGTTCCGGGATACCAATCAGCAGCAGACTGGCGGCATGGTTCTCTCCAGCACGGGGCACACGGGCGTGGGACCGGGCCGTTACAATCCCCAACCGTGACCGAGCGAACCGCCGCTGTTCCCGAGGCACTCGTCGCGCTGCGCGAGGCGAGTGTCACCTACCCGACCGGCGTTGCGGCGCTGGGCACGACGACCCTTGCGGTCGCGCCCGGCGAGTTCATCTCGCTCATCGGCCCCTCCGGCTGCGGCAAGAGCACGCTGCTGCGGCTTGCAGCGGGATTGCTCGAGCCCACCACCGGCACGGCCGTGCGGGCCGACGACACGAGGCTCGCCTTTGTCTTCCAGAGCCCGACCTTGATGCCGTGGGCCGACGTACGCCGCAACGTGCGCCTGCCGCTCGAACTCGGAGGCGTTGCGAACGCCGATGCCAAGGTGACCGAAGCGCTGCGCACCGTCGGTCTGGCCGATTTCGACCGCGCCTACCCGCGCGAACTGTCCGGCGGCATGCAGATGCGCGTTTCGATCGCGCGTGCCCTGGTGACGGAGCCGAGCCTGCTGCTGATGGACGAGCCGTTCGGCGCCCTGGACGAGATCACGCGTGAGCGCCTGGACGACGAACTGCTCGCCCTATGGGCGCAGCGCCACCTGACGGTACTGTTCGTCACCCACAACATCTATGAAGCGGTCTACCTGTCGACCCGGGTCCTGGTCATGTCACCGCGCCCCGGACGCATCACCGGTCAACTCGAGATCGACGAACCGTACCCACGCACGGATGCCTTGCGCGTCACCGACCGGTTCGTCAAGCGCTGCCAGCATCTGAGCAGTCTCATGGCCGCGAACGAAGGGGTCCGATGAAGCGCGCACAACTCTTCGAGTGGCTGGCACCCATCGTCGTGGGCTGCATCGTCCTGGTGGTCTGGCAGGCGTTGGTGGACTTCTTCGAAATACCCTCGTACCTGGTGCCGGGCCCGTGTCTGGTGGCCAAGACGCTGGTGGCCGATCGGGTGGTGTTGCTCCATTCGCTGGGGTTCACCCTCGCGGTGGCGATCCTCGCACTGACAGCGTCCATCGTGATCGGCGTCGTGGTCGCCTTCGTCTTCGTCCAGAGCCGCGCGCTGGAGATGAGCCTCTTCCCGTACGTCGTGCTGCTGCAGGTCACGCCCATCGTCGCCATCGCGCCGCTCATCATCATCTGGGTGAACGATCCGCTCCCGGCCCTGGTGATCTGCGCCACCATCGTCGCGCTGTTTCCGATGATCTCCAACACCACGCTCGGCTTGAAGAGTGTGGATACGGGGCTGCTGGATCTGTTCCGATTGAACGGTGCCACACGGTGGCAGACGCTCGTCCGGCTGCGCGTGCCGACCGCCCTGCCCTATTTCTTCGCAGGATTGAAGATCTCCACCGGGCTCGCGCTTATCGGTGCCGTGGTCGCGGAATTCGTCGCCGGTACCGGCGGGACCGCCTCCGGCCTCGCCTACCAGATCCTCCAGGCGGGCCTGCAGCTCAACATCCCGCGGCTGTTCGCGGCATTGGTGCTGATCACCGTGACGGGTGTCGTGCTGTTCCTGATCGCGAGCCTGCTCGGCTGGCTCGCGCTGCGCCGCTGGCACGACAGCGCCATCACGCGTTCATAGCTTCCTCGGTGCGAGCAGGAAGTCGCCGGCCTCGTGGCCCGCGAACCGGATCGGCGCGTACTCGGGGATCTGTTCGACACCGAGTTTCATCGCCGCGCGCGCCACGTTGCCGGCGAGCCGTTGATACAGCGCCAGGCCGTCGACCGGCGTGCGATTGGCGCGCAGCGTGTCGAGCAGCGCCTGGGCGAAGACGGAATGCTTCGATCCGGCCTCGCCATCGACCACGGGCTTCAACCCGCCGGAGCTCAACACCGTGCGCGAGCGCCAGATGCCCTTCCGGTTCGATGCCGGTGGTTGCTCGAACACGGCGCGGGTCATCGCACCAGCGTAGCAGGTGTCGGCGATGATCAGCGCTTGCCGCGCGGCCATGGCGTTCAGCAGGTCGGTCACCGCCACGTTCGAGATCCAGTTCGCCGGGCTGTCCGGTTCCGCATCGATGGGCAGCCAATGGCCGCGCAGGTTGGCGCGATCGAGCTCGCCGTGGCCCGCGTAGTAGAGGATGAAGCTGTCGTTCTCGGTGAGCTTCTCGCGGAATTCGTTCAGCTTGGATAGGATGTCGTAGCGGCTCGCGTTGGTCATCACCGTGACCTGATAGCCGTAGCTGTTGGCGAGCACGTCGGCGATGGCTTTCACGTCGTCGATCGCCGTCTCGAGCTTGGGCAGCTTGCGGTAGTCGTTGTTGCCGATCAGCAGCGCGTAGCCACGCTTTGGCGCCGCAAGGGAAAGCGACTTCGGTGCCGCCAGGCCGCGCGTGCCGTCGAGATCGGGCACCAGCGTGAAGTCGGTCTGGATGCGCGTGCCGGCGGCATCCACGGCCACGACCTTCACCGGCGTGTCCTTGCCGAGCACGGCGATCTCGGTGCGGAACAGACCGTTGCGATCCGGCGTTTCCTTGTGGTCGTTGATGGTGAGCGAGATCACGCCGCCTGGTGCGGTCACCTTGCCGATCAGCGGCAGCACCGTGAGACCGGAGCGCACCAGGGCGGTCGGATTGCCACGCGTCTGCACCACCGGCGGGTCGATGATCTGGATGCTCGGGCCGTTGCCGCCGGCTGCCGGTGCCGGTGCATTGACGGATGGTGTCGCCGGGCGCGGCGCTTCGATCGGACCGTCGTCGGGCAAGCCCGCCGCCTTGCGATACCACTTCTGTGCCTCCGCGAGATCCTTCTTCACGCCCAGGCCCTGCTCGAACAGAAAGCCGAGATTCGACTGGGCTCGCGCGTTTCCCTTCTCGGCCGCCATGCGGTACCACCGCGCGGCCTCTTCGAAGTTCGGCGTGACACCGAGACCCTTCTCGTGAATCTCGCCGACGTAGTTCTGCGCCTGCAGATCCCCGCCATTCGCCTGGGCCAGCCAGACACCGAGCGCCGTCGACAGATTCGCCCGGTCGTAGGCGATGTACTCGCCACCTCGGATCTCGCATTCGGCGGCAGAAGTCTTCACCGGACGTCGCGGGGTGAGGAACGTCATCTGCCCGCCCAGCTTGCGCACTTGCCCCGGCAGCAGGCAGTCGACGATCAACCAGCGGTCGGCGGTGGTCGAGCTCTCGACCGCAGCCTGCGTGCCCACGGACGGGGCAAGGAGTACCGCCGTGAAGATACTGAACGCGATCGCGATGTTGCGCATCGTCAGAACTCCACGCGGCCGCCGACCACCACGGCGTGATTGGTCATCTGCGCCCGGCCGTACATGCCTTCGTACTGGATGAACGCCGCGCGGCCATTGGCGAACTGCGCCGCAAGACCGGCCCCGACGTTGAAATAGGTCTTGTCGGGCGTGTCGGTCGGAATGGCGAACAGCGTGCGGATCGGATCGGCCACGAGGCTGCCACTCAACTCACGGACGGCCTGCCGCTGTTCGCGCTCGAACTCGATGCGCACGCTGGGCGAGAGCACGCCCCAGGAGCGGCTGATCGCATAGGACGCCTGCCCGCCGAGTGCGGTGGTCAAGGACGTGGCGGCCTGGCGGGAGACATCCATTTCGCTGCCGGTGCTGCCGGTTTCGGTGAAGTTGTCCACGTCCACTCGGATGTAGCCGACGCGCACGTAGGGCCCGAACGAGAGCGCGCCGCGGTTCGCGTTCCAGCCGACGGATACGCTGCTACCCAACTGCCGACCGTTGGTGGCGCCCAGTGCATCGGTGACGCCGATTGCACGTCGCGTGTCGTAGCGATTCATCCCCAGGGTCGCGATGAAATCGACATAGAGCTTGCCGTGATACCACGAGCCATAGAGCGAACCGGCCACGCCGTTTGCCGAGGCATCGCCATAGTCGGCATCGAATGAAGACTTCGCGCGCACGGCCCCGAGGGCGGCACCCACGACCAGGTTGTCGGTGAAGCGGTAGTCCACGCCGCCGGTCAACCCGGCAGTGCGAGTGTCGTAGCCGCGCGTGTTCGCCGTGGCGTCGCGCGTGCCGAAGCTGCCCTGCCCGTTGAGGAACAGGCCGAAGCGCCCGCCCAGCGCCTCCTGGGCGGCAACCGCTGCGGCCTCGTCGGTGGCCTGCGACAGGGCCACGATGCGAATGTCGCCTGCCGCCGGAGCCATCGCGTTACCGAAGATGCTGACTGCCGGTCCACCCGAACGCAATTCGCGAATCCGCCGCGCGACGTTGCGCATCTGCACGAACGTGGTGTCGATGCCGATCTGCGGCAGCAGCACGAAGGTCTTGAGCCCGTCCACCGCCGCCTGCTCGTCGTTAGTGATGGCGATGCGAATGACACGCGGCGGCACCACCACCGCCGCGAGCTGGATATTGACCGGCAACGCAGCCACCACGATGCGCGTGCCCGGTGAGGGGCCCAGCTGAACCACTGCGCTCGCTTCGCCGTTGGCATTGGTGGCGCCGGAGGTGCTGACGATACGATCGCCTTCGCGGGGATTCTCGATCGCCCAGTTGAGCGTTCGTTGCGACAGTGGACTGTTCTCCACGCTGACTCGCACGGTGACGGTGACGCGATCGCCATCGCGTGACACCGGCAACGCATCGATGTTCTGGGACCAGGCACTGCCGATCGACACCAGCATCAGTGCGGGCACAGCGCCGATTCCCATGCCGATGCGCCAGACGGTACGTGACCAATGCGGCGAGCTAACGCGACCAACGGCCGCGATCAGTTGCAAGAGGGCTATGAGGATCATCGCAGTCTCCGTGGCGGGTGGCGTCTTGTGCACTCGCGCACCGGTGCGGGAGCCACCTGCAACAGCCTTCCGCTGAAGCCTGCAACCTGCCCCGTACCGGCGCGCCGGGAGGGTTGCGATGCACGCATCCCTCACCCTTGAATTCCCGTACCGCGGAGCTGCCGGTCTTACGAGGTTTGTGCGAAATTACCGGGCGGCGGGCGGTGAATTCACCAGCGCATTCACACCCGATCGCGATGGCGATTCAGCGACGCGCCTTAGGTGCACGGAGCTTTCCCTCACCCTCGGTCCCTCTCCCGGAGGGAGAGGGAGGCAAACCGCGGCGGCAAGCCCCTCTCCCTGCGGGAGAGGGGTTGGGGTGAGGGGAGCCACCATTGACCTCGCAGAGGTTGGCGCAGCCAACCTCTCCCTCCGGGAGAGGGACCGAGGGTGAGGGAAACCTGGCGGCGTCAGCGTCGAAGCCGCACTACCGAATCACGCAGACCGCCTCGCCCATGCTGAACACTTCGAGCGGACGGTTGTCGCCCGGTCGCGTGAAATTCATGCTGCCGCCCGGGCCAGCGGGCGAGTTGGCGTTGACCGGCTCTTCGAGGATCAACCGGCCGAACTGCCAGCACCGCAAGGTGAGGCCGCGCTCCGCCGGCTTGGCGTCGATGCCCGCGACATTCTTCGTGCTCTTGGTCGCTATGGATGGCGCTTCGCCGGATGGCGTGGTGACGGCTGCGGACAGTACCGGTGACGTGGCGCAAGCACTTGCGAGCACGAGAACCGTCAAGGCGGAACGAAGTCTGGGTTGCATGGCATTACCTCTTCGACTCTAGCGCACGTTCATGGTGTAGGCAGCGACCGCGGTGCCGCCGTTCGCCACGAACGCGCTATGGACTTCCTCGAGCGAGCTCACCTGCAGCGGCTCGAAGTCGACGCCCCGTACCGCTTCCGGCAGGGCCGCGAGAACTTCCTTCGGTGCCGCGAAGCACGCGACCGTCTCGGGTTTGCCGCGTTCGCTCGCCACGAGCTGGAACTTCATGGCACCCGGCAGTTCGAGCGGCCGCGCCGCCGGTACCAACGGATCGCGCAGGAACCGGTTCGGGAAGAAGCGCTGCACCTGGCCTTCGTCGTTGTGGAGGTAGCAGTAGACATAGGCGTCGCGGTTCGGCTGGATCGACAGGGCCACGGGCTCCCCGCGCTTGTAGACCGGCTTCGCGTTGCGGCTGACGATGGAGAGTGCGAGATCCGGTTGGGGCGCCGCGCTCCTGGGCGCTTCCACCGGGGCCGCCGCGAGGTCGGCGCTTGCCTGGGGCAACTGACCGTTGACGATCGCCTTGAAGAGCTCCAGATCGGCCTTCGGCTCCTTGCTCATGCCGAGCGCGGTGCGCACCTTGACGGCGGCGTCCGCCAGTTGGGGATTGCCCTCGCCGTCCAGCGGCCCGGTGTAGTAACCCTTCAAGCGCGCGTGCTTCTGCAGAAAGAAGATGAGCTCGGTCCCGTTCGCTTCCATCGCGTAGAACCAGTCCGCGAGTTCTTCCTGCACCTCGGGCGCGTTCGGATCGGCGCCGAGGCAGGTCCAGTAAGGCACCTTCGCCAGCTTGCCGAAGAGCTCGATGGACGCGAGCTCCACGAGGTTGCGCAGCGCCTGCGCATTGCCCTCTGCCTTGTTGAGAGTCGTGCTGAAGTTGACCCCGAGCTTTTGGTAGCGCGCGTCGCCGTCGGCGCCGCTGCCGGACTTGAAGATCACCACGGCGTTGCGCGAGCTCACGCCGGGAATCACGGAGAGGTCCGCGGTGCTCAGCATGGTGAGATCGATGCCGAGGATGGTCGCGGTCGCCGACCGGCCGTAGCCCGCCACCAGGTCCTCGCCGAAGCCGAAACCGAACTCGGCCGACTTCTTGGCGACGTTCTCGTCGAACTGGCTGATGGACCCGCGGATGTCGAACTCGGGCACCACGGCGTACGCGTTCTTGCGTTCCGCATCGCGCAGGAAGCCGATCAGGTTGCCGGAATCCGCACCATAGGCCACGAGCCGGATGGCGCGGCTGCGGCGGTTCATGTCGGACACGGCAGAAATGAGCATGTCCTTGGTGCCGGCGTTCACCTTCTTGGTCTGGTCGGTAAGGTCCTCGACCAGTACCGACACGTCGCGCACGCCGTGCTGGAGCATGAGGCCGTCCATGCAACGCAGCGCCGCGGAAAAATTGGTGATGGACCGGAACGGCTTGCGCTCGGGCCCCTTCTTCACTTCCTCGATTTTCTGTTCCACCGGACGAACCACGCGGGTCGCGTCGCAGCCGGAGAGCGTGACGGCGACAGCGACTACGACTGCGGTGAGGTTGGCCGTGATGCAGGTACCGCGCTCCCTCACCCTCTGTCCCTCTCCCGGAGGGAGAGGGAAGCCACCCTTCACCTCGCAGAGGTTGGCGCAGCCAACCTCTCCCGGAGGGAGAGGGAAGCCACCAGTCACCTCAACGAGGTTGGCGCAGCCAACCTCTCCCGGAGGGAGAGAGATGCTTGCTCCCTTCTCCCTCCGGGAGAAGGGTTGGGGATGAGGGGAACACTCGAGGTATCCGCGCGTATCCATGGCCCTAATCCTTGCACTTGTTGTTGGAGTTGATGATGTCGCCCTTCACCACCACGATGATCTCCTTGGGGCCGGAGAATCCCGGGCGACCGCCCTGCGAGTTGCCGATGTCGATGTTGCCGCAGCCACCGCCACCGTCGCCGGCCGAATCCTCGGTGAGGCTGCGTCGCTGCGTGTTCTGTTTGGCACGCTGCTTCGCCACCTTGGCGCGAGTGAGGTCCTCCAGGCTGTCGTCCACCTCCAGCTCGACGGCATGGCCGCCCCCCGCCTGCAGGCCTATGGCCAATGCCACCAGGATTGCCGATCGTTTCAGGTTCATCGTCCATTCCTCCATCGGGCACGCGCCGGGGCTCGTGACCCCGGCGCGCTACGACTGCGAGCGTCGAGCTCGTCCGATCAGTTGTCGGCGTTGCCGACGTTGATCTTCTGCGTGTTCGCGAGACCGCTCTGCGATTGCGCGATGTTCTTCGCCGCGACGTTGGTCTTGGCGCCCGTGAACAGGCCCGCGTTGGCGTTGCCGATGCGCATCGACTGGCTGTTGGCGAGACCGGACTGGGTCTGCTTCAGGTTCTCGACCTTCACGTTCGACTCGGCACTGGAGAAGAGGCCGGCCTTGGCATTGCCGACTTCCATCTTCTGCGTGTTCGCAAGACCGGACTGCGACTGGCTCAGGTTCTTCGCGTTGACGTTGGACTTGGCACCGGAAAACAGGCTCGCCTCGGCATTGCCCACCTTCATCTGCTGCGAGTTTGCGAGACCGGATTGCTTCTGCTTCAGGTTGTCGACCTTCACGTTCGACTCGGCACCGGCGAAGAGGCCGGACTTGGCGTTGCCGATCTCCATCTTCTGCGTGTTCGCGAGGCCGGATTGCGACTGGCTCAGGTTCTTCGCGTTCACGTTGGTCTTGGACCCGGCAAACAGGCTGCCCTTCGCATTGCCGACATCCATCGACTGGCTGTTGGCGAGGCCGGACTGGTTCTGCTTGGCGCCGTCCAGCTTGACGTTGGTCTGGTTCTGGGCGAAGGCCGTGGTAGCCATCAGGGCGATGGCAGCGGCGATCGCGGTCTTGGTCATCGTTTTCATGTGCATCTCCTTCTCACTTCGTCTGCTTCAAGAAAGGCCGGTGCAGACCGGCCGGAAGTCCCGATCAGGGCTCGGGATCGGCCTCACTCGGCGGCGTGGAACTCCACGCGACGGTTCTCCGGTGCGAACGGATTGGCGGGGATCAGCGGCGCGGACTTGCCGCGGCCGAGCACCACCAGCGATTCGGCGGGGATACCGTGGCGTGCCACGAGAAATTGCTTGACGGCAGAGGCCCGTTGGCGCGAGAGCCGCACGTTGTAGTCGGCGGCGCCGTGCGCGTCGGTGTGACCTTCGATGACGATGCGCTGGATGCCGCCGGTCATCTTGATGCCCTCGGCCACCGCGTCGAGCGGCGTGATCATCTCGGGCAGGATCTCGGCTGAGTTGTAGCCGAACTGCACCTGCAAGGCGACGCTGGAGGGTTCGGACTCCACCGGCGGTGCGGCCGGCGCCGGTGCCACCGCGGCAGTCTGGACAGCGTGGCCGGCTGCCGCGCTGGCGTCGGCGATTACGCGAGTCTCCTGCACTTCGTCGGAAGAAAGCTTGAGTCCGCGCATGCGCACCTTGGGTGCGGTCGCGATGGCGCCGGGGCCTTGCAGCACTCGTGCGATGGTCGCGGGATCGGGACGTTCGCCTTGCCGGTAGAACACGACATCACCGGCGTTGGCCGCGCCGATGAAGGCGCAGACGATCAATGCGGACGACATTGAACGATGGGATGGGGCTTTCATGTCGATGCTCCTCGTGGTGCACGCCCACGCCGCGCGGCGGATTGCCGTGCAGCGTGAGCACATCGGTCTATTCCGCCGCGGCGACGGCGAGTTTCCGAGACTGCGCGCCCGCCAGCTCGGTGCCGACCTGCAGCGGCGTCACGTAGTCGTCCTCGCAAGCCGCTTCGTGTCCCTCGCCGTCGAATTCCTCCAGACTGCGGCGCAGCTTGCGGCGCGCCTTGAAGAGGCGCGACTTCACGGTGTTCTCGGGGCAGTCCTGGAGACGCGCGATCTCGGCGAGCGACAATCCATCGACCAGCGCGTACTGCACGCACTGCTGCTGTTCGAAGGGCAACGCTTCGAAGCCGAGCAGCAGGCAGTCGCGCCGCTGCCGGTCCGAGACCATGTGATACGGATCCTCGTGCGCCGGTGCCGGCAACTCGGCGGCGGCGTCGAGATCGTCATGACCGGGACGACGGGCACGCAGCACGTGCAGGGCCTTGTTGCGTGCGATTCCCAGCAACCAGGTGGTGAAGCGGCACGCATGGTTGAAGCTGTCGGCACGCCGCCAGACTTCGTACATGGTGTCGATGACGACCTGTTCGGCTTCGTGCGGATCGCGCAACGACCGCAGCGCGAAGGCATAGACCCGCCGACCGTAGATGCGGTAGAGCTCGTCGAAGCTGCGCTCGTCTCCACCGACCACCCGTGCCACCAGATCGGCAGCCAACTGCTCGTTGCAGGCTCTCATTTTTCCCACCTCCCTGCGGTTTCACGTCGCGGTTGCGACATGGGACGCATGGTGGGCTGGAGGCCTCTCCCGGCGCTGTGAAGGAAGTCACAAACCGGGTGCGGGGGAATACCCCCCGGCGCCGGGGGTGGTGCCGGAGCCTCGAGTCTGGTCCGCTGGCCCCGGGCCAGCGGTTGCTCCCTACCAGCTGTTAGGCAGCTTTCGCCGTATGACCAGGCGGCGTTCGGCGTCCGTCTCGAGATAGCCGCCGGTTTCCAGGTCCTTCATGATCCGGCTCACCATCTCGCGCGAGGAGCCGATGCGCTTGGCGATCTCCTGGTGGGTCAGGCGCTCCTCGACCACCAGCGCCCCGTCGCGCTCCAGGGCGAGGTCGCGCAGCAAGGCGACGATGCGGCCGAACACGTCCTTCAGCGCCAGGGTCCGGGCGCTTTCGGTGAGACGGCGGACGCGCCGGGCCAGTCCCTTCAGGAGTTGCAGGGCGAGATCGGGGTTCTGGGCAAGGCACTCTTCGAAAGCGGCCCGCGACAGCACCAGCACGTGGCAGGGTTCCAGCGTCGCCACCGACGCCGATCGCGGGGCGTCGTCAAGCAGCGCCAGTTCGCCGAAATACTCGCCCTCGCCATGGGTGGCGAGCACGAACTCGCGTCCGTTGGCGTCGGTGAGGTAGGCGCGCACCCGCCCGGAACGGATCACGTACAAGGCCGACGCTTCGTCGCCTTCGTGGATGACGACGGTCTGCTTCGGATAGCGGCGCTCGACACAGCGACTCATGAGGCGGTCGAGGCTCTCGGGTGCCAAGCCTTCGAACAGGGGAATCGGGGGATGCATGCGATGGATCGTGTGCGATACGAAGAACGCAATATGCAAGAGCTCGCATGCTGCTCGCAAGCGTGGGCCTTGCCGACCGGCGCGCACCCGCATACGCTCGCGACTCCCGACCCGATGGAGCCGTCCCATGCGCACGATCGAACGCCTTGCCCGCTCGTCGTACGGCATTGCCCGCTGGTGCTTCCTGCTGGTGGCGCTGGGCACCACGACGGCGCACGCGGAAGAGAAGTTCATCTTCCTCACCAACTGGTACGCACAGGCCGAGCATGGCGGGTTCTACCAGGCGCAGGCCGAGGGCATCTACAAGAATCGCGGGCTCGACGTGGACATCCGCATGGGCGGGCCACAGGTCAACGTCATGCAGCTGCTGCTCGCCGGCCGCGCGGATGCGGTCATGGGCTACGACCTGCAGACCATCAAGGCAGTGGAACAGGGCCTGCCGATCATCACCATCGGCGCAGTGTTCCAGAAGGATCCGGCGGCGCTCATCGCGCATCCGGACGTCAAGGCGATGGAAGACCTGAAGACCCGCACGCTGTTGATCGGCCAGGCGAGCGAGACCACGTTCTGGCCGTGGCTCAAGGGTCGGTACGGATTCACCGATGCGCAGAAGCGTCCGTATGCGTTCAGCGTGCAGCAGTTCCTGGTCGACAAGAAGGTCGCACAGCAGGGCTATGCGACGTCGGAGCCGTACGCGATCGAGAAGGCGGGCATCAAGCCGGTCGTGTTCCTGCTGGCGGACCTCGGCTACCCGCCCTACGCGCAGACCATCGTGACCACGGGCAAGGTACTCAGGGACCGTCCCGATGCCCTGCGTGCCTTCCTGCAGGCGACGGCCGAAGGCTGGAAGAGCTACCTCGCGAATCCGGCGCCCGGCAATGCCCTGGTGAAGAAGGCGAACCCGGAGATGAAAGACGACATGCTCGCCTTCGGCGTGGCGAAGATGAAGGAATTCGCGCTGGTGACCGGTGGCGATGCGGCCAGCGTCGGCATTCTCGGCATGACCGACGCGCGCTGGAAACAGACCTTCGAATTCATGAAGGGTGCCGACCTGGTGGGGGACGACGTCGACTATCGCAAGGGCTACACGCTGGAGCTGGTGAAGTCGGTGCGGGTACTGCCTTAGGTCTCGACGCGATCAAGGCTACTGCGTCGCTGATTGGAAGCGTGCGTGCCCCCACCCCAACCTTCCCCCACCAATGGTGGGGGAAGGGGTGTACATCCCCTCCCCCGGCTTCGCCGGGAGAAGGGCTACACACCGGAGCTGGTGAAGTCGGTGCGGGTACTGCCTTAGGTCTCGACGCGATCAAGGCTACTGCGTCGCTGATTCGAAGCGTGC
>LNDQ01000115.1 GCA_001464695.1 Betaproteobacteria bacterium Ga0077523 | reverse complement strand
CCTCCCCCGGCTTTGCCGGGGGAGGGTCAGGGTGGGGGCGATGGCAATACCCGCGCCGCAACGTAAGCCACACGCTACGGCCCTTCCCTGCGCCTCAGCATCCGCGCGATACGCGCACTGCACACCGAAGCGGCGCGTGCATATTCTTCCGGTGTATCGATAGCCTCGTGCTGGCGCCGCACGTCCTTCAACTCCAGCTCCGCACGCGGCAGCCAATAGTCCTGGATTTCGCTCTTGAAGCGCTTCTCGAGCGCCGCCCGCGATCCATAGTGGATCTGGCCGCCGAGGCGCCGCTGCAACTGATCGCGCAGCAACCCGACCGTCTTCTCGAGCTGGTGCACGTGCACGGCGACGTGCCGCTGCTCGTGGGCGAGGATGAACTCGTACGAACAGCGGTCGCCGACGAACTCGCGGCCGATGAACACGGTCACCGGATCGTAGCGCAGCTGCATGTACAACGATGGGCGCATGCACACGAGCTTGCCGTCGGGGTCTTCGAGGCCCTCGAAGCCCCACTGCGTCTCCACCCGCAGCACCGGCCGCGTGAGACCCAGCACGAACACCGCTTCGTCCTTAGACGCGATGCGGGTCAGGTCGCGATACGAGCGTGTCGTATCGAGGCGCGGGGCCATGGGCACACCTTGCACCGTCACGATGCCCGGTTTCAGGTCTCGCTCGCAGGATCGCACGAACTCCGCGGAGGGCGGGCGCTGCGCAGCGGCAGCGCCGTGGCAGACGAGCATCGAGGTGAGCCCCAGCAGCGCAGCCGCGCGACGCGTCATGTTCAACCGGTACCGGCCGCCTCTCCTGCTATCGCCCGCCACAGGCATGCGCCCTTCGACACGCGATCGAGTTCCGCGAGGTATTCCGCGTGCGCCGCCGCTTCCTCGGCGCTGGCACGACGGACCACGAGATCGAGCGGGCCGGTGTGGGCGACCGCAGCGCGCATTGCCGGCCCGCTCTCGGCGTGATCGATGATGAGACTGTCCTGCCCGCGGGTCATCGCCAGATAGACTTCTGCGAGGAGGCGCGCATCGAGCAGCGCGCCGTGCAGCGTCCGCGCGGAATTGTCGACCGCATAGCGTTCGCACAACGCATCCAGGCTATTGCGCTTGCCCGGATGCAGATCCTTGGCAAGCCGCAGCGAGTCGGTGACACCGGCAACATGCTGCGCGATCGGCGGCAGATCGAGCAACGCGAGTTCGGCGTTGAGAAAGGCGACGTCGAACGGTGCGTTGTGGATGATCAGTTCGGCACCGGCGACGAATTCGAGGAAATCGGTCGCGACGTCGCGGAACTTCGGCTGATCGGACAGGAATTCCTCGGTCAACCCGTGCACCTCGAGCGCCCCGGGGTCGCTCGGTCGTCCCGGATTCACGTAGCGATGGAAGTCGCGCACGCCGGGCTGGCGGTTCACGATCTCGACGCAGGCGATCTCGACGATGCGATGACCGAGGCCGGGATCGAGACCGGTGGTTTCGGTGTCGAGGACGATCTGACGGTGGCTCATGTCCGCCGCGTTGATCGCTCTTCCTTGGTAGGCGACAGCCAGCCAGAGCGTGCGAGCCGATTCATCCTAAGACTTCCGCAACGCCACTTCCACGCCCCGATTCGCGAGCCGGTCGGCGCGCTCGTTGCCGTCGTGCCCCGCATGGCCCTTCACCCAGATCCACTCGACGTCGTGCTGCGCAGCGAGGGCATCGAGCCGTTGCCAAAGGTCCACGTTCTTGACCGGTTGCTTGTCGGCGGTCTTCCAGCCGCGGCGCTTCCACGAGTGGATCCACTCGCTGATGCCCTTCTGCACGTACTGCGAATCGGTGTGCAGCCGGACCTTCGAGCGCGGCTCGAGTGCGGCGAGCGCCTCGATGACCGCGGTCATCTCCATCCGGTTGTTGGTGGTGGAGGGAGCGCCACCGAACAGTTCCTTCTCGGATGCGCCGTTCTTCACCAGCACGCCCCAGCCACCGACACCGGGATTGCCCTTGCAGGCGCCGTCGGTGTAGATGTCGATCGCGTCGCTCACCGGTGGTCGCGGCGATGCTGCCCGGCGGTGCGCTGCGGCACCGCGGCGAGCACTTTCTTCTTGGCGGGTGCCATGCGCCACTTGGGCGTGATGAGACGCACACCGCTCACGCGCTTGACCGCATGCAGGAAGTAGACCCCCCCGGCGAAGGGCCACCAGCGATCGCCCGCGTGTTCCATGAAACGCAACCGATGCAGCCACTGCTCGCGGCGGCACGGCGGTGCGTACGCGGTCATCCGGCCGGCGGAGATCTCGAAGCCGAGGAGCGCCAGCCAGTCCTTGATGCGCGGCAGCCCGATGAACTGCCCGCACCAGGGATACTCGCCCGAGCGCGTGCGCACCAGGCGTGCGGCACCCCACAGGCTCCAGGGGTTGAACCCCGACAACACGAGCCGGCCTTCGGGCCGCAGCACCCGCTGCACTTCGCGCAGCAACTGGTGCGGGTTGTGACTGAACTCGAGGGTATGCGGCAGCACGACCAGGTCCACCTCGCCGGTGGCGACGGGCAGTTCGCACAGGTCCGCGCGCAACTTCACCGCCCCCTCGAAGCCGATGGTGGCCCGCATCGGGATGCGGCTCATGCGCAGGAAATCCTGCTCGGGCAAGCCGAACTGCAGGGCGTTGAAACCGAACACGTCGGCGACCTCGTCGTCGAAGTACGCGAGCTCGCGCCGCAGCAGATGTGCCCCGAGCGGGGTGTCGAACCAGTTCGACAGGCCCGGAGTCGGCGCTTCAATTGACAGGGTGGTGGCTTGCACTCGAAACTCGGTTCCCCATGGCTGTCGACGTCATTCCTCTGCGCGCTTTCCGCGACAACTACATCTGGTGTCTGCGCGATGCCACGCATGCAGCGGTGGTGGATCCCGGCGATGCGGGCCCGGTGATGCAGTACCTCGAGGCGCAACACCTGCGCCTGGTCGCGATTCTCGCGACGCACCATCATGCCGATCACGTGGGTGGCGTCGCACAACTCGCGGCGGAGTATAGCGCACCGGTCTTCGGGCCAGCGCGCGAGACCATCCCCGCGATCACCCGTCGCTTGAGCGAGGGCGATCGGGTGCGCATCGACGAATTCGACCTCGATTTCGACGTGCTGGACATTCCGGGTCACACCGCCGGGCACATCGCGCTCGTGGGTGGGGGCATGCTCTTCTGCGGCGACACGCTGTTCTCGGTGGGCTGCGGCCGTCTCTTCGAAGGCACGCCGGCGCAGATGAGCGTGTCGCTCGCCAAGCTGGCTGCACTACCCGGCGCGACCCGCGTGTACTGCGGTCACGAGTACACCGCGGCGAACATCCGCTTCGCGCAGGCCGTGGAGCCCGCCAACAAAGCCTTGGTCCGGCGGGAACGCGAGACGCGCGCCGCACTCGAAAGCGGACGCCCTTCGCTGCCTTCGACCATCGCCGACGAACAGATGACCAACCCGTTCCTGCGCACCCGGGCACCCGAGGTACTCGCCAGCGCGGCAAGCCATGCCGGCCGTATGCTCGCCGATCCGGTAGAGGTCTTCGCCGTCCTGCGGGAGTGGAAAAACCAGTTCTGAGCCCTTCCCGGCGCAAAGCTTGCTCCAGTCAAGCCTGGCAATGGGTGGCCGTAAACCTCACGAAATGTGCAGGCTTGGCCTGTGGCAGTCTCTTCCAGACGACGGGTTTGCCCCGTCGCAGCGCCGCCGTCGGGGGGCAGGTTCAGGAGATAAAATTGTTGACCCAAATCAATGGGCTGTATAGGATCCTTAATGCAATTGAGCAAACCTATACCATGGTCCGGAACTCAACGAAGCTGATCTTCGCGTGCATCGTCCTGGGAGTGGTAAACCAGGCTTGCGCCGTCGGTAGCGTTGGCAAATCGCCGGCTGCGGAGGCCGCGCCGCCTGCGGCGTTGCCGGCATCCGAACCCGCGCCCAAGCGCGAACTGGCCCCGTCCGTCACTTCGGTCGCCGCCAGTGACGGACCCATCGCCAATACCGACCCGTTGAAGCCCGCGCCGGCGGCCGGGCCCGAACCAACGGCGGCAACGCGGGCGGTCACCGTCGAGCCGCCTGTGGTCAAGGCAACCGCCCTGCCGCGGGCCAGTGGCTATGCCGAAGGCTCGCGCTCGGCGACACGGCAATCGGGACCTGCAGCCCCTATCGTGGTCGCTCAGGCTGCAGCCGCACCCCGCGCATTGCAGCAGGTTGCACGCACCAGTGCCGACACGGCCGGCATAGCCGCGACGAGTCGACCCGCCCCGGTGGCCGCGCCTGTCGTCCCCACCGGCACTGCCGCCGCGCCCTGGCCCGCCCCCGCCGAACCGATGTCCGCCAGGATTGCCGATCCGATGGCTCCCGACCACTCGGCGACACCGGCACCGATGGACGTGGCGTTGGTGCCCGCCCCCGCCGCCGCCGGGCCTTCGAACATCACGCCGGTGGCCCTGCAGGCGCCCGGGACCCCGGCGATCGTGTACTCCGATACGCCCACGGGGCCGCTGGCCGGCAACCTGTGGGACCGCATCCGCAGCGGCTACGCCATTCCCGAGGTCGAATCGCCGCTGGTCCAGCGGCACATGACCTGGTACCTCAACCGGCCTGAGTACCTCGAGCGCATGGTGGAGCGCAGCCGCCGCTACCTGCACTTCGTGGTGGAAGAGCTCGAGAGCCGCAACATGCCCCTCGAGATCGCCCTGCTGCCGATGATCGAGAGCGCCTACAACCCGGTCGCCTATTCGCGCGCGCACGCCTCGGGCATCTGGCAGTTCATCCCCGACACCGGGCGCCGCTACGGCCTCGAGCAGAACTGGTGGTATGACGGCCGCCGCGACGTGACCGAGGCGACACGGGCAGCGCTCGACTACCTGCAGAAGCTGCACAACGACTTCGGCGACTGGCAGCTGGCGCTGGCTGCCTACAACTGGGGCGAAGGCGCGGTGTCGCGCGCGATCGTCAAGAATCAGCACAAGCGCAAGCCCACCGACTACCGCAGCCTCAAGATGCCCAAGGAAACGGCCAACTACCTGCCGAAGCTGCAGGCGGTGAAGAACATCATCGCCGACCCTGCAAGGTACGGCGTGTTGCTCGAGGAAATCCCCAACCAGCCGTACTTCATCCGCGTCAACATCCCTCAGCAGATCGACGTGAAGCGTGCCGCAGAGCTGGCCGGCGTGCCGCTCGAGGAGTTCCGTTCGCTCAACCCGGCGCACAACCGTCCGGTGATCACGTCGGCGGGCGAACGCACGGTGCTGCTACCGGTGGAGAAGGCCGAGACGTTCGCCACCAACCTGGAAGCCAACGACGAACCGCTCGTCTCGTGGCAGACCTACACGTTGAAGCCGAACGAGAAGATCGAACAGGTCGCGGCGCGCTACGGCCTCACCGTGAACACGCTGAAGCAGGTCAACGGCATCGGGACCCGCAAACGGCTGCGCCCCGGCCAGACGCTGCTCGTGCCGACCCCGGCGGCGATGCAGGACGCGAACCTCGAGCAAAGCATCGACCCGCTGGACTTCCTGCCGTCGACATCCGGCCCGGAAATGGAAACCTACCGCGTGAAGTCTTCGGATTCGCTCGCACGCATCGCCAACCATTTCCACGTGACACAGCGGCAGATCATCCGCTGGAACCACTTGAAGGGCGGGCACATCCGTCCCGGTCAAACGCTCACGATCTATCCGGACACCGCTCCGGTCGCCAAGGGCACCGCTCGCGCCAAGGCACCGAAGAGCATGCAGACGGTCAAGGTGAAGGCACCAGCGAAGAAGGCGCCCGCGCCTTCCGGCAACAAGCAGCATCTGGTGCGCAACTGACGCTTTACCGGGCTTGCTGAATCAGGACGGCGCCTCCAGGGCGCCGTCTTCATTTCTGCGGGTAGAGATAGCAGTGCACGCGCTGGGTCGCGGACAAACGCGTCTCCGCCGGATAGGCGCTCTTGCACTCGGGCATGGCCCTCGGGCACCGCGGCTCGAAATGACAGCCGGGCGGCGGCGCCGCGGGCGACGGCAGGTCGCCCTGCAGTCGGATCACTTCGCGCTGCGTCCCGCGCTCGATGCTCGGCACGGCCGACAGCAGCGCCTGCGTGTACGGATGCTTCGGCGTGCGCAACACCTCGTCGGCCGTCCCGTACTCGACGATACGGCCGAGGTACATCACCGCCACCTCATGCGCGAGATACTCGACGACCGAGATGTTGTGGGTGATGAACAGGTAGGCGAGCCCGAGCCGGTCCTGGAGATCCTTCAACAGGTTGAGGATCTGGGCCTGCACCGAGACGTCGAGCGCCGAGGTGGGTTCGTCGCATACGATCAGCTTGGGGTCGACCGCGAGCGCCCGTGCGATGGCGATTCGCTGGCGCTGGCCGCCGGAGAACTCGTGCGGGTAGCGGTACCGCATGTCGGGCGACAGGCCGACCTGCTCCAGCAGCTTGTCGATGCGCGCGCTGCGCTCCACCGGCGACCCACCGATACCCAGCGCAGTCATCCCCTCTTCCACGATCTCGGACACGCGCATGCGCGGGTTGAGCGATGCGAATGGGTCCTGGAAGATGATCTGGAAGTCGCGCCGGCGCTGCCGCAAGGTAGAGGCGTCGAGACTCGAGAGGTCCACGCCCTCGAAACGCACGGTGCCGCTCACAGCGCCGAGCAGCTGGACTATTCCCTTGCCCACCGTGGTCTTGCCGCAGCCCGATTCGCCCACGAGGGCGATGGTGCGTCCGGCGGGGATGGCGAGCGAGACACCGTCCACCGCCTTCACGTGACCGACCACGCGCTTGAACAGCCCGCGGCGAATCGGGAAATGGATCCTGAGGTCCTGGGTCGCCAACAGCGGATGGCTCGAAGACGACACCCTGGTGCCGCCAACTGCCGGGGCCGCTTCCGGCTCGGCGACGGCCGCGGGGCGCCCGCGCATTTCCACGCACTCCGGAGCATACAGATGGCAGCGCACGGTCTGCCCGTCGGGCAAACGATGCACGGCGGGCTCGGTGGTCCGGCACCGGTCCCAAGCGCGATCGCAGCGGTCGGCGAAACGGCAGCCCACGAAGTCCCTGGTAAGCGGCGGTACGGTGCCGCGTATCACCGCGAGCCGTTCGGCGCGGGAGCGCGAACCTGGAATCGAGGCGAACAGCTTGTTGGTGTACGGATGGGCCGGACGCTCGAAGAACGCCTCGCGCGATCCCGTCTCCACGATCTCGCCGGCGTACATCACCGCGACGCGATGGGCGGTCTCCGACACGACGCCCAGATCGTGGGTGATGAGCAGCATCGACATGCCGGTCCTGCGCTGGATGTCACGCAACAGATCCAGCACCTGGGCCTGGATGGTGACGTCGAGCGCGGTGGTCGGCTCATCGGCCACGAGCAGTTCGGGCTCGCAGGCGAGCGCGCAAGCGATCATCACGCGCTGCTTGAGTCCGCCCGAGAGCTGGAAGGGAAACTCGCCGAGGCGTCGCGACGGATCGGGAATGCCGACGGCCTCGAACAGCTCCAGCACCCGCCGGTCCGCAGCCTCACCCCGCACGCCGAGATGGCGGTCCAGCACCTCGCGCACCTGGTCGCCCACGGTCATCACCGGATTGAGACTCGCCCCCGGTTCCTGGAAGATCATCGCGATGCGTCGCCCGCGCACGTCACGCATCTGCCGCTCCGGCAGACCGGTCAACTCCAGGCCGTCGAGCATCACGCGCCCCGACACGATGGCGCCGGCATCAGGCAGGAGCCGCATGATGGACAGCGCGGTGATCGACTTGCCGGAGCCGGATTCGCCCAGGAGGGCGAAGGTTTCGCCACGCCGAATGTCGAGCGATACGCCGTCCACGGCGCGCACGTCGCAGTCGCGGCCGGCGATCCAGGTGCGCAGGTCCTCGACCTGAAGCAAAGGTGCGCTCATGCAGGATGCCTCGACGATGCACCGCGCTGCCGGTGCCACCGGAACACGGGTCTTGCAAGCTGCGCACTGACGCGAGGATCGAGGGCGTCACGCACTGCATCGGCAAACAGGTTGGCGGATAGCACGAGCAGGAACATGAACACGAAGGCGGCGGCGAGCGACCACCACACGATCGGCTCGCGCGCCATCTCGAGGCGCGCTGCGTTGATCATCGTCCCGAAGCTGTTCATGGCGGGATCGACACCCACGCCCACGTAGGACAGCACGGCCTCGGCAAGAACCAGCCCGCTGAAGCCAAGCACGATGGTGATGATGACGATATGCACGACATTCGGCAGGATGTGACGAGCCATGATGCGCCAGGGCCCGACGCCGAATGCCTGCGCGGCCTGGACATACTCGAGCTCGCGGAGCTTGAGCGCCTCGCCGCGCAACAGCCGGCACAGGCCGGTCCAGCTGGTCACGCCGAGAATCACGCACAGGAACAGCAGCCGGAAATCGGCGCGACGCGTCACGGAGTCGAAGGTCTCGGGATGCGTGTCCATGTAGACCTGCATCATCAGCACCGCCGCGGCGATCAGCAGAACCCCGGGAATGGAACTCAGGGTCGTGTAGAGATACTGGATCGCATCGTCGACCCAACCGCGCAGATACCCCGCCATGATGCCGAGGGTCAGCGCGAACGGCAGCATGACCAGCGTGGTGACAGTGCCGATCACCAGTCCGGTGCGAATGCTCTTCAACGTGAGATAGAACACGTCCTGCCCGACCTTGTCCGTGCCGAATACGTGATAGCGCCCGGACAGCACGATGAGCGGCATCACGACAATCAGCAGCAGTCCCAACGTGATCAACACCGCACGCCATGGCACGTCAAGATCGCCGCGCCAGAGGTCGCCGGAGGTCTCGGCGAAGCGTCGATCGGCCCGCGCCGCCACGACGCCGGTGATGATGGCCGTGGCGAACATCCAGAGCATTGCCGCGAGGGCCACGCCCTGCAGCACGCCGCGCGCGATGTCGGGCAGGCGCTCCGCCGCCGGACTCTCGAGATGCGCGCCACCGAACTTGAGGCGGGGGTAGTCGCGCCTCGGCGTGCCGTCGGCGCCACTCATGGTTTCCTTCGCATGGGCGTAGGCCGAGAACGGTGCGGAAAACGTCCGCTCCTGGCGCATGCGCAACGGTTCGGCGATGGCATCCAGGGCCGACAGTACGTCCGATGCGTAGCGCATTTCCGCCGTCTGCTTGTCAGGCGGAAGCGCCTTTTGATAGTGGAAGGTATCGAGCAGCCCCACCAGGATGAACAGGGACAGCACGGTCGCCGACACCATGCCGCTGGTGGATCGGGCCACCTTGCGCCAGGGCATCCTCAGGTGCTCGTGCCGGTTCATGTACCAGACGAAGAGCAGGATCGCGGCCACGAGCGCGAACACCAGCGCGTCGGTCCACAGCAGCACCGGTTTGATCGGGAAAGTCATTCGAAGCGGATCCGCGGATCCACGATCGTGTAGGAGATGTCGGTGAGGATCAGGCCGACGATGTAGAGCAGCGAGCCCAGGAAAACCATGGACCGGACCACGGCGAAGTCCTGCGAATTGATGGCGTCGATGGTGTAGCTGCCGAGCCCGGGAATGCCGAAGAAGGACTCCATGACCAGGCTGCCGAGGAACAGCGATGGAATGACCACCACCACACCGGTGAGGATCGGGATCAGCGCGTTGCGCAGCACGTGGTGGACGAGCACGCGACCTTCCGACAGGCCCTTGGCCCGCGCCGTCCGAACGTAGTCCCGGTTGATCTCTTCGAGGAAGATGGTCCGGTACCAGCGGCTGCTCTCGCCGAAGCCCGCCACCAGCCCCACCGCCACCGGCAGCACCATGAAGCGCCAGGCGCTCAAGCCGCCGGCGAAGCCCGAGATGGGCGCGAGATTCCACAGCTTGCTCACCAGGAACTGCCCGCCGATGATGTAGAACATGCCCGAGATCGACATGGCCGCGACGCACAGCACCACGCCCGAGAAGTCGAGATACGTCGCGCGGAACAGGGCCATCAGCAGCGCGAAGGTCACGTAGGCTGCGAGGCCGACGAGAAACACCGGGAGCGCGATGGCGAGGCTCGGCCCCATGCGCGTCGCGATCTCGTGGCCGATGTCCCGGCCGTCGGATTCGGCCTTGCCGAAATCGAACGCGAACAGACGCAACGAGTTGTTCCAGAAGATCGTGTCGGTGATCCTGGCCGCTCCCGTCGCGGCGGCGTTGACGAGCAGCGGCTTGTCGTAGCCGCGTTCCTGCTTCCAACGCTCGATGGCCTCCGGCGTGACGCGCTTGACGCCGAGTTGCATGCGCGCCATGTCATCGGGTGTGTTCACCACGAAGAACAACGCGAAGGTCAGCACGTTGACCCCGATCAGGATCGGGATCGCATACAGGACGCGGCGTACCAGGTAGCGCAGCATACCGTTACCTTGCGGCCGGCACGAGCGCGTCAGCGCGTGCGGTACCGCGCTCGCGCCGACGTATCACCAGCACCGCCGGCACCGTGAACGCCACGACCACCAGGACGAACAGCCCGAGCGGCCACAGGACCGGACGATTCCACTGCTCGCGCAGGGTCGCACGCCGGACTGCATCGATGCGCTGGTACTTGAGCAGGTTGTTCGCGATCTGGTTGGGTTTGCGGTTCTTCACCCACGCGTGCGCCAGGCCGTATTCCTTCGGATGCAGGCCCCACAGCCACGGAGCCTCGCGCCGGGCAATCTCGGTCATCTGGTCGATGATCTGCTGGCGCTCGGCGCCGTTGTCCATATTCTTCATGCGTTCGAACAGGCGGTCGAAGTCCGCGTTGACCCAGTTCGACGCGTTCTCGCCCTGCGACTTGACCTTGCCCTGCGCGCCGTGCAGCAGGAAGAGAAAGTTCTCCGGATCCGGGTAGTCCGCGTTCCAGCCCCATTGGAAGATCTGGGCATTGCCCTTGCGCACTTTCTCCTGGAACCGGTTGTAGTCGGTCGCGCGCACCACCAGGTTCACGTTGAGCTTCGCGAACTGCTTGCGCATCCAGTCGAGGCGCGCCTTGTCGTCGGGGCCGCGCGCGGTCGCGTCGAGGTTCAACACGAGCGGCGCGCCGGTCTTGCGGTCCAGGCCATTGGGATAGCCCGCCTCTTCCATCAGTTTGTGCGCGACTTCGATCGGCTTGCGACGCGGCTCCCCGCCGACCCAGTCGTACACGTACCGGTTGATGCCGGCTTCGCCGTCGCGATAGCCGAAGATGCCGGGCGGCAACGGACCCTGCGCGGCGATCCCGCGGCCATTGGCAAAGATCGAGATGTACTCCTCGTAATCCACCGCGATCGAAATGGCCTGTCGCAGCTTGCGTGCTTCGACGGTCTCGCCGCCGACGACGGGATCGAGCAGGTTGAACCCCATGTAGAACGTCGAAGGCGCGACGGCAGTCTTCAACTGGATGCCCTTCTCGCGCATCTCGTCGGTCAGCGTCACTTCGCCGCCGCTCCCCATCTGTATGGCCTGGTCGAAAGCGTCCGAGCTGATGCCGGACGCGTCGTAGTAGCCCTGGAGAAACTTGTTCCAGTAGGGAATGGTCTCCTTCTCCAGGCTGAACACGGCGCGATCGATGAACGGAATGGGCTTGCCGGCATCCTCGAGCAGCCCGTTCGCAGCATCATCGCCTTCGCCTTCGGCGGGGTAGGTCTCCCCGAAGTAGTTGGGGTTCCGCTCGAGCACCATGCGGCGATTCGGATTGTTGACGGTGAGCATGTACGGGCCGGCACCGACCGGATACCAGTCGAGCGTGATGTTCTTGGCCGCGATGGCAGGTTGGGAGTAGAACCGATCCGCCTCGAACGGAATCGGCGCGAAGAACGGCATCGCGAGCCAGTAGACGAACTGGGGATACTTGCCCTTCAACCGGACACGGTAGGTGTAGTCATCGACCACCTCGACACCTTCGAGCGGATGTTCGCGCAGGTCGAGCCACGGGTCCTTGCGCCCCTGCTTCACCATGGCATCGCTGACGCCCTTCAGGCGCTCGCCGTACTCCTTCAACCCGACGATGTACTCGGTCATGAGACCGAAGATGGGCGAGTGCAGACGCGGATGAGCGAGCCGCTTGATCTGGTACACGAAGTCCTCGGCCTTGACCTCCCGCGTTCCGGTCTCGGTGAGATCGCGCAGTTCGTGGATTCCGCCGGCCTCCCGGTCACCGATGGGAACGTAACGGGGCGTGCCATCGGGACGGGTCGCGAACGCCGGGTGCGGCTGGTAGCGCATCCCCGGCCGGATGCGGATCTCGTACACGCTGAACGCCGCCTGCGCACTGTCGGCCCCGTTGCGCAACTCGCGTCCCTGCGCGTCGAGGAACACCGGGGTCGGCACCTCGACGGCCGCATGCGGGATCAGTACGAACGGCCGCTTGAGGTAGTGGTACTGCAGCGGCGGGGTATAGATCTGCGCCGTGAACGTGATCTCGTTGGAGCTGTAGGACTGCACCGGATCGAGATGCTTGGGCCGCTCGATGAAGGCCGAGTACAGCGTGTTCGACTGGCGGTCCGACGCCGGATACGGATCGTTCCACGCGCCCGAACAGGCGGCGAGCAGCGGCACGACGGCGATCCAGTACGGCAGTCTCGACATGCGGTCAGCGTTTCCGGTGGAAGGGCCGCGCCGACCGCGAGATGGGTGCGACACGGGCGCCGCCTATAATAGCGGCGACTTGATCGAACGATAAACCATCGAGGATCTCCATGGGCTTTCTTCAGGACCGCAACATTCTGGTGACCGGCATGCTGTCGAACCGATCGATCGCATACGGCATCGCCAAGGCCTGTCACCGCGAGGGTGCCAGGCTCGCCTTCACCTTCCAGGGCGAACGCGTGCAGGAACGGGTCGTGGAACTCGCGGCCGAGTTCGGCAGCAAGCTGGTATTCCCCTGCGACGTTACCGTGGATACGGAGATCGACGCGTTGTTCGCCGAGTTGGGCAAGTCCTGGAACGGGCTCGACGCACTCGTGCACTCGATCGCGTTCGCGCCGCGCGAGGCCCTGGCCGGCGACTTCCTCGATAGCGTGACTCGGGAAGCCTTCCGCATGTCCCATGACATCAGCTCCTACAGCTTCGCCGCGCTGGCCAAGGCGGCACGCCCCATGATGCGCGGGCGCGATGCGGCGCTGCTCACGCTAAGCTACCTGGGGGCAGAACGCTCGCTGCCGAACTACAACGTGATGGGGCTCGCGAAAGCGAGCCTCGAGGCGGCCGTGCGCTACATGGCGCAGAGCCTGGGCCCGGAAGGCATCCGCGTGAACGCCATCTCCGCAGGGCCGATCAAGACGCTCGCCGCGGCCGGGATCGGCGGCTTCGGCAAGATCCTCGCGCACAACGAGAAGCACGCGCCGCTGCGTCGCAACGTCACGACGGAGGAAGTGGGCAACGCGGCCGCCTTCCTCCTGAGCCCGCTCGCGAGCGGCATCACCGGCGAAATCATGTACGTCGACGCCGGGTTCAACACCACCACCGTTTCCACGATGGATTGAAGGCGCGGGCGGTGGCCCGCCAGGGCCGCCGCTACTGCTGGGCCTTGCGCTCCACCTTCGTCGGATCGATCTCGACACCCGCACCCGCGCGCACCGTCTGCAGGTACGCATCGAACTGCTGCTGGGCCGTGATCTGCACCATCTGGCGCGCCAGGGCCTTGCGCTGCTCCTCGTTCGGCGCTGGCGCGTCGATGACCCTGCCCACCCGGTAGATGACGTACCGCCCGTTAGAAACGGGCGTGCCGACGTAGGCGGGCAATGCCGCAGGGTCGGCAGTGAACACGTCCCGGGCCGCCTCGGGTGCCAGGCCGCTCAATTTCTGCAGCGAGACGATGACCGGCGGCGACCAGGTCGCGGCCTTGTCGTCGCCGCCCTTCAGCTTGGCGAGCATGGCCTTGCCTTCCTCTTCCACCAGCTTGGTCGCCCGCTCGACCAGGAGCTGCTGCTGGACATCCTTGCGCACTTCCTCGAACGGCAGGACGTCCGCCGGTCGGTGATCGATCACCCGGGCAGCCACCACCGTGTTGGGTGCCACCTCCACGGCATTGGTGTTGCGCTTGTTCTTGATCGCGTCGTCGGAAAAGATCTTGGTGAGCAATTCGGGCTTCACCAGCAGCGGCATGCCGCCGCCATCGCGCGTGATCCAGTCGCTGGTCTGGATCGGCAACTTGAGCGCCTCGGCGGCCGGCTTCAGGCTGTCGAACTGCTCGTACGCCACGTTGTTCAGCGTGTCCGCGGCATCGGCGAAGGCCTTGCCGGCCTTGCCCTTCTTCAACTCCAGTTCGATCTCCGCGCGGACCTTGTCGAGCGGCACCTTCTCGCCCGGCTTCACCGCTTCGAGGCGGATCACGTGGTAGCCGTACTGCGTCTCCACCGGGCCTTCGACCTCACCCACCTTCATGGCGAACAACGCATCCTCGAACGGCTTCACCATCATGCCGCGGGCGAAGAATCCGAGATCGCCGCCGTTGGCGGCCGAGCCCGGATCCTGCGAGTTCTTCCTGGCGACTTCGGCGAACGACTTGGGCGCGCGTCGCACCTCGTCGAGCAGCGCTTCGGCCTTCTTGCGTGCGGCATCCTTGACGTCCGGCTTGGCATCCTTCGGGACCGTGATGAGGATGTGGCTCGCGCGGCGCTCTTCCGGCTTGCCGTACTGGTCCTTGTGATCGTCGTACCACTTCGCGACTTCCTGCTGAGGAATGTCGATGCCCTTCGTCACGGTCTCGAGGTTCAGCAGGACATACTCGACGCGCACGCGCTCGGGTATGCGGAACTCGGTCTTGTGCGACTCGTAGTACGCCTTCACGTCTTCGTCGGTGACGTTCACCTTCGAGCGCACCTGCTCGGGCGTGAGGAGCCATTGATTCACTTCGCGCTGCTGCTCACGGATACGGGCAAGGCGATCGACAACCGTCATCGGCACGAGCGCGGAATCCGCCACGGTGTCGCGCACCTGGGCGAGACTCAAGCTGCGCCGGACTTCGGATTCGAACATGACGGGCGTCCGGCCGTCGCTCTCGCGCAGCAGACGCTCGTAGCGCTCTGCCGAAAACTTGCCCGTGGCCTGGTCCTGGAACTCCGGGATGCCCATCACGATCTTGCGCACCTGGTCATCGGTGACCGTGATGCCGGCATGCAGCGCATGGGCCAGCAACGCGCGCTGATCCACGAGGCCGTTGATGACCGAATTGCGCACGTCGGTGCTGTCCAGCGCGGCCTGGTCGACCTTGCCTTCCATCATCTTGCGCAGGTCTTCCTGGCGCTTGCGCAGGGCCTGCTCGAACTCCTGCGCGGAGATCTTGGACCCGGCCACCTTGGCCACCGCGCCGCCCGTACCGCTCTCCTGGAAGTAGTAGTTGATTCCCAGGAACGCGAAGGACGGAACGATCAGGATCAGGAGGATGACCTGTATCCAGCGCTTGTGCTTGTCGACCCATTCGAACATGGCAATCCCACCCTCTTCAACCCAGACGCGGCCGCCCCATCCGGCCGTTCCTCGAGACCGACATCCGGCACGAGGCACGAGAAACGAAAAAGGCGAACATGCGTTCGCCTTCTCGGGTTTGGCGGAGTGGACGGGACTCGAACCCGCGACCCCCGGCGTGACAGGCCGGTATTCTAACCAACTGAACTACCACTCCCCGAAAGCTGCCGTTCTCGACTTTGGTGGGTGCTGAGAGGCTCGAACTCCCGACATTCGCCTTGTAAGGGCGACGCTCTACCAACTGAGCTAAGCACCCGGGACGCCTTCTCCTGCTTGCCACTCGCCCTGGCGCGGCAGGGATTTTCTGACCAACCTCCCTACTGCACCCGTCGATCAAGCCGCCGTCGAAAACAGGTCGCTCAGTTTAATGCATCCTTCAGCGCCTTTCCAGCCCGGAACTTCGGCACCTTGGCGGCCTTGATCTTGATGGATGCACCGGTACGTGGATTGCGACCGCCGCGTGCGGCACGCTTGCCCACGTAGAAAGTTCCGAAACCGACCAGAGTCACCATCGAGCCCTTGCGCAGCGAGGTCTTGATGGACGCCACCGTTGCGTCGAGCGCGCGGCCGGCGGCCGCCTTGGAAATGTCGGCCGATTTTGCGATGGCGTCGATGAGTTCCGACTTGTTCACGTGCATCCCCTTTCGTTGTTCATGGATAGGTCCGCGACCCGGGGGAACGGTGAATGTTGTGTGCGCGCTGGTGATGCGCTGACCTGCCCGGGCTGCGTCGTATGCTGTATCAGGCGGTTGCCCTGTGCCCCAGCACTGGCGCGGCTTTTCGGGTGCCGAACAACTCGCCAAGCTTTATAGCAAGCTGAAAAAGTCGGTGTCAAGGAAAACACCGCTGCGCGTGCTCGCATGCCCGCGAAGTGTGTCGGCATTGTCACCGTTGAGCGACCGCGGCACGGCGCGCATCGCGCGCACCGTGCAATGCCGCTTCAGTGTTTCACTGCAGCAACGGGCGCATCCGCATCGACCGGCGACAGCGTCACCGGGGCCTGCGCTTTCTCCGGCAGAGGCTCCGGCATGCGCTCGAGTGCCAGCTCGAGCACCTGGTCGATCCACTTCACCGGATGGATGTCGAGTCGATTCTTGATGTTGTCGGGAATCTCGGCGAGATCCTTCACATTCTCCTGCGGAATCAGCACGTGCTTGATGCCACCTCGGTGAGCGGCAAGCAGCTTCTCCTTCAAGCCGCCGATCGGCAGGACCTCGCCGCGCAGCGTGATCTCACCGGTCATCGCGACATCGGCACGCACCGGAATTCCGGTGAGCAGCGATACCACGGCGGTGCAGATACCGATGCCGGCACTCGGACCGTCCTTCGGAGTGGCGCCTTCGGGCAGGTGGATGTGAATGTCGCTCGTCTGGTAGAAATCCTCACGAATGCCCAGTTTCTGCGAGCGGCTGCGCACCACCGTGAGTGCCGCCTGGATCGACTCCTGCATCACCTCGCCGAGCTTGCCGGTGGTGACGGTCTTGCCCTTGCCGGGCATCGCCGCGCTTTCGATGGTGAGCAACTCGCCGCCCACCTCGGTCCACGCAAGCCCCGTGACCTGACCGACCTGGTTGTCCTTCTCCGCCATGCCGAAGCTGTAGCGGCGCACACCGAGGTACTTGTCGAGGTTGCGCGCGTTGACCTGGATCGACGACTCGCGCTTCTTCAGCAGCAGCGACTTCACCACCTTGCGGCAGATCTTGGAGATCTCGCGCTCCAGCGCCCGCACGCCCGCCTCGCGCGTGTAGTAGCGGATGATGTCGCGCACCGCACTCTCGGAGACGTTGGTCTCGGCGTCCTTCAGGCCGTGATTCTTCATCTGCTTGGGCAGCAGATAGCGCATGGCGATGTTGACCTTCTCGTCCTCGGTGTAGCCGGACAATCGGATCACTTCCATCCGGTCGAGCAGCGCCGGCGGGATGTTCATGGTATTCGCCGTCGCGACGAACATCACATCCGACAGGTCGTAGTCGACCTCGACGTAGTGATCGACGAACGTGTGGTTCTGTTCCGGATCGAGCACTTCTAGCAATGCCGACGCCGGATCGCCGCGGAAGTCCATGCCCATCTTGTCCACTTCGTCGAGCAGGAACAGCGGATTGCGCACGCCGACCTTGGTCATGTTCTGCAGGATCTTGCCCGGCATCGACCCGATGTAGGTGCGGCGATGGCCGCGGATCTCGGCTTCGTCGCGCACCCCACCCAGCGACATGCGCACGAACTTGCGGTTGGTGGCGCGCGCGATCGACTGGCCGAGCGAGGTCTTGCCCACCCCGGGCGGACCGACCAGGCACAGGATCGGCGCCTTGACCTTCTCGACCCGTTGCTGCACCGCGAGATATTCGAGGATCCGCTCCTTCACCTTCTCGAGACCGTAGTGGTCCTGTTCGAGCACGCTCTCGGCGATGGTGAGATCCTTCGAGATCTTGCTCTTCTTCTTCCAGGGCAGGTTGACCAGCGCCTCGATGTAGTTGCGCACCACCGTGGCTTCCGCCGACATCGGCGACATCATGCGCAGCTTCTTGAGCTCGTTCTCCGCCTTCGCGCGCGCTTCCTTGGGCATGTGCGCCGACTTGATGCGCTTGTCCATCTCGTCCAGATCGGCGCCCTCGTCGAGGTCGCCAAGTTCCTTCTGGATCGCCTTGACCTGTTCGTTGAGGTAGTACTCGCGCTGGCTCTTCTCCATCTGGCGCTTGACGCGGCCGCGGATACGCTTTTCCACCTGGAGAATGTCGAGTTCGGCTTCCAGCAACGACAGCAGATGCTCGAGGCGGCGCTTCACCTCGTACATCTCGAGCACGGCCTGCTTCTGCTCGAGTTTGAGCGGCAGGTGCGCGGCGATGGTGTCGGCCAGCCGCCCGGCTTCGTCGATTCCGGCAAGCGAGGTGAGGATCTCGGGCGGAATCTTCTTGTTGAGTTTCACGTACTGGTCGAACTGGGCGATCATCGCCCGCCGCATCGCTTCGATCTCGTGCGTTTCTTCCGCCGAGAGGGTTTCGGTCGGCACAGGTACCGCGTCGACCGCATAGTGCGTCCGCAGATCGTCGATGTCCTCGATGGTCGCCCGCTGCACGCCTTCGACCAGCACCTTCACGGTGCCGTCGGGCAGCTTCAGCATCTGCAGGATGTTGGCGATGCTGCCCACGCGGTAGAGATCCTCCTCGGAGGGCTCGTCCTTCGCGGCGGATTTCTGGGCCACCAGCAGGATGCTCTTGCCGGCTTCCATGGCCGTTTCGAGCGCCTTGATGGATTTCGGGCGACCGACGAACAACGGGATGACCATGTGCGGGAACACGACCACGTCGCGCAGCGGCAGCAGCGGCAGCGTGACGCGGGATTCCGAGGGATCGTTGGAGTAGGTCATGGAGGTCACCTGAAACGTGTAATGGGTTGTCCCGGGCTAATTGGAGCGCATGCCCTCGAATTCAACCCGCCGGGCCCCAGGGGCTTTCGGCGGGTTTCGCTTGCCCGGCAGTGCCGACCGGGCGGTGGCTGCCACCCGGTCGCAGATTCATGCCGATCCTGCGACTCTGGGCTGATCGGAGTAGATCAGCAGCGGCTTGATGTCGCCGGTGATGGAGCCCTCGTCGATCACGACCTTCTCCACGTTCTTCATGGAAGGCAGGTCGAACATCGTGTCGAGGAGCACGTGTTCCAGGATGGAGCGCAGCCCGCGCGCGCCGGTCTTGCGATGCAGGGCCTTGGTGGAAATCGCCTTCAGCGCATCCTCGCGGATCTCGAGCTCGACGCCTTCCATCGCGAACATCTTCTGATACTGCTTGATGAGCGCGTTCTTCGGCTCGGTCAGGATCTGGATGAGTGCCTTCTCGTCCAGTTCTTCGAGGGTGGCCACCACCGGCAGGCGCCCCACGAACTCGGGGATGAGGCCGTACTTGATGAGATCTTCGGGTTCGACTTCGCGCAGCACCGCACCGATGTCCTTGCGGTTGTCGCGACTTTTCACCTGGGCGCCGAAACCGATCCCGCCCTTCTCGGACCGGGCGCGGATCACCTTGTCGAGGCCGTCGAAGGCCCCGCCACAGATGAACAGGATGTTGGTGGTGTCGACCTGCACGAACTCCTGGTTCGGGTGCTTGCGACCGCCCTGCGGCGGCACCGAGGCGATCGTGCCCTCGATCAGCTTGAGCAGTGCCTGCTGGACGCCCTCGCCCGACACATCGCGCGTGATCGACGGGTTGTCCGACTTGCGCGAGATCTTGTCGATCTCGTCGATGTAGACGATGCCGCGCTGGGCCTTGTCGACGTCGTAGTCGCACTTCTGCAGCAGCTTCTGGATGATGTTCTCGACGTCTTCGCCCACATAACCGGCTTCGGTCAGCGTGGTGGCGTCCGCCATCACGAAGGGGACGTTGAGCAGGCGCGCGAGAGTCTGGGCGAGCAGCGTCTTGCCCGAGCCGGTCGGCCCCACCAGCAGGATGTTGCTCTTGGCGAGCTCGACGTCGTCCTTCTTGGACAGCGTCTTCAGCCGCTTGTAGTGGTTGTAGACGGCCACGGACAGGATCTTCTTGGCCTGGTCCTGGCCGATGACGTACTGGTCGAGGATGCCGCGGATCTCGGTAGGCACCGGCAGGTCGGACTTCGCACCTTTGGTCGCGGTGTCGCCATGCGTTTCCTCGCGGATGATGTCGTTGCAGAGCTCGATGCACTCGTCGCAGATGAACACCGACGGGCCGGCGATCAGCTTGCGCACCTCGTGCTGGCTCTTGCCGCAGAACGAGCAGTAGAGGAGTTTTTCTCCGGCAGACTTTTCCGACATCGTGGGCCTCTTGCTCCCGCGCTAGATCACTGCAACCTTACGAACCGCAACACAGCGACACTGCTTCAGAACGCCGAACCGCCGTACCGTTCCCACCATTGCCTCAAACATCCGCCCGGTTGGCCAGCACCTTGTCCACCAGGCCGTACTTGACCGAATCGTCCGCGCTCAGGAAGTTGTCGCGATCGGTGTCCTTCTCGATCGTTGCAATATCCTGGCCAGTATGCTTCGCCATCAGCGAATTGAGGCGCTCGCGCAGGTACAGGATCTCGCGTGCGTGGATCTCGATGTCCGAAGCCTGGCCCTGGAAGCCGCCCATGGGCTGGTGAATCATCACCCTGGAGTTGGGCAGCACGAAGCGCTTGCCCTTGGCACCCGCGGCGAGCAGGAAGGCCCCCATGCTGGCGGCCTGGCCGATACAGAGCGTGGAGACGTCCGGCTTCACGAACTGCATGGTGTCGTAGATCGCGAGGCCCGCCGATACCGACCCGCCGGGCGAGTTGATGTAGAAGAAGATGTCCTTGTCGGGATTCTCCGACTCGAGGAACAGCAACTGCGCCACGATCAGGTTGGCGGTCACGTCGTTCACCGGGCCCACCAGGAACACCACGCGCTCCTTCAGCAGGCGCGAGTAGATGTCATAGGCGCGCTCTCCGCGGCCGCTCTGCTCGATCACCATCGGGATCAGGCCGAGCGCCTGCGGGTCCCACGGCGCGGAGCCGCCCTGCGGATCGGCGTTCATCGACTTGCCCCAGTTCATTGTGCGTTCCCCATGAGTTCCTCGAAGGCGGCGGGCTTGTCCACCACCTTGGCGTGCTGCAGCACCCACTCGACTACGTTGTTTTCCAGCACGACGGCCTCGACTTCCCGGACGCGATCGGCGGACTGGTAGTACCAGCGCACCACCTCGTCCGGATGCTCGTAGCTCTCGGCATAGTCCTCGATCATCGCCTTCACCTGATCGGGCTGCGCCTTGATGTCGTTCTGCTTGACCAGCTCGTTCAATACCAGACCGATGCTGACACGGCGCTTCGCCTCGGGCTCGAAAGCGTCGCGCGGCATGTTAATCTGTTCGGGCTTCATGCCACGGCCGCGAAGGTTTTCCGCCATCTGCGCCATGAGGCGCTCGATCTCCATGTCGACCAGCGCCTTGGGTGTTTCCAGGGTCGCAGAGTCCAGTAACGACTTCAGCGCCTGATCCTTGACTCGCGCCTGAACCCGGCGCTTCACCTCGCGCTCCAGGTTGGCCCGCACGTCGGTTCGCATCCGGGCGAGATCGCCGTCCTCCACGCCCAGGCTTCTGGCGAACTCCGCATCGACGGGGGGCAGTTTCTGCTCCTGGACCTTGTGCAGGGTGACTTCGAAGACGGCCTTCTTTCCAGCGACTTCCGCCCCATGATAGTCCGCGGGAAAAGTGAGTTCAAACGACTTGGTGGCGCCGGCACTCATGCCGATCAGAGCGGCCTCGAAATCGGCCAGCAACCGGCCCTCACCCAGGACGATGCTCTGGGCCTCGGCCGCGCCGCCGTCGAAGGGCTCGCCGTCGATGGTGCCCTTGTAGTCGATCACGACGACGTCGCCCGCGGCCGCGGCGCGATCCACGTCCGCGTAGCTCACGCGCTGCTTGCGCAGCACCTCGATGGTCCGGTCCACCTCGGGTTCGTCGACGCTGACGGCCGGACGTTCGATGGTCGTCGCGGCGAGATCGCCGATCTTCACTTCGGGGAAGATCTCGAAGGTGGCGGTGAACTCGAAGTCAGCCGCCGCTTCGGCGCCGGGCTGGGCCTCGATGCGGGGATAGCCGGCAACCCGCAGGTTCTTTTCGCGGACCGCCTCGCCGAACGTCCGTTCGACCGTGTCGCCCAGGACCTCCTGGCGGACCTGCGGGCCGAACTGCTGCACCACCACCTTCATCGGCACCTTGCCGGGGCGGAAGCCATGCAGCTTGACGGTGCGCTGCAAGCGCTTCAGGCGGTTCTCGACTTCGTTGTTGATCTGATTCACCGGAACGGCCACCTTCAGGCGGCGTTCCAGGGTGCTCAAGGTTTCCAGGCTGGCTTGCATACGGCGGACTCTTTCGGATCGATGGGTTACACGCACCAGAGACCCCGGCGGGCACCTGCAGCCCGGGCGCAACGATCGGCTCGAGTGGGGTTCGAGAGAGCGGTGCTGAAAGGAAGCAGCGGTTTGAAGCCGCCGGCCGGAGTCTCTGGTGCGAAAGGGGGGACTCGAACCCCCAAGCCTTGCGGCGCTGGAACCTAAATCCAGTGCGTCTGCCAATTCCGCCACTTTCGCGCTGAGCGCATTCTAGTACACTCCACCCGCCCCCGCACCCGGCAGCCTCGCCCGGCGCTTTCAACCTTCTGAACCACAACATCTTTCCGGGTCGGGCGCCGTTCCCATGGGTGTCGGCCACTACGAGAACTTTCCGGTCGCTTCGATCATCCTGCCGGCCCGGCTGCGCGAACCGGTGACATGGATCTACCGGTTCGCCCGAGAAGCCGACGACATCGCCGACGAAGGCGACAGTTCGGCGCAGGAACGCCTCGCTGCCCTCGCCGAGCGCAATGCCGACCTCGATCGCATCGCCCGCGGCGAAGCGCCCCACCTGGAGTTGTATCGCGGGGTAGCCGCGACCATCCGGACCCACCGTCTGCCGATCCAGCTCTTCCGCGATCTGCTGGACGCGTTCACGCAGGACGTCACGACCACGCGCTACGCCACATTCGCGGATGTCATGGACTACTGCCGGCGCTCGGCGAATCCCGTCGGCCGGCTGTTGCTGCATCTCGAGGGGGAGATCGCCGAACGCAGTCTCGAGTACTCGGATCGAATCTGCAGCAGCCTGCAGCTCATCAACTTCCTGCAGGACATCGCGATCGACTACCGCAAGAACCGTATCTATCTGCCCCAGGACGACATGACCCGTTTCGGCATCGCAGAGTCGCGCATCGCCGAGGGCGATGTCGGCGGACCGTGGCGCGAATTCATCCACACCCAGATCGCGCGAGCTCGCGAGATGCTGCTCGCCGGCGCACCGCTCGGCCGCGTGCTGAAAGGCCGGTTCGGCCTAGAACTGCGCCTGATCGTCTCGGGCGGCGAGCGCATTCTCGAAAAACTCGCGCGCATCGACGGCGACGTCTTCCGGCGTCGCCCGGTGCTGAGCGCGCCGGACTGGCCCCTCATGCTCGTGCGCGCACTAGTGAGATGACATCCCCCCCGACGGGCCTGCGGCCCCTCCCCCCAGGGGGCCAGCCTTCTTGGGGCGGCCCGGCGAAGGCTGAGCCATGACGCCCGACGAATATTGCCAGCGCAAGGCCGCGCAAAGCGGCTCGAGCTTCTACTACAGCTTCCTGTTCCTGCCGCCCGATCGGCGACGCGCGATCACCGCGCTCTACGCGTTCTGTCGCGAGGTGGACGACACCGTCGACGAGACCAGCGATCCGATCGTCGCACGCCAGCGCCTCGACTGGTGGCGTGCGGAAATCGCCGCGGTGTTCTCCGGCGATCCGCAGCATCCGGTCGCCCGGGCCCTGCAGCCGATCGTGCGCAGCCTCAACCTGCCGCTCGAACGTTTCCTCGAGATCATCGACGGCATGCAGATGGATCTCGACTACAACCGCTACCCCGACTTCGCCACGCTCGAAGTGTATTGCTACCGCGTGGCCGGCGTGGTCGGTCTGCTGTCGGCGCAGATCTTCGGGTATCGCAACCCGGCGACACTCGACTACGCTCGCAACCTCGGCCTGGCCCTCCAGCTCACCAACATCGTGCGCGACGTCGGCGAGGATGCGCGCCGCAACCGCATCTACCTGCCGCTCGACGAAATGGCGCGCCACGGTGTCGCGGTGGACGACATCATCCTGTTTCGCGAAACCGATGCGCTCGAGGCACTGCTGACGGAACAGATCGAGCGCGCCCGCGGCTACTACACGAAGGCCTGGGCGCTGTTGCCGAAGGAAGACCGCAAGGCGCAACGGGCCGGTCTCGTGATGGGTGCCATCTACGAGCGGCTGCTGGACGAGATCGCCACCGAAGGCCGGCGTGTGATGAACGAGCGGGTGACGCTCACGCCGCTGCGCAAACTGTGGATCGCTTGGCGCACTTGGGTAACAGCGTGATGCATTGCCCCCTCCCTACCTTCCCCCACCTTCGGTGGGGGAAGGTCGGGATGGGGGCAGCCGTCGCGAGGCGCATGCGCACGCAATGCTGGCTGGAGCATCTTCGCCATGCATGAAACGCCCCCATGACCCATGCAGCCATCATAGGAGGCGGTTGGGCGGGCCTCGCCGCCGCGGTGACGCTGGCGGATGCCGGCATTCCCCACACGGTGCTCGAAGCCGCGAAATCCCTCGGTGGCCGAGCCCGCCGCGTCGATGTCGACGGGCGCGTGCTCGACAACGGCTTGCACATCCTCATCGGCGCCTATCGCGAGACGCTGGCATTGGTGCGCAAGGTCGCGCCGGCCGCGGCACCCTATCGGCGACTGCCGCTCACACTCGAGATCGCCGGGCGTTTCCGACTCTCCTGCCCGAATCTGCCGGCACCCTTGCATCTCCTCGCGGGGCTGGCGCGTGCGCGCGGCCTCGACTGGGCGGACCGGTTCGCGGCTGCGCGTTTCATGATCGGCCAGCGCGCGGCCGGCTTTCGCGCGCGCGCCGGCGAGACAGTCGAGGCGTTGCTCGAGCGCACCCGCCAGCCGCAGCGCAATCGCGCGTTCCTGTGGGAGCCGCTGTGCATCGCTGCGCTCAACACGCCACCCGCGGAAGCGGACGCGCAGGTGTTCCTCCATGTGATGCGCGACGGCCTGAACGGCGGCGCAGGCGCGAGCGATCTCGTGTTGCCCACCACCGACTTCGGCGCGATGCTCCCCGATCCCGCAGCGGCCTACATCACCGCACGCTCGGGGACCATCCGCACCGGCTGCATGGTGAAATCGATTGCTCGGACCGGCAGCGGATTTCTCGTGCGCAACAGCGAGGATGAGCTCGCCTGCACCCACGTGATCTGCGCCACCGATCCGGCGCGCGCCGGTTCGTTGTGGCGGGAACTGCCCGAGCTCGCGGCGCTCGCTGCGTCCCTCGAAACGCTGCGCTATCTGCCGATCGTTTCCGTCTATCTGCAGTACACCGCAGCGGTACGCCTGTCGTCACCCATGGTGGGCTTCGTGGACGGACCAGCGCAATGGGCGTTCGATCGCGGCGCGTTGTGCGGTCAACACGGCCTGATCGGGGCAGTCGCGAGTGCCGCAGTCGACCTTGACCGCATGGCGGGAGACGCGTTGGCGGCAGACGTCGACAATCAGCTGCGGCGACACATCCCCCATCTGCCCGTGCCCGAATGGCATCGCGTGATCACCGAACGGCGCGCCACGTTCGCGTGCGTACCCGGCATGGCGCGTCCGCCACAGCGAACGGCCCTGCCGCGGCTCCTTCTGGCCGGCGACTACACGGCGAGCGACTATCCTGCGACCCTCGAGGCAGCCGTGCGCAGCGGCATCGTCTGCGCACACGCAGTGATGGCAGACCGATGATCGATCCTCGGACCTACGCAGCGACGGCGGACCTGCTGCGGGACCGCGTGATCCTGGTCACCGGTGCCGGCCGAGGCATCGGCCGTGCCGCCGCAATCGCGTTCGCGGCTCACGGCGCGACCGTGGTGCTGCACGGGCGAGACACGGATCGCCTGGCGGCCGTCTACGACGAGATCGAGGCAAGCGGCAGCCCCACGCCCGCTGCCGTGCCGCTCGACTTCGAGACGGCAGGTCCGCGTGAATTCGATGCGCTCGCCGGTGCGATCGAACAGGCCGTCGGGAGGCTCGACGGCATCCTCCACAGCGCGGTGCACCTCGAGCGGCTGGCACAGACGGAGAGCATCGACTCGGCAGCGTGGACGCGGCTCATGCGCGTGAACTTCATCGCGCCGCTCGCCTTGACACGCGCCTGCCTGTCGATGCTGCAGCGCGCACCCGATGCCTCCGTGGTGTACACGTCGGACAGCCACGTCACCGCACCGACCGCTTACTGGTCAGGCGTCGCGGCACCGAAGGCAGCTCTCATGGCTGCGATGCGCGCGCAGGCCGACGAGTGGTCGCGACTTCCCCACATGCGCGTCAATGCCGTCGTACCGGGGCCGGTCGCATCCCCGGCGCGCGCATTCACGCATCCAGGTGCCGCGCCTGCGACGTTGCCGTCAGCCGAATCGATCCTGCCCACGTACCTGTGGTTGATCGGAGAGGAAAGCCGGGGAGTATCCGGGCAGATCTTCGGCTGCTCCACGCAGGCGGGATAGATCAGGAAAGCAGCGCTGATCGCGGCGGACGCGGAGGACGCGGCGGAAACCCCTCGTTCCTCCGTCCTTGCCTGGCACCGCGTCCGCCGAGTTGATCGTTTCTCCGAGGCCCTAGCGCGGTGGCTGCAGGATCGCCCGAATTCGCGCCGGCAGCGGCTTCGACTTCCCCGAAGCGATGTCGATCCACACCAGCACCGCCTCGCCCACCGAGTACACCACCGACGGATCACTCGCGGAACGCATCGTGTGGGCCAGCACGAAGCTCGAGTTGCCCACCTTACCGATGCTGAGCTCGATCGCCACGTCCTCCGGATACAGGGCCGGCTTGACGAATCGCGTCTCGATGTTCGCGAGGATCGGCCCCTCGCCCTCGTCGCCGTAGTCGATGCCCAGGGTGGCGAACCAGTGGATGCGCGCCTCCTCGAAGTACCGGAAGTAGGCCACGTTGTTGAGGTGCCGCAGGGCATCCATCTCGCCCCAGCGCAGGCGCATGGACTCGACGTGGATCGGGGGCGTGTCGGGCGATCGGTTTATCATTGGTGAAGACCTCTCGAAAAGCAGCAATTGTAAGGAGTCGACGTGGCGGAACGGGAATTCATGGAGTACGACATCGTGATCGTGGGCGCGGGCCCTTCCGGCCTCGCGTGTGCGATCCGCTTGCGCCAGCTGTGTGCCGAACACGGCCACGATGTGTCGGTGTGCGTCATCGAGAAGGGTTCCGAGGTCGGCGCGCACATCCTGTCCGGCGCGGTGATCGAACCGCGCGCGCTGAATGAGCTGCTGCCCGACTGGAAAGCGCTCGGTGCGCCGCTCAATACGCCGGCCACCGAGGATCGGTTCCTCTTCCTCACGGCCGCAGGCTCGTGGCGCCTGCCGACGCCGCCGCAGATGCACAACCACGGCAATTACATCATCAGCCTCGGCAACCTCTGTCGCTGGCTCGGCACCCAGGCCGAAGCGCTCGGCGTGGAGATCTACCCGGGCTTCGCCGCCGCGGAAGTGCTGTACGACGCCGACGGCAAGGTCGCCGGCGTGGCCACGGGCGATCTGGGCATCGGCCGCGACGGCGAGCCCACCGATCACCACCAGGCGGGCATGGAACTGCGTGCGAAACAGACCATCTTCGCCGAAGGCTGTCGCGGCTCGCTCACGCGGGAGCTGATGGACCGCTTCCATCTGCGCGACGGCGTCGACCCGCAGACCTATGGCATCGGCATCAAGGAGCTGTGGGAGGTGGACCCGGCGCAGCACCAGCCCGGGCTGATCGTGCACACGGTCGGTTGGCCGCTGGCTGCCGATACCTATGGCGGGTCTTTCCTGTATCACCTCGAAGGCAATCAGGTGGCGGTGGGCTTCGTGATCGGACTCGACTACTCGAACCCATATCTGTCGCCGTTCGACGAGATGCAGCGCTACAAGACCCATCCCGCGATCCGGCCGACGTTCGAGGGCGGACGCCGCATCGCCTACGGCGCGCGCGCGTTGTCGGAGGGCGGTCTGCAGTCGATCCCGAAGCTCACCTTCCCCGGGGGTGTGCTCATCGGCGACACGGCAGGCTTTCTCAACGTGCCCAAGATCAAGGGCACGCACACCGCGATGAAGAGCGGCATGACGGCCGCCGAGGCCTGCTTCGACGCGCTGCGCGCGGACACTCCACCGGCCGAGGTGACCTCCTACCCCGAGCGGCTCAAGGCCACCTGGCTATGGGACGAACTCGCCCGCGTACGCAACATCCGGCCGTCGTTCCGCTGGGGCCTCTTCGGTGGCATCGGCTACTCGGCACTCGACACGTACGTCTTCCGTGGCAAGGCACCTTGGACATTCCGCAACCATGCCGACCACACGCAACTGAAACCGGCCGCACATTCGACTCCAATCGATTACCCGAAGCCCGACGGCAAGGTGAGCTTCGACAAGCTCTCGTCGGTTTTCATCTCCAACACGAACCACGAGGAAGATCAGCGCGTCCACCTGACACTGCAGGACCCCACGGTGCCGATCGCGGTGAACCTCGCCCGCTACGACGCACCGGAGCAGCGCTATTGCCCGGCCGGTGTCTACGAGATCGTGAAAGCAGCCGATGGCAGCAGCCCGCGGCTCCAGATCAACGCGCAGAATTGCGTGCACTGCAAGACCTGCGACATCAAGGATCCGACGCAGAACATCCGCTGGGTCGTGCCCGAAGGCGGCGGCGGCCCCAACTACCCGAACATGTGAGCGCCGCCGACGACATGACGGCATGACCGACTCGCGCGCCGTGAACGGCCTCGAAGCGCTGCTGCGCGAAATCGCAGTGTCCGCCGGCAACGATCCGGCATTGCTCGCCGAGATCGTCGACCACGTTCGCCCACAGGACCCGGGCGATGCGCCCCAGGCGCTCAAGAACCTGCAGGCGTTGCAGTTTCTGCTCTCCGGCGACGAGGTGCTCCGCGCCGGATTTCACGACTACCTGCTGCGGGTCTTCGCGAAACATCAGCAGATCACGCTGTATGCCGACCTCGGCATCCTGCCTGCCGCCGGCTTCTTCAGCGAACTGTGGCGCCGGATCGCCCAGAAGATCCTGCCGGCGGCGATCGATCCCACCGCACTCAAGGACGTGCTGGGTGCCGCGTTCCATCGCGTGACCGATCATCGCTGGGTCAACGGCATCGATGACGAACACTGGCTGCGGCTGCTCGATACCCTGGGGATCGATTTCTTCGCCGTGGCGACGACCAACCGCACTGTCGCCCAGTTGCTCGATGCCGCGCACATCCTCTCCGCGCGCATCGCGGCGATGGGCGTGGAACCGGAACTGGCCGACGTCTACCCGCCGCTGCGCGAGTACGAATCGCCGTTCCTCATGCAGAACGTCGAGGCGCAGCGCTGGGTGCAGGAATACCGCGCCGGCCTCGCCAGCGGCGAGTTGCCCTCAGAGGACGAAAAGCAGATCCGCGTGCTGCTCGAGCAGTGCGACGACGTCATCGGGAAGATCCGGCGCAACACCGGCAACACCGGCATCAGCGTCGCTCTCACCTACCTGCTCCAGCGTCTCACCGAAACCATCGATCGCCTCGACCGGCTGCTCGATCTGCTCGATCGCACGCCGCAGACCGATCGGGCGCAGGCGATCGTGACCCTGTTCAAGACCTTCGTCGAAGCCGACAACAAGCGCAACAATCTGCGCGAGCACTTCGCCAAGAACACGGAGCTGCTGGCACGCGAAGTCACCGAGCATTCCGGCCGTACCGGCGAGCACTACATCACCGCGACCCGTGCGGAGTACAAGGCCATGCTGACCTCGGCCCTGGGCGCCGGCCTGATCGTCCCGTTCATGGCACTGCTCAAGATCGGGATGCATGGCCTGCATCCGGCCCCGTTGATCCAGGGCCTGCTGTACGGGCTCAACTATGCGCTGGGCTTCATGCTGATCCACGTGCTCCACTTCACCGTGGCGACCAAGCAGCCCGCCATGACCGCTTCGCGCATCGCCGCGGCGCTCGACCACCCTTCCGGTTCGAAGCCCGACGTCGAACGCATGGTGGAGCTGATCGTGCGCGTGATCCGGAGCCAGTTCATCGCGGTGATCGGCAACGTGGCGCTCGCCTTTCCGCTCGCGTACGTCCTGGCGACGAGCCTTTACCTGTCCACCGGCTGGCACGTGATGACGCCCGACGCGGCCAACCACACGTTGCACGATCTTCATCCGCTCGCGAGCCTGGCGCTGTTCCACGCGGCGATCGCCGGGTTGTGGCTGTTCATGTCAGGGTTGATCGCGGGGTATCACGACAATATCGCGATCTACAACCGCATCCCCGAGCGCATCCGCCAGCTGAAATGGCTCGAACGCCGCCTCGGACCCGCGCGCCTCGGTCAGCTCGCGAACTACATCGAAGGCAATCTCGGCAGCCTCGCGGGCAACTTCTGGTTCGGCATGCTGCTGGGACTCACGGCCACCGTCGGCGTGAATCTCGGGCTGCCCATCGATATACGCCACATCACGTTCTCCGCGGCAAACCTCGCCACGGCGACGGTGAGCCTCGACCAGCAGATCCCCTGGCAGACCTTCGCATGGTGCGCTGCGGGAGTCGCGCTGGTGGGCATCGTCAACCTGACCGTGAGCTTCGCGCTCGCGTTGCTCGTGGCTCTCAAGGCCCGACGGGTACGGTTTCGCTATGCACGGCCACTCGCCTTGGCCCTCTGGCGTCGATTTCTCGCCACCCCGCTGGACTTCATCCGGCCGCCGCGCGACCTGTCGGGCGAACCGTAACCCCTCGGCGACACCTCAAGTTCCTGCCCACGGCGCCGATACAACGGGACGAGGAGAATAATCCCAGGGGTCAGAACATGCCGCACGCCGAAGTCAGCAGCCGCGCTGCCGCGCGCCAGGCCAAGTCCGCGAAGCCGATCGCGCCGTCCTATGCCCTGATCATCCGCATCCTGAACCTCGTGCGCAACGAGGCCGAGTTGCCCGCGGTCGAAGCGGAACTGAAGCAGGACATCGCCCTGTCCTACCGGCTGATGCGCTACATCAATTCCGCCGGCATGGGATTCCCGAGCCAGATCACCTCGTACCGGCAGGCGGTCACGATCCTCGGCTACCACGAACTGTATCGCTGGCTGACACTGTTGCTGCTCACGGCCGATCCGAACCCCGCGCACAACGCGGTGGTCAAGGCCTCGATCGTCCGCGGCCGCTTCATGGAGCTGGTGGGCAAGCTGCGGTTCCAGCGCACCCAGGCCGATGACCTGTTCGTCATCGGCATCTTCTCCCAGCTCGACCAGCTGCTCGAGCAGCCGATGGATACCATCCTGGAAGCGATCCGCATCAGCGACGACATGCGCGACGCGCTGCTGCACCGCGCCGGCCCCTACGGTGAGCTGCTCGCCCTGGCCGAAGCGCTCGAAGACAGCAACGACGATACGCGCGGCAGCATCGAAGGCCGGCTCGGACTCGAGCCACCGGCGGTGGACGAAGCGTTCCAGACCGCCCAGAGCTGGGCTGCGAGCGTCCGCCACTAGCGGTGCTCCCAAGGGCGGGGACTCGCCCTACAATGCGGGCTCTTTTTCGGAGGAGACCCGCGCATGTCCACCCAGGAAGCGATCCGCCAGGCCCGGATCGACTTGACCGCCGCCCTGCGTTCGGCCGCACGCATGGGCTTGAATGAAGGCGTCTGCAATCACTTCAGCCTGGAGCTGCCCGGCGCGCCGGACAAGTTCCTGATCAATCCCCAGGGCCTGCACTGGTCCGAACTGACCCCCGCCGATCTCATGATCGTCGATGAGAAAGGCGAAGTGGTCGAAGGCAAGCACAAGGTCGAGCCCACCGCCTTCTTCATCCACGGTCGCATCCACCTTGGCAAGCGCAAGAAGTGCGTGCTGCACACGCACATGCCGTTCGCCACGTCGCTGTGCCTGCTGGAGGACGGCGAACTCGACTGCGCCGCCAACCAGAACGCCATGCGCTTTTGGAACCGGATCGGCTACGACGGCGAGTACGGCGGCATCGCGCTCGACGAGACCGAGGGCGACCGCATCTGCAACGCGCTGGGCGACAAGGACGTCGTGTTCCTGGCCCACCACGGCGTCATCGTCTGCGGCGAGAACGTCGCCTACGCCTACGACGACCTGTACTACCTGGAACGCTGCTGCATGGTGCAGGTGCTCGCGAAGGGCACCGGCGGAAAGCTCAAGCACGCACCGGCCCACCTGGTGGAACAGGCCGCGCGCCAGATCGAAGGCGAGCGGCAGCAGTCGTCACTGCATTTCGACGCGCTGAAACGGCTGCTGGATCGGCACGAGCCGGGGTGGTCGAGCGTTCATCGATGATCTCCGGCTAGAAGCCACACCTTGAACCACGAAGGACACGAGGGACACGAAGGATCACGAAGGAAATCATCCCTCAGCCGAGCGCCAAAGGCGGTGTCCTTCGTGTTCCTTCGTGCTCTTCGTGTCCTTCGTGTTGAAAGCGGTTTGCGGTCGGCGCTGGGCGGCTGCCGGATCGCCTTAGCCGTTCAACTCACTCCTCGCGAAGCCAAGTCTGCGTCCGCCCGATCAGCGACACGCCGATGAAGCCGCGCACGTTCAGTTTCTTCCCGCCCTCGATCACCTCCATCTTGCAGCGGTAGCTCTTCCCGTTCTTCGGGTCGAGGATCTCGCCGCCGGTGTAGATGTCGCCGTCCTTCTTGAGGCCCGACAGGATGGCCATGCCCACCAGAGGCTTGTCCTTCCGGTCGCCGGGACAGGCCCGGCAGATGCCGTCGGGATCGTCATCGGGCTGGCGGTTCAGCAACTGTTCGATGCGGCCCTCATAGACGCCGTTGACCTCGCTGATGCGCACCAGCGAGCGCGGCAGCTTGGTCTTGTCGTCGATGGTCTTCCACAGTCCCGCGGGGCTCGCAGGATCAGCCGCGGCGGCCGTCAACGCGAACAACAGTGTGAATGCGCCCAGCATCAGCTTCGTCATGCTGCTTCCTCCCTTGTTTCTCGTCTTGTTGATCAAAGCGCTTCGAAGACCCCGGCCGCACCCATGCCGGTGCCGACGCACATGGTCACCATCCCGTATTTCTGCTTGCGGCGGCGCAGGCCGTGCACGATGGTCGCCGTGCGGATCGCGCCCGTGGCTCCCAGCGGATGGCCCAGCGCGATCGCGCCACCGAGGGGGTTGATCTTCGTCGGATCGAGTCCGAGATCGCGGATCACCGCCAGCGATTGCGCGGCGAACGCCTCGTTCAGCTCGATCCAGTCCAGATCCTCCAGTTTGAGACCGGTCTGCTTCAGGGCCTTCGGGACGGCGGCGATCGGCCCGATGCCCATGATCTCGGGCGGCACCCCCGCTACCGCGAAGCCCGCGAAACGCGCCAGCGGCGTCAGCGAGAAGCGCTTCAACGCCGCCTCGCTGACGAGGATGACCGCACCCGCGCCGTCCGAGGTCTGCGAACTGTTGCCGGCCGTCACCGAACCGCTGGCCGCGAACGCCGGACGCAGTTTCGCCAGCGTTTCGAGATTCGTGCCGGCGCGAGGCCCTTCATCGACGCTCGCCTCGCGCTTTTTCACCTGCACCTGGTGGGTCGCCAGATCGGGCACGTGATCGACGATCTCGTAGGGTGCGATCTCGTCGCGGAAATCGCCGTTGGCGATACCCGCCAACGCCTTCTCGTGGCTCGCCACGGCGAACGCGTCCTGGGCTTCCCGCGTCACTTTCCACTGCTGCGCAACCTTCTCGGCCGTGATCCCCATGCCGTAGGCGATGCCGAGGTTCGCGTCCTTCTCGAAGATCGCTTCGTTGAACGCGAGCTTGTTCCCGCCCATGGGGATCAAGCTCATGCTTTCGGTCCCGCCGGCGATCATCACGTCGGCTTCACCGAGTCGGATGCGATCCGCGGCCAGGGCCACGGCCTGCAGGCCCGAAGCGCAGAACCGATTGACCGTCAGGCCGGCGATGGTGTTCGGAAATCCGGCGAGCAGCAGACCGATCCGCGCGACGTTGATCCCCTGCTCCGCTTCGGGTATCGCGCAGCCGACGATGGCATCGTCGACCGACTTCAGATCGAGCGACGGCACCCGTCGGGCCGCCTGCACCAGTACGTGCGCGAGGAGATCATCGGGACGGGTGTTGCGGAACATGCCGCGCGGCGCCTTGCCGACCGGCGTGCGCACGGCCGATACGATGTACGCGTCCTGCACCTGTTTGTTGGCCATTTCAGTTCCTCAACGGCTTGCCGGTCTTCAGCATCTGCTCGATGCGCGCCTGGGTCTTCTCGGTCGCGAGCAGTGCCATGAAGGTTTCGCGTTCGAGTTCGAGCAACCATTCCTCGTCCACCAGGCTGCCCGGGTCCAGGTCACCGCCAGTCATCGCGGTCGCGAGCGAGGAGCCGATCAGATAGTCGTGATCGGAGATGTGGTTGCCGGCCAGCAGATTGGTGAGATGCGCCTTGATGGTCGCGGCAGCGCTGCGCCCGGCCACCGGAATGCGCCTGGCCGGGAGCGGTGGTCGATAGCCGGCCTCGGACAGCGCCACCACCTCGGCCTTGGCCACGTGCAGCAGTTCGAACCGGTTCATCACGACGCGATCGGTGGCACGCAGGAATCCCATCTCCCGAGCATGCTCGGCACTGCGCGCCACCTGCGCCGTCGCAGCCGCTTCGAAGTAGCGGCGCAGGAAGGGAAAGATGTCACCGCCCTTCGCTTCCGCCGCGGCACGGATCGCGAATTCCTTGCAGCCGCCGCCGGCAGGAATCAGGCCGACGCCCACCTCCACCAACCCGATGTAGCTCTCCAGACTGGCGACCGCACGGTCGCAATGCATCACGAACTCGCACCCGCCGCCGAGCGCCATGCCGTCCACGGCAGCAATCGTCGGCACGCTGCTGTATCGCAAGGCCAGCGAAGTCGCCTGGAACTGCTGCACGACGCCCTCGACCTTCTCCAGGCGCCCGGCCATCAAGGCATCCGCGACATTGAGTTTGTGCGCGGCCTTCAGTACAGCCGACTCGGCGCTGCGCTTCACCTTCTTCATCATCGAAGCGAAGCCGGAGGGCTTGGGGCCCTCCTTGCGTGGAGCCGAAGGTCCCGCGAGGTTCGCCCCGATGGAGAACGGCGGTTCGGTCTGCCAGATCACCAGACCGCGAAACCCGCGTTCGGCTTCGTCGATCGCCTGCATCACCCCGTCGAGCACGTCCTCGCCGATCGAATGCATCTTGCTCTTGAAGCTCACCACCGCGATGTCGTCGCCCGTGGTCCAGGTCCGTACGGCATCGGTCTCGAAAACCGTGGTGCCGAGATTCGCGGCTTCACCCAGCACGCGATCGGGAACGGCCTGGCGTCGATACACCGGCAGCGACGAACGCGGACGATATTCACGCCGCGCCGGACTCCAGGCCCCTGCCGGGGTATGAACACCGGTCCGACCGCTGTCCGTGACCCACGCCGGCAAGGGTGCCGCGGCCATCGTCTTGCCTGCAGCGATCTCTTCCGCGATCCAGCCTGCCACCTGCTGCCAGCCGGCCGCCTGCCACAACTCGAACGGACCTTCGCGCCAGCCGAAACCCCAGCGGATCGCGAGGTCCACGTCGCGCGCGTTGTCGGCGATGGATTCGAGCTGCACCGCACAGTAGTGCAGCATGTCGCGCGTCACCGCCCACATGAATTTCGCCTGGGGCAGCTGGCTCGCGCGCAGTTGCGCGAGCCGCGCCGCCGGATCCTTGTTCTTGAGGATCGCCACCACCTCTTCGACGGCTTCCTTGCCGGATGTGCGGTAGTCACCCTTGGCCAGATCCAGCACCTGGATCTCCTTGCCCTGCTTGCGATACACGCCCGCTTTCGCCTTCTGCCCGAGGGCGCCGCGATCGACCAGCCCCTTGAACCAGTCGGGGGCATCGTAGTACCGGGCCCACGGATCGTCCGGCAAGCCGCTCTTCATCGTGTCGATGACGTGGCCGAGCGTATCGAGACCGACCACGTCGGCGGTGCGGTACGTGGCGCTCTTGGGCCGGCCGATCAGCGGGCCGGTCAGCGCATCGACCTCGTCGAACCCCAGTCCCAGGGCCCGCGTGTGATGAAACGCCGCCAGGATCGAAAACACGCCGACACGATTCGCGATGAAATTGGGCGTGTCCTTGGCGCGGATCACGCCCTTGCCCAGAGCCGTCGTGAGGAACGTCTCGAGGCGATCGAGCATCGCGGCATCGCTGCCGGTCGCCGGGATGATCTCCACCAGATGCATGTAGCGCGGCGGGTTGAAGAAATGGATCCCGCAGAAGCGCGCGCGCAATTGCGCGGGCAGAGCCTGGGCCAGCGCGTTGATGGACAGGCCCGAGGTGTTGCTCGCGATGATCGCCTCGGAGCCGATGTGGGGTGCGATGCGCTCGTACAACTGGCGCTTCCACTCCATGCGCTCGGCGATGGCCTCGATCACCAGGTCGCAGCCGGCGAGCCGGTCGAGATGCTGGTCGTAGTTGGCGACGGTGATGGCGTCAGCGACCGTCGCCGTGGCAAGCGGGCTGGGTTCGAGTTTGCGCAGGCCCTCGATCGCCTTCAGCGCGATCCCGTTCGGATCGCCTTCCTTGGCGGTCAAGTCGAACAGCACGGCCTCGACGCCGGCATTCACCAGGTGCGCAGCGATCTGTGCACCCATCACGCCGGCGCCCAGGACTGCGACGCGGCGGACGAAGAATCTTTCTTGCGATGCCATGACGGCATGCTCCAATCGAAAAAGGGGCCGGCCGGCGTGGCGGCGCCGGCCGCAACCGCAAGGCTCAGAACGAGAACGTGTACTGCGCGCTCAGGATGTCGCCGTGATTGTCGTAGTTGCCGCTCAAGGTCATTCCGGAGGTGCCGGTGGTCGTGCGTCCGATGTCCGCCGATTTGATGAACACGTGCGCGTAGGCAAGGTCCAGTCGATGCTGCCGCGGCACGATGTCCCAGCGAACGCCAAAGGACAGCCAGTAGCGATCGGCATCGGGCAGACTCGCGGTACGCTCGGCGGGGCCCTTGACCGGTGCCTGGTCGTAGGCAAGACCGACTCGAAGCAGCCAGTTCTGGTCGAGCGTGTAGTTCACGGCACCCGACACCCGCACGGTGTCCTTGAACTCGAACGCGAGCGAATTCACCGTGGCCCCCGCGAGGTTCTTCACGTTCAACCGGTCGATCTCGCTCCACTGGGTGAACATGACATCCCCGAGCAAGGTCCAGGTGTCGTTCAGCTTGTGCACGGCGCTCAGCTGGGCGGTGGCCGGCAGCGTGAGGTCGGCGCGGATGTCGAAGTTCTGCCCCGGAACCGCGATGCCGGTGAGCGTGGCGGCCTGCTGAGTACCCGCCAGCTTGTAGTCCACCTTGTCGCGATAGCTGAAACCGAAGCGCGTCGCTTCGCTCAGCTTCCAGACGACCCCGGCGTTCGCCGACCATGCAGAAGCATCGCCGGACAGGACCGCGTTGCCTTCCGTGTTGACGCCCAGCACGACCCTCTGGTGGAACTCGGCCTCGAGCTTCGAGTAGTTGATGCCGACGCCGAAGGACCAGGCCTCGTTCAACTTGTACGAGAGCGACGGGTTGATGTTCATGGTCCGCAACTCCGACTCGGTCGACTGGAACCGGCCACGCCACGTGGCGTCGTACTCGGTCCGGTTGCCGAAGGTCGGTGACACGGCGACGCCGAAAGCCCACGTGCCGCCCAGCGGAATCACCGCAAAGATGTTGGGGACGAACACAGGCGTGCCGGCGTCACCACCGTTGCCGCCGGTCGCGGGCACGATGGCCGCAGGCCCGGTGGAACCGCTATTGGAGAAATTGATGCTCGGCGCCACATAGTGTCCGGCGATGGCGATCTGCCGATCCTCGATCATCGACATGGCCGCCGGATTCCAGTGGGCCGTACTGGCATCCTCGCCGAGCGCCGCAGCGCCCGCGAGGGAATTGCCGATCGCGGCCGCGCCCTGGTAGGGCAGGTAGAAACCCGCTGCTGCCGCTGATCCAGCGCCGCCTCCCAGAGCTGCCGCCACCGCTCCGGCGAGAGCCCCGTAACGCCATTTGCTTTTCATGATTAGGTCCTCTTTCGATGCGGGCCGAACGGCCCTGATGGACTTGCCGACTCCTACCCTTGCCCCGGCTGCACCGGCCGTGGTTTCCGATCGCTCCCTACTGCAACGTAAGTGAGCGTCGCCTCCGTCACCTTCACCACCTCGCGCTCGACGCCGCGCTCGGCGTAAACCTCGACATTGACCGTGATCGACGTGCGACCGACGCGCGCCACCTCGGCATAGAAACTCACCAGATCGCCGATCAGCACCGGCTGCTTGAACACGAACGAGTTGACGGCCACCGTCGCTATCCTGCCCTTGGCGAGCCGGACCGCTGGGATCGAACCGGCAATGTCCACCTGCGACATGATCCACCCGCCGAAGATGTCACCCGAAGGGTTGACGTCGGAGGGCATGGGTACGACGCGCAGCGTGGGCTCGCGATCGGTGGGTAGTGACGTCGTCAGGGCAGCTTCGGACAGCGGCATGTTCACGGGGATTCAATCCAGGAAGATGTCGGCGGCCAGGGGCACGCCGGGGGTTACGGCATAGCGTTCGAAGTCGGTCACGCCCGCGGAGCGCAGCACCGCCTCGTCGATGAAGAAGTTGCCGGTGCACTCCCGGCTCGGACGCGTCACTATCGCGTGGGCTGCATCGGCCATGATCTCCGGCAGCCGGCTTGCCGCCATGGCCTGGGGGAAGAAGGTCGCGACCGCGGCAGTGGCGATGGTGGTGCGCGGCCAGAGCGAGTTCACCGCAATGCCAGCGGCGGCCAGTTCGGCCGCCAGCCCCAGGGTACACATGCTCATGCCGTACTTCGACAGCGTGTAGGCGAGGTGCGGCTTGAACCACTTCGGATTCAGGTTGAGCGGCGGCGACAGCGTGAGGATGTGCGGGTTGCTGCCTCGCTTGAGGAACGGGATGCAAGCCTGCGCACAAACGTACGTGCCGCGCGTGTTGATCTGATGCATCAGGTCGAAACGCTTCGCCGGCGTGCCGAGCGTGTCGGTGAGGCTGATGGCGCTCGCGTTGTTGACCAGCACGTCGATGCCACCAAAGGCTTCGGCGGTCCTCTTCACGGCCGCTTCGACCGCGGACTCGTCACGGATGTCGAGCTGGATCGGCAACGCCTTGCCACCGGCACTTTCCACCTCGGCCGCCACGGTGTGGATCGTGCCCTCCAGCTTGGGATGGGCTTCAGCGGTCTTTGCGGCGATCACCACGTTGGCGCCGTCGGCCGCGAACCGCAGGGCAATCGAGCGTCCGATCCCGCGCGAGCCGCCGGTGATGAAGACCGTCTTACCCTTGAGTGTGCTCATCGATGAATGTTGTTGTTGTGGCTATGCTCGGCATCGTCATGCGCCGCGGAATGCGGGTTTGCGTTTCTCCACGAATGCAGTGACGCCTTCGCGCAGGTCCGCCGTCGCCGCACAGCGGCCGAAAGCGAACAGCTCCTCCTCCATCTGCGCCTCCATGCTGCGGGTGAGGCTCGCATTCATCAACCCCTTGGCCTCCCCGTACGCGACAGTCGGTCCCTTGGCCAGCCGGCCTGCAATCTTCGCAGCCTCCGAGGGCAGCGCCGCGGCCGGCACGAGCCAGTTGAGGAGACCATAGTCGCGCGCCGTGGCGGCATCGAACATGTCCGGCAGCAACGTCAACTGCATGGCCCGCTTGTAGCCCACGAGCCGCGGCAGGAAGTGGCTGCTGCCGCCATCCGGACTGGTCCCGATGTTGGTGTACGCGAGAGTGAAGCGGGTGTCGTCGGCAGCGATCGCGAGATCGGTGGCGCACAGGAGGCTGAAACCGGCACCGGCGACGGTGCCGTGCACCACGCCCAGCACGGGCTTGGGCGCTCGACGCAACGCCCACAGCGCGAAATGGAATTCGCGCCCCATCTGCAATACGAGCTGCGGCAGGTCATCGAGCCGCTGACCGAACAGCGCCACGTCACCGCCGGCGCAGAAAGCCGGGCCTTCGCCGCGCAGCACCACCACGCGGATCGCCGGGTCGCGCGCCACCAGTTCGGATGCCGCCCGCAACTGGATCATCATCTCGCCGTCCATGGCGTTCATCACTTCCGGACGGTTCAACGACAGGGTAGCAACCCCGCCGTCGATTCGCAGGAGTACGCGTTGCGTCACGCGGCCTCCTTTTGCCACTTGCCCGCTGCAGGGTCGCCAGTCGCCACATTCCGGCCGATATCGTGCGGGAAGTCGTCGACCATGATGCAGTCGCGCTGCACGCGCTTGAAGCGATCGAGCAAGGCCGCTTCTTCGGCGGTGATGATGCCTTGCGAGAGCGCGCTCGCGCGCCGCTCTTCATTGCCGCGACCGTGCAGCACGCCCGCCTTCGCGGCAGCACGCAACTTGGCCTCCACTGCCTCGGCCGGCACCACCAGATCCAGGGCGACTTCGAGACGTCCGACCGGATCGGCCTCGTCCTTGCGGAGGTACATGCCGCGCGTCAGCCGATCGCGTGCCGCGGAGGGCTCAGCGAGCAGTCGCGTCACTTCATCGCCGAGACGGTCGTCCGGCCCCCGCAGCCTGCGTCCCAGCGGAAATGCCGCCAGGCGGATCAGCCAGGCCATCGGCCGGCTCGGAAAATTCTCCACCAGGCCGGCAAAAGCCTCTTCGGCGCGATGCAGGCAATCCTGCAGGCCCCAGTGCACCAGCGGCAGGTCGGCTGCCGGGCGGCCATCGTCCTCATAGCGTTTGAGCGTGGCCGAGGCGAGATACAACTGCGAGAGTACGTCACCGAGTCGTGCGGACAGCTTCTCGCGCCGCTTGAGCGAACCGCCCAGCACGAGCATCGCGACATCCGCCGAGAAAGCCAGCGCCGCGGAGAGCCGCGACAACTGGCGATAGTAGCGGGCGGTATGGGCATCACCGGCAGTCCCGGCGAACACGGAACCGGTGACACCATGCACCACGGCACGCAGGAAGTTGGCAATCACGAAGCGTACGTGACCCCACAGGGCGGCATCGAATTCGATCGAGGCTTTCGCGGCATCGGTCTCGCGCGTCGCCGCGATCTCGCGCAGCACGTACGGGTGGCAGCGGATGGCGCCCTGACCGAAGATGATCATGCTGCGTGTCAGGATGTTGGCGCCTTCCACGGTGATACCGATCGGGATCTGCTGGTAAGCGCGACCGAGATAGTTGTTGGGCCCGAGGCAGATGCCCTTGCCGCCGTGCACGTCCATCGCGTCATTGATCGCGATGCGGCCGCGCTCGGTGGCGTGGTACTTCATGATGGCCGACACCACCGATGGCTTCTCGCCCAGATCCACGGCGCCCGCGGTCATTTCGCGTGCGGCGTCGACCACGTAGGCGTGCCCGCCGATGCGTGCCATGGCTTCCTCGACACCCTCGAAGCGCGCCACCGGCGTCTTGAACTGACTGCGGATCCGGCCATACGCGCCGGTGGCACGAGCGCAGAGCTTGAGCAGACCGGTGCTCGACGACGGCAGCGAAATGGAACGACCCGCAGCCAAGCACTCCATCAGCATCCGCCAGCCCTGGCCGACCCGCTCCTCACCGCCGATGACCCAGTCCATCGGGATGAACACGTCCTTGCCCGAATTCGGCCCGTTCATGAACGATCCGTTGAGCGGGAAGTGCCGGCGGCCGATGTTGACGCCCGGATGCTTCGTCGGGATCAGTGCCAGCGTGATACCGATGTCCTCTTCCGCCCCCAGCAGACGATCGGGGTCGTACAGCTTGAACGCGAGACCCAGCAGGGTCGCGATGGGCCCCAGCGTGATGTAGCGCTTCTCCCAGGTCACGCGCATGCCCAGCACTTCGCGGCCTTCGTGCATGCCGCGACACACGATGCCGAAGTCGGGGATGGAGCCTGCATCCGATCCGGCGTCGGGCCCGGTGAGCGCGAAGCACGGCATTTCGAGTCCCTTGGCGAGCCGCGGCAGATAGTGGTTCTTCTGCGCATCGGTGCCGTAGTGCAGCAGCAGTTCCGCCGGTCCCAGCGAGTTGGGCACCATCACCGAGACGGTGCCGGTGGCGCTGCGGGTGGCGAGCTTGGTCACCACGGCGCTGTGCGCCAGGGCGGAGAATCCGAGACCACCGTACTGCTTCGGAATGATCATGCCGAGGAAGCCACGATCCTTGATGAACTGCCACGCATCGGGCGGCAGGTCGTTCAGCTCGTGCGTGACTTCCCAGTCGTCGAGCATCGCGCAGAATTCCTCGACCGGACCGTCGAGGAAAGTCTGCTCTTCCGCAGTCAGGGTCGGCTTCGGAAACGCCAGCAGGCGCTTCCAGTCGGGCCGGCCGCTGAACAGATCGCCATCCCACCAGACAGTGCCGGCATCGAGCGCCTCTTGTTCGGTCTGCGACACCTGCGGCAGGACCTTGCGGAACCAGCCCAGCATCGGGTCGCTCAGCAATCGTCGTCGCAACGGAGCGACGCCGAGCAGGATCGCCGCGGCGGCGATCAGGCAGATGAGGAATGTCAGCATCGAAACCTCCGTGGTTTGTTGCGGCCGCCGCGGGTCACGCGGCTTCTCGGTTGGTCGTCAATTGCGGGGTCGAAGTTCGCAGCCCCTGCGGCGCAGGCGCCTTGAGCCCCGCCGCGAGGAACGGAACCAGGCGGCGAATGATGGCTTCGGCATCGTCGGCGCCTTCGGCCTCGCAGGTGGTGATCAGTTGCAGCGCGTCGTTGCCGGCCATGGCGTAAGCCATCGCACCGAACGTGAAGTGCATGCGCCACACCAGTTCCTGTTCGGGCACCTCCGGCAGGGCACGCGCGAGGGCGTCCTTGAAACGGAGCACCACGTCGCGATAGTGGATCGGGAGCACCTGCTTCATCGTGTCCTCGGGCTCCGACAAAGCCCGTCCAAGCAGCCGCAGGAACACGGCACCGCGCTTCAACGGGTCGCGCGACAACTGCACCACCGGAGTGATCATCGCTTCGAGCACTTTCTCCGGCGTCAGCGCCCGCCCCCCCGCCTCGAACTCGAGCCGCGCCAGGTAGTCGAGGCGTGCCTGATTGAGCGGCCCCAGCCGGCGGTCGAAGACTTCGCGGATCAGCGCTTCCTTCGACCCGAAGTGGTAGTTCACCGCGGCGAGGTTGACCTTGGCCTTCGCCGTGATGGCGCGCAACGAGGTCGCCGCGTAACCCTGCTCCATGAACAGGGCTTCCGCCGCGGCGAGGATACGGTCCTTGGTATCGGGGCTGCCGCGGGTGGGTTCGCGGTCGAGGGGTGGCATCGGGAAGATCCAAACACGTGATTCAAACAAGTGTTTGAATCATGCGCGAGCAACTCCAAGCCTGTCAACCACCTCCGGTTTCAAACAGGAAACGGTCCGGTCAGCGGCTGGCCGGCGGCTCCAGTCGAATCATCTCCAGCGCATGCAGCCGGGCACTGGCATCGGCAACGGCCTGCGTACAGCCGGCCGCGTTCGGTCGGCCACCCTTGCGCGCCCGCTCCCGCAGCCCGTCGAGAAAGCGCTGGCGCGCCAGCACCACATCGGCCGCGGTCTTGCCGGAGCCGGCCACGATCAGCAACACCGTCGAGCGCAAGCGCTCGGCAAGCGGTTCTTCATCGCAGGCATAGGCGTCTGCATACAACTTCACGTCGGCGTCGAGAGTCGCGCTCTCGTCATCCGTCAGCGCAGCCGAACTCGCAGCGGGCCACCACAACGCGGCCGCGACGAACCCCGCTGCAATCTCAGAACTGCGCTTCTTCCAGCGCAAGGACGCTCTCCGCACCATTCACGACGGCAGCGCGGTAGGCCTGGGCGAGCGGCAGGATGTGCTCGGCGTAGAAGCGTGCCGTGGCGAGTTTCGCGCGATAGAAGTCGTACTCGTCCGAACCGCCGTCGAGCCGCTGCTTCGCGATGAGCGCCGCGCGCGCCATCTGCCAGCCGCCGGCCACCGTGCCCCACAGCTTGAGGTACGGAACGGCACCCGCCGCGGCACCCTTCGGATTCGTGGGAAACGCTTCGAGCAGCCAGTCCGTGGCCTCGACCAGCGAGTCGATGCCCGCCTTCAATGCGCTTCTCAGCACCGACAGGGCCGGATGGGATCCGTGCTTCGCCAGTTCGGCGTCCAGTGCGCGCATCTCGGCGATGACCGCACGCGCGGTAACGCCCTTCTCGAACGAGAGCTTGCGGCCGATGAGGTCGTTCGCCTGGATGCCGGTCGTGCCTTCGTAGATGGACGTGATGCGCGCGTCGCGCAGGTGCTGAGCCGCCCCGGTTTCCTCCACGAAGCCCATGCCGCCGTGCACCTGCACGCCGAGCGATGCAATCTCGATGGACATCTCGGTGCACCAACCCTTCACCACCGGGGTGAGCAGATCGAATTTCGCCTGGCTGCGCCGTTTCACTTCCGTATCCGGACTCGCCAGCGCGTGATCGAGCGCTTCGGCCGCTGCTGCGGCCACGGCACGCATCGCCTCCGAATACGCCTTCATGGTCATCAGCATGCGGCGCACGTCCGGGTGACGAATGATGGCCACGCGCTCACCCGCCTTCACGCCGGTTTCGCGGCCTTGCACGCGGTCCTTGGCATAGGCCAACGCGCGCTGGTAAGCACGCTCGGCCATCGCCACGCCTTCGACACCGACTTCGAGCCGCGCAAAGTTCATCATCGTGAACATGTACGACAGGCCCTGGTTCTCTTCGCCCACCAGGTAACCGATGGCGCCATCCTTGTCGCCGTAGGCCATCACCGAGGTCGGGCTGCCGTGGATGCCGAGCTTGTGCTCGATCGAAACGCATTTGACGTCGTTGCGTGCGCCGATGGTCCCGTCGTCGCCCACCAGGTACTTGGGCACGATGAAGAGCGAGATGCCCTTCACCCCTTCGGGTGCATCGGGCGTGCGGGCGAGCACCAGATGGACGATGTTGTCCGTCATGTCGTGCTCACCCCACGTGATGAAGATCTTGGTGCCGTGAATGCGGTAGTGATCGCCTTCCGGAATCGCCTTGGTCCGCACCGCGGACAGATCCGAACCGGCCTGCGGTTCGGTCAGGTTCATGGTGCCGGTCCATTCGCCGGTCACCAGCTTCGGCAGGAATTTCTTCTGCAGCGCCGCAGAGCCGTGCCGTGCGATGGCGAGGGTCGCCCCGTTGGTCAACATCGGACAGAGACAGAACGCCATGTTCGCCGAGTTCCACATCTCCGAGAGCTGCTGCGACAGGATGTGCGGCAACCCCTGCCCGCCGAATTCCGGCAGACCGCCCACCGCGGCCCAGCCGGCGTCGACGAACTGGCGATAGGCATCCTTGAATCCCGGCGCGGCCGTCACGACGAAATCCTTCCACTGCGCGCCGGTCTGATCGCCGGGCCAGTTGAGCGGGTCGAGGACGCCGGCAGCGAACTTGCCCGCCTCCTCCAGTACCGCGTCCACGAGATCGGCGGATACCTCTTCGCATCCCGGCAAGGCGGTGATGGCGTCGAAGTCGACCAGTTCCTTCAACACGAACTTCATGTCGCGGATCGGGGCGCTGTAGGTAGACATGGGAATGCTCCGTGAACGTGCCGCGGGTCGCGCCGGTCAGCCGAGCGATTCAGTGAGCTCGGGCACCGCCTGGAACAGGTCGGCCACGAGCCAGTAGTTCGCCACTTGCGTGATCGGGGCCTCGGCATCCTTGTTGATGGCGACGATGACCTTGCTGTCTTTCATCCCGGCGAGATGCTGGATCGCGCCCGAGATACCCACTGCAATGTACAACTCGGGGGCCACGATCTTGCCGGTCTGTCCCACCTGGTAGTCGTTGGGCACGAAGCCGGCATCCACCGCCGCGCGCGACGCACCCACGGCCGCACCCAGCTTGTCGGCCAACTTCTCGAGGATCGCGAAGTTCTCGCCATTGCCCATGCCGCGGCCGCCGGAGACGATGATGCGTGCGGCGGTCAGTTCGGGTCGAGCGGACTTGGTGAGCTCCTGGCCGACCAGCTTCGACAGACCGGAGTCCGCCGCCACGCCGATCGATTCGACCGCGGCAGAACCGCCGGTGGCCGCGACGGCGTCGAAGCCGGTGGTGCGTACCGTGATGACCTTGATCTTGTCGGACGATTGCACCGTGGCCAGCGCATTGCCGGCGTAGATCGGCCGCACGAAGGTGTCGGCCGACTCCACGGCGACGATGTCCGAGATCTGCGCCACGTCGAGCAACGCGGCCACGCGCGGCAGCACATTCTTGCCGAAGGCCGTGGCCGGAGCCAGTACGTGCGAATAACCGCCAGCCATGCCCACGACCAGCGTCGCCAGGTTCTCGGCAAGCTGATCGCGGTAGATGTCGTTGTCCGCCACCAGCACCTTGGTCACACCCGACACGGCCGCCGCGGCCTGCGCTACCGCCGCACACTGACTGCCCGCAACGACCACGTGGATGTCGCCGCCGATCTTCGCCGCTGCAGCGACGGTGTTGAGGACAGCCGCCTTGAGTTGCGCGTTGTCGTGTTCTGCGATCACCAGCACGGACATGGTCAGATCACCTTCGCTTCGTTTTTCAGCTTGTCGACCAGTTCGGCCACGCTCGCCACCTGCTTGCCCGCACCGCGCTTGGCCGGCTCGACCACCTTGATCGTCTTGAGTCGCGGGGCGAAGTCGACACCGAGCGCGTCCGGCGTCAGCGTTTCGAGCGTCTTCTTCTTCGCCTTCATGATGTTCGGCAACGTCACGTAGCGCGGTTCGTTCAGGCGCAGGTCCGTGGTCACGACGGCCGGAAGCTTGATCGCGATGGTCTCGAGGCCGCCGTCGATCTCACGGGTGACCTGTGCACCCTCGCCCTCGATCTTCACCTTCGACGCGAAAGTCGCCTGCGACCAGCCCAGCAATGCGGCGAGCATCTGGCCGGTCTGGTTGGCATCGTCGTCGATCGCCTGCTTGCCGAGGATGACGAGCTTTGGTTGTTCCTTGTCGACCAGGGCCTTCAGCACCTTGGCCACGCCGAGCGGCTGCGTTTCCAGCGCCGTTTCCACGAGGATCGCACGATCGGCGCCGATGGCGAGGGCCGTGCGCAGCGTTTCCTGGCATTGGGTGACGCCCACGGAGATCGCGACGATCTCGGTGGCCACGCCCGCCTCCTTCAATCGCACCGCCTCTTCCACGGCGATCTCGTCGAACGGGTTCATCGACATCTTGACGTTGGCGGTCTCGACGCCGGTGCCGTCGGCCTTGACGCGCACCTTGACGTTGTAGTCCACCACCCGTTTCACGGGTACGAGGATCTTCATGAATTCGGACTCTTCTGGTTTTGGGTATGGGTCGCGGATTCTAGCTCAGCCGGCTCCGCAACAGATTCTTCTGGATCTTCCCGGTCGAGGTCTTGGGCAACGGCCCGAAAACGACCCGCCGCGGTGCCTTGTAGTGCGCGAGCCGCGCCCGGCAGAAGGCGATGATCTCCTGCTCAGCGATCTCCACCCCATCGCGCAGCGTCACGAACGCACACGGAGTCTCGCCCCACTTCTCATCGGGCTGGGCGACCACCGCCGCTTCCAGCACCGCGGGATGACGGTACAGGACGTCTTCCACCTCGATCGACGAGATGTTCTCCCCGCCCGAGATGATGATGTCCTTGGACCGGTCCTTGATCTTCACGTAGCCGTCGGGGTACGCCACCGCCAGGTCGCCCGTGTGATACCAGCCGCCGGCGAATGCCTCCGCAGTCGCTTGCTCGTTCTTGAGGTAGCCCTTCATCGTGATGTTGCCGCGAAAGAAGATCTCGCCCATGGTTTCGCCGTCGCGCGGCACCGGTTGCATCGTTTCCGGATCGAATACCGCCATCCCTTCCTGCAAGGGATACCGCACGCCCTGGCGGCCGTTCAACTGCACCCGGTCTTCCAGCGACAGTTCATCCCACTCCGGATGCTTGGCGCAGACCGAGGCCGGACCATAGACCTCGGTGAGCCCATACACATGGGTGATGTCGAAGCCCATGCGCTCCATGCCTTCGATCATCGACGCCGGTGGCGATGCGGCGGCCACGAGCCCGGAGACCTTGTGCTCGATGCCGCGCTTCCATTCTTCGGGCGCGTTGATCAGCATGCTGTGGACGATGGGCGCGCCGCAATAGTGAGTCACGCGATGCTCGCGGATCGCGTCGAGGATCGCCTTCGCTTCCACGCGTCGCAGGCACACGTTGGTGCCCGCCATGAGCGCGAGCGTCCACGGGAAACACCACCCGTTGCAGTGGAACATCGGCAGCGTCCACAGATACACGGGGAAATGCGGCATCGCCCACGTCACCGCATTGCCGACGGCATTCAGATACGCGCCGCGATGATGGGTCACCACACCCTTCGGGTTTCCCGTCGTTCCCGACGTGTACGAGAGCGCGATGGCATCCCACTCGTCCTGCGGCGCAGACCACACGTAGCCCGGGTCACCGCTCGCCAGGAATGCCTCGTAGTCCATGACACCGATCAGACGTCCACCCTGTGCCAGCGGATCGTCGATATCGATGACCAGCGGCTTCACTTCGACCATCCCGAGCGCTGCGACGATGGTCTCGGAGAATTCGCGATCCGTGAGCAGGACCTTGGCCTCGCCGTGCCCGAGCTGGAACGCCAGTGCCGCTGCATCGAGCCGCGTGTTGAGCGTGTTCAACACCGCGCCGGTCATGGGCACGCCGAAATGCGCTTCGATCATCTGCGGCGTGTTGGCCGCCATCACCGCGACCGTATCGCCGTCACCAATGCCGCGCGCCGCCAGAGCCGAAGCGAGGCGCCGGCTGCGATCGAACACTTCGCGCCAGGTCAAACGCCACTGCCCGTGGATCGCGGCGATGCGATCCGGGAACACGTCCGCTGCTCGCGCCAGGAACGAGATCGGACTCAGGGGCACGTAATTTGCTGAATTCCGCGGAAGGTCGTCCCGATAGGGGTTTGTGTGCGGCTTGTTGCTCATAACGCCCTGATTCGCTTCGATTCCGTGGTGGGTCCTGCGCGTCCGACCCGGTCTGTCGTGCCAGCCTGAGTCACCGTCGGACGTTTCGGGCCCAGGGATGATAGAGCAGGTCCCGCGGCCCCCGCGAGGCCGGAAGCAGCCGATGTAAAAGCAGATCCATACCCGAAACCACCGTTGCTCCCCCGAAACCCCGTGAAATCTGGTGCCAGCATGGCGCGCGTAACCGAGACTTCGAACCCCGGCACCCCGAGCGGTGCGGCGATGCTCGACCGGACCAACCGCACGTTCATCTGCAGCGTGCTGTTCCTCGACATCGTGGAGTACTCGCGCAAGCCGGTCTCCGAGCAGATCCTGCTGAAGGAGCGCTTCAACGCGCTCATCGCAGAATCCATCCGCGACATCGCGCCGAACGACCGCATCATCCTCGACACCGGCGACGGCGCGGCGATCAACTTCCTCGGCGACCCGGAGGATGCGCTGTTCGTCGCCATGAACCTGCGCGAAGCCTTCAAGCGGCCGCTCGCCGGCGGACTGATGCTGGAAACGCGCATCGGTCTCAACCTCGGTCCGGTACGCCTGGTGAAGGACCTCAACAGCCAGCCCAACATCATCGGCGACGGCATCAACGTGGCCCAGCGCGTGATGAGCTTCGCCGACCCCGGACAGGTCCTGGTCTCGCGCTCGTACTTCGAAGTCGTGTCGCACATCTCCGAAGGCTACGCGCAACTCTTCTCGTACCGTGGCTCCCGCACCGACAAGCACGTGCGCGAGCACGAGATCTACGAAGTGGGCATGAAGGTGCCCGAGCACATCGCCGGCAAGTCGGGTGGATTCCGACCGCAGTCGAGCCACCACGCCGACGAGCCGCAGATCGAAGTCCACGAACTCGAGCGCACCCGTACCCCGGTCGCCCATCCGGGCGCGTGGTGGCGTAACGCCCGCGCTGCCTACGTGGCCGCGTTGGTCTCGGTGCTCGCCCTGGCGGCTGCCGTGTTCATCTCCGACCACCGGGTCGATGCGACCGCTGCCGCCGATCCAGCACCTGCCGCAAAGGTAGCCGCCGCCGCGCAGACACCGATCAAGCCGGTGATCCGGAAGATGGTCGAACTGGACGAGTTGCTGGCGCCCTCTCCCGCTGCGGATTCCGGGGCTGCCCGGGACACCCGTCCAACCGCCAGACGCGCGACCAACGCCGCTTCGCACGAAGTTGCGCGGATCGCCACGCGTCCGGAAACGCCACCGCCCGCACCGGCGGCGCCGACCCCGTCCGCACCCGCCGCGGCTCAAGCCGAAGCGGCACCTGCCGAAAAAGCAGTGATTGCGCTCGCGGTGACGCCCTGGGGGGAGGTCTACGTGAACGGGGCCAAGCTCGGGGTGACCCCACCCGTCAACGTGGTCGAGGTGAACGCCGGCAAGGCCGAGATCGAGCTGCGCAACCCCGGCTTCCCCTCGTACACCGAAACCGTGGAACTGGCACCCGGCCAGCACATCCGGGTCAAGCACAAATTCTGATCGACCTGCCGTCATGTCCCGCCTTCTCGTCAGCCTGGGTTTGAGTCTGCTCGTGGCGCTCGCCTCGGGCTGCGCCAGCGGGCCGTTCAAGGACTTTCCCAAGCCTTATCTCATCGGTGACCAGGGCAAGACCCTGCTCGAGGACGGGCTGCGCGACTACGAAGACGGCAACTATCGCCAGGCCGGCCGCAAGATCAAGACCGCGCTGGACGACGGACTGCGCGCCAAGACCGACCGGGTGACGGCTCACAAGTACCTGGCGTTCATCAACTGCGCGTCGAATCGCGAGGTCCAGTGCCGCGATGAGTTCCGCCAGGCGATCGAGATCGATCCGCGCTTCGACCTGACGCCCGCTGAGTCCGGCCATCCCGTCTGGGGGCCGGTCTTCCGCAGCGTGAAGGAGCGCGCGCCGTGACCACCGCGCACGCACTCACCGAAAAGGCCACGCATCTCGGACGCTATGAGGTGCTGGTGCGCCTCGGCGAAGGCGCCATGGGCACCGTCTACAAGGCGCACGACCCGCTGCTCGACCGCCTGGTGGCGATCAAGACGGTCAACCTGAATCTGCCCAAGGAAGAAATCGCCGAATACGAGGCGCGCTTCTATCAGGAAGCGAAGGCGGCCGGCGGCCTCTCGCATCCCAACATCGTCGTCATCTACGACATCGGCAAGACTGATCGGCTCGCGTTCATGGCGATGGAGTACCTCGAGGGCCGCGAACTGCGCTCGATCCTGTCCGAGCGCACCTGCGTCTCGGTCGACGAGGCCGTGAACATCGCCGCCCAGGTGGCCGATGGCCTCACCTACGCGCACGGCCGCGGCGTGATCCACCGCGACATCAAGCCCACGAACATCATGCTGAATCGCGATGGTGTGGCCAAGATCACCGACTTCGGCATCGCGCGCATGCGCAGTTCGGAACTGAAGACGATGACCGGGATGATCCTCGGCTCGCCGCGCTACATGTCGCCGGAGCAGGTCGCCGGCAAACGCGCCGACCAGCGCAGCGACATCTTCTCGCTCGGCGTGGTGCTGTACGAGATGCTGACCGGACAGGCGCCGTTCCAGGCCGACACGGTCCACGGCGTGATGTACCAGACCATGAACGCTACGGCGCCCGCACCCAGCACGATCAAGTCCGGACTGCCGAAGATCCTCGATTACATCGTCGCCAAGGCCCTCGCGAAGGTGCCCGAGGCGCGCTACCAGAGTGCGAAGGAACTCGCCGACGACCTGCGGGCGAGCCTCCTCGCCGGCAACTCCGGCGACCTCGAGAAACGCATGCTCGCGCGCCTGCGCGAATCGGCCAGGCAGGCGGCCGATACCGAGCCCGTCGGGACGCGGACCGAAGACAAGCTCGCCAAGTTGACCGGCGGTGGCGACGAGACCACCGAAGAAATCCCGCTCAAGGCCGTGACGACCACGCCGAGCTTCTCGGTTTCCGAATCCTTCGATTCGAGTGCCGCGACCCTGCGCCTCGCCGCCCTCTCCGGCCTGGCAAGCGCGTTCGACGCCAAGGCCAAGGCCAGACTGGCAGCGGCGGAATCAGCGCCGGCGCGTCCCCGCCCCTCGACGATCCGGCCGTCGCGATCGACGCACGTTGCACCCTGGTTGTGGGCGGTCGCCGCGCTGTCGGCTACCGTCGCCGCCTATCTGCTGCTGCGCTGAATCCTAGCCGCGCACTGCGGCGACCGCCTGCTCGACGCGATCCACCGGCGTCACTTCGATGCCCTCGATCGGCGTCTTCGGCATGTTGGCCTTCGGCACGATGGCCCGTGTGAAGCCGAGCTTCGCCGCTTCCTTGAGGCGCTCCTGACCGCGCTGCACCGGCCGCACTTCGCCGGCGAGGCCGATCTCGCCGAACGCCACCAGCTTCTCGGGCAGCGGCTTGCCACGCAATGACGAGACGATCGCGAGCAGCACCGGCAGGTCGGCTGCAGGTTCATCGATCTTCACGCCGCCCACCGCGTTCACGAACACGTCCTGGTCGAACGCCGCGATGCCCGCGTGCCGATGCAGCACCGCGAGCAGCATCGCGAGACGATTCTGTTCCAGACCCACAGACAGGCGCCGCGGATTCGGTGCATGTGCTTCGTCCACCAACGCCTGCACTTCCACGAGCAGCGGCCGCGTGCCCTCCTGCGTGACCATGACGCAGGAGCCCGCCACCTCACCGCCATGCTGAGAAAGGAACAGGGCGGAAGGGTTGGATACGCCCTTCAACCCCTTGTCCGTCATGGCGAACACACCTAGTTCGTTGACCGCACCGAAGCGATTCTTGATGGCGCGCACCAGGCGAAAGCTGGAATGCGTGTCGCCTTCGAAATACAGCACGCAGTCCACCATGTGCTCGAGCACCCGCGGCCCGGCGAGCGCGCCTTCCTTGGTCACGTGCCCCACCAGCAGCAACGCGGTGCCGCTCGATTTCGCGAAGCGCGTGAGCTGCGCGGCGCATTCGCGCACCTGCGCCACACTGCCGGGCGCGGACTGCAAGGTCTCGGAATAGACGGTCTGGATCGAGTCGATCACGGCCACGTCCGGCTTGCGCCCTTCCAGCGTGGCCAGGATGCGCTCGAGCTGGATCTCGGCCAGCATGTCGAGCTCGCCCGCCGCGAGCGACAGCCGGCGTGTGCGCAGCGCCACCTGCTGGGCCGATTCTTCGCCGCTGACGTACAGAGCCCTGCTGGTGTGCGCCATGGCAGCGAGCGCCTGGAGCAGCAGGGTCGACTTGCCGATGCCCGGGTCGCCGCCGAGCAGCACGACGGCACCCTGAACCAGTCCGCCGCCCAACACACGATCGAGTTCCGAGATGCCGGTCGAGCGGCGCGGCGCTTCCTCCGCGTTCACTTCCGACAGGCGTGCGATCTTGCTCACCTCGGCGAGACCCTGGTAGCGGGCCGGCGCCTTCTCGGCCACCCCTTCGACCAGCGTATTCCAGAGCCCGCAGTGCGGACACTGGCCCTGCCACTTCAGGGATTCGCCCCCGCACTCGGTGCAGGTGTAGATCGTTTTCGCCTTGGCCACCGGGCGATTATCGCATCGCGGCTTCACAGTTCGCAGGCGCCGCTGCACACTGCTTCGTATCGGCAGCATGGAGTCCGCATTGCCTTTCGCCTACTACGATCGCCTCCCCGCCAGTCGCAAGCGCATCTACGATCGCAGCGACGCCATCGTCGAGTTGCCGCTGCCGCCTGGTGCCGACCTGGCCCCGGTCATTGCCGCGATCGCCGCGGGCCTCGAAGCGGACCGCGAGACCGCGGTGCAGCGCGCCTGCCAGCAATTGATCGACGATCTCACCATGCGTTTTTGCGTGCCGTCGCTGCGCGTGAAGGTCTACGCCACCCGCCCCAGCGGCGACTGGGGCGAACTGCACGGCATGTATCTGCCCGAGGACTCCGGCAAGCGTGCCGTGGTCGAAGTCTGGATGCGGACCGCCCAGAAGCAGAAGGTGGTGGCGCCCCGCACGTTTCTGCGCACCGTGCTCCACGAGCTGTGCCATCACCTCGACTACGAGCTGTACAAGCTGCCGGAGACCTTCCATACCGAAGGCTTCTACAAGCGCGAGTCGCATCTGCTGCTGCAACTCGCCGGCCCTCCGCCGGCGAAGAAGGGTCAGGAGGCCGGCGCGGCCTCGCCCGTGCGCACCAGCACCGGCACGCGCGGCGCCAAGGCGCACAGCAGCTCGTAACCGACGGTGCCGGCCGGGGCAGCGACCGCATCGACGGGGACGGTCGGCCCCCAGAGCTCGACCGGCGAGCCGACGCCCGCGCCCGGCACGTTCGTGAGATCGACATACAGCATGTCCATGGACACGCGCCCGAGGGTTCGCGTGCGCACGCCGTCGACCGCGACCGGAGTGCCCGTGGGTGCGAGCCTCGGGTAGCCGTCGGCGTAGCCGCAGGCGACGATGCCGACGCGGGTAGCCTCCCGCGCCGTGAACGTCCAGCCATAACCCACGGACTCGCCGGCCGCCAGCGTCTGAACGGCGATCACTTGCGAGGTCAGCGCCATGACCGGCCTCAACCCGAGCGCCAGGGCGCTCTGGTCCGCGAACGGCGTCGCACCGTAGAGCATGATGCCCGGACGTACCCACTCAGCGCGCGACGCCGGGTACCGCAGGAGCGCGGCCGAGTTGGCGAGCGACCAGGGGCCGGCCCCCGCGGCCTGCACCACAGCCAACTGCTCGGCGACACCATGGCTATCGTCGGCATTGGCGAAGTGCGTCATCCGGGTGATCTTCCCGGACCAGCCCGCGGATTCGAGGCGCTGCTGCGCCTCCTGGAACGCCGGCAACCGGAATCCGAGGCGGTTCATCCCGCTGTTCAGCTTGAGCCAGACCTCCCCGGGGCGCCCGCCGCGGGCATGCAGCAGCGCCTCCAGTTGCTCGGCGACGTGCACCACGGGCGTCACCCCGAGCCGCAGGGCTTCGCCCTGCTCGGCCGCACCGAAGCAACCTTCGAGCAGGACGACCGGGCCCTGGTACCCGTTGTCGCGCAGGCGCACTGCGGCTTCCATCTCGAGAACTGCGATACCGTCGGCGGCCCGTGCCACGGGCAGCAGGCGATCGAGGCCATGTCCGTACGCGTTGGCCTTCAGCACGGCGAGGATGCGCGCGGCGCCGGCATGGCGGCGCGCCAGCGCGAGGTTGTGTGCGAAGGCAGCAGGATCGACCGTGGCGCGGATCGGGCGGGACATGGCGTTACCTGCGGCGCGCGAAATCGGGCATCGACGCGATTCTAGCGTGAGGCGTTCACGGAACGCACACCGGCTCGCGCGGTCTGTGGCAGCGAGCATTCATGGTATAAAGCCAGCGCCCCACGCGTCACGAATGACCCGCGGTTTCTACACCATCCTCGCGGCGCAGTTCTTCTCCGCACTCGCGGACAACGCGCTGCTGTTCGCGGCCATCGCCCTGTTGCAGGATCTGCACGCGGCCGACTGGCACACGCCCGTCCTGCAGCAGTTCTTCGTGTTCGCCTACATCGCGCTCGCCCCCTTCGTCGGCCCGTTCGCCGATTCCCTGCCGAAGGGGCGCGTGATGTTCATCAGCAACGCCGTCAAGATCGGCGGCTGTGCGGCGATGCTGGCGGGCCTGCAGCCGCTCTACGCCTACGGCATCGTCGGCATCGGCGCCGCAATGTACTCGCCGGCGAAGTACGGCATCCTGACCGAGTTCCTGCCGCCGCAGAAACTGGTGCTCGCCAACGGCTGGATGGAAGGGCTCACCGTCGCCTCCATCATCCTGGGCGCCATCATCGGCGGCCTGATGGTGGGCGACCGGTTCTCGGACTGGATGTTCGGCCGCTTCGCTTTCCTCGACGACATTCCGCGCCTCGATACGGCACCCGAAGTCGCGATCTTCCTCATCCTGCTGCTCTACCTCACCGCGGCGCTCATCAACCTGCGCATCCCGAAGGTGGCGTTCGACCACAAGCTGCCGCGCCGCGATCCGATCTTTCTGCTGCACGATTTCTGGCACAGCTTCCGGCTGCTGTGGCGCGATCCCCTGGGGCGGGTATCGCTGGCCGTGACGACGTTGTTCTGGGGTGCGGGCGCCACACTGCGCCTGATCGTCCTGTCGTGGGCCGCGCTGTCGCTCAACTTCACCCTCGAGCAGGCCACCCAGCTCACCGCGGTCGTGGCCGTCGGCATCGCGCTGGGTTCAGTCGTGGCCGCCAAGACGGTCGCCCTGGATCACGCCGTGCGCGTGCTGCCGGTGGGCATCGCGATGGGGGTGATCGTGGTCGGCATGGTGTTCGTGTCCGACTGGCGCCTCGCGATCGTGCTGCTGGTGGCCGCCGGCGCGATGGGCGGTTACTTCGTGGTGCCGATGAATGCGCTGCTGCAGCATCGCGGGCACCTGCTGATGGGTGCCGGGCACTCCATCGCCGTGCAGAACTTCAACGAAAACCTGAGCATTCTCGCGATGCTGGGCATCTACGCCCTGATGCTGAAGATCGAGATGTCGCTCAACTCGATCATCATCCTGTTCGGATTGTTCCTGGCAGGTACCATGACCATCATCTGGCGGCGGCACGCGCACGACCAGGATCAGCCGCACCCGCCCTGAACTGAGTCGTCGAGGGTGACGCACGTGCGCTCACGCCCACAGCCTTGCCGGGAAAAGACTCCGTCTTCCACCGCGTGCTCATGGCGGATGGCTTCGCCGGGGGAAGGGGTGTACGTCTCCCTCCCCCGGCTTTGCCGGGGGAGGGGTGGGGGGGGGGCAATCCGTAGACGAGAATGAGTCATGCCGGCGGACCACCGCCGCCCTACAACACCACCGGCCGATCCGGCAACTCGTTGCCGCGTGCACCGCTGCCCGGATAGTGCCGGGCGAGATGCGAACCGACCGCACGCACGCCCGCGAGCGCACCCTCCTCGAACTGCCCTTCGCGGAAATGCCGTTCCATCTCGCGGCACACCGCTTCCCAGGCGTCGGCGCCGCACTTCGCGTGGATACCCCGATCGGCCACGATCTCGACATCGCGATCGGCCATGAGCAGGTAGATCAGCACACCGTTGTTGTACTCGGTGTCCCACACGCGCATCAACGAGAACACCTCGGCTGCGCGTTCGCGCGCCGTCTCGTCGGCCCACAAGCGGGGACCGTCTAGCGAGGCTTCGATCACCACGCGGATCTGCCCGGTATGCGTGGCTTCGGCCTGTTGAACCGCGCGCTCGATCGCATCGAGCGTCGCTGCCGGGAACGCGGCCGACACAGCCGCCCGGCCGGTGAAGATGTGGCGAAAGAAGCGGCCGAAGTCCACGCTACCACCGCCCGGAGGCACCACCGCCCCCGCCCATGCCCCCGCCGCCACCGCCCCAGCCCCCGCCGCCGCTGCTCCAACCGCCACCGCCGCCAGGGAATCCGCCGCCCCAACCACCGCGACGACCGCCGCGCATCGGCAGTCCGCTGTTCCCTGCGGCAAGCGAGAAAACGAACGCGACGATCGCGGCGATCACTCCGACCGCCACCGCGCCGACGATGAGCCAGGCGGCAACGCCCGCAATGCTCCCGACGACACCCGCCGCCGGCACGCGGCCGACGATCTGCCGCAGGATGCCGCCCACCACCACGACGAGAATGAACCCGATCACGAACAGCGCTTCGAGATTGCCCATGTTGCCCGGCTTCGGTCGTTGCGACGTCGGTGCCGGCAGCGCTTCGCCGTCGATCAGCTTGATCATCCAGTCGACGCCGGCGTTGATCCCGCCGGCGAAGTCGCCGGCCTTGAAACGCGGCACGATGATGTCGTCGACGATGCGTTTGGACATCGCGTCGTTCAACACGCCTTCCAGGCCGTAGCGCGTATCGATGCGCAGGGTGCGGTCATCCTTCGCGACCACCAGCAAGGCGCCGTCGTCGATGCCCTTGCGACCGGGCTTCCAGGCGTCGGCCACACGGATGGCGTACTGCTCGATCGTCTCGGGCTGCGTGGTGGGCACGATCAGCACGAAGATCTGGCTGCCCTTGCGCTGCTCGAAGGCATGCAGCTTCTGTTCGAGCGCTGCGGCGTCGGCCGCACTCAAGGTGCCCGTGAGGTCCGTCACCGGTGACTTGAGGGGCGGTACCGGCACTTCGGCGTGCAAGCCGAACGCCACCAGCGCCAACAGAAGGCAGAGCAATCGTGACAGCACAATTTGCATCCAGGTCACCACCGTTTCCCTCACCCCCAGCCCCTCTCCCGAAGGGCGAGGGGAGCGACTACTTCGCCGGCGCCGGTTCCGCGGGCTTGCTGAAGTCGACCGTGGGCGGCTTGGCGATGGCGGCCTCGTTCTCGACCGAGAAGTTGGCCTTTTCCTTGTAGCCGAACACCATCGCGGTCAGGTTCACCGGGAACTGCCGCACGGTGGTGTTGTAGGTCTGCACCGACTTGATGTAGCGATTGCGCGCGACCGTGATCCGGTTCTCGGTACCTTCGAGCTGCGCCTGCAGGTCGCGGAAATTCTGGTCCGACTTCAATTGCGGATAGTTCTCCGCCACCACCAGCAGGCGCGACAGCGCGGAGGTCATCTCGCCCTGCGCCTTGATGAACTTGTCGAGTGCGGCCGGATCGTTCACGAGCTCCGGAGTCGCCTGGATGCTGCCCACCTTCGAGCGCGCTTCGGTCACACCCAGCAGAATCTCTTTCTCCTGCTCGGCAAAACCCTTCACCGTGTTGACCAGGTTCGGCACCAGATCGGCGCGCCGCTGATACTGGTTCACGACCTCGCTCCAGGCCGCCTTCACCTCCTCGTCCTGCGACTGGATGGTGTTGTAGCCGCAACCCGACAGCAGGGTTGCTGCGGCCAGGGCCAGGGCGACGGCGAGACGTTTCAACATGGACGGACTCCTCGGGTGAGTGCTAGCCCTTCATTGGGGGCGAACAACGGGTTTCTCAAGCGGCTGCGGCTTTCAACTTCGCCATGGTATCGCGCGCGAAGCACAGGTCTTCCCACGCCTTTGCCTTGTCGTGCAGGTTACGCAGCAGGTAGGCCGGGTGATAGGTGACGATGAGCGGGATGCCGCGGTATTCGTGCAGGTTGCCGCGCAGCGAAGCGATGGTGGCATCGCGTCCCAGCAGGTTCGTGGCGGGAACCTTCCCCAGCGCCACGATGAGTTTCGGCCGGATCAGATCCACCTGCCGCTGCAGGAACGGACGACAGCGTTCGGTTTCGAGCGGCTCCGGGTTGCGATTGCCCGGCGGACGGCATTTCACGACGTTGGCAATGTAGACGCCGTCGCCCCGTTTCAAGCCGACGGCGGCCAGCATGTTGTCGAGCAGGCGGCCGGCCTGGCCCACGAACGGTTCGCCGCGCTGATCTTCCTCGGCGCCGGGGCCTTCCCCCACGAACAACCAGTCCGCCGCTTCGTCGCCGACGCCGAACACGGTCTGGGTTCGCGTCGGCGCGAGCGGGCAGGCGGTGCACGATGCAACGCAAGCCTTGAGGGCGGGCCAGTCCATGCCGAGCACCGCCGCGGCGCGGGCGTCGAGATCGGACCCGGATTCGAGCGCGAGGGGCGACGTGTCCGCCACGGGCCGGGGATCAACGGGCTCGGAGGCGCGGGTCGCCGTGGGACGATCGCGCCGCACCCATTCGGGGCCGATGCCGAGTTCTTCCAGGACCTGAGCGCGGGTTGCCACTGTCATCACCTCACAGATCGCGACCCATGAGGATCGCATCTTCGCGCCCGTGGTCGGCCGGATAATAGTTCTTGCGCACGGCCATCTCACGAAAGCCGGCGCTGGCATACAACCCGAGCCCCGCCACATTCGACGGCCGCACTTCCAGGAACATCACCTGGGCGCCCATCTCGCGCGCCCGCCCGACGAAGAACTCCAGCAACTGGCGACCGAGCCCGGCCCGCTGCCGGTGGCGAGCGATGCTCAGGTTGAGTAGGTGCGCCTCATCCACGCCCATCATCAGCACGCCGTAGCCCCACAACTCGCCGTCGCACTCCAGCACCCAGCACGAATATCCTGCGGTCAGGGAATCGCGGAAATTGCCGAGCGTCCACGGATGGGTGTAGATGTCGAGCTCGATTTCGACCACCGCATCAAGATCGGCAGCACGCATCGGGCGATAGCGCGGCAGAGCCTGCGGGACTGCGCTCATCGCTCCGCCGTCGTCAGCGCGACCTTGTCGCGCAGGTACAAGGGCACCAGCGCATCGGCCGCGTGACGTTCACCGGTGGCGAGGCGCCGCGCCGCGATACGGGCGACGCAGCGCGCTTCCGGGTGCCGGTCGTGCAGGATCTGAATCGAACCGACGCGGGCCGTCAAAGCAGCACCGAAGCGATCGAAGCCGATCCCGCAGCCAACCCACGTGCCTGCCGGCAGCAGCGGCACGGCATCGGGGGAGGCGAGGATCGGCGCGACCACGACGTCGACATCCGACGCCCGGCGGCGGAACGCTCCGAAATAGACTTCGCCCATGCGGGCGTCGAGCGCGGCCGCGACCTCGACGGATTCGCAGCCTTCCGCCAGCGCCTCGAGAGTCCCCACCGGCACCACAGGCAGGTCGGCACCGAACGCGAGGCCCTGCCCCACGGCCGTGGCGATGCGCAGACCCGTGAAGGAGCCCGGGCCGACCGTCGCCGCGATCGCATCGAGGCTACGCAGACTGAGCCCGCCCTCCCCGAGCAACCGATCGACCATGGGCAGCAACAGCTGCGAATGTCGCTGCCCGGCGTGCTCCAGGCATTGCCGCTCCTCGCCATCGATCCAGAGGGCGGCGGAACAGTACTCGGTGGACGTATCGAGCGCGAGAATCTTCAAACGGGCAGCGCGGTCAACGCGTTTCGGGTCGGGCCGTTGAACAAGCGCCCGATTGTATCGGATGGGGAACACGAAACCTGCCTTGTATAATCCGGCCCCGTTTCCGGGCAGCGGCAACGCCGCGCCGAATCGAAACGCCAGTCCAACAACAGGAGGAGATGCACCATGATTCGGGCGTTGTTGTCCGTCGTAGCGTCGTTCGGTTGCCTCGCCGGCCTCATGGCAACGCCGGCCATGGCGCAGGACGCGAAACCGCTGAAGATCGGCGTCATCACGTTCCTGTCGGGCCCGGCGGCCGGTCCGTTCGGCGTCCCGGCGAAGAACGCCGCCGACGCGCTGGTGGACGCCTTCAACAAGGGCGGCATCGTGCCGGGCTACGAACAGAAGGGCTTCGGCGGCCGCCCCGTCGAGGTCGTGTACGTCGACGAGGCCGGCGGCCCCACCAAGGTGGTGACCGAGTTCCGCAACCTGGTGGGCCGGCAGGAAGTGGATCTCGTGATCGGCGTCATCTCGAGCGGCGATTGCCTCGCGGTGGCACCGGTGGCCGAAGAGATGAAGAAGCTCACGGTGCTCTTCGACTGCGCCACCAACCGCATCTTCGAGGAGAACACCTACAAGTACGTGTTCCGCACCACGACCATGGCCACGCAGGAGAACGTCGCCGTGGCCCGCTACGTGGCCGAGATGTATCCGGACTTGAAGACCTTCTCCGGGCTCAACCCCAACTATGCCTGGGGCCAGGACGCCTGGTCCGACTTCACCGAAGCCATGAAGGTGCTGAAGCCTCAGGCCCAGGTCGCGACCAACATGACGCCGAAGCTCGGCGCCGGTCAATACGGCACCGAGATCTCCGCACTGGTCGCGAGCAACGCCGAGATCATCCAGAACTCGCTGTGGGGCGGCGACCTCGAGGCCTACCTGCTGCAGGCCGGCCCGCGCGGGCTGCTGAAGAAATCCCCCAATATCATCATCTGTGGCGAGACCGTGCTGGAACGCCTGGGTTCGCAACTGCCCGACGGAACCATGATCGGCGCACGCGGCCCGAACGGCCCGTTCGCACCGGCCACCAAGCTCAACCAGTGGTTTCGCAAGGCCTACCAGGACCAGTACAAGGCGCTGCCGGTGTACTCGTCGTATCACATGGCGACCGCGTTCCTCGGCGCGAAGGCCGCGTACGAGAAAGCGTTGAAAACCGCCGGCGGCAAGCCGCCGTCCGATGACGAGATCATCAAGGCCTTCGAATACCTCAAGTTCGAATCGGTCGCGGGGATCGTCGACATGTCGCTCGGCAAGGGCCATCAAGCCGTGCAGAGCGTTCCGATCGGTTCGGTTCGCATCGTCGACGGCAAGGCGACACTCACCAACGTGAAGTTCTATCCGCCGGAACAGATCAGTCCGCCCGACGGCATGAAGAGCCTCGACTGGATCCGCGGCGGGTTCAAGAAGCAGTAAGCATCGAAGAAGAAACGAGAAGCGCGCCTGGCACAGCGCGCGCTTCTCGGGCCGCAACAATCCGTCACGAGATTCAACGTTGTCGGCTGCGCATGTGACGTGATTAAATGACCGCCCGCCCGAACTCCGATGCGCAAGCGATCGCGACCATGGCCGTCAACTATCGCGTGACCGCGGAAGATCTGATCCGCACCACCGGTGCCCGCGTCACCAATGCCCGCATCGAGATCCTCGCGAGCCTGCTGAAGGCCGAGGGAGCACTCACGCACGCGGAAATCGAGAACCGGTTGTCGCCCGCGTGCGGGATCGACCGGGTGACGGTGTATCGCGTGCTCGACTGGCTCACCACGCAGGAACTGGCACACAAGATCAGCGGCGATGACCGTGTCTGGCGCTTCAACGCGGCCGGCAACGCGAACGCGCACAATCACGCGCACTTCAAGTGCATGTGCTGCCAGAACGTGATCTGCCTCGATGACCTGGGGTCCGGTTATACGCCCGTACTCCCCGCCGGCTTCACGCCGCAGAGCATGGATCTCACGGTGAAGGGCTTGTGTGCCGAGTGTTCGCCCGGGAACAAGGCCCACGATCCGCGCAAGCACGCGCGGCTCAACGGACGACGCGGCGCAGGCGCGCGGCGCTGAGCTCACGTCGGTCGGGGGGCAAGCGCACTGTGGTACCCGCCGACTCCCGATAGAATCGGGGTCACGAGGTTCCCTGAACCCTATGCAACGCAACGCTTCCCTCGAGCGCTGGCGCCAGGATCGCGCGCCGCTGCCCGCCGAGCACCATGCCTCCGAACGCAAGGCGCGCATCGTCTTTGCCCTGACCGTCGCGACCATGGTGATCGAACTGGTGGCCGGCTGGCTCACCGGGTCGATGGCGTTGCTGGCCGATGGCTGGCACATGGGCTCGCACGCCGCCGCACTCGGCATCGCCGCCTTCGCCTACTCCTTCGCTCGACGCCACGCCGAGAGTGAGCGATTCTCCTTCGGCACCGGCAAGGTGAGTGCGCTGGCCGGATTCGCCAGCGCCTTGCTGCTTGCCGTGGTGGCCGTGCTGATGGCCGTCGAATCGGTGCAGCGCCTGTTGCAGCCCGTCACCGTCCGGTTCGACGAAGCGATGGTGGTGGCCGTGCTGGGGCTGGCCGTCAACGTCGCCAGTGCACTGCTGCTCTCCGGCGGGCGTACCGCGGGCCACGATCATGACCACCATGGCCACGACCATGGCCACCATCACGATCACAACCTCCGGGCGGCCTACCTGCACGTGGTCGCCGATGCCCTGACCTCGGTGCTCGCCATCGTGGCGTTGGCGGCCGGCAAATGGCTCGGCTGGGTGTGGCTCGACCCGGCCGTCGCCATCGCCGGCTCGGTACTGATCGGCTGGTGGGCCTGGGGACTGCTGAAGAGCACCGGGCTGGTACTGCTCGATGCCTCGGACGATTCCAGCCTGGAAGCCGAGATCGTGCAGCGGATCGAGGCCGATGCCGACAATCGTGTCGCGGATCTGCGACTGTGGCGCATAGGCGGCGATCAGCGCGCCCTGATCCTGTCGGTGGTCACGCACCAGCCGCGTTCCGCCGAACATTACAAGGCACTGTTGAGCGGCATGACAGGCCTCGAACACGTCACCATCGAAGTGTTCGTCTGTCAGGACGAACCCTGCATCACGCACGCGAGAACCTGATCCGGGGCACGATTGATCTAGAATTCCGGGTTTGGCCAGAACGATATGAGGGGGGAGACAATCATGAAACCGGATCTCGCGGTGCCGGGTAAACGCGTGCTCATCACGGCCGGGGCAGGCGGCATCGGCCGCGCCATGGCGGAAACATTCGCCGACGCCGGTGCACGCGTCCATATCTGCGACGTGGACACCAAGGCGCTCGACGCGCTGCGGGCGGCGCGGCCGGCCATCACCAGCACGGTATGCGACGTCTCCGACCTGAAGCAGGTGGACCAGCTCTTTGCCGACGTGAAGCGCACGCTCGGCGGCCTCGATGTTCTCGTCAACAATGCCGGTATCGCCGGGCCCACGGGCAAGATCGAGGAGATCAGTGTCGCGGACTGGGAACGCTGCATCGCCATCGATCTCAACGGCATCTTCTATTGCACTCGCCTGGGAATGCCGATGATCAAGGCGGCGGGCGGTGGCGCCATCATCAACCTCTCGTCCACCGCAGGCCGGCTTGGCTTTCCGCTACGCTCCCCCTATGCCGCGGCCAAGTGGGCCGTGGTCGGACTCACCCAGAGCCTGGCGATGGAAGCCGGCCCGGACAACGTGCGCGTCAACTGCATCCAGCCCGGCATCGTCGAAGGTGAGCGCATCGATCGCGTGGCCGCGGCAAAGGCACAGGCCTTCGGCATCAGCGTCGAGGAGCAGAAGCAGCGCATGGTGGCCGACGTCTCGATGCGCATCATGGTGAGCGCGCAGGACATCGCCAACATGGCCCTGTTCCTCGCCTCCGACGCCGGCCGGCACGTGAGCGGACAGTCGCTGCCCGTGTGCGGCAACGTCGAAGTCCTGCGCTGAATGGGATCGCACATGCACGCTGAGAGCCTGCTGGTCTGCGTGGGTTTCCCTCACCCTCGGTCCCTCTCCCGGGGGGAGAGGGAAGCCAACCACTACGCCGAGCCCCTCTCCCTTCGGGAGAGGGGTCGGGGTGAGGGAAACCGGTGCCAGCCAACCACCAGGGGACACTGACTTGGAAAACATCGCCATCATCGGTGCCGGCCTCATCGGGCGCGCGTGGGCCATGGTGTTCGCGCGCGCGGGCCACGCCGTCAAGCTGTGGGACAGCGCGCCGGGCGCCGTGGACAATGCGCTCGCACTGATCCAGGAAGGCCTCGCCGAATACCGGTCCTTCGGCCTCATGAGCGAAGCGCCTGCGGTCGTGGCGGCTCGCATCACGGGCGCGCCGACTCTGGCCGCTGCGCTCGAAGGCACGAAATACGTGCAGGAGAACACTTCCGAACGCGAGGACGTGAAGCGCCAGGTCTTCAGTGACCTGGATGCGCTGGCCGCACCCGACTGCATTCTCGCCTCGTCCACCTCGACCATCGAGACCTCGCGCTTCGCCGGCCACGTGCCCGGCAGGCACCGCTGCCTGGTGGCGCATCCGGTGAATCCGCCGCATGTGATTCCGGTCGTGGAGTTGTCGCCCGCCCCCTTCACCGACCCGCAGGTGGTGGAACGTGCGCGGGTACTGCACGAACGCGCCGGTCAGGTACCGATCATCGTCAGGAAGGAGATCGAAGGCTTCATCCTGAACCGCCTGCAAGCGGCCCTCCTGCAGGAATCGTGGCGGCTCGTGGACGAGGGTTACGTGAGCGTCGAGGATCTCGACAAGTGCATTCGCGACGGGCTCGGCCTGCGTTGGGCCTTCATGGGACCGTTCGAGACCATCGACCTCAATGCGCCCGGCGGCGTCACCGACTACGCCAAGCGGTACGGGCCTAAGATGCAGGGGATGATGCGCGGGGTCACCTACCGTCCGTGGGACGATGAACTGGCCGGCCGCATCGAAGCCGAGCGTCGCGACCTGATGCCCCAGAGCGAACACGCCGCACGCGAAGCCTGGCGCGACCGCCGTCTGATGGCGCTGATCGCGCACAAGCGCGACCAGGACAAGAAACACCGATAGCCCTTTCCGGAGAGATCCATGGCAGCCCAACGCAAAGTCATCATCACCTGCGCCGTGACCGGCGCGATCCATACACCATCGATGTCGCCCTACCTGCCGATCACGCCCGACGAGATCGCGGAGGCGGCGATCGGCGCCGCCAACGCCGGCGCAGCCATCGTGCATCTGCATGCGCGCATGCCCGAAGACGGCCGCCCCACGCAGGACCCGGACATGTTCCGGCGCTTCCTGCCGAAGATCAAAGCCGCCTCGAACGTGGTGCTCAACCTCACCACCGGTGGCGCGCCGACCATGGCGATCGAGGAACGCCTGCAGCCGGCGCTGCAGTTGAAGCCCGAGGTGGCGTCGCTCAACATGGGCTCGATGAACTTCGGCCTGTACGAGATGCTGAACCGCCACAAGGACTTCAAGTACGACTGGGAACGGCCCTACCTTGCCGGTTCCGATGATCGCATTTTCAAGAACACCTTCAAGGACATCGCCTACATCCTCGAGTCGTGCAGCGCGAACAACACGCGCTTCGAGATCGAGTGCTACGACATCGGCCACCTGTACACGGCCTCGCACTTCCTCGACCGCGGGATCGTGAAGCCGCCGCTCTTCATCCAGTCGGTGTTCGGCCTGCGCGGCGGCATCGGCCCGCATCCGGAAGACGTGATGCACATGAAGCGCACGGCCGACCGGTTGTTCGGCGACCAGTATCAGTGGTCCGTGCTCGGTGCCGGGTCCAACCAGATGTACATCGCGTCGATGTCGGCGGTGATGGGTGGCAATGTGCGTGTCGGTCTGGAGGACAGTCTGTGGATCGGCAAGGGCCAGCTCGCAAAGACGAATGCCGATCAGGTTTCGAAGATCCGGCGCATTCTGGAAGAGCTGGGGCTGCAGATCGCGACACCCGACGATGCTCGCGCCATTCTCAAGTTGAAGGGTGGGAGTAACGTCAACTTCTAGGCGTTACCCCCTTTGCCCCCATCCCATCCTTCCCCCGCATGCGCCAGCTTCGCTGGGGGAGGGTTAGGGTGGGGGCCAGCCAGCCGCCATCTCGAATGCCCCCATCATGAAACACTACAAGATCGCAGCCATCCCCGGTGACGGCATCGGCAAGGAAGTCATCGCCGCCGGCATCGAAGTGCTCGACGCCCTGGCGCAGGCCGACGGCTCGTTCGCGCTCGACTTCAAGCATTTCCCCTGGGGCAGCGACTACTACCTGAAGCACGGCCGCATGATGGACGACGACGGGCTCGCACAATTGAAGCCCTTCGACGCCATCTTCTTCGGCGCCGTCGGCTCGCTGCAGGTGCCCGATCACATTTCGCTGTGGGGCTTGCGCCTCGCCATCTGCCAGGGCTTCGACCAGTACGCCAACGTGCGGCCGACGCGCATCCTGCCGGGCATCGACCCGCCGCTGCGGCTGAAGTCGCCGGGCGACATCGACTGGATCATCGTGCGCGAGAACAGCGAAGGCGAGTATTCCGGACAGGGCGGCCGGTCGCACCGCGGACACCCGGAAGAGGTCGCCACCGAAGTTTCGATCTTCACCCGCGCCGGTGTGGAACGCATCCACCGCTTTGCCTTCAAGCTGGCGCAATCCCGCCCGCGCAAGCTGCTGACCCTGGTCACCAAGTCCAACGCCCAGCGCAACGGGCTGGTGATGTGGGACGAGATCTTTGCCGAAGTGGCGCGCGACTTCCCCGACGTTACGACCGACAAGGTCCTGGTGGACGCCGCCACCCAGCGCATGGTGCTGAAACCGGCTACCCTGGACGTCATGGTGGCCACCAATCTGCACGCGGACATCCTGTCGGACCTCGCGGCTGCGCTGTCGGGTAGCCTCGGCATCGCGCCGACGGCCAACCTGAACCCGGAAGGCCGCTTTCCCAGCATGTTCGAACCGATCCACGGATCGGCGTGGGACATCGAAGGCAAGGGCGTGGCCAACCCGGTCGCGACCTTCTGGACCGCCGTCATGATGCTCGATCATCTGGGTGAGACCCGGGCGGCCAGGCGGCTCATGCGTGCCGTGGAGATCGCCACCGGCGCCCGCATGTTCACGCCCGATCTGGGCGGAACGGCACGCACTGCCGACGTCACCAAGGCGGTCGTCGACGCCGTCAGGGCGCCCTACCATCACTAGCGCCCGCCCACTTGTCATACCCGGACGCCCTGGACGGTTGGCGTCCATGCGGCATTGCGCCAAAATGGCGGCTATTCCCCCCGGAGGAAGACCATGGACCAAAGGGAAGGCCACCTTCAGCTGGAACAGACGTCAGCCGCTGCTGCACGCAGTGGCGTAACGGCCGTGGAACGCCGCCTGCTGGAAAGCCTGCTCGAGACCGCCGGCAATCCGCCCATCCGCATCCGCCTCTGGGGCGGCGAGGAGATCGTGTGCGGGTCGGCCGCACCGGTGGCGACCATGGTCATCCGCGATCGCGGCGCCCTGATGCGCATGCTGGTGAACCCCGAGGTCTACCCGGCGGACGACTACAGCAACGGCCGCATCGAGATCGAAGGCGACCTCGTGGCGTTCCTCGAGCACGTGTTTCTCGGCCTCGACAACCTGCCGGACAAGTCGCTCAAGGCGCGCTTCCTGCGCTGGATGAACAAGCCGCGGGCCAATACGCTGTCGGGGTCCAAGGAGAACATCCACCACCACTACGACCTCGGCAACGAGTTCTACAAGCTGTGGCTGGATACCGCGCGCATGCAGTACACGTGTGCGTACTACCCGCGCCCCGGCATGTCGATCGAAGAGGCGCAGATCGCCAAGCTCGACCACGTCGCCCGCAAGCTGGAGTTGAAGCCCGGTCAGGTGGTGTTCGAAGCCGGGTGCGGCTGGGGCGGTCTCGCACGCCATTTCGCGAAGCATTACGGCGTGACCGTACGCGCATTCAACATCTCCCAGGAGCAGGTGAAGTTCGCGCGGGCCAAGGCCAAGGAAGAGGGCCTCGACACCCGCATCGAGTACGTGCTGGACGATTACCGCACCATGCAGGGCGAATGCGACGTCTTCGTCTCGGTGGGCATGCTGGAGCACGTGGGCCTGGACAACTATCCGACCCTGGGCGATGTGATCCACCGCGTGCTGAAACCGCACGGCCGGGCCCTCATCCACTCCATCGGCCGCAACAAGCCGGCACCGATGAACGCCTGGACCGAGAAGCGCATCTTCCCCGGTGCGTATCCCGCGACCCTGGCGGAAATGATGCAGATCCTCGAAGGTCACCAGTTCTCGGTGCTCGACGTCGAAAACCTCCGGCTGCACTACGCCCACACACTGGAAGCGTGGCTCAACCGCTACGAGGCTCACGTCGACGACGTGCGCAAGATGTACGACGAGCGCTTCGTGCGCATGTGGCGCATGTACCTGGCCGCATCGCAGGCATCGTTCCTGACCGGCGCGCTGCAGCTGTTCCAGATCGTGTTCGCCCGGCCCCAGGACAACACGATTCCGATGAACCGCGAACACCTGTACCCGCGCTAACCCCCTCCCCGCTCCATTCCCTCCCCCGGCTCCGCTGGGGGAGGGCCAGGGTGGGGGCAAGCGGTGCTCAACTTGACGACTCCTTCCCCCGAATGGAAACCTGCGAAATCCTGATCGTCGGTGGCGGCCCAGCCGGCTCCACTTGCGCGCGATTGCTGAAGCGCGCCGGCATCGACGTGATGATCCTCGACAAGAAGGCGTTCCCGCGCGACAAGATCTGTGCGGGCTGGGTGACGCCGGCGGTCGTGGAGGAGCTGGAAATGGACGTCGATGCCTATCGCGCCACCGGCCGCACCATTCAACCGATCACCGCCTTCCGTACCGGCATGATCGAAGGCCGCATCGTCAACACGAAGTATCCCGAAGTCGTGAGCTACGGCATTCGTCGCTTCGAATTCGATGCCTATCTGCTCGAACGCTGTGGCGCGCGCCTGGCCCCTCCCGCCCAACTGAAATCGCTCGAACGCTCAGCCAACGGCTGGGTCGCCAACGGCAGCATCGAGGCGAAATTCGTCGTCGGTGCCGGCGGGCACTTCTGCCCTGTCGCCCGTCACATCGGCGCGCAACTCGGCCAGAGCGAGAGCGTGGTGGCCGCGCAAGAGATCGAGTTCCCGATGACCGAGGCGCAGAAGCAGGATTGCGCGGCACTCGGTGAAGCCCCCGAACTGTATTTCTGTCCGGACCTGAAGGGCTACGGCTGGATCTTCCGCAAGGGCGACTATCTCAACGTCGGTCTCGGCCGCGAAGACAATCACAAGCTGTCCGAGCACGTCGCCGAGTTCGTGCGCTGGTTGAAGGCCGAACGGCGTGTGCCGCAGGACACGCCAGAGAAGCTGGGTGGCCACGCGTATCTGCTCTACAACCACGCGCCCCGGCCATTCCTCGGCGATCGCGCCATGCTGATCGGCGATGCGGCGGGGCTCGCGTATCCGCAGAGCGGGGAAGGCATTCGTCCCGCGGTGGAATCGGCCATGTTCGCCGCGGAGATCCTCATCGCCGCCAGGGGTGACTACAGCGCGTCGAAGCTGGCCCCGTACGAGGCGAAGATGCTGGAGCGCTTCGGGGCGCGGCAGACGAAGTCGATGACCGAGCGCCTACCGGAAGGATTGAAGAAGCTCGCCGCGGCCCGGCTCATGGGCAGCGAATGGTTCACCAGGAGCTTCGTGCTGGACGAGTGGTTCCTGCACAGGAAGCAGGCAGCGCTGCAGGCGTGATCCCGCCGCAACGAGTGGGACGCTAGGTCGCAGCGGCGGCTGTCACAGGTCCTTCCATCAAGCTTTCCTTGCGGGTCCGTTCGAGCCAGCGCTCGATCCTCCCCACGCTCGCGCTGCGCGCGGCATCCACCTCGAGCACCTGGGCGAACATTCTGAACTTGTCGACCGCCGCACTCAGCAGCGCGTGCAGCGCCGGCAGGTCGAGGCCCGCCGCCAGAGAAAACTGCGCGGCAGCAACGAGCAGGCTCGCGTTGTCCGGGTCGGCCTCACCGTCGACCTCGACCAGTCGATGGGCCAGTCGCACGGTCGATCCCAAAGGTGACTCGGCGATCGCGCCGCCCGCTTGCCTATCGGCTCCCATGCACTCGAGACTCGCCTCGGGCAAACCCCAGACTCGGCCGACCGCCACACCCAACTCGCGTAGCGTGATGCCCAGGACCGATCGTGCAGCCTGATCCTCCGTCGCGCCTTGCGCAACGAGTGCCTCGATCTCCTCGAAGTCCTCGGTGAAGTAGTACAGCGCCAGCATCCGCCCCAGGGTGTACAGCATCCCCGCCAGGAACGCCTGTTCCACTTCGCGCGATCGCACCTGCTGCGCCAGGTGGCGCGCGATCAGTCCGGTGATGAACGCAGCGACGGACTCCTCACGCAATCGCTGATCCGCCTTGCGCGCGGCGAAGTGCCCGAAACAGGTAAGCCCGTTGCACGTCAGCCGTACCTGCTCGGTCCCCAGCACACGGATCGCGTCGCTCACCGTCCTGATGGATCCCGACGCCGGTGCGAACCCGGCGGAATTGGCCAGCTTGAGCAGCCGGTTGGTGAGGGCGTAGTCGCGCAGCACCACGTCCGTCAGGCGCGAAATCGACGCGGGCTGGTCACCGCTCGTGAGCTGGTTGACCTCCGCAAGCGTACGCGAGACGGCTGGGAAGTCGCCCTTGCGCTCGATGCGCTTCATCACGTAGGCGATGGTGCCGTGCAGGGAATCGGCTGGCGGCACGACCAGATCCTCGGCTCGCTTCCACGCGGCGAGCATCGCCTCGTGCATCCGGCGAGCATCGGGATAGCGCCGTGCCGGATCTCGATCCATGGCACATCGGAGCACGTCGATGAAGGGCCCCGAGCCGTCGATCTGGCGCATCGACTCAAGTTGCATCTGTGGATCGGGAGGTGGCCCATCCGACGCCCCGCGACGCCCGCCGGTGAGCAGATCCTGAAAGATGCGTCCCAGCGCGTACACGTCGGCCCGGGCATCGATGCAATCGCCGGATCGGTACTCCGGTGCCATGTACGACGCCGTCCCGGCGATCACCTCCGGATGCGCTGCCCCGCCATCGACCGAGCGCGACAGATCGAAGTCCACGATGCGCGGTCGCCCTGCTTCGTCGCGCATGATGTTGTTCGGGTTCAGATCGAGGTGCAGGATGCCCTTGGCATGGGCATAGGCCATGGCATCGACGATCTGGATCATCGTGCTGTAGGCGTGCGGCAGCACGAGCGGGCCCGACTTCGCGAGCTCCTCCCGCAGCACGGTTCCTTCGAGGTACTCGAAGACCAGGTAGGTGAAGCCGTGGATCCGCCCCGCTTCGTGCAGTGCGACGATGTTGGGATGGCGCAGTTGCGCCAGGTTCCGGGCTTGCGGCGACGGACCGGGATCCTCGCGATTACCGTAGTGGATCTCGGCCACCAGCTTCACGGCCACCAGGCGGTCGAGTTCCGGGTCCTGCGCCAGATAGACCGCCCCCTGGGAACCCCGCCCCAGCACCTTGAGAATGGGAAAGCGCCCGATCTTCCGTTCCGGGGCGGCAGTCATGGTCGTCGCTGTCGATGCCTTGTTCGTATTGTTGGCGCAGCCTGATCCCTCCGGTAACGGCAGCACGGGCGAGGACTTTATGGATGGGCCGGGCAAAGCCGACGAACGCTGGGACCGGCCCTCTATAATCCGGCGCTCCGCCCCAGGCTGAACACGACCCATGGCAATCGGGAAGCGCCGCATCGACCGGGACCTGCTCCTGGTCGCCGTTCCCTCCACGCTCGTCGTCATCGTCGCATTCGGCCTCACCCTGTTCGTGATGCGGCCAGCGCCGCCCAGCGAGATCGTGATGTCGACCGGGGTCGCCGACGGGGCCTACCACGCCATCGCGCTGAAGTACCGCGACATCCTGGCGCGCGACGGCGTGACCTTGCGGCTATGGCCTTCCAGCGGCGCGGTCGAGAATCTGCGCCGGCTGTCGGATCCGTCGGCCGAGGTGGACGTCGCGCTGGTGCAGGGCGGCATCGTGAGCGCCGCCGCACCAGAAACCACGAAGGATCTTGCGTCGCTCGGGAGCGTCTACAACGAGGTTCTCTGGATTTTCCACCGCGGCGATCGCCCGCTGGATCGGCTGCCGCCGCTGGACGGCAAGATGATCGCGATCGGCGAAGAAAACAGCGGGACGGCAGCGCTCGCCATGACCATGCTCGAAGCAACGGGAATCGCCAAGCCGCCCACCACCATCATGAAGATCGGCGGCAAGACCGCCCGGAATCTCCTGGTGTCGGGCGGCATCGACGCGGCGTTCTTCGTTGCCGGCCCCCATTCGCCCATCGTCCGCGAACTGTTGACTACGAAGGGAATTCACCTGCTCGGCATCAGCCGGGCGGATGCCTACACGCGCCGCTACTTCTACCTGAGGAAGTTCGTCCTGCCGCAAGGCGTGTTCGATCTCACCCACAACGTCCCGGCGCAGGACGTCACGCTGCTAGGCACGACGGCAAACCTGGTCGTCAAACACGATCTGCATCCTGCACTTGCCTATCTCCTGCTGCGTGCCGCGTCGGAAGTGCATGGCGAACCGACTCTCTTCTCCGACCTGAGGGCCTTCCCGGCCGCCAACGACACCGAGTTGCCGCTCAGTCCGGAAGCCGCGCGGTTCTACAAGTCGGGGCCGCCGTTGTTGCAGCGCTATTTGCCCTATTGGGGCGCCAATCTCGTCGACCGCCTGCTCGTCCTGGTCGTGCCTGCGCTGGTCGTCCTGATTCCCGCGGGCCGCTTGCTGCCGCAACTCTACCGATGGCGCGTGCGCTCGCGCATCTATCGCTGGTACGCGACTCTCAAGGAGATCGAACTGGAACTGGAGGAGCGCCGCACGGCCGAGCAGCTGGAGCAGATTCTCACGCGCCTCGAGCAGCTCGACGACTCGGTCCATCGGATCGAGACGCCGCTCGCCTACTCCGAGAATCTCTACAGCTTTCGACAGCACATCGATCTGGTGCGGCAGCGGGCGCAACTGGCGATACGGAAAGCGAATCCCACCGTCTCCGCGTAGGTACCGTTCAGCGGCACCACAGCGCTCCCCGGTTGCTTCGACTTAGACTCCCTCGCAATGATCGGTCGCCGAGGCCAAAATGCTCGTTACTTCCCGGCGTCCTGCTTCGCCTCCGGTTTGCGCATGCCGTGGCGGATGCTGACCAGCTTGCCGAGCAGGTCGAACCAGAACGATGCGCCCAGAGCCGTCGCCAACGCAGTCAGTACCCAGCCCAAATATGTTACGGCGGACGTCGGCGGCTGCAGGCAAGAAGCGATCGAGTCGCACTTCCGGCCGATCGGCAACTTCGCGAAGGAATCGCCTTGATGCTTGATTCCCTCGACAAGACCCGCCAATGTCGCGCATTCCGTAGTAGGGGTTGTCGTAATCGACGCCTCCTTCACGCACTTGTCGAAGGTCGCCTTGTCGGTCTTTTCCACCAATGCTGCTGCTGCACCGCTCACGGCCTCTCGCGCGCCCTCGTCCTTGTACAGACGATCGACCAGGACGATCGTATCCAGATTAAAGACAACGGCGATCACCAGCCCAACCGCGAAACTGATCCATTGCTGCCGTTGCTTGTAAGCCTCCCCCAACATCGTCAGGGACTGATCCACCCAGGCCTCCACGGCCGCGGTAAACGATTTCACGTCGTCCTGCACGGTCTGCGCGATGCCTTTAAGCTGCACTTTCAGCGTCGAGTCGAGCACCAGCCCGTCAATGGAGGCGACCACCTGTTTCATGGTTGCAGGCTCATTGGCGCTTGCCCGGATGCAACCGACGAGGGCTTGCGCCAGAACCTGCGGTGCCACATATGAACTCGGCCTAAGGCCCACACCGTTCCCGAAGAACGGTGCCAGTGCGGGCAACTTGCCGAGCGTCTCGGCGATCGCAGGATCGTCGATCAGCCTCCTCAGATTCGCCGCGAGCTGCTTACCTCTCAAGGTAAGGATCTGCGCGATGTACTCGTTCACGATCGTGACGAACAAGCTCGCGCTCAGGTACACGAAGCTCAATCCGATCGCAACGTCGACGACAATTGGCAGGTTCATGAATGTTTTCCTCGATTGGTAGCCCGTGGAACCTCACACGAGGGTTCGGTCGCGGCGACAGTCGCACTGCGCTGAACCGTCCGCCCTCCACACAAGAACGCACTCTCCTCATCAGGCAGAGATCGCACTTGCCAGCTTCGCTGCCAGCTTCGTGTATCCGCCCTTCCAGGGGTGAATCTCATTTCGCCAGTCGCCGCTCTTCTTGGTGGCCCCCGGTTGGGCGCGGTCCAAGGTAGCTCGTGTCTCCACCACCTTGAACTGTGCGATCCTCTTCGGGCCAGCAGCGAGGCCGAGAATGGTCTCCGCCAACGTATCCATCAGTCGATCTGCCACCGCAACCCAGAGACTCTCCTCGATCTGCCTGTCCGACAGTGCCGTGAACAGCCAGGGCCCACGTACCTTGCTGCCGAAGAACAACGCCGGAGCATTGCGTGGCGTCGGATAGTCGTAGGTGTGAGCAATCATGGGGACACCCGCGTTCTCGCTCCTCTGGTCATCGCGAATCTCTGCGAGCGTCCGATAGGCACCAGCGATATCGCGCATGCACCTCCCCAGCTCCGCCTGATTGATGCATTCCTCGACGGTCGATCCACGCCGGAGGATGGCATCGGCTCGATCGATCAGGTCGTTGCCTCCCCCCGACAACAGAATCGCGTTCCACTTGTACGCTGTGGCCTTCTTCACCACCAGCCGCGTGAACACCTTGACACGGGACGGGCTTGCCATCCGCACGATCTCGTCGCCGGGCTCCGCGATGTTGACGATGACCGCGCGCTCGGGCAGATCCAGTTCCAACAACAGGTTTTCATACGGCACCCCGCCGAGCGAGAACCATGAATCACCTTCCGCGAGATAGCGCTGCTTGTACCGCTTGTCGTCCGGATCGTTTCCCGGAAACCGGTGGTCCTTGGTTACTGCACCGTGGGCAAGCACATGAGCTTTCATCTGGTATCTCCACTAGGTCCGTGACTGCCACGGACAGGACCATCTGGGGACGGCGCGTCGCGCCACCACTATCTTGGCTGCGAACCCGCTTCAGAGACTCCAACGACTGCGTGGAATGGTCACATCGAAGCGCCAGCTCGCCTTGGAGCTTCGGAGCTGAACCCGGGTGGAATCGCCCTCGAACGTCAGAACCCCGTAGTTCCTTCTCGGCACTCCGAACACGATGCCGTTGCGAGCTACGCCCGAAGTGACGATCTCCATGACGCCACTGTCGTCGTACAGGGCATTGCGATGAACATCCCCTGACACGATCATTGCCCCTCGACGGTGCCCCAGTAGCGTCCGCATGCGATTGAAGGCGCTCGGGTATTGCTCCCAGCTTTCGTCTCCATATGTGTGGAATGTCGTGCTCGAAGCAACGACGAGATACTTCTCGGCGGCCTGCCTCACGACACTCTCGAACCACTGCCACTGCTGAGCGCCGAGGATCGCATCGCGATCTGCCTTCGCCGATGACGGCGCACGACGATAGAACCGCTCGTCGAGAACAACGATGTCCACGAGATCGGATCTCGTCACCGAATAGACGTCATCCCCCGTTCTTGGCGGAGCGAACGCACGCACCAGTTCCGCTCGGGCCGTTTCCCGCAATCCCGGAGGATGATCTCCACCATGGCGGTTGTTACCGAGAAAGTCGTGATCGTCATAGATCGACAGGATGGCCCCGTCACGTTGCCGAACGCTGGCCAGGAGGCCTGCAAAGCTGGGCTCCGCGAGCTGTGCATCGTAGGACCGCCGCAGTTCGTTCCTCAAGGCAACAGGATCCGAATGATGATCGTGGTCCAGATAGATGTTGTCACCGAGCAGAAGAAGTACATCTGGACTCTCGTCCTGGATCTCCTTCCATACCGGCTGGGGATTCGTTTGTTGCAATTTGCAGCAGGATGCCGCGACGATCTTCACTCGTATCCTTTCTTGAAACTGCGCTCGGACTTTCGTGCCATCAAAGCGTGCATCAATCAAACGCC
>LNDQ01000114.1 GCA_001464695.1 Betaproteobacteria bacterium Ga0077523 | reverse complement strand
GATCGCCGCCGTCAGCGTCGTCTTGCCATGGTCCACGTGTCCAATCGTCCCCACGTTCACGTGTGGCTTGGTTCGCTCAAATTTGCCCTTTGCCATGTTCGGATGCCCTTATCGCTTGGTGACTTGCCGTCGAAACCGTTGGTGCCGATGACGCGGATTGAACGCGTGGCCTCTCCCTTACCAAGGGAGTGCTCTACCACTGAGCTACATCGGCCTCATTGAAACCCTTGATCGATCCTCGGAGGACCTGCCCGGCCTTGCGGCCAGGGTTGAAAATGCTGGAGCGGGTGAAGGGAATCGAACCCTCGTCGTAAGCTTGGAAGGCTTCTGCTCTACCATTGAGCTACACCCGCCTTGCCCCTGCCTTAACTCCGATTCCTCTGGTTCGATTCTCGAGCCGCCCTGCCCGTTCGCCGCTTGCTTCCTTCTCGAATCTCTGGTGGAGGGGGAAGGATTCGAACCTTCGAAGGCAGAGCCGTCAGATTTACAGTCTGATCCCTTTGACCGCTCGGGAACCCCTCCGACGAAACCCGCGATTATCTGGACATGACCCTGCTCTGTCAAACGATTCCGCCCGCCCACGCCCTCGGAAAAGCCCCTTAGATCGCGGGGTTCGGAAAGCGGAGGTGGATCGCGTCGATGGCCGCCAGGACCTCCGGGGCAAGGGTGACGTCGGCGGAATCGATATTCTCCTTCAGCTGCTCCAGGCCGGTGGCCCCCACGATGTTGCTGACCAGGAACCAACGGCTGCGGACGAAAGCGAGCGCCAGCATGGCCGGCGTCAAGCCATGCTCCCTGGCCAGGGCGGCGTAGGCCGCCGTCGCCGGCGGAACGTTGGGCTTGTCGTAGCGCTGACCGAACGGTGGATAGACGGTCAGGCGTGCGCCTGCGGGCTTCCCGCCGTTCTGGTACTTGCCGGTCAAATGGCCGAAGGCAAGCGGGCTGTAGGCCAACAAGCCTATGTTTTCATTGCGATGTACCTCCGACAGGCCCCACTCGAAGCTGCGGTTGAGGAGGTTGTAGGCATTCTGGATGGAGACGGCCCGCGGCAAATTCAAGCGCTGCGCCTCCCGCACGAACTCGAGGGCTCCCCACGGGGTTTCGTTGGACAGGCCCAGGTGCCGGATCTTGCCCGCCTTGACCATGGCCCCGAAGGCCTCCAGCTGTTCGGCGACGGGAACCGCCGCCCGCTCCTTGGTCGGGTCGTAGAAAGTGTTGCCGAACGAGGGTACGTAGCGATCGGGCCAGTGGATCTGGTAGAGGTCGATGTAGTCGGTCTGCAACCGCTTGAGGCTGAGGTCCACCGCCGCCTGGACATTCTTCGCGTTGATCGCCAGGTCGCCGCCGCGAACCCAGTCGAACCCGCGTCCCGGCCCCGTGATCTTGGTCGCGACGATGACCTTGTCCCGCTGCTGGCGCTTCAACCAGCTGCCCAGAAAGGCTTCCGTGCGCCCCTGGGTTTCCGCCTTCGGCGGCACCGGGTACATCTCGGCAGCGTCAATGAAGTTCACCCCGCGCCCGACGGCATAGTCGAGCTGGGCGTGGGCCTCGGCCTCGGTGTTCTGCTGGCCCCAGGTCATGGTACCCAGACAGATCTCGGACACCTCGAGCCCGCTCGGACCCAGCGGCAGATAGCGCATGGTTCGTCTCCCCAGTTCTTGTTGTGACCGGCCTTCCAGCGCCGGGAGCCCCCGACTATACCTTTACAGAAAGGCGATCTGGGCCTTCATCTTGAGCAGCCGCAGGACTTCATCGCCCGGCAGCGGCCGGCTGTAGAGGAACCCCTGCATCTCTTCGCAGCCCTCGGCCCGCAGGAAGCGCATCTGCTCCTCCTGCTCCACCCCTTCGGCAACCGTGCGCATGCGCAAGCTGCGCGCCATGGCGATGATGGCCCGCACGATGGCGACGTCGTCGAGATCGGCCGGGATATCGCGCACGAACGAGCGATCGATCTTGAGCGTGTCGATCGGGAAGCGCTTCAAGTAGGACAGGCTCGAATAGCCGGTCCCGAAGTCGTCGATCGAGATCGAGATCCCCATCTCCTTGATACCCGCGAGTACCTCGCTCACCTGGGCGTCGACCCCCATCAGCACGCTTTCCGTGATCTCGAATTCGAGGCAGCGGGCGTCGAACCCGGTCTCCTCGATGATGCGGGCGATATTGTTCACCAGCCGCTTGTGCCGGAACTGCCGCGACGACAGGTTGACGGCGAGGCGGAGGCCCGTCAGCCCCTCGTCGTGCCAGCGCTTCAATTCCGTGCAGGCCGCGCGCAGCGCCCAGTCGCCGATCGGCAGGATGAGACCGCTCTCCTCGGCGATGGGAATGAATTCGTTCGGCCCGACTGGACCACGGTCGCGATCCTGCCACCGCAGCAATGCCTCGACGCCGGTCACCCGCCCCGTGCGCAGTTCCACCTTCGGTTGGTAATGCAGACTGAACTCGTCGCGCTCGAGCGCCCGCCGCAGGCTCGTTTCCATGGCGAGCCGCGCGTGCGCTCGCTCGGTGAGGTCGGCGGAGTAGAACTGATAGTTGTTCCGGCCCTGGGCCTTGGCGTGATACATCGCCGAGTCCGCATTCTTCAGCAGGCCGTCGAGGTTCTCGCCGTCGGACGGATAGAACGTGATGCCGATGCTCGAGGCGAGGAACACCTCGGCACCGTTCACCAGAAACGGCGGGATGAACGCGTCGAGGATCTTCTGCGCCACGGTGAAGGCCTTGCTCGGGTCGGGCAGGTCCTCCAGCACGATCGCGAATTCGTCGCCGCCGAACCGGGCAATGGTGTCGGTTTCACGCGCGCAGGCGTGGAGCCGCGCCGCCACGTCCTTCAGCAGCGCGTCGCCGACATCGTGACCCATGGTGTCGTTCACGACCTTGAAGTTGTCGACATCGAGCAGCATCACCCCGACGGAGTTGGCGCGCCGGCGCGCCTCGCCGATGGCCTTCGCCAGGCGGTCGTTGAAGAGCGCCCGGTTCGGCAGCCCGGTCAACTCGTCGTGGTAGGCGATGTAGTTGAGCTTCTCTTCGGCGAGCTTGTTCGCGGTAATGTCCTGGGCGAGCGCGATGATGGACATCACGCGCCCGTGCTCGTCGACCAGCGGGGTGTAGTACCACTCGCAGGTGATGTCACGGCCTTCGCGGGTGCGGTTGTCGAGCATGATGCGCGCACCCTGCTTCTCCTTGAGCAGCCGCTGCCACATGGCGGCGACGTGTTCACAGCTGCGTTCGCCGGCGATCAGCCGGGAAGCGCGGCGGCCGAGCGCCTGATCGCGCGTCCAGCCGAAGATCCGCTCCGCGGCCGGATTCCATTCGACCACGCGGAAATTGAGATCCCACTCGATGAAGGCGAGCGGCGCCTGCAGCGCGTGCAGCCGCAGCTTGGTCTCGGACTTGCGCAGGACGTTCTGGGCGGCGCGCCGCTGCGCCACCTCGGTCTCGAGGGCGTCGTTCACCTGGCTCAGGCGCGCGTTGGTGGACGAAAGATCGTCCAGGAGCCCGAGATTGCGAAAGCGCAGCTTGAGGGACTGCTCGATGCTGGCGCCCACGCGCCCGGCCACCACCATCATCATCGAAACGAACAACAGCGCCATCGCGCCCATGGCAAAGGGAATCCATTCGCCGGTCAGCAGCATGGCGATCGCAAAGGGCAGTACTGCCGGCAGGATGAACGCCGAATAGGCGCGGGGGTAGGAGGACAACGTGGATACTGCCCCGGCACCAATCCCGGCCAGCACGAAACCGATGAAAGCCTGGTGAAAACCCGGCTCAGCGGCCAGCAGAGCGGCGCCAAGACCCCACGCGGCACCGGCGCAGACGGTGAGCACCACGAACCGCCGCCCCCACGCATCCATCTCGTCGAGTCCGGGGCGCCGCTCGCGGAAGGCAAGCAGCAGCCCGTATCGAGCGAGGGAGACGACACTCGTCAGCACCAGCCACCCGATCAGCGTGGCGTGGGGAGCTACGTCCCACAATGCGGCGGTGACGGCGACCGACACCAGCACGGCCGCGAACAGGGCCGACGGAATCTGTCGGTAAAGCAGACGCACCTGCTCCGCCGCGATCTCACGCGCGATCTCGGGGGGGGCATCTTGCTCGGTGAGGCCGGCCGAAGCCAGCGTGTGAGCGATGTGCTCGTAGCGGGTCAAGTGAGGGTCTGAGATCTTCCGGGCCAGTCCGAGACCCCGGACTCCGGCAGCAAAGTGCCGCCTCGGACTCCGGTACACGTTCGAGTTTCCCCGATGATACTGAAGGTTAGCGCAAAGCCGACAGAAAAAAACTACCACAACCCGCCGGTGCGGCCGAAATCCGCCGTGAGCCCGCCGCGTGCACTCGGCCAGTGGCCCGCTTCTCTGCCTTCGAGCCCTTGAAAAGCGGCAATGCCCCGGCACCTTCAAGGCATGGCTCTTGCAGGACTTCAGCAGCACACCTCAAAGGAGGGTTCAGCCATGCACGTGGTCTACAGCAGCGCCAATTACCATGTCGTGGAGTTTCCCGGTCAGGGCTTCGAACTCATCAACAAGATGACGTCAGTAGGGACTTACCTGCACGGCGACGCCGGGCTCAAGTTCCGCGACTATCTGGCCGAGGTGATCGCCGACGACGCCTCCGTGGAATCGGTCGACGACTTCCTGGGCAATTTCGACGTGCTGATGCACCAGCCGACGATCTACCACTGAGGTTTCACTGACCGCGATGGGGCCGCGTCCGCCGCAGCCGGGACGCACAGCCCCTCGGTATGTCTCAAGGCGGGGGGTGAGATGTCACTGCCCGCGATAGGGCCGCGTCCAGCGCAGCTGGGACGCACAGCCCTTCGGTACATCTCAAAGCGGTGGGTGACCCTGCAACGCAACCTCGCGGCAGTCACCGCAACGCCAAGGGCGCCGCCCGATCACCCCTTGATGGCCAGGTAGCGCCGCCAGCTCCCCAGGGCCGTGATGTCTTCGGCCCCGTCGGCAGCGATTGCTTCGCAGACAAAGCCCTGGACATGGGAGCCATCCTCCAGCCTGACCGTGCCGATACCCAGGGGCCCGGGAATGGCGGCGACGAACGACCCGAACTCCCGGGCCGGCATTTCCCAGACCTCCATGTCGATGGCTGCACCCCCGGCGGCCACCCGGATCATGCCGGGCCGCTTGGGTGGCCCGCCCGGTAACGCGTAGAACTTGTAGTCGGGCGCGCTGCGGACTGCCGCGACCATCCGACCGCCACGCGATGTCAGCTGACCGTTCAGAGGCAGCCCCGACAGATGGGCCCCGCAGACGGCAACCCTGACCTGACCCGTGGCCATCGCCGGCAGATCGGCACCCGGGGTATCCGGCAACGCCCAGCCGCCGGCCCCCATCGTCGGCACCGACGCGCGCTGCAAGCGTCCGCCCAGTCGCAGCAACGGACCGTCGCAGTGCGCGGGAGCGAAGAGCGTGACGCCGAACGGCAGCCCCGCCGGGGTGAACCCGGCCGGCACCGCCGTGGCCGCGTAGTCGAGCAGATTCATGAAGTTGGTGTAGTGACCCAGGTTCGCATTGAGCCGGATCGGATCCGCTTCCACGGCGTCGATGCGGTAGTGCGTACCGGCCGTCGGTGTCACGACACAATCAACCTCACGCCACACGGCGTCGGCAACCCGCTTCAAACGCTTCAGCCGGTACAGTGCGTCGTAGGCATCGGCGGCGAGCCAGCGCCGGCTCTTGCCCACGATTTCGCGCGTCACCGGATGCAGGTCGTCTTCGTGTTCGTCGAAGAAGCGACGGATCGCGGCATAGCGTTCGGCGACCCACGGGCCTTCGTACAACAGCCGCGCCGCCTCGAGGAACGGCGCGAGATCGACGGACTTGGGCGTACCGCCCAAGCTCTGCAGACGCTCCACCGACTGGGCGAACAGCTCGCGATACGCCGCATCACCGAAGAATTCGAGGTCCTTCGCGTCGGGCACACCGAACCGGAAAGCAGGCGACGCACCGAAATCGAATCCCGAAGGCTCCGCCGTGCGCGAGAACGGATCCTCGGCATCGAACGCCGTGGCAACGCTCAGCACGCGCTGCGCGTCGTCCGCGGTCAGCGCGAAGATGGAAATCGTATCCAGCGACCGGCACGCGGGCACCATCCCCGATGCCGACAACAGGCCGCACGATGGCTTGTGTCCGATGAGATTGTTGAAAGCCGCAGGCACCCGCCCCGAGCCGGCCGTATCAGTGCCGAGGCCGAAGCTCGCGAGGCCCAGCGCCACGGCGACCGCGGAACCGGAACTCGACCCACCAGAGACGTAGGCCGGATCGAAACTGTTGCGGCAGGTGCCGTACGGCGAACGGGCACCCACCAATCCGGTGGCGAACTGATCGAGATTGGTCTTGCCGAGCGGGATGGCGCCCGCGTTGATCAACCGCTGCACCACGGTCGCGCTACGCGCCGGCGCATACGAATAGGCCGGACATGCCGCCGTCGTGGGCAAATCCACGAGGTCGATGTTGTCCTTGATGACGAACGGGATGCCGTACAGGGGCATCGCACTCGGATCCTTGCCCTCGAGGGCATTCGCATACGCAAGCAGCCGGTCGCGCGTGAGCCGGCTGATCCAGACGCGATGGGCGTCCTCTGCCTCCAATGCCGGCAGCAAGGACTCGATCAAGCTGCGTGGGGTCGACTCGCCGGACGCATAGCGCCGGCGCAACGTCGAGATCGACAAGTCCATCAGAGCCTTCGCCATCACGCCGCCTCGATCACGACCAGATCCTGTCCCGCTGCCACCTGCCCGCCCTCGCGGCAGAACAGTTGCAGCACCTTGCCGCCGCACGGAGCGGCGACATTGATTTCCATCTTCATCGACTCGACGATCACCAGCGGATCGCCCTCGCGCACGCGATCACCGGGCTTCACGGGAATCTTCCAGACGTTCCCGGCCACATGCGTCGCCACGGCGCGCCCGTTGGGCGGCAGGTCAAGTTCGGTATCGGGCCCGGCATCTGCCACCGCATCATCGGTCGCGAATTCGGCCTGGCCCGCCGCACGCCAGCGTTCGCGCTCGGCGTCGAAGGCAGCCTGCTGCTGCGTCTTGAAACGCGCAATCTCGGTGGCGTTGTCGCGCAGGAACCGGTTGTAGTCACCAAGCCGGAACGTGCTCTGCTCCACGTCGAGCCGATAGCGGCCGAGCGGGAAGTCGGTACGCAGCCTGATCAGTTCCCGTTCGCTCACCGGGAAGAAGCGGATCTGGTCGAAGAAGCGCAACAACCACGGCTTGCCGTCGCGGAAATCCGGTGTCTGCCGATGCCGGTTCCACATCTGGATGGTGCGACCCACGAACTGATACCCGCCCGGCCCTTCCATGCCATAGACGCAAAGATACGCACCGCCGATGCCGACTGCATTCTCGGGAGTCCACGTGCGTGCCGGGTTGTACTTGGTGGTGACCAGGCGATGACGCGGATCGACGGGTGTGGCCACCGGTGCACCGAGATACACGTCGCCCAACCCCAGCACCAGGTAGGACGCATCGAAGACGATGCGCTTCACCTCGTCGATGGACTCGAGGCCGTTGATGCGGCGGATGAACTCGATGTTGCTCGGACACCACGGCGCGTCCTTGCGAACCGACTGCGTGTACTTCTCGATGGCGAGCCGGGTCGCGGGGTCGTCCCACGACAGCGGCAGGTGCACGACACGCGTGGGCACTTCCATGTCGTCGACCGTGGGCAGCTCCGCTTCCGCGTCGGTCATCAGGCGCAGCAGGCGATCGAGCGGCAGCACGCGCTCGTCGAAGTGCACCTGCAGCGAGCGGATGCCCGGCGTGAGGTCCACGACACCGTGGACCCGTTGCGCTTCCAGCCACGTCATCAGCGCGTGCACCCGGAACCGCAGGTTGAGATCGAGCGCCAGTTCGCCATACTCGATCAGCAGATATCGATCACCCGATTGGCGGTACACCACTTCGGGTTGCCCGGGTCCGGGCGCCGTGCGATGGAGGATCGGCGCCGGTCCCTGCCTCAGACGAACGTTCGGGGCCGGGGGCACGGCGAGGCGCTCGATCGCCGCATCGGCTGCGCGCGACATCGCCGTCGCCCAGTTCTGTTCCACGCGCACGAAGCGAACACGGTCGCCGGGTCGCAACTGGCCGAGCTTCCATAGTTCGCAATCGGTGATGACCGCGGGACACACGAAACCGCCCAGACTCGGACCATCGGGCCCAAGGATCACCGGCATGTCGCCGGTGAAATCGATGGCACCGATGGCGTACGCATTGTCGTGGATGTTGGACGGATGCAGCCCGGCCTCGCCGCCATCCGAGCGTGCCCATTGCGGCTTCGGACCGATGAGCCGCACACCGGTGCGCGACGAGTTGTAGTGCACCTCCCATGCGGTCGCGAAGAAGGTGTCGACATCGGCATCGGTGAAGAAATCCGGCGCGCCGTGAGGACCATACAACACTGCGATCTGCCAGTCGTGCGAGTAGGCGGGCACCAGCTCAGGCGGAACGGCGCGCGGCTCCGGCAACACCGGCACTTCGCCAAGGTGAAGCACGTCGCCGGTGCGCAGCGTGCGTCCCGCATGGCCACCGAATTGACCGAGCGTGAACGTCGATCGGCTGCCGAGATAGTCGGGCACGTCGAGGCCGCCCGCCACGGCGACGTAGGTGCGCAACCCGGTACCCAGGACCGGCCCGAGCTTCAGCACACTGCCGGCGTGCACCCGATGCGAGCGCCAGAAGGCCACCGGCTGCCCGTCGAGCGTCGCGGCGGTCGCGGCGCCGCACAAGGCGATGACGGTATCGCAATTGAATCGCAGCTCGGGGCCGGATGCCGTGCACTCGAGCGCCGCTGCACCGATCGGGTTGTCCAGGATGCGATTCGCCAGCCGCAGGGCGAGCGCATCCATGGGCCCCGACGGCGGTACGCCCACGTCCCAATGGCCGACGCGGCCCGGCCAGTCCTGAACGGTGGTCTGCACACCGGGCGCGATCACCTCGATCGTGCGCGGCACGAACCGGAAACCGCCCAGTGTGCGGGTGGTCTGCCGCCCCTCGCGAAATGTGGCATCGGCCACGATCTGTCGCAGATACTCGAGGTTGGTCTCGATGCCGGCCACCCGCGTGCCCGCCAACACCTTGGTCATCCGCTCGATCGCGCGCTGGCGATCGGGTGCCGACACGATGACTTTGGCGATCATCGGATCGTAGTAGGGCGACACTTCGACGCCACGCTCGACCCAGGTCTCGATGCGTCCGCCCGCGCCGAACGCGACTTCGGTCAAGGGTCCGCTAGAAGGTTGGAAGTTCTTTGCGGCATCTTCGGCATACAGCCGCACTTGGATCGATGCGCCGCGCGCCTTCGGCACGAAGTCTGCCAGATCGAGTTCACCCGCCGCCTCGCGCACCATCCATTCCACCAGGTCGATGCCGGTCACCTCTTCGGTCACGCCGTGCTCGACTTGCAGGCGCGTGTTCACCTCGAGGAACCAGAACTCTCCGGTGATCGCATCGAGCACGTATTCCACCGTGCCGGCGCTGCGGTAACCCACCGCGCCGGCCAGGCGTACGGCGGTATCCAGCAGTGCCTCGCGAGTCGCGGCATCGACGCCGGGCGCGGGAGTCTCCTCCACCACCTTCTGGTTGCGCCGCTGCAGCGAGCAATCGCGTTCACCCAGCGCGACGATATGGCCGCGCCCGTCACCGAAGATCTGCACTTCGACGTGGCGCGCCTGTTCCACGTACTTCTCGAGATAGATGCCGGAGTCCTTGAAGTTCGCGCGCGCCAGACGCTCGACCGACGCATAGGCGTCGGCGAGTTCCCCTTCGTTCCAGGTGAGGCGCATGCCGATACCGCCCCCGCCGCCGGTGCTCTTCAGCATCACCGGATAACCGATGCGCGCCGCTTCGCGCCGGGCATGCTGAAGGTCGTCGAGCAACCCCGATCCCGGCAGCAGCGGCACCCCGTTGGCGGATGCCAGTTCGCGCGCCGTGTGCTTGAGTCCGAATGCCCGCATCTGCTCGGGCGTCGGACCGATGAAGGCGATGCCCGCCTCGGCGCAGGCCACGGCGAAGTCCGCGTTCTCCGACAAGAATCCATACCCGGGGTGGATCGCCTGTGCGCCGGTCGTGCGCGCAGCCTCGAGGATGCGATCGACCCGCAGATAGCTTTCCGCCGCCGGCGCCGGTCCGATCGAGACGGCTTCATCCGCGGCGCTCACATGCAGCGATGCGGCATCGGCATCCGAGTAGACCGCGACCGACTGGACGCCCATCCGGCGCAACGTCCGGATCACGCGACAGGCAATGGCACCGCGGTTGGCGATGAGGACCTTGGTGAACATCTGTCCTCAGTCCCAGACGAGCAACCGCACCGGCGTCGGATTGTAGGCGTTGCAGGGGTTGTTCAACTGCGGGCAGTTCGAGATGAGGCACACGACATCCATCTCGGCCTGCATCTCCACGTACTTGCCTGGCGCGGAAATGCCGTCCTCGAAGGTGAGCCTGCCCTCCGGGGTCACCGGCACGTTCATGAAGAAGTTGATGTTGTGCGTGATGTCGCGCTTCTCGATGTGGTGCTCGGGGTGGTGCGCGATGGCGGACATGAAGTTGTCCCTGCACGAGTGCATGAAGCGCTTGTCCAACGCGTAGCGCACGGTGTTGCTTTCCTGCGCACACGCACCGCCGAGCGTGTCGTGCCGTCCGCAGGTATCCGCCACGACCTTCAGCATCGGCCGGCCTTCGGTCGACCAGAGCGTGGTGCCCGTGGTGATGTAGAGATGGCGCTCGCGCTGGATCGTGTCCACGGCGCTGTAGCGTTCCACCGGATCGTGGGCATGGTAGAAGAGTGTGTCGACGGCCTGGTTGCCCTCGAGGTCGTGGATGCGGAAGGTCTGGCCCTTGCGGATCACGCGCATCCAAGGCTCGCCGGCTGCGCAGATCTCGTTCACCACTGCATCCGTCTCCAGGCGCGTGCTGGTTGTCAGTGCGCTCATTGTGCGAAGTAGCGTTCGGTGTTGAGGAAGGCGCGCCCGCTTTCCGGCCGGAAGTTGCGGCAGTAGTCGTCCGGCGGTGCGACACCACAGCGCCATGCGGTCAGCTTGAGCGCCTTGGGCGCCCACACCGTGGCCGGATCGAGGGGATGCATGCAGCTGGACAGCACCACGAGCGCATGCATGTCGAAGCGCAGATCCACGAAGGCACCGGGCTTGGCGTGTCCCGGCACCAAGGCGAGGTCGCCCGAATTCGATGCCGCGACTTTGCTGAACCAGTTCACGTTCGCGTGCAGGTCGCGCCGGTTCATGCCGAGCCGGCCGAGTTCCTTCACGAATCCTTCCATGCCGCTGCGCGTCATCGCGTTGCGATGCTCCTGGTAGCGCTTGCGACCGAAGCGCGCCTCGAGCGTGGCGTCGTCCATCACGCCGCAGATCGTGTCGTGCCAGCCGCAGGTGTCTTCGATCACCGAAGCCAATGCGCGGCCCATGTCGGTGTAGAGCACGTTGCCCTTGGTGAGATATGCCGTGTGCTGGGCCTTCAACGTGTCAGGCATGTTGTAGCGCTCGCAGCGGTCCTCGTGGTTGAACAGCAGCATCGAGCCGTTGGCGCCACCTTCCAGATCGGTCATGCGCAACGCGACCCCGCGCCGCACGACGCCCGACCAATGACATCCGCCCGGAACGATTTCCTCCCACAGCACTGCCCCTGGCGGCACGTCCACCTTCGCTGGCGCGCTCATTGGCTGCCCGCGGTACGCGACAGTTGCTCCAGCAGATCGCTATCGGTCTTCATGCCCGACGTCTCGCGGATGCGCTGCAGGATCTCCTTCTTCAGGTCGAGAAACTCGCGCGAGTGCTTCATGTCCTGATGGCGCTGGCCCGGCAGCGGCACCTTGTAGATCGTGTCGATGCGACCAGGCCGCGGAGCGAGCAGCACCACGCGCTGGCCCAGGTACATCGCCTCCTCCACATCGTGCGTGACGAACACGATGGTGGCCTTCTCCAGCTTGAATACATGCAGGATGAGGTCGTGCATGACCTCACGCGTCTGCGCATCGAGTGCGCCGAACGGCTCGTCCATGAGCAGGATCTCCGGGCGCCCCATCAGCGCGCGGGCGATCGCAACACGCTGCTGCATGCCCCCGGAAAGCTGATTGGGGTACGCATGTGCCATGGTGGGCAGACCCATCAGGTTGAGCAGGGCCTCGGCGCGCCCGGAAGCCATTTCGACATCGGCAGACGTGAGCTCGCCCCGGTTCGCCTGAAGCCGGCGCGAGAACCGGATGTTCTCCATCACGTCGAGCCAGGGGTACAGACTGTAGTGCTGGAACACCATTGCGCGGTCCGCGCCGGGGCCGGCCACCGGTTTGCCGCCCGAGAGAATCTCGCCGCTGGTCTGATACTCGAGACCGCCGATGATCCGGAGCAGCGTCGACTTGCCGCAGCCCGACGCACCCACCAGGGTCACGAACTCGTTGTCGCAGACTTCGAGATCGATGTCCTTCAGCGCTTCGACCTGGTGCGGCGGGTCGCCGAAGATCTTGCCGAGCGCGCGCACGCGGATGCGCGGCGCGATTGTTACGACTTTTTGTGCATCCACGGGAATGCCCTGCGGTGAAGAAGTCGGAACAGCTGGTCGATGACCAGCCCGATCAGCCCGATCAGGATGATGCCGGCGAAGATCTTGTCGGTCTGGAGAAAGCGTTGTGCCTTGAGGATCGCGTAGCCGAGGCCCGAGTTGGCGGCGACGAGTTCGGCGACCACCAGGTAGGTCCATGCCCATCCCATGGTGATCCGCAGTGTGTCGACCAGGGCCGGCTTGGCCGACGGCAGCAGCACCAGCTGGATGATCTCCATGCGCGTGGCACCCATGGTCTGCGCGGCTTCGATCTGCGCGGCAGGCACCCGGCGCACATCCTCCGCCACCATCAGCACCATCTGGAAGAAGGTGCCGATGAAGATGATGGCCACCTTGGAACCTTCGTCGATGCCGATCCACAGCATCACCAGCGGAATGAATGCGACCGCCGGCATGTAGCGGACGAAATCGGTCAGCGGTTCGAGCAGCGCCTGCACCGGACGGAACGTCCCGATCAACAAGCCGATCGGCATCGCGATCACCGCCGACAGCAGCCAGCCCGCCGTCACGCGATACATGCTGATGCCGGCGTCCTGCAGCAGGTTGTCCTCGGTCCACCAGAGCGCGGTGCGCGACCAGACCGATCCCGGCGTGGGCATGAACACCTTCTCGACCCAGCCGGAGTTGGCGACCAGCCACCAGAGGACGATCGGCGCGATCAAGCCGATGGCCGCGAACAGCCAGTAGCGCCGCTGGCTCATGGGGCCGCGGATTGCCCAGATGCCGGGCCGCGCGAGGGAAATCGATGCCATGGTCGTCTATGCCGGCTGTTGCGGAATCATTTCTTCGCGACTTCCTTCACCAGCGATGCGTCGATCGCCTTGGCGAAGTCGGGTTTGCCTTCGATCAGCTTGTTCTCTTCCAGGAACTTGACGATCACCGGCGCCGTCGCGAGCAGGGAGTGCGGCGTCGAGGCGGGTCCGAGCGCGTCGATATTGTCCTTTTCGCCGAAGAATCGGGTGCCGGGCAGGAAGACCTTGTATTCCTCGGGAGCGAGTTCCACCACCTTCGCCATGATCTTCACGGCCTCGTCCGGTTTCTCGCGGATGAACTTTTCCACCTCGAACCACGCCTTCACCATGCCGACGAAATCGGCCCGGTGCGCAGCGAGTGATTTCTCCTGGGCCACCAGCAGATCGGGGACGAGGCCGGGCATATCCTTGGACGTGAACAGCGCCTTGCCCTTGCCCGAGAGTTCGATCTTGTTCACCCAGGGATTCCAGACAGTGGCCGCGTCCACCCGGCCGCTCAGGAATGCCGCCGCCGCATCGCCTGCGGACAGGTTCACGACCTTCACGTCCTTCTGCGACATGCCGTTCCTCGCGAGTGCGGTGGCCAGCACGAAGTGCGAAATGCTGAACTCCTCGAGCGCGATGGTCTTTCCCTTGAGATCCTTCACGCCCTTGTACTTGGGCGCGGCCATCAAGGCATCGTTGCCGGCCGAGTTGTCGTTCACCAATACGACCTTGAGCGGGATACCCTTGGCGAGCGGGGCCATGGTGTCGGACCAGGTCTGGCAATTGGCATCCAGCTGTCCCGACGACAAGGCCGATATCGAATCGGAGTAGTTGGGAAACCAGACCAGCTTGACGTTCGCGCCGTGCTTCTTGAAGAAGCCCTGCTGTTCGGCGATGGCCCAGGCGACCCAGCCCGGCCAGTCGCTGTAGCCGACCTTGATCTCGGCGCGCGCCGCACCGACGAACAGCACGAGACCGGCGAGCACCGCGGCGAGTCCGCGGCAGAATTTGGGCGTTGCTGGCATGGGGGACTCCTCGGAAGGCACGTGGGAACAGCGGGAGAGGTTTGGCTAGCGCACCACTCGGCCTCCCGGGCTTTTGTCCCTCCGTGGAGCCCCACCGTGAACGCCGGCAGGACCGTCGGCTCTCGGACCAGCAGCGCTTCGAGCGCCCGGAACCCTAGCCGACAACGACAGGAAGCGAAGTGTGCGTCGCTCTCCTCTCGGGCGACGGAAATCGCAATCGGCATGCCATCGCAGGCGGCACGCCACACGCCTTTGTATTCACGGAGATAGCCCAAGTGTCCGTCGAATCCGGCACCAAATTGGCGCATGAAACGAAGCATGCGCACCAACTTATGGCGGCGCAGGGGAGTTCACAACCGGCGGATTTCCACCCGCGTGTCGGAGAACAAGGGGGCTCGGCCGAGATCGGCATAGGCGTCATCGGTCACGGCGTTCACGCCGCGACCGCCAGCCGATCGGCCCGGCCAGTGGCCCAGCACGGTCAACACGACGCTCGGCAGCACGTCTTCGGAAAGGCGTGCTGTGCCCTGGAAGGCACCTCGTGCGTTGCGCACTTCGACGCGATCGCCGTCCCCAACCCCGCGGGCCGCCGCATCGATTGGATGAATGGTGACGGTCTGCTCCCCGGCATGCGCCAGTTGCCGCGCAACGTTGGCGAAATTGGAGTTGATGAAGAAATGCGACTTCGGCGACAACACCGTCAGCGGGTAGGCCGGATCGACGCACGGCGGGATGAACTCGGGAACTTCGGCCACGGCGGCGCCATCCTGGTGAGTCGTGAGGCCTTGCCGATAGGCGGGCACGACGAAGTTGCCATCCGCCGCGAGGCTCGCGGCAAATTCCACCCGGCCCGAAGGGGTCGGAAAGCCGCCCTCGGCATGGGGCGCCCAGTGTGCGGCGTCGGGTAGCGCGAGGCGGGCGTAACCCTCGCGTTCCAGGCGCTCGAGATCGATGTCCGCCAGCGCGGGGTGCGACCAGTCGAACGACTGCTCGAGCAGTTCGCGATCGGTCGCGCGAAAGCATGCGTCGTCGAACTCCATCTCGCGCGCGAGCCGCCGGAACAGCTCGGTGTTCGGTACGGCTTCGCCCGCTGCGGCCACGGCACGCGCGTTGTACGTGAGGTACAGGTGACCCCACGGCACCACCACGTCAAGGTGCTCCGGTTGCATGGTCGCCGGCAGCACCAGATCGGCGTACCGCGCGGTGTCGGTGAGGAAATGCTCGCTCACCACCGTGAACAGGTCGTCGCGGGCAAGTCCTTCCATGATCCAGTCCTGCCGCGGCAAGGTGACCGCCGGATTGCAGTTGTAGACGAAGAGGGACCGGATGGGAGGATCCAGCGGCAGACGCCCTGAGAGGGCTGCGCCGAGCTTCCACAGATTGAGTACGCGCGGTGGCGCGGGCAACAGCTCGGGGCGCATCAGCCGGTCCCAGTGCACAGGGAAAGCCGCGATGGGCATGTACAGGAAGCCACCTCCCACGTGCCGCCAGGCCCCGACGAGCGCCGGCAATCCGGCGATCAACCGTGCAGCATTGCCGCCACCGGGATGACGCTCGAGTGCCACGCCAATGCGGATCACCGAGGGCTGCGCCGCAGCGTACTCGCGCGCGAGGCACCGGATGTCGTCGGCCGCGAGGCCTGTTATGGCAGCGACGTGCTCTGGTGTGTACTTGGCGGCCCGCGTGACGAGCGCTTCGAAGCCGGTCGAGTGGCGATCGATGTAATCCCGATCGACCAACCCTTCGGTAGCGAGCACGTTCACCAGAGCGAGCGCCAGCGCGCCATCGGTGCCGGGCCGGATCGGCAGATGCCAATCCGCCTGCCGCGCGGTGCGCCCCCGCACCGGATCGATGACGACAATCTTCGCTCCGCGGCGCCGCGCTTCGGCGATGAACGGCCAGTGATGCCCGCCGGTGCTGATGAGGTTGCAGGCCCAAAGGATGATGTAACGCGAATGCACGAAGCTCTCCGGCTCGGTCCCGGGAGTGGCTCCGAGCGTCATGAGCGTGCCGGTGGTAGCACCTGACCCGCAGAAACTGCGTTCGGACACGGTGGCTCCGAGACGATTGAAGAACGGATCGCCGACGTTGAGACCTTGCAACAGGCCGAGGTTGCCCAGGTAACCGCAGGGCAGGATCGCCTGTGCTCCCTGGTCCGCGATGATGGCCCGCCAGCGGTTGCCGATCTCTGCGATCGCCTCGCTCCACGCGACGCGTTCGAACTGCCCGCCGCCCTTCGGCCCGGTGCGGCGCAGCGGGTACAGCACGCGGTCCGGATGGTTCACGCGTTCCTCGAAGTGGTTCACCTTGACGCACAGGCGCCCGTCGGTGAACGGGTGATCGTGCCGCCCGCGCACGCCTACGACCCGACCATCGCGGACCTTCACTTCGACTGCGCAGGTGTCGGGACAGTCGTGCGGACAGGCCCCGTGGAACACCCGGCTCCCGTCTTCGACGACATTCTGGTCGATCGTCACTGCGTTCTCCTGGCTGAAGTGCACCGAATCAGCGCGGATCGGCGACTGCCGGCACTGCATTCGGGCGCACAAGAGCCGTCGGGAAGGCATCCGCGCGGCGCTTGCGCTTCGCTGCAATCAGTGTCGCATGAGGCGTACCCCTCGATGCGAAGGCTCCATCGAGATTTCCGACGCAGCGGATCGAAAAAAACTCCCGGGGTGCGATCGAAGTTTGCATGCACGGATCCACGGGACATCGCACCGTCGCGTCGTCCGAACCGGCATTCACGAACCAGGGGACCTTCATGTCTAAGTCTTGCATCCGGACCGCGTTGTTCGCGGCCGCCCTCCTCGCCCTCGCCATCACCGATGCGTCTGCCGGCAAGCTGCGCATCGGTCACACCACCTGGGTCGGCTACGGGCCGCTTTACCTCGCGCGTGACCTCGGGTACTTCAAGGAGAACGGTCTCGAAGTGGACCTGCGCACCATCGAGGAAGGTTCGCTCATCATGACCGCGATGGCCGGTGGCAACCTCGACGGCGACGCTTCGACCCTCGACGAGATCATGAAATACCGCTCGCCCGAGATGTGCTTCAAGACCGTGCTGGCGCTCGACGAAAGCCACGGCGGTGACGGCGTTCTGGTAAACGGCGACATCAAGTCCGTGAAGGACCTGAAGGGCAAGACCGTGGCGATGAACGAAGGCTCCACCTCGCAGTTCTGGTTCAGCATCCTGCTCGCCAAGGAGGGCATGACACCGGCGGACGTGAAGGTCGCCAACATGACTGCGGACGACGCCGCCGCTGCCTTCATCGCGAAGCGTGTTCCGGTGGCCGTGACCTGGGAACCGCACTTGTCGCTGGTGCGCAAGAAGAAGCAGGGGCGCGTGCTGATCGACAGCTCCGCGAGCCCCGGCGTCATCGTGGACGTCGTGGCGCTGTCGTGCGATGTCATCGAGAAGCGCCCGGCCGACGTCGCCGCCCTGGTGAACGGGTACTACAAGGCCATCGAGTACATGAAGAAGAACCCGACCAAGTCCTACGGCATCATGGCGAAGGGTGTCGGCGGATTCCTCAAGGAACCGAAGGACTTCGCCGATGCAGCGAAGGGCGTGCGGTTCTTCGACAAGCCGATGAACGTGGCTTTCTTCGGGACGCCGTCGAGCCCGGGGCAGGCCGCGGACCTGCTCAAGCTGGGCAGCCAGGTCTGGAGCACGCTCGGCAAGCTCAAGATGGACATCGACTACCCGACGCTGATCGAACCCAGGTTCGCGGTGGCAGACTGACCGCGCGCGAGCCGTTCGCCCAGTTCCAGCAGGAACGCGAGGCATTGCCGCAAGTCCGCACGGGTGACGAACTCGTCGGGCTTGTGGCCCTGGTCCATGCTGCCCGGCCCGCAGATGACGGCAGGAATGCCGGCAGCGGCGAACAGCCCGCCTTCCGAGCCGAAACTGATCACGCCGCAATCGTGCGCCCCAGCCGCTGCCATCGCGAGCGCGACAATTGCCTCGGCGTCGGACGTCCGCAGTCCAGGATAGCGCGTCAGCACTTCGAAGCGCACGTCCGACTCCGGGGCCACGGCCCTCATTGCGGGCAGGACATCGCGTTCAGCGGCGGCGCGCACCGCGTCGACGAACCGATCGAGTTCGGATTCATCCGTGGACCGCGCTTCGAAGCTGAAGCTGGATCGGGCCGGTACGACATTGACGCTGTTGCCGCCGCTCACGACGCCCGTTTGGGCCGTCGCATACGGCGGATCGAAGCGCGCATCGCGCGGTCCGCTATCGGCAAACTCGCGCGCCATGCCTTCGATGGCCACGATGAGGCGCGCCGCCTTCTCCACAGCGTTGACGCCCTGCGGAGCATAGGCGGAATGCGCCGCCCGGCCATGCACGTCGCAGCGCACCGCGACCTTCCCCTTGTGCGCGGTAACGGGTCGGCCGCTGGTGGGCTCGCCGATGATCACACCCACCGGCAGCGGTCGCCGCTGCGCGACCTGCGCCAGCATGGGACGCACGCCGAGACAACCGACTTCCTCGTCGTACGAAAGTGCCAGGTGAACCGGCAACGGCAGGCCGCGCGCCTTGAGCCTCGGCAACACCGCGAGCACGCACGCAATGAAGCCCTTCATGTCCGCCGTGCCGCGCCCGTAGTACCGTTCGCCCTCGACGCCGAGGGTGAAGGGCTCGCGCGTCCAGCGTTGTCCGGACACCGGCACCACGTCGGTGTGACCCGACAGCACGACGCCCGGCACAGACGCGTCGCCGATCGTCGCCCAGAGACTCGCCTTGGTGCCATCTTCGTTGGGGAATGTTTCGGCGGCAACGCCGAACGTTGCGAGATACGCGCGCACCCAGGCGATCAGATCGAGATTGCTTGCGCTGCTGACCGTGGGAAATGCCACGAGCTGCGCGAGCAGGACGATGGCTTCGTCGAGCAGCGCATCAGGCGCCCCTGTCGGCCCATACGAATCGTCGGGAACCATGTCAGCCAGGGGTCACAACAGCAGGCGGCATGCGCACGTCCGCGAGCGGTGCCGAGGGCGCTGGATGCGCGAGTTCCACGATCTCTCGGCGGAACGGCAAGGTGTCGCCATCGTGTGCGGGGCGGTCGAAATCCTCCGCGTACCGTCGGCCCGAGTACACCGCATGCGCGATGGTCGCCGGGGCAAGCGCGTCGCCGATGGCCTCGACCTGCGCGATGCCGGCATCTGCCCAATCGGCTTCGCGCGCAAGCAGTGCCTGGCACAAGGCGTCATCCGGCAGGCGCGCCGTCACCAGCACCACGCAATCGCAACCGATGGCTTCGGTGCGTCCTGTATATCGACACGCCACCTCAACGCTGTCCGCCAGGACGCGCTGCAGACCCCGATTGGCGTCGATCACGACACCGAGCTCCAGCAGCCGCGCCTGGATGCGGTGCTGCTCCATGGTGTTCCAGGTCCAGTCAGAGACACGCGCAGCCGCGGTGACGAGCCGTACTCGGCAACCGAGCGTGACGAGCAGTTCCGCGAGGACACCACCGAGATAGTAGTGATCGTCGTCGAACAGTACGACGTCTCGGCCGCGCGGCCGCTTTCCTGCCATGAGCTGATCGGGATCCAGTACTTCCATGGCCCCGTCGATCGCGATCGGTCGCGTGTGCAGGCGGCCCACGCCGTCACGCCGCCAGCGCGCACCGGTCGCGATGGCGATATGGCTGAAGCCGAATGCCAGGATATCGTCGGCCGACAGCGGACTGCCCAGAAAACTTGCGACACCTGGCATGCGGACCAGTTGACCGGTGCGGTAGTCGGCCACACGCCGCCATGCGGCGAGTCCTGGCAGGCGTGCTTCGCGGACGACGCGTCCACCCAGTTCGCGCCCCGCTTCGGCCAGCGCCACTTCATAGCCACGCCGGCCCAGCATCATCGCCGCTTCCAGCCCCGCCGGACCGGCACCCACGATCAACACGTTCGCTTCGGAAGCCCGCGGCCGGATGCGCTCGGGATGCCAGCCGCGGCGCCACTCTTCGCCCATGGACGGATTCTGGGTGCAGCGGATCGGCGATTGCGTGAAGTCACCCGACACGCAGATGTTGCAGCCGATGCACTCGCGGACGTCTTCGATGCGCCCCTCTTCCACCTTGCGAGGCAAGTGCGGATCGGCGATCGACGGGCGCGCACAGCCGATCAGGTCGAGGATGCCGGCCTGCACCTGGCGCACCATGGCATCCGGCGACGTGAAGCGTCCCACGCCCACCACGGGTTTGGTGGTGAGCTTCTTGAAACCGGCGACGAAAGGTTCCTGGAACCCCTCCTCGGCGAAGCGCGACGTGCGGCTGTCGTCTTCCCACGAGCCCAGCACCAGATCCCACAGATCGGGCAGTTCGCCGACCAGACCGAACGCGTCTTCCATCTCCGCGCGCGTCAGACCATCGTCCCCTACCAACTCGTCGACGGTGACGCGCACCGCGACGGCGCTGCGGTCACCGACTGCCTCGACCGTGTCTTCGATGACCTCACGCAACAGGCGCAGTCGATTCTCGAGGCTGCCGCCGTATTCGTCGGTGCGATCGTTGTAGCGGCGCGACAGAAAGTGGTGCAGGCCTCCCAGCGCGTGACCAGCGTATACATACACGATGTCGAACTCGGCGCGCTTCGCGCGCAACGCCGCAGCACGATGCCATCGGCGCAGATTCGCGATATCGCGCTTGGTCATGGCACGCGCCTGCACCGGATCGTAGGTGAACGTCGCGACCGGCAGATGCGCGGGTCCCATGGGCACTTCGCGCGACCAGAGATTCGAGCCGTTCATGCCGTTGTAGCAGAGCTCGATGCCGGCCAGCGCATCGTGACGATGCACTGCGTCGGCCATGCGGGCCAGCGCCGGGATGTCGCGGTCGTCCCACAAGCGCAATTCGATGAAGGGTGTGATCTCGGAGCTGTAGTGGATTTCCACCTGCTCGGTGCAGACCACCGCCCAGCCGCCTTCGGCCTTGATGCCGCGCATCGTTGCGAGGGCGGTGGGGTCGCGATACCCCATGCCGTTGCAGTGCGGTACCTGATAGAAGCGGTTGCGCGCCGTCACCGGTCCGATGCGGACCGGTTCGAACAGGATGTCGAAGCGCGGGTCGCGGCCCATGCCGAAACTACGACTCGGTCATGCCCGGCACGTGACCGGCATGGATGTGTGCGCGGCAATACGCTTCGAATACGAGCAGCGCGCGCGGCTTGCGCGCGCTCTCCAGCGTCGCGATTCCGAGAGTGAGCGGCCGATACCGGCTGTGCAGCGCCACATAAGCGAGTGGACTTCCATCCAGCGCGGCCCGGTTGCGCGGGCGCAGGTTGGCGAGACCGAACCCGTGACCGGCGCCGACCAGCGAACGCACCACCTCGGTATGCGGCGACCCCGATACCACCTTCGGTTCGAGCCCTTCGTGCAGGAACAGGCCGAGAAAGTACTCGCGGCTCTGCGGCAGATCCAGCAGGACGTATGGTTCGTTCGACAGTTCAGCGAGCGTAAGCGACTCTCGACCCGCGAACGGATGACCGGCTGGCAACAGGGCGTACGGTGGCAACGCGACCAGAGGCTCGAAGGCGACCTCGGTCGGCACGTCCAGATCGTAGGTGATGACGGCGGACAGACGGCCGTGCCGCAACCCGTCCATCAGGCCGCGATGATGGTCCTCCACGACTTCGAGGCGCACCCGCTCGTGCGCGGCAGCGAAACCACGCACGATCTCCGGGATGACAAGCGGTGCCACGCTGACGAGGAACCCGACGGCGAGACTGCCGGCCACGCCTTCGGACAACTCGCTCGCGATGGCCGAGATCTCTTCCGCATGGGCCAGCAGAGCGCGCGCCTCGCGCAACAGTCGCTGACCCTGCGGCGTGAGCGACAATCCTTGTGCGTGGTGACGCACGAACAGCTGGACGCCAAACTCTGCCTCCAGATGCGCGATCGCCGCGGAGACCGAGGGCTGCGATATGTTCACGCGCTCCGCGGCGAGCCGCACGCTGCCGCTTTCGCCGGCCGCGACAAAGTACTCGAGCTGTCGGAGCGTGAAGCGCATGCGCGCGGGATCGGGCCCGGAAGGCAACGCGGCCGAGCGTAGCACAGGCCTCGGCAGCGGGTCGCGCGGCAGATTCATCGAGGCACGACTCGGTGCTCGCCGGCAACGCCATATGCGGGTGCGCTCGCCGGATCGAGTGCACGCGTGACATAGGCATCGAGCTGCGGCCTCCAGAGACGCCACAAGGTGGCGAGCTCCGCGATCGGATCACCATGGGTCCAGTCGATGCGCAGGTCGGCCACGGGCCAGGCCACGCGATCGACCATGAGCAGTCCGGCCGAATGGACCGGACCTGCTTCGCCGCCGGCATCGCGACCAGCCTCCATCGCGCGCACCATGCGATCACCCAGCTCGCCCGTCGCCGCGCTGGCGAACGCTTGCACCATCGCAACCGGGACCGCAGTATCGGCCAACAGATTTCCCGCAGCCACGACGCCGTCACCCTCGGCGGCCGCGTGCACACCGAGGGTACGCGAACCGGACCATGCGGCCACGCCACCGGTTCGGTCGACGACGGTGAGCTGGCGAAACTCGAGCAGTGCGGTGGTCCGCCGCAACTCGGCCAAGGCCTCCGAGGCCGATCGACCGGCGGCCAGCAGATCGAGCAGTCGATGGCCCAGGCTTGGATCGGTGATGTTCTGCGATGCAGCGGCCCCGACGCCGGGACGGACGTGCGCGCAACGCGCGGCTACCGCGGGACTGGAAGAACTCACTGCGATGGCGAAACGTCCCGTACGCGGACAACGCGCCGCGATCGAAAAGGTCACGGCCTCAGCCCCAAGTTAGCTGGCCCCCCGGAAGGAGAGGCCGCAAGGCCAGTCGGGGGGGTGGTCACCTCAGGATTCCGGGATGACGGCGATCACGTCGATCTCCACCAGCCATTCGGGCCGGGCGAGCGCCGATACCACGAGTCCGGTGGAGACCGGGTAGACGCCTTTCAGCCAGTGACCCACGGTGCGATACACGCCTTCGCGATAGCGCGGATCGGTGAGATAGATGGTGATCTTGCAGATGTGCCCGAGCTCGCTGCCCGCTTCTTCCAGCAGTTGAGCGATATTGCGCATGGCCTGATCGGCCTGGCCGGCTGCATCGCCCACACACACGTTCTGCGCCGTGTCGAGCGTCTGTCCCACCTGGCCGCGCACGAACACCTGCGCACCGCGTGCCACCACGACGTGACACAGATCGTTGTCGAGCTTCTGTTCGGGATAGGTGTCGCGCGTGTTGAATGGGCGGACGCGGCGGTGGATCGGCATGGAGATCCTCAGGCGACCTTGCGCGCCGGCTGCGCCGCGGGGCTCGTCGCGGACGGTGCCGCGCCGCCCAACACCCGCTCGGACAATCCGGCGGACTTCTGCACGAAGCGCGCGGTGTCGTCCCAATCGAAGTTCCGGTACACGGCAGCGAGGTGCGCGAATGGCGGCGATTGTGCGAACAACTGGAACGTCAGCCGGTGGCCGGCGTAGTCGGAGTTGAGCAGATCGCGCGCGAACGCGAGCAGGCGGCGTCGATCTTCGGCGGCCCAGTTGTCGTTGACGGTGTAGAACTTCTCCAGCCAGGGCGCGGTTTCGGGATCGCGGAAAGCGGCCGCGTCGGGCGTCACGCAGATCTGCCCTCCGCACAGTTCACGGGCGATGTGCATCATCTCGTGCAGTTGCGAACAGGCGAGCACCCGCCCGGAGAACAGCAGCGACTGGTTCGGCATGAGCAGCCCGCCGGGGCTGCGTTCGGCCATCGCGATGGACGCAGTCAGGTGGGCATTGATGCCTTCGCGATAGACGGCGAGCGCCGAGAGTTTCTCCTGCACCGCCTGCTGCTTGTCGAGACCAGTCTGGCGCACATTCAAGAGAGCGGCGCCGATCATCATGTCGGCCATCTTGAGATTGCGCTGAACGAATGCGAACGCGCTGTAGCGATGCAGCGTCGCGCGGATGAACGTAGCGGCACGAGTATGGCGATAGAACAGCACGTTTTCCCACGGGATCAGCACGTCGTCGAAGATGACGAGCGTGTCGACCTCGTCGAACCGGTTCGACAATGGATAGTCATCGATCGGGGCACGGCCGGTAAATCCGGTGCGGCAGATGAACTTGAGGTTGGGCGACCCGAGATCGCACACGAACCCGACAGCATATTCGGAGAGCTGCGCATCGCCCCAGTTGGCGATGGTCGGTTTGGTGAACGCCTGGTTGGCGTAGGCCGCAGCCGTTTCGTACTTGGCACCGCGGACGACGATACCGGCGTCGGTCTCCCGCACGACGTGCAACAGCATGTCGGGATCCTGGTCCTGCGGCCGCTTGGAGCGGTCGCCCTTCGGATCGGTGTTGGCCGATACGTGGAACGGATCGTCGCGCAGCACGCTCCGGATGTGATTCTCGATGTTGGCGGAGAACTGCGGGTCCACCTCGTTCAGCACGTCCCGCCCGTCGAACAGCGACCACATCTCGCCGACGGTTTCGTCGCCCACCCGGGTGACCACACCGCCTATCTCCTCGAGCACCGTGTTGGTGGCGCGCCGTTTCGCGTGCCAATCTGCCTGTTCGTAGGGGAGCTTGTTGCCGACCGCGAAGTCCTCTGCGGTGGCCGGATCGCGGTAGGTCATCACGGACCGTGTCCGTGCGTCGTGCTGCATGTCGTAGATCTGCGCGCGGATGTCCACCAGAGGCTTGAACATCGGGTGCGTCGTCACGTCACGGACGCGCTCGCCGTTGATGTGCACGACGCGTCCGTCGCGGATACTGTCGCGGTACTGCTGGCCGGTACGGATCATCGTCGACTCCGGAGGTGAATGAGGTTCAGGCCGCGCACAGCTCGGGGTGACCGTAGCGACGCTGGCTGTAGAGCAGTGGGGCAGCGTCGACAGCGGCGGCCTCGACCACGCGACCGATCACGATCGTGTGGCTGCCGGCTTCGTGGGCGGTCTCGAGCACGCACTCGAAAACGGCGCTCGAACCTGCCACCACGGGTAGGCCGCCTCGACCGGATCCCCAGGCGATCGCGTCGACGTCGAAAGGCCGCCCTGGCCCGCGCCCGGCGCAGACGTCGGCGACCTCTGCCTGCCCGGCCGCCAGCAGACTGATGGTGAAGACGCCGTTACCGAGGAGGGCTGCGCGCAGCGGATTGCAACGGCTGATACAGGCCAGCAGCAGCGGCGGCTCAGCCGAAACCGAAGCCACGGCGCTCACGGTCAGCGCAAAGCGCCCCGCGGGGCCGTCCGTGGCGACCACCGATACGCCGGTGACTGCACGCGCCATGGCGTTCACGAAGGCTTGGCGGGGTACGGGGTGGGAACTCGCATGCGCTGGGGCGACTTGCGGGTCGGGTACGTCGATGACGGCCACGCTCGGACTCCTTGATCGTGAAACGGACGACGCCAGTTTGAGTTTGGCCCGTAGCTTCGGCAAATCGTAGTTTTCGGGGCGCAGGCTCAGAAAAACGGAAGCAGCACCGATTCCTTCCCGACCAGGACCTGGCGAGCACGGAGTAACCCGACCGACCAACTACGGCAATGCAACCCGATTGAAATTGTCGGCTTTTCTTCCAGAAACGTCTCCATTTAGAGACGGTCCTTCGCGAATCCGGTTGTTATTCTTATAGATCAATGATGTACAACTCTGTGCCCGAGTGGCTTGGAGCTTGCTAATCTAATGAACTGTTAGATTTTCCCCGCAAGTTCCAACAGGAGTTCTCATTCATGAAGTCAATCAGGGGATGTATCAGCGCCGCTGCCGCGGCACTAGCCCTTTCCGTATCCGGCCCCACCGCCGCCGCACCGATCCAATCGATCGCGGTGGGCGGAAGCGGTAACTTCACGCTCTACTTTGATTCGCCCTCACCCGCACTCAGCGCGTTCGCCGACGTCCAGGTTTACAGCGCCACCAACACGCAACTCGTGCTGCGGTTTCTCGTGACCAACGACACCGTGGTGTCGGAATCGGGCCCGCTGACCCAGGCGGCGCTCATGAGCATCGGGCTCGACTTCGACCCGAATCCGACCAACGCGAGCCTGTTGAGCGGTCTCTACTTCGACGGGCTCAATCCCGCGCCGAGCAACTTCCCCGGGGGCTATGCGGTGGACGTATGCGTCTTCGCTGCGAACAACTGCTCGGGCGGCGACATCAAGGACGGGTTGCTGGTGCAGGATCTCGTGGGTACCGACAAGGACATCGCCAGCGGCGCCGGTGACACGTTCCGCCTCACCTTAACCCGCAACGCCCCGACCTCGGCAACCTCCACTCCCTGGAACCTCAATGCGGCTGCGGTGAAATTCCAGACCAACATGGGTTCGTTCGAGTTCGCCGGCTGCACCAACGCCAACGGCTGCGCGACGACGACCCGCGTGCCGGAACCGGGTTCGCTCGCGCTGGTGGGTGGGGTGGCGGTGGCCTTCGCCGTGGCTCGATCGCGCCGTCGCCGCAATCGCTGATTCGAGTCCGACCCGTCATGTGAAAGGCCCGCTCGCGCGGGCCTTTTTCATTCATGCTCCCCGGGGACCTGCTCGAGGTCATTGCAGCGGGATGACGTTATCGCCCCGAATCAACTGCCGCGCGAGTTCCACCGCAACGACCCGTCGACCGAGCAGCTGGATGGTTCCCACGTTGCGATCGTTGCCGCTCTCGCTGTACTCGAACCGATAAGTCCTTGCCAGCCGGACCTGGCCCTCGTGGTTGCGGGTCAGCCGCAGTTTCGACTGCGCCACAGTCCAGTCGAGAAACTGCAGGCTCTCCGATTCACAGGCGCGTTGTCCGGCAGCCAGGGCGATCTCGCGCGCCTTCAGTGTATCGAGCCAGAACCACGCGCCGGCCACAGCCAGGATCAGCACAATCCATTCAATCATGGTCGCCTGCGATACCCACTTGCACCAATGTCGGCTCGAGCATGCCGGCTGCGTCCTTCGGATTCAACCCGACGAGATACCCGCGCTTGCCGCCGTTGATCCAGATCCGGTCAAGATGGAGGATCGATCGTTCCATGTAGACGGGCATCGCCTTGCGGGTCCCGAAAGGGGAAGTACCCCCGACCATGTAGCCGGTATGCCGCTGAGCGACGTCTGGGTTGCACGGAGCGATGGTCTTCACGCCCACGACCCGCGCCAGTTCCTTGGTCGATACCTGCATGTCGCCGTGCATGAGCACCACCATCGGTCGCTTCGTCTCGTCCTCCATCACCAGCGTCTTCACCACAGCATGCTCGTCGACGCCGAGTTCCCGCGCGGACACCGCCGTGCCGCCACGCTCCTCGTAGGTATAGAGGTGATCGGTGAAGGCCACATGATGGTCGCGCAATGCCCGTACCGCCGGCGTGACCGGCGCCTTGCCCTTCGACGACATCAGTTGCCCTGGGCGAGCAAGCGATAGAGCGTGTGCAGCATGCCGGCCGTGGCACCCCAGATGTTGCGACCCTCCCAGGGCATCGAGTAGAAGTGCCGCGTGCAATCGTCCACCGTGCGCGAATTCCGGCGGTGATTGGCCGGGTCCAGAATAAAATTGAGCGGGACTTCGAAGATCTCGGCCACCTCGAAGGGGTCGGGTGCCAACGAGAACGGCGGTTCGACCCAACCCACCACAGGCGTCACGCGAAAGCCCGTCATGATGTCGTAGTCCGGCAGGAATCCCAGCACCTCCACGTGGGTCCGCGGGAGCCCGGTTTCCTCCTCGGTCTCACGCAGTGCGGTATCGATGCGATCAACGTCGCCGGCATCGACGCGGCCACCCGGAAAACTGATCTGGCCCGCGTGGTCATTGAGATGCGCCGTGCGCTGGGTCAGCAGGACCTGCAGGCCGCTCGCCCGATTCACCAGGGGCACCAGGACGGCAGCCGGCACCGGAACCCGTTCCGGAGGATGCCGGTAGAGCGGCAGTGCGTCGCCGGCGGGAAGGCGCGTGATGTCACGCTTCAGGCGGTCGGTGACTATCTGACGGGAAATGTGCGGCGCGATGAGGTCGACTTCGGTCATGGCGATCGTGAGGGTTCGCGGCCTCGAAGCAAGACTCATTCTACCCCGCCGAACTTGTCGTGCCCGACGGCGTGGCTATACTCCGTTTCATTCCGGGCTGCGACATTCCGCCGCAGACTGCCGGAACCTGCCGATTCCGAGGAGACCCCCATGAAAATCCGCACCCTCTTCGCTGCCGCCGCGCTTGCGGTCGCCAGCAGCGCCGCGATGGCCATGCATTGCCCGGCCGACATGAAGGCGATCGACGAAGCGCTGGCCAAGAAACCCACACTCGCCGCCGCCGACATGGCCGAAGTCACCAAGCTGCGCGCCGAAGGCGAAGCGCTGCACAAGGCCGGGAAGCATCAGGAATCCGTGGACACTCTCGCGAAGGCGCGCAAGATCCTCGGCATCTGAAGCTTGTACGGCTCAAGCGCCACCCTGAAGCCCCTCGGGCGCGAGCCTGCGGGGCTTTTCCGTTGGATTGCGGCCTCCTTGGCGATCTGCGCGTGCAACATCGCCCACGCCGATTGCCACCTCGACCTCGAACTGATCGGTACCGATCTCAAAGGCGTGCGTCTGACGGAACCGCAGAAGCTGCAGCTGGCACCGCTCATCGACAACGCCCAGAAGCGCTGCCGACTCGGACGCGAAGCCGCGGCGCAGGATGATCTGAAGAAAGCCCGGGCCGTCGCGGGTATCGAGCGCAACGACGACGATCTCGACCTGCCGGCTCGCCCGCGCTGACGGCGAACGCCAGCGAAACTCGCCGCACCTCGGGAGCGAGCCCGTGCGACCCACCCATCTCCCGGGCAACATCCGAGGGCCCGTGCGCCCCACCTGCGGTGGCCGCGGGGCCAGTCACGGCTGCATGCGATCCAGCAGCGCCGGCCGCTGGCTCACAGAGTGGTCGACCTTGGGCTACCCACCTCCCCGCTTGTTGTGAACGAGCCTGTGCGCCCCACCCATCTCCCGAGAAACATCCGAGGGCCCGTGCGCCCCACCTGCGGTGGCCGCGGGGCCAGTCACGGCTGCATGCAATCCAGCTGCGCCGGCCGCTGGCTCACAGAGTAGTCGACCTTGGGCTACCAGGCGATCGGCTTCCGATCTCGGAAGAACCCGCCGGCAGGCCCGTCGTCCGGCAACGTCGCGAGCCACGTCGCGGTGTCCGCGCCTTGCTCCACGCTGCGCGACGCGCTCGGCCCACCCATGTCGGTGCGGACCCAACCGGGACACATGGAATTCACCAGTACACCCTGGCCGCGGGTCGCTGCAGCCAGCATGCGCGTCAGCGTGTTGAGTGCGGCCTTCGACGTACGGTACGACGGCGTTCCATCCCCCATCTCGCCCAGCTGACCGAGGCCGCTCGAAAGGTTCACGATGCGGCCGTAGCGGCGCTTCAGCATCGAGGGTACGAGCGCCTGGCTCAAACGCAGCGGGCCGAAGAAGTTGGTCTCGAGAGTCTCGTGGAATACCTCGGGATCCACCGAGAGCACGCTCGCCGAGCGGCCGTCGATCAGGATGCCCGCATTGTTGACCAGCACATCCGCACCACCCAGCTCGCGTTCGACCCACTTTGCCAGCACATCGATCTGCCTGGGGTCGGTGACATCGAGCGGGTGGAATCCGACCTCACCGCCCGCCTTCGACAACGCACGCGCCGCCGCCACGCCCTTCTCCTCATCGCGCGCCGTCAGTACTACCCGCAAACCCTTTGCCGCGAGCTGGCGGCAGATCTCGAGACCGATACCCTTGTTGCCGCCGGTGACGACCGCAACTCGCGGTTTCACGTCAGTTGCACCGTCTCATTGCCGCTGCGACGCCGCATCCACCGACGCGAGTGCCGTCAGGTTGACGAGCCGCCGCACCGTCGCCGTCGGCGTCACGATGTGCGCGGTCTTTGCAGCGCCGAGCAGGATGGGACCGACGGTGATGCCGTCGCCGCTCGTGATCTTGAGCAGGTTGAACGAGATGTTCGCGGCATCCAGCGTGGGCATGATCAGCAGGTTGGCCTCGCCCCGCAGCCGCGAATTGGGAAAGAGCCGCATGCGGATCTCCTCGGACAAGGCCGCATCGCCGTGCATTTCGCCTTCCACCTCGAGATTCGGATCGAGCCGTTCGAGAATCTCGCGGGCACGACTCATCTTCGCGGCCGATGGCGAATCGACGCTGCCGAAGTTGGAATGCGACAGCAGCGCCACCTTCGGCACGAGACCGAAGCGGCGCACCTCTTCCGCCGCCAGCATGGTCATCTCCGCCAGTTCCTCCGCCGTCGGATCCTGGTTCACGTACGTGTCGCAGATGAACAGCGTGCGGTTCTGAAGAATCAGCATGTTCATCGCCGCGAAACGCTTCACCCCGGGCTTCAATCCGATCACTTCTGCCACGGTTTCGAGGTGCTTGTGATGTTCCGCATAGGTGCCGCAGATCATCGCGTCCGCATCGCCCAGGCGCACCATCAGCGCCGCGATCAGCGTGGTGCGACGGATCACGTCGCGCTTCGCGAGTTCGACCGACACGCCCTTGCGCTGCATCAGGTTGTAGTAAGCCTGCCAATAGGTGCGAAAGCGCGAATCGGAGTTCGGGTTCACCAGCTCGAAATCGCGACCCGCCTGGATGCGCAGGCCAAAGCGCTCGATGCGCGGTTCGATCACTTCCGGGCGCGCGACCAGAATGGGCTTCGCGAGACCTTCGTCGGCGATCACCTGTACAGCGCGCAGCACGCGCTCCTCCTCGCCCTCGGCGAACACGACGCGCTTGGGATTGCGCTTGGCCGCCGCGAACACCGGCCGCATGATCAGGCCGGAGTGGTACACGAAGTTCATCAATTGCTCGCGATAGGCCGCGAAGTCCTTGATGGGTCGGGTCGCGACGCCGCTGTCCATGGCGGCCTGGGCCACAGCCGGTGCGATCTGCACGATGAGGCGCGGATCGAACGGCTTCGGAATCAGATATTCCGGGCCGAAGCGCAGATCCTCCTGGCTGTACGCGCTCGCGACGATCTCGGACTGTTCCGCCATCGCCAGTTCGGCGATCGCACGGACCGCCGCGAGCTTCATCTCCTCGGTGATGGTGGTGGCGCCGACATCGAGCGCACCGCGGAAGATGAACGGGAAGCACAGGACATTGTTCACCTGGTTCGGGAAATCCGAACGCCCGGTGGCGATCACCGCATCCGGCCGTACCGCCTTCGCGATGTCCGGCATGATCTCGGGGGTCGGATTGGCGAGCGCCAGAATGATGGGATGCGGCCCCATCGACTGCACCATCTCCGGCTTCAGCACACCACCCGCCGACAGGCCGAGGAAGACGTCGGCACCGGGGATCACTTCCGCCAGAGTGCGCGCCTTGGTGTCGACCGCGTAGCGCACCTTGTTGTCATCCATCTCGTCGGTTCGGCCGGTGTACACCACGCCAACGATATCCGTCACGATGACGTTGCGCTTGTCCACGCCAAGCTGCACCAGCAGATCGAGGCATGCGAGCGCCGCGGCACCGGCGCCGGAGACGACCAGCTTCACTTTGTCGATGTCCTTGCCGACCACCTTGAGGCCGTTCAGCAGCGCGGCGCCGACGATGATCGCAGTCCCGTGCTGGTCGTCGTGGAACACCGGGATCTTCATGCGCCGGCGCAGCTGACGCTCGATGTAGAAACACTCCGGGGCCTTGATGTCTTCCAGGTTGATGCCGCCGAAGGTCGGTTCGAGCGCGGCAATCATGTCCACGAGCTTGTCCGGATCGCGCTCGGCGATCTCGATGTCGAAGCAATCGATGCCGGCGAACTTCTTGAACAGCACCGCCTTGCCTTCCATCACCGGCTTCGCAGCGAGCGGGCCGATGGGGCCGAGGCCCAGCACCGCGGTACCGTTGGTGACGACCCCGATCAGGTTGCCGCGTGCGGTGTAGGCGCGGGCATTGCCGGGATCGGCAACGATTTCGTGGCAGGCGAAGGCAACACCAGGCGAATAGGCGAGCGCCAGATCGCGCTGCGTGATGAGGGCCTTGGTGGGAACAACGGAGATCTTGCCGGGAGCGGGAATGCGGTGATAGTCGAGCGCGGACTTCTTCAGCGATTCGTCCATGGAGGAGGAGTTCTTGCGCAGCGAGCGGAAGGCCGGGATTATACGCGCCGACCTCGGGCGGACCGCGTTCAGCACCAGTCGCCCACCAAAGGAGGATCAAGCTGTTGATCACCCGTTTGTTGTGGATCGCCGCGGCATGGCTGACATTGGCAGGCATCGCACCCGCGACGGCGCAGGGCGGCAGCCCGCTGTTGTGGGAGGTGACGTCGAAGTCCACGACGGTCTACCTGCTAGGGACGATCCACGTCGGCCATCCATCGATGTATCCCTTGCCGCCAGCGGTGGAGCGTGCGTACGCGCGCGCTCAGGTGGTCGCGCTGGAGGCCGATCCTGGTGACCCGACCGCGATGCTGATGGCCATGGGCACTGTCATGTACCAGCCGCCCGAGACGCTGGAACGCAACGTACCACCGGCCCTGTTCCAGGAGTTGCGCGCGGCACTGAACCCGGGCGGGCTGCCGATCGAGCTCGCCCAGAGCATGAAGCCCTACATGGTGTCCATGACTCTCACCATGATGGAAGCGGCCCGCCTGGGATTCGATGTCTCGCTCGGGGTCGACCTGCATCTCGTGAACCGCGCCCGCCGCGACGGCAAACGCATCGTCGAACTCGAATCCATGGCCATGCAGCTAGCCATGCTGGACGGGATGCCGCAGGAAACCCAGGTGGCCATGCTGGAGAGCACCATCAAGGGCATGCGATCGGGCTCGCTCAAGCGCGACCTCGAAACGATGATCGACGCCTGGCGCACGGGCAACGCCGAGATGATGGACGACGCGGCCACGCGCGAGATGAAGGCGATGCCCGCGCGAGTCTCGCGGGAACTGCAGGACTCGATGTTCGATCGTCGCAATCGGGCAATGGCGGACAAGATCGTGCAGATGCTGGGCGGTTCGGAAGTGGTACTGGTAGGAGTGGGGGCAGGCCACATGACCGGCAGCACCGGCCTCGTCGCACTGCTGAGGGCGCGCGGATTCAGTGTGCGCCGCCTTTGAGATGTCCGCCGTGAACGACCTCGGTTCGGGTGCACTGCGGACGGACCTCTTTCCGGAGATCGAACCGTACGCGTCCGGCCGCATGGCGCTCGACACACGGCACACGATGTACTGGGAAACGAGCGGCAATCCCGACGGAGTTCCGGTCGTGTTCCTGCATGGCGGACCCGGCTCGGGAGCGAGTCCGTCGCATCGTCGCTTCTTCGACCCCGCGCGCTATCGCATCGTGATCTTCGATCAGCGCGGTTCGGGCCGGTCGACACCACTCGGCGCGATCGAGGACAACACGACCCCGCTGCTGGTCGCCGACATCGAACGACTGCGTCGACACCTGAAGATCGAACGCTGGCTGGTCTTCGGCGGCTCCTGGGGTTCGACCCTGGCGCTCGCCTACGGCGAAGCGCACCCGGATCGGTGTCTGGGGTTCGTGTTGCGCGGCATCTTCCTGTGCCGCCCGTCGGAGATCGAATGGTTCCTCTACGGCATGCGCAACGTATTCCCGGACACCTGGCGCAATTTCGCGGAGTTCATCCCGGCCGCCGAACGCGCCGACCTGCTCGGCGCCTATCGCAAGCGCCTGGAAGATCCGGATCCGGCCGTGCATCTGCCGGCGGCGCGCACCTGGAGTCTCTACGAGGGCGCATGCTCGACCCTGATGCCGAGCGAGGATGCCATGAAGCACTTCGGCGACGACAGCGTCGCACTGGGCCTCGCGCGCATCGAGGCGCACTACTTCGCCCACGACATCTTCCTGCCGCGCGACAGCCTCCTCGAGAACGTCGGCCGGATCCGTCACCTGCCCTGCGTCATCGTGCAGGGTCGCTACGACATGGTGTGCCCCGCGGTGTCGGCGTTCGACCTCAAGGCAAGCTGGCCGGAGGCCGAGCTGATCGTGGTGCCGGACGCCGGTCATTCCGCGTGGGAACCCGGAATCCGGGCGCGCCTCGTGGCAGCCGTGGCTCGTTTCGCCGAGATGCACCGCTGATGTCAACGATAGTTGTCGTACGCAAGGGCTCCCGCGCCTGCATCGCCTGCGACACGCTCGCCACCTTCGGCTCGCTCAAGCAGAAGGCGCGCTACGCCGGGTCGCCCGGCAAGCTGTTCCTGTTTCGGGACGCCTGGATCGGCACGGTCGGCTACTCCGTGCACAACGCCGTGCTCGCGAGCTACTTCAACCGCCATCCGGACGACGTCAAGCTCGACACACCGGCCGACATCTTCGAGACCTGGCGGCGCATGCACGTGGTGCTCGAGGACGAGTATCACCTGAATCCGCGCAAGGATTCCGACGACGCCTACAAGACCACGCGGATGAGCGCGCTGATCGCGAGCCCGCGCGGCATCTTCAGCGTGACGCCAGCGCGCGACGTGGAGTCGTTGCCGCGATTCTGGGCGATCGGATCCGGCTCCGACTATGCATTGGGTGCGATGTTCGCGCTCTACGACGCCACGGACGACGTGGAACACATCGCGCGCGTCGGCATCGAATCCGGCGCGGAATTCGACGACGGCAGCGATCTGCCCGTGGTCAGCCAACTGGTGGAACTCGCGACATGAACGACATCCCACCCATCTTTCTCGAGTACATCGCCGGCCTCAAGGCGCACGACGTGGAGCGCATCGGCGCAACCATGGCCGATAGCCTGCAAGTCCACTCCGCCGGCAAGGTGCTCGCGAAGCCCCAGTTCCTGCCCTTTCTGCATGCGCTCTACACGGGGTTTCCCGACTGGACCTACGACCACGATCCACCCGAGTGGCATGGCGATCTCATCGCCGTCAAATGGCGCCAGAGCGGGACTCACACCGGCGTGTTCGTGTATCCGGGCCTGCCGCCGATTGCGCCCACGGGGCGCAAGGTCCGCATCCCCGAGCAATACTTCCGCTATCGCGTCGCGGGCGGGCTGCTGACCGAGCTGCGGCCGGATCCGATACCCGGCGGAGCACCGCGCGGCATCCTCGAACAGATCGGCGTCACCTTGCCGCCGGTGTAGCAGAGCGAGCAGAAAAACTTGGGCCGCGCCAAGGGAGACCGGTAGCGTCGGGCGCGGCCCACACGTTCCGCTCATGCCCTGCGGAGTGCGAAGCGCATGCTGCACGGCGAAGCTTGCGCCTGCCTTACACGGCCGCTGCGACGTTTCAGGCCTTGACGCTGATCGAGGGTGGGGCCTCGTCCGCCTCTCGCCGGGACTGCTTGCGACGATCCTGTCCGGTACGGGTGTCGAGCATCACGGGCCGCTGCTCCCGGCGCCGTTCGAGGCCACGACGCGCCAGGTCACGTTGCTCGAGAAATCCCGGTTGACCGGGCACCGGTCGATAGGAGGTAGGTGCTCTCGGGGGCGGCGGCTCGCGATTACCCTGGTCGTCGTTATTGACCCGCTGAACGACGCGCGAGCCCTCCACGCCACGCACGGGAACGGTATCCGGCGCCGGGAAGATCGGCGGCGTCGGCGCGTTAAGCCGCATCGTTGCCGCTGGCCGCCTTCGCCGATTCGTGGATCGCGTCGAGTGCCGACTTCTGCATCTGCAGGGTCTTGATGGTCATCTGCAGGAACGACAGATTCATCTTGAGCCAGTTCTCCACCGACTGCAGTTCGGCGATCTTCTTCTCGACGTCCTCCACGTTCATCGTGGGCTGGAACATGCCGGGGATGGGGAACGACGTGGGGTTCCACATCTTCTGGAAGAAATCCATCAGGTCCTTGGAACCGAAATCGTCCGCCATGTCCTTGCCCCTCGAAGTTCGGGACGCGATCGACCTGCGCCCCGTTGCCGCTGTCTACATGGTGGGACCGAGTATCCAGGGCGCGAATTCGTCCTCGCCATAGCCCCATTGCTCGCTCTTCGACTTCTGCCCTGACGCTGTCTTGAGGATGAGTTCGAAGAACTGCTTGCCCACTTCCTCGATGGACGCCTTGCCATCGACGATGACGCCGCAGTTGATGTCCATGTCTTCTTCCTGGCGGTTGAAGAGCGCGGAGTTGGTTGCGAGCTTGAGCGAAGGTGAAGGCTTGCAGCCATAGGCCGAGCCGCGGCCCGTGGTGAAACAGATCATGTTGGCGCCACCCGCCACCTGGCCAGTCGCGGAGACCGGATCGTAGCCGGGCGTGTCCATGAACACGAAGCCCTTGGCGGTGACGCGTTCAGCGTACTCGTAGACGTCAACCATCGCCGTCGTGCCGCCCTTCGCCACCGCGCCCAGCGATTTCTCGAGGATGGTGGTGAGGCCGCCGGCCTTGTTGCCGGGCGAGGGATTGTTGTTCATCTCGCCGCCGAGGCGTTCGGTGTACTGCTCCCACCACTTGATGCGCTTCACCAGCTTCTCGCCCACTTCACGCGACACGGCGCGGCGCGTCAGCAGGTGTTCGGCACCATAGACTTCCGGTGTTTCCGACAGGATGGCGGTGCCGCCGTGGCGCACCAGCATGTCGACCGCAGCACCCAGCGCAGGGTTGGCGCTGATGCCGGAATATCCATCCGACCCGCCGCACTGCAGGCCGAGAATCAAGTGGCTCGCCGGCACGGTGCTGCGGCCCACCTTGTTCGCCTCGGGCAGCATTTCCATGATGCGCGCGATGCCCTCCTTCACCGTCTTGCCGGTGCCGCCGGTGTCCTGGATGGTGAAGGCCTTCAGCTGGTCGGTGCGCTTCAGTCCTTGCGAGGCCAGCAGATCATTGATCTGGTTCGCCTCGCACCCCAGGCCGATCATCAGGGTCGAGAACATGTTCGGGTGCGTTGCGTACCCGCCAAGGACGCGACGCAGAACCTGCACCGGTTCGCCGTCGGAAGCGTGGCCGCAGCCGGTCTTGTGGGTGATCGGCACGATGCCGTCGATGTTCGGGTAGTCGGCCAGAATGTCGTCGGTGAAATGCTTCGCGATCATGCGCGAGACGTGCGCGGAACAGTTCACGCTCGACACGACGCCGATGTAGTTGCGCGTCGCCACGCGGCCATCGGCACGCAGATAGCCCTGGAACGTGGCCGGATTGGGCACGAACTGCGTGGCCTTGTAGTCGGCGCCGAACGCGTAGTCGCGTTCGAAGTTACCCATGCTGAGATTGTGGACGTGGACGTGCTCACCCGCCTTGATGGGCCGCGAGGCGAACCCGATGATCTGGTTGTAGCGGCGCACCGGACTGCCTTCGGCGATGTCGTGTGTGGCCACCTTGTGTCCCGCGGGAACCCGCACGGTCGCGCGGATCTTCTCCTTGATGATCTCGGTGCCTTCCGGCAGATCGACGCGGGCGATGACGACATCGTCCGCGGCGTTGAGGCGTATGGTCAGATCGGCGGCTTGCAGCATGGCACTCTCCTCGCGTTGCGGGCGTGTCGTTGGGGGCGCCACGCGTAGCGCGGTCCCCGAACGCCTGGCACCCTTGTAAGCGAGCGATTATAGGCCAGCGCCCTCCGTCTCAGCGCCCCCTCGGGAGTGAAGCGCCCCGGAGCAGGTCGTCCTCGATCCGCACGACCGGGCAGTTGACGACGATGCGCGTGATTTCGAGGGTGACACGGCCAACGTCTTCCGCCTCGAGGACTTCGCGCTCGGATCGCAGCAGCACCGGGGTGACACCCCGATTCCACGTCACGTTCACGATCTGCCACAGCGGGCTGTAGGCATTGCTCGCGTTACCGGGGCCGAGCGGCTCGGGCGCCGACGGCAGGACGCTCGCCTGCTCGGCATTGGGAAACTTGTAGATGCGATCGGTGCTGGACGGCGCGCCCGGTACTCTGGGTTCCGGCGGCAGCGCATTGGCGAGCCGGGGCACGTAGTTGGCGCCCGTCATGCCCGACATGCCGGCGTCCGACATGTCCGTGGTCACGTAGTACGCCCGCCGTCCGTCGAACCAGCCCTGGATCAGCGGAAGATTGATCGTCTCGGGCCGTACCGTGTCGAGACCGGTGCGGGGTGGCGTGGCGCAGGCCGTGAGCGTTGCGATTACCGCGAACGAGACTGCGGCGCGTGCCAGCGGTTCGATGGAAAGCAACGCTCGGCGGTGGGTCATGGGTTTCGTGCTCCTCGTGAAAACGTCGAGTGCCACACCAGTACCGGCCGTCGTCCCCGGCGCTGCGGTCATCGGGTTCGTGGCTCAGCCTGATTGGCGACCGTCCAATCGTACGGCGTGAAGCGGACCGCGTACGAACCCGGCACGGAATCGGGCGCATAGCGGTTGGCGTAGGCGATCAGGTCCGAGGCATGGGCCGGCACGAAGTCCGCCTGGTAGAACCGCAGGATCGAACTCATCCACACCGTCCGCGCCGCATGGTCCACGCGCAGATTGCGTGACTCGGCGAAGAATCGGCGCGCCTCACTGTCCAGTTCGGCGTCAAGGCGTTCGGCAGTGAAAGGCACTTGAGGCAACCGCGGACAGGACACTGCGCTGCAGTTCAGCGCGAAGTGCACGCGCGGATCGCCCAATGGACGGATCACGTCGTTCTCGAAGGCGTAGAGCGACCGGCGCTGGCCACCGATCATGTGCTCGCGCAGCACGAAGAATCGGACCTTGTTGAAGCCGGCGTGGGTCGCCGGAATCCCGCTCTCCAATACGTTGTACATGGAGAGCGCGTTATACGCGTTCACGTAGTGGGCAAGGCGCGGCGCCCCCGACTCGAAGCGCTCGGCTGGCGTCGCGGCCACGAACGCGACATAGCGGTCGATTTCCTCGCGATCGGCCGCCAATCCGGCAAAATCCACACGCCCCCGGTCGTCGACGAACCGCCTGAGCACGCGCCCCCAATCCGCGAGCGCTGCGGCGGGGTCCATGTCGCGTGCGACGCGCGGCGCCGGCACCAGAGTTGCGCACCCGCCGAGCAGGGCGGCCGCGAACAGGACAGTGCGAATCACCAGCCTCATTCGGCCATCACCCGGACTTGCCCGCTCCTGGCCACCAATGCCCGGGCACGCGCACGACCCTTCAGGAACTTGATCGGGTAGACGCGTTCTGCCGCCGTCGTAGAGGACACGCCGCGCCGCGCGGCGGGGTCCCACGGCGTACCGTCCGGCAACGACCGCGGTGCCAGCAGGATCTCGTCGCGCCGAGCGTTGAACTGACACATCGGCATCAGGCCCTGCGGGGTGGCCGCCATGAAGACGCAGGTGTCCAACCGGGCCGGGTCGAGGTCCGCGGCGTCCATGAAACTGTGCACCAGGAACGTGAGTTTCCCTGCCGGTCCGCGTCCGGGCAGCAGGCCGCCACGCAATTGCCAGACGGCCCTGAGCGCCCAGCGCAGCGATCGAAACGCCAGGTCCGGTTCGCGCAATGCCGCAAGAGCGAACGCAAACCCGGTCGCGATCGGACGCGAGCGGTCCGCCACCAGGCCTGCCGTCCGCTGCAGAACCTCAGTCGCCAGCGCGCGGTCGGAAAGCAGATCGACGCAGCGTCCGCCGGCCACCACGGCCATCGCCGTGCGGTTGCACGACGGGTGTCCCGCGAGCAGCGTGTCGAACGACAACGCCACCCCGGTTCCGCGCTGGATCGCATCGATGAGCGCAGCCGCCGTCGCCCCGGTACCGCGTTCGCGCACGATCCCGCGGCCGGTGTCGGCCCCGAGCTGGAACGATGCGAACCGCACCAGGTCGGCATGGCGCACGAAGAAGCGCACCAGGTCGGGCACCTCGTGCAGGTTGCCGTCGAAGACCGTGGTATTGAAGAACACGGGCAGCCCCAACCCGCGGGCCCGGTCGATGTACTCGGCCCGCAGCGCGTTGAGGGCCGTTTCGGAGGCGTACCCCTTGCGCCGCTGGGTCAGATCCACATGGAACACCACGTCGGTGAGACCGGCTTGCGCCAGCGCCGCGAGCAGCTCGCGCCTGGCGAGTATGCCGTTGGTGAGCAGCGACGAACGCATGCCGTGCATCCGGATGCGTTGCACGACGGCGATGAGATCGGCCTTCGAGCGCAAGGTCGGGTCGCCGCCCGAGATCTGCACATCCGTCAGCGGGCCGTAGGTCGTCGCGATCTCGTCCACGCGATGCAGCAATTCCGCCAGTGGTGGATCGCGTGTCGCTTCTGCGTGTTCGGAGAGGTAGCACAGCGTGCAATCGAGATTGCAGCGCTGCGTCACTTCGAGCGACACGCAGCCGATGGCCCAGCGCCGCGTCGCCGTCTGGCCGGCCGTCCAGAGGTCGTGACGCACCAGGGCATCGCGCAGGTGCCCGGTGCTGGGTGGGGGGATTGCCAAGGGCGGTCTCCGGCGACCGCAGGGCGGGGTCGCGTTCCGCAGGTCCCCCACCGCTGCCGGATGGCGGGACCAGCCGCTTGTACGAAGCGGTACCGGCATTCGGATGCAGGCCGGCGCCGCGGCGCCGCAGCAATCAGCGGCGCGGCATCGCTTCGAGTACGGCGATGACTGCCTCCGGGTCCTGGCGATGGCGGTAGTCGACCTCCACGTGGGCCAGCACCACGCGACCGTCGGGCGCCAGCACGAAAGTGGCCGGTATCGGCAGCATCCAGTCGTCGTCGCCGTTGAAGTGCGGGAGCAGGATGTCGCGCTGCCGGTAGAACGCCTGCAGTTCGTCCGGTAGCTTGAAGGCGAGACCGTAGGATCGGGCAGTCACCGAACCCGCGTCGCTCAACACGTCGAATTCGAGTGCGAGCTTCTGCGCCGTGTCGAGAGACGCATCCGGCGTCTGGGGCGAAATGGCGATGAGAGCGGCGCCGGCGGCGCGAATGCGCGGCAACAAGCCCTGATACGCCCGCAACGTGAGGTTGCAGTAGGGACACCAGGCGCCCCGATAGAAGACGAGGACGACGGGTCCTCGCGCGCGGCGCTCGGCGAGCGCGACCAGAGCGCCGTGCACATCCGGTATCGAAAAGTCTGGCGCGACCGCGCCCAACGCGGGCGCCAGCGCTCCGCTTCGCTGGCGACGCAGGCCCTCCAGGAATGCCTCCACGCGCTCGACCGCTCCGGGACCGGCGGTGGCGACGAACTTCGCTCGTTGCGCTTCCAACGCCTCCGACAACGTCGGCGGGATGACCCGATCGTCCATGCGTTCACTTCCTTTCCGTTGCTGATCGAGCGCATGGCCGGTACGGCAGACGCTTTCCATTCCTGCAGTGTACCGCCCCAGACCTGCGACGGCGTTGCGCCCTATGGCATACTTCGCCGCTCGAAAAAAGTCCGCACGAGGGGATCGTCTTGGGAGGCAGGCTCGCAGGCAAGACCGCGTTCGTCACCGCGGCGGCGCAGGGGATCGGACGCGCCGTGGCGCTCGCTTTCGCGCGCGAAGGCGCCAAGGTCTGGGCAACCGACCTGAACGAAGCGAAGCTCGCGGAGTTGAAGGGCACACCCGGTGTCGAGGTGCGCAAGCTCGACGTGCTGAAGGATGCCGACATCGTCGCCGTCGCGAGGGAAGTGGGCACGCCGGACATCCTGTTCAACTGCGCCGGCTTCGTGCACCACGGCACGATTGAGGAGTGCGCCGACAAGGACTGGGATTTCTCGATGAATCTCAACGTCCGCAGCCACTACGTGGTGATTCGCACTTTCCTGCCCGGCATGCTGGCCGCGGGGAAGGGTTCCATCATCAACGTCGCCTCGGTTGCCGGCAGCATCAAGGGCATCGCCAACCGCTTCGTCTACGGCACGTCGAAGGCTGCGGTCATCGGCATGACCAAGGCGCTAGCCATGGATTACGTGAAGCGCGGGATCCGCGTAAATGCCATCTGCCCGGGCACGGTCGACACGCCGTCGCTCGGAGACCGCATCAATGCCTTCGACGATCCCGAACAGGCACGCAAGGATTTCATCGCGCGCCAGCCGATGGGGCGTCTCGCCACGCCCGACGAGATGACCGGCCTCGCCGTCTACCTCGCCTCGGACGAGTCGATCTTCATGACCGGCCAGGCAGTGATCTGCGACGGCGGCATCACCATCTGATTCTGGGTCCGCACATTCGACGAAAAGCAGGATCGTTCCTGCAATTGATTGGGGAGACAGCAACATGAAACTGGTTCGATTCGGCGATGCCGGGCAGGAAAAACCGGGCGTACTCGACGCAAGCGGAGCCATCCGCGACCTGTCGGGCGTCATCCGTGACGTCGACGGCAGTACGCTGTCGGACGCCTCGCTCGCGAAATTGCGTGCGCTCAATCTCGAGTCGCTGCCCAAGGTGTCGGGCACGCCCCGCTTCGGGCCGCCGGTGGCGAACGTCGGCAAGTTCGTCGCGATCGGACTCAACTACTCCGACCACGCCAAGGAATCGAACATGCCGATTCCGAAGGAACCGGTGGTGTTCAGCAAGGCCACTTCCTGCATCAGTGGCCCGAACGACACGGTGGTCCTGCCGCGCGGTTCGGTGAAGGGCGACTGGGAAGTGGAACTCGCCTTCGTGATGGGCAAGACCGCGAAGAATGTGTCGGAAGCCGACGCGCTCGACTACGTCGCCGGCTACATGATCTGCAACGACGTCTCCGAGCGCGAGTGGCAGCTCGAGCGCGGCCAGACCTGGGACAAGGGCAAGGGCTTCGACACCTTCGGCCCCATCGGCCCCTGGCTGGTGACGCGCGACGAGATCGGCGACCCGCAGAACCTCGCCATGTGGCTCGACGTGAACGGTCAGCGCGTGCAGACCGGTTCGACCAAGACCATGATCTTCAACGTACGGCAGCTGATCGCCTACGTGAGCTTCATCTACACGTTGAAGCCGGGCGACATCATCACCACGGGTACCCCGCCCGGCGTGGGCATGGGGATGAAGCCGAATCCGCAGTTTCTGAAGGCGGGGGATGTGATGCGGGTAGGGATCGACGGGTTGGGAGAGCAGCGGCAGGAGGTTGTGGGGGGTTGAACCCGTAGGGGGGGCTCACGCCCAGCGAAGCTGGGCCGCACGAGCCCTCCCGCCAAACCAGCAGGATCGTCGCCAGTCCAAGGAGCATCCGGCCTGTCTGTCTGCCCCAGGACGTCCCCATGCGCATCGGCGTTCCTAAGGAAGTCAAGAACCACGAGTACCGGGTCGCTCTGACTCCGGCGGGTGCATCCGTGCTCACCGGGCGCGGCCACCAAGTGCTCGTGCAGACTCAAGCCGGAGTCCGCATCGGTTTTTCCGACGAAGCCTACGCTGCGGCAGGCGCGAAGATCGTGGCGTCCGCAGGCGAGGCCTGGGGTTGCGAGCTGGTGGTGAAGGTGAAGGAGCCGCAGCCCGCAGAGCTGGGGTTCTTCCGTGAGGACCTCGTCCTCTTTACCTACCTGCACCTCATCACCTGCCCCGACGTGACCGAAGGGATGTTGTCGGCCAACGCAGTGGGCATCGCCTACGAAACCGTGACCGATGGGCGCGGCGGCCTGCCCTTGCTCATCCCGATGTCGGAGATCGCCGGCCGCCTCTCGATCCAGATGGGGGCATGGGCGCTCATGCTGCCGCAGGGCGGCAGCGGTGTTCTGCTCGCGGGCATACCGGGCGTACCGCCGGGCAAGGTCGTGATTCTGGGCGGCGGGACGGTCGGCACCCACGCCGCCCGTGCAGCAGTGGGGCTCGGTGCCGACGTCACGCTCTTCGACGTGAGCCTGCCGCGACTGCGACAACTCGAGGACATCTTCGGCCCGAGCCTCAAGACCTGTTACGCCGAGCCTGACGCGATCGGTCGGCACGTCGCCGATGCCGACCTCGTCATCGGCGCCGTCCTGGTGCCCGGCAAGCATTCACCCAAGCTCGTCACCCGCAACATGCTGAGGGCGATGCGACCCGGTTCGGTGTTCGTCGATGTGGGCATCGACCAGGGTGGTTGCGCAGAAACGTCACGCCCCACGTCGCATGCGGAGCCGATCTACGTCGAGGAGGGGGTGTTGCACTATTGCGTGCCGAACATGCCCGGCGCCGTCGCCCGCACGTCCACGCTTGCACTGACGCAGGCGACCTTGCCATATATCGCGAAGCTGGCGGATCTCGGCTGGCGCCGAGCGCTTCTCGAGGATCCGGGATTGCGCAACGGACTGCAGGTAGCGGCGCGCGGCATCACGTATCGCGCGCTGGCCGAAGACCTCCGTGTTCCCTTTGTCGAGCCGGATTCACTGCTGAAACCTCGGTAGTATCGGCCAGCGGGAACCCGCCGCGCACCCCGGATGTCGGAGGCTGCGGTCGTCGCCAAGCTCCCGCCAACGCTCCATCGGAGAACCCATGCGTTCGTTCATCGCCACCGGCGCACTCGTCGCCACGGCATTCACCGCCTTCGCGCAGGAGCCCCCGCGCCAGGACCTCACGCCAGTCCCTGTCGTGCGCAGTTTCAATCTGGTCGGCATTGGCGCCGGGGTGTACCCGGCGTTTTCCGGCTCGGAGAACTTCCGAGGGCTCGTGCTGCCGATCGTGCGCGCGTCGTATCGGGACAAGGCATTCATCAACGCGCTGCAGGCCGGTCTGTGGTTGTTCGACAGCGAAGACAACGCGATCCGCGTCGGGCTCGCCATCGAACCGCGCTTCGGTTGGGAAGCACGGGACGGGACGCGCGTGGAAGGCATGGAGCGCCGCGAGTTCTCCCTGGAAGCCGGCCCGAACGTGCAGGTCCGAACGCCCGTCGGTGTCTTCAATGCCAACGTCTACCAGGACATCACCGGTGCCAGCAACGGGCAGACGGCACAACTGCAGTTCATCCGGCCACTGGTGCGACTGCAGGGTGGCGGGGGCCTGCGCTTGAACGGGGTCGTGGGCGCGCAATGGTTTGCGGGGAAGACGAACGACTACTACTTCGGCGTGCGGCCCGTCGAAGCGACCCCATCGAGACCGGCGTACACCGCCGGTGCGACCACCAATCTCCAGCTCGGGGTCAACGGCCTATACCTGCTCGGCAGCGGTTCGCTGCTGTTCGGCGTGATCGGCAACTGGCTGGGCGATGCCGCCGCGGAGAGTCCGATCGTCGAAACGCGGTTTCAGCCGATCGCATACCTCGGCTACGGCGTGAACTTCTGACGCTTCAGATGTCGTAGCCCTTGTCCTTCATGCACATCATGTAAATGTGCCGGTTGGGCGTCATGCCCCAGCCGATGGTGCTCCCTGCCATCATCCTTTGATGGCAGGCGAGGTGGGCCGCGCGATAGTTCGGATCTTTCGTTGGCGTCGCCTTGGGTTCGCCGCCACTGGCACACCCGCCGATGAGAACGACCAGCAGCATCGTCGGAACTCTGTTCATCGAGTACTCCTGCGAGGTTCCATCCTTGGACTGGCAGCGACGACCGCGGTTCACGGCGGGCTCACCATCACGCCCGCCCGCTGGAGCGCCGCGCGCAGAACGCCAGCCATGGCCGCCGCACCGGGCGTGTCGCCATGGACGCAGATTGTCTCCGCGCGCAGCGCCACCGTCTCGCCATCGATGCTGCGGACCGTCGAGGTCGTGATCATGTCGAGCGCACGGGCAACCGCGAGAGCCGCGTCCTCGATCACAGCGCCCGGCTGCGAACGCGGCACCAGCGTGCCGTCATTCCGGTAGGCACGATCGGCAAAGGCTTCGCTCGCTACGCGCAGGCCTGCCGATTCACCCGCGCTCACGAGCGCGCTGCCGGCGAGACCGACCAGCAGCAGGCTCGCATCGAATTCACGCACCGCTGCGGCGATGGCTTTGGCCAGGTTCGGATCGCGCGCTGCCATGTTGTACAAGGCCCCATGCGGCTTCACGTGCTTCAACCGGGCCCCCGCCGCACCTGTGATCGCCGCGAGCGTTTCGATCTGGCGCAGCACGAGCGCGCGAGCTGCCTCGGGCGAAACGGTCATGTCGCGGCGACCGAAGCCTTCCCGATCGTCGAAGGACGGATGCGCGCCGATAGCCACACCACGCGCGAGACACAGGTCCACCGTGTCGGCCATGGTCCGCGCGTCCCCGGCGTGCAGACCGCACGCGATGTTCGCCGATGTCACGATGTCGAGCAGCGCTGCGTCGTCGCCCATGCCTTCGCCCACATCGGCGTTGAGATCCACTCGCAGCGTCATCGCAACCGTACTGCCAGCGCCTGGCGGACGAGTTCCAGTTGCTGCTCGCGCGCGATGGCGGCGGCGTAGCTTTCCTCCTGAGTCGCCAGCTTGAAGCGCAAGGTGTCGCCCGGCGCAAGCTGAGCCACCACGGGCAGATCGACGCCAATCACCACGGCGATCACCGGGTAGCCGCCGGTCGTCTGGTGATCGGCCATGAGGATGATGGGTTGCCCGCCCGGTGGCACCTGCACCGCCCCCGTGACCATGCCCTCGGACAGCACGTCATGACTGCGGCGTGCATCAAGCGCCGGTCCCGAGAGACGATACCCCATGCGGTCCGAATCGTTGCCCACCCGATACTCCGCCGCGACCAGTTGCTCGCGCATCGCCACGGGAAAGTTCTGCCAGTGGCGTCCGGGCAGGATGCGCAATGGTTGCGGCACCACGCGATAGGGCATCTTGTGACGGCTCACCGACCAGTTCGGATAGGCGAAGCGTCCTTGCTTGTGCGCCAGCAGGCCCACCCAGCGCGCGGTGTGCGCTTCCTCGGGGGAGCGCAGCGGGAGCACGTCGCCCTTGCGCAACGCACGACCGCTGAATCCGCCATAGGCCCCTCGCACCGCGGTGGCCCGGCTGCCCATCACCATCGGCACGTCGAATCCTGCCGCGACTGCCAGGTAGGCGCGACAGCCGATCTGCGGACGACCGAACAGCAGGCGCACTCCGGCGCGCACGCGCACCGGCCGCCACATGGGCAGCGGCTCGCCGTCGATCATCGGTGCCATGTTCGCGCCGCACACGGCGATCACGGCGTCCTCCTGGAAATGCAGCCGCGGCCCGCTCAATGAAATCTCGAGGGTCGCCTCGTCTTCCGCATTGCCGACCAGCAGATTGGCCATGCGATGCGAGGTTTCGTCCATGGCACCGTTGACCGGCACACCCAGGTGCTGCAGCCCCGTGCGCCCGAGATCCTGCACGGTCGAGAGCAGGCCGGGATGTTCTACCTGGATGCCCATGGAAGCCGCACCGGGTCAGCGCTTGTTGCTCAGCGCCTGAAAATCGCGCGGACCGATCGCGAGGAAGCGAACGCGATCGCCGGGTTCGATCACGGCGTGAGCTTGTTCGTTGAATCGGAACAGCACGATGGGTGTGCGTCCGATCAGATTCCAGCCACCGGGCGTTTCGAACGGATAGACCCCTGTCTGGTCTCCGCCGATGCCCACACTGCCAGCCGGCACGCGCTTGCGCGGACTCTCCAGCCGCGGCGTCACGAGCCGGCGATCCAGCCCACCGAGATAGGCAAAGCCCGGCAGGAATCCGAGCGTGTACACGTAGTACTCGGTGCCGCTGTGTAACTGCACCACGTCCTCTTCCGACAATCCGCTGCGTTGCGCGACCACTGCGAGGTCCTCGCCGTACTCACCGCCGTAGCAGACCGGGATCTCGACCGTCCGCGCCTTGCGCTTCGGCAGGTCCGGCGCTTTGGCGAGCGCATGCTGCAAGGCATCGCGCATCGCGGTGACCGGATCGGCCGTGCGGTGGTGGGCCGCCACCAGCAGCGGATCGAAATGCACGGTGAGCGCGGCGAAGGCAGGCACGACGTCCGTCATGCCCGGCAGAGGATGGGCGAGCAGATGCTCCGCCGCAGCGCGCACCCGCGCATTGATGGGCACGCTGAGCGCACGGCCGTATTCCGCCACCAGCGCTCTGTCGCCCATCGCGTAGAGCTGGGGCGTGTTCGCTGCCGCTTCAGCCATCAGGCGAGTTTGCTGAAGATACGGGCGTAGTAGCGCGGCTCCACGGCCAGTCCACGCCGGGAACCAGGGCGCGATTCCGCCAGTGCGAGTGAGAGCGCCTGCAGCTTGCGCATTGCTCGGGCACGGGCTACATCGTCACGCGCCCCTTCGACCTCCGTTGCGACAGCACGCAGGTGTCGCAATGCCTCCACCTCGGGGGGTACGAACCCCGCGTTCTTCAGCACGCGCCACGCGACGCGCAGGTCCTCGGGAACGAGGGGATCGCATTCGAGATCGATCGGCCGGCCGGCTCCCGGCAGGTGCTCGAACTCGCCGCGCGCCCGGGCCTCTTCGATCCTGTGCTCGACCAGTTGCTCGAACATCAGCTCGCGTAACCCGGATCGATGCGGTCGAGCTTGCGCAGCAGGCCGGGCCAGACGAGTTGCCCACCCAGTCCGCGGGTGGCGGTGCTGCGAACCTCGACGGCGCTGTCCACGATCGACTGCGGCACCGGGATCAGTTCTGCGCCGTTGCCCTGCGCCGCGATCTGGATCTCGCAAGCGCGCTGCAGCGTATACATGGACAAGAACGCGTCGGGGATGGTCGCGCCGACGGTGAGCAGACCGTGATTGCGCAGGATGAGGTAAGTGCGATCGCCGAGATCGCGCACCAGGCGCGGCTTCTCGTCATCGTTCAGCGCCACGCCTTCGTAGTCGTGGTACGCGATCGAAGACAACGGAAAGATCGATTGCTGGGAGATCGGCAACAGCCCGTTCTTCTGCGCCGACACTGCGATGCCGGCTGCCGTGTGCGTGTGCAGGACGCATTGCGCGTCTTCCCGCGCGGCGTGGATGGCGCTGTGGATCACGAAGCCGGCCGGATTGACCGCGAAGGGCGTGTCCATCACCGCGTTGCCTTGAAGGTCGATCTTGACCAGGCTCGAAGCCGTGATCTCCTCGAACAGCGCGCCGTACGGATTGATGAGGAAATGGTGCTCAGGCCCCGGTATCCGTGCGGAGACGTGCGTGAACACGAGATCATCCCACCGGTTAAGCGCGATCAACCGGTAGGCCGCGGCGAGATCGACACGCAGCCGCCATTCTTCGGCGCTCACACGCCGCCGGACGTCGAGCGCCTTCGCTTCAGCCATCAGGTCCATGCCGCTGTCCTCCAGGGGAGCTGGAGGGCAATGATACCGCTCCCCTCCCGGTGCGGGGCCTATACTGACCGCCCCGCAGAACGGAGGTCAACATGAGGAGCATCGCACTACGCACCGCGGCACTGTCGGCCGCGCTCGTCCTGGCATGGCCGGCGCTCGCCGCGCCGTTGCCCAAGGCCACCCCCGAAGAAGTCGGGCTGTCGTCGGCCCGGCTGGAGAAGATCACCGCCACGGTCAAGCAGTGGGTCGACAAGAAGGAGATTCCCGGAGCCGTCACCCTGATCGCGCGCAAGGGCAAACTCGTCTACGCCAATACCCAGGGCATGCGCGACGCCGCGAAGGGCGAAGCGCTGGCCGAGGATTCCATCTTCCGGCTGTACTCCATGACCAAGCCGATCGTGAGCATCGCGGCCATGGCGCTGGTGGAGGATGGCGCCCTCGCGCTGAACGACCCGATCGCGAAGTACCTGCCCGAGTTCAAGGACATGAAGGTCGCCACCGAGGTCTACGATCCGGTGTCGGGCGTGCAGATCTACACCACGGCCCCGGCCAAGAAGCCCATCACGGTGCAGGACCTGTTGCGGCACACCGGCGGCTTTACCTACGGCCCACCGCTGGCGACCCGCACCCAGGTGCAGAAGCTCTACCAGGAAGCCGGCATCTGGTCGCAGAAATGGCTGCTCGCCGATTTCACCAAGGCGCTCGCCAAGATTCCGCTCGTGGCTGAACCGGGCACGCTGTGGGAATACGGCCACAACACCGACGTGCTGGGTCGTGTCGTGGAAGTCGCGGCCGGAAAGACCCTGGACGTCGTGCTCGCGGAACGCATCTTCCAGCCTCTGGGCATGACCGACACCGCGTTCTCGCTGCCGGCCGCAAAGGTGGGCCGGCTCGCGCAACCGCAACCGGATCCGTACACCAATCAAACGCCGGAACTGATCGATTTCACCCAGCCGCAGGGCTTCTTCGCCGGTGGCCATGGGCTCGTGGGCACCGCGAACGACTACCTGCATTTCGCGCAGGCGCTGCTCGACGGCGGCACGTTCGACGGCAAGCGCATCATCGGCCCGCGGACCCTCGCGTACGCGGCGTCCGATCACTTGCACACCGGCATCAACAAGGGCTCCTCCTTCCTGCCGGGACCGGGTCACGGATTCGGCCTCGGTTTCGCGGTGCGGCTGGAGCGCGGCATGTCGGCCTGGCCCGGATCTCCGGGCGACTACTACTGGGGCGGCTACGCCGGAACCGCGTTCTGGATCGATCCGAAGGAGCAGCTGGTGGTGGTGTTCATGACCACCGAGCCGACCCGCCGGCTGCACTACCGGATCACGCTGCGCGACCTCATCTACGGCGCGATCGTCGAGTGATTCGATTCGTTGCCCTGCTGTTCCTCGCCCCGGCGCTCGCCTGGGCGGGGGTCGAGGCGAGCGACGAGGCGGTGCTGCTCGTCGCTCACCCGCGCATGGACGATCCGAATTTCTCGCAGACCGTCGTGCTGGTCGCGTTTCCGCAGGACAGCGGCCCGATGGGCGTGGTGCTCAACCGCCCCATCGGGGCGACGCTGGGTGAGTTGTTCGAGGAAGATGAAGCCGTTCGCGGGCGTCAGGACGCGGTCCATGCCGGCGGGCCGGTCCAGCCGGATGGCCTGCTCTTCGTATTCCGCGCCGCGGAACATCCGGTGAAGGCCTTGCCGGTCATCGACGACATCTACCTGTCCGCCGACGGCAAGCTGTTCGACGTGCTGGTGCGCAAGACCGACGATGCCGCGAACCAGCGGTACTACGCCGGCTATGCCGGATGGGCCGAGGGACAACTCGACGCCGAGGTCGAGCGCGGCGACTGGTACGTGCTGCCGATGGACGTGGACGTGCTCTACGCCATGCCCGAAGAGTCGATGTGGGAAACCTTGCTCACGCGCGCGACTTCGAAGTTCGCGGCGTCGGCGCCGGCCATGTCAACGGTACTCCCCCAACTTTCGAGATAGATGAGGCCGCAGCGGTGCCGCCGAACGGGCGTGCGCACGGTCCTGTCGCGCTGTGCCGTGGCGATCATCGGCGCCGCAGCAGCGAGCGTCAGCGGCGGGAGTGACGCAGGGGACCGCGAGGCCACAGCCCGCGGACGACTGTTGTTCCAGCAGCGCTGGTACGTCGCGCCATCGAGCCTCGGACCCTGGGGGCGAGGGCCCACGTCGAACGCGGAAGCCTGCTCGGATTGCCATGCCGGTTCAGGGCGTGGCGCTCCGCCGGAGGTGCCGCACGAACCCATGACGAAGATGGTGCTGCGCCTGTCGATACCGGGCGCTGCGCCCGATGGCGCGCCGCAGCCGCATCCCGTGTACGGCCTGCAGTTGCAGCAGCAGGGTACCCTCGGCGTGGTGCCGGCCGAAGGGTCCGCAACCATCGACTGGATCGAAGTGCCGGTGACCCTGGACGACGGAGCGGTCGTTCGACTGCGCCGCCCGACCATCCGCGTCGAGGCGCTCGCTCTCGGCGACCTCGGGCGCGACGTATTCATGTCTGCGCGTATCGCACCACCGCTCGCCGGGCTCGGCCACCTCGAGGCGATACCGGCCGCAGCGCTGCATGCGCTTGCCGCGCGCGATGTGGGCGACGGCATTCGCGGGCGCGTGAATCGCATACACGGCGGGTACACGGTCGGCCGCTTCGGGCACAAGGCGAACGTCGCTTCATTGCGTGAGCAGGTCGCGATCGCGCTGCACGAAGACCTCGGACTCACCTCCGAACTGTTCCCTGAACAGAATTGCCCGCATATCCAGTTCGACTGCGCACGGCAACCGCCGGGACGGCGGCCCGAGGTGGGCAACGACCAGTTGGACGACCTGGTCGCATTCTTGCGCGCCGAGCCGCCGCCGGAACGGGAGGTGGAAGACCATGCAACGATCCGGCTGGGCGCCACGTTGTTCCGCACGATGAACTGCGTCGGTTGTCACGTACCGCGAATCACCCCTGACGCGCCTGAGGCCTACACCGATCTGCTGCTGCACGACCTCGGAGACGGGCTCGCCGACGGTCGGCCGGAGTTTGAAGCTGGTCCGCGCGACTGGCGCACGGCACCGCTTTGGGGTGCCGGTGCAGCAGCCGCAGCGGGCGCACGGTTTCTGCACGACGGGCGCGCGCGCTCGCTGGAAGAGGCGATACTCTGGCACGGCGGCGAAGCCGGCGACGCGCGGGCGCGCTACGTCGGGTTGCCGCAGTCGAGCCGCTCTGCTCTCATACGATTCCTGTCTACGCTCTGAAGATCCCGACCGCGATGTCGTTGTCGACGTTTGCGCGCAACGCCTGTGTTGCCGCACTGGCGCTGCTGGCGAGCACGGCGGCGCTGGCCCAGACCCGCGACTTCACGCAGATCGACTCCGAGCGGATCATCGACTGGTACTACGCCACCACGTTCGGTACCGGCGTCTACAGCATCGGCGACCGGACGGTGTTCGTGGCACGCCTGCCGTTCGGCTACCGGTTGCGCGAGAGCGATGCGGAGCGCTGGGGAGTGCGGCTGAAGTTCCCGGTCTCCGTGGGCGTCTACAACGTACCCAACCAGTTCGACGACATCCTCGAGCGCACGAACTTCGGGGCAGTGTCGGTGCTGCCCGGCATCGAGTTCGAGCGGCAAGTCACATCGCAGTGGATCATCCGGCCGACGGCTTCCTTCGGTTACGGGCGCGACATGGGCAGTTCGGTGAGTTCGCGCATCTGGGAGGTGGGGATACGCAGCCTGTACACCGTGCCGTTGCGCGATCTCGACTTCGTGCTCGGCAACGCCTTGCTCTACGCCGGCAGCAATGCGACCACGGGCACGACCCAGAACCTCGGCATCTTCTCGACCGGGCTCAACTTCATCATTCCTACCGGCAAGGAACTGATGGGCCGCCCGACGAACGTGGGAATCCATTTCATCTACTACGCCTACTTCAATCGGCTCGATTTCTTCCTGGACGCCAACGACCGGCGCGAAGTGAATCAGCAGTACGAACTCGCCATGACGCTGGGGGCATCGAAGCCGTTCGATCTGTTCGGCTTCAGCGTCGATCGCATCGGCGTGGGGTTCCGGATCGGCGACGACTTCTTCGCCATTCGGCTTCTGACGGGGTTTCTGTACTGAAGCGCACGGACGCCCAGTGCGACGAGCCCGTTCGACCAGCGCCCCTCAGAATCGCATCGGCCTATTGACTTGTCATAGCTGAAGCTCATACTGAACTTCACGAACTGAGAAGTTCAGGCTGGCCTCCCGATGCGGCTGACCCTCACGGAAATTTGCCCACAATCAACGATTTGGGGTGGCTGTCATGGAACAGCTCTTGAGATCCTGCAGTGTCGGTGTGCTTCTGGGGCTCGTGGTTGCCACTGGCGGGGCAAATGCGGCGTCGCACCCTTTTGGCAACATCATGCCGGCCGACATACCGGGGGACTTGGTGGTGCTGACCCTCGATTCCGGCCTCGATACGATCTTCGAAGGCGGCGTGACCTTCGCGGACGAGTACTCCTTCGACCTGGTGGACGCCGGCACGCCTGGTCTGACGGTCAGCGTCCTGTTCGAAGTCGACAACGCGTTCGATGCCCAGTCGGCCATTCCGCTCACGGTCAAGCTCTACAGGCGCGACTCAGGCGGCGATACCCTGCTCGCGTCAGAGACGGGCCAGACCGTCACCTTCACTCGCCTGCTGGCCCCCAGTCTGACAGCAGAGCAGCAGTATCTGCTGACCATCACCGGTACGGCGCCGCCCGAACTCACCGCGGGATATTTCGGCACCTTGACTGTCGTGGCCGTGCCTGAGCCGTCATCCGTGGCCCTGCTGCTGGCCGGCCTCGCTCTGGTGGCGACCGCGTTCCGGTCGACACGCCGCCCGCGACGGCTGGCGCTCCAGTCCCGCTGACCTGCCGCAGCGCAACATCCGCACGGGTTGCCACGTCCTCGCCCCGGACGTAGCATCGCGGAACAACAAGAAGTCGTGGAATCAATGCGTGACTCACGAATGCGTGGAGGAGGTCACCATGTGCTTCGAATTCGAATGGTTGTACTGGGCGCAGCTCGCTCAGGAGCGGGAGCGCGAGGAGAACGAAAAGGCCAGGCAGACGCGTGAGACGGTTCCGCAACCGGCTCCGACGCGCGAACAGCAGGAACGACCGGTTCCCGCCCACGCCTGACCTTCAATCCGACCGCCGCGCGCAAAGCCCCGCTCTGGCGGGGCTTTTTTGTTGGGCCCATCGGATGGTTCGTTTGATTCACAGACGCGATGCGAGGCATCACGGAACGAGGTAGGCCCCATGAAATCACGATCTCGTCACCTCAACCGCTTTGCCACCACGGTCTTGGCGGCAGGACTCCTCGGCATGCACAGCGCCCATGCGCAACACTATGCCGTTGCCGACATCGTGTATGTCCCTGTCCCGGTGTACGGCTACGTATACCCCACTCCGCTCGCGTCGCATTGCTATCCGTACTGCGCAGTGGCCATTCGCAATCGCACCCTGGAACGGCGTCAGCAACGACTGGAAGCCCTGCGGGCCGAAGCGCCCGCCACAACCGAGGCGTTCGGGCCGATCAGCGTGACCAGGCCGGGGGTGCCCAGGGCCGGGTCCGACGAAGAACTCCTGCCCGCATACCGCTCGGCCGGCAAGGTGCGTCCCGAGTACGACGGCAGCGGCAAGTACACCGGACCCTATGCCGAACTCGAGGTGAGCACCGCGCCGCCCGCCGAGGCGAATCCCGGAACGCCCAGTGCGTCGGAAGCGGCGCCGCCACCTGCGAAACGCCGCGCACAGCCGATGCTGCCCTGCCCCGGGGCCGCGCGGGAGTGTTGAAGGCGCGCTTCGCCGCCGACCGGCAGTGAAGCTCATCACGTGGAACGTCCAGTGGTGCCGCGGCACCGACAGTCGGGTCGACCCTGAACGCATCGGCCGGAGCGCACAGGCCCTGGCCGACTTCGACGTGCTATGTCTGCAGGAAATCGCCATCGGCTTCACCGGGTTGGGCGGCAGCAGCGGCGAAGATCAGATGGCTGCGCTCGCAACCGCGCTGCCGGATTGGCATGGGCACTTCGCACCCGCGACCGATCTTGCCGATGGTCGCGGCGGACGCCGGCAGTTCGGGAACGCGATCTTCTGCCGGTTGCCGGTGCTGCAGGTGTACCGGCACACGCTGCCGTGGCCAGCAGACCCGTCGGTACCGAGCATGGCGCGGGTCGCTCTCGAACTGGTCGTTCAGGCGACATTCGGGCCGGTGCGCGTCGTTTCGACCCATCTCGAGTACTACTCGCAGACGATCCGGGCAGCGCAGATCGAAGGTCTGCGCCGCCTGCATCAGGAAGCATGCGCCCACGCACGTGCGCCGCGACCTTCCGGGGACCCCGGGGAACCGTTCGACGCCCTGCCGCGGCCGCGCTCGGCGCTGATCTGCGGCGACTTCAATTGCGCGCCGGACGGCCCCGAGCACACGCGCATGACCGCACCCTTCGGTGGCGATCCGCCGTCGTTCGTGGACGCCTGGGAAGTCCTGCATCCGGACCGGCCGCAGCCACCCACCGTCGGCGTGCACATGGACAACCTGCCGCGCGCGACCTTCGATTTCGTGTTCGCGACCGAAGATCTGGGCCCTCGCCTGAAGACCATCGCGATCGATGGTGACGTGCAGGCGTCGGATCACCAGCCGATCCTCCTCGAGCCTGCGGCGCTTCAGGTGGAGAGCAGGATCTCCCGCAGCACGCCGCGCGCCTCCAGCTCCACTTCCACGCCCGTGATCGGCGGCCGCCCGAAGTGCCACCGCACGCCACGCCGGGCCGGCTCTTCGATGGCGGGCATCAGTACCTGGGACAGGACTGTGTCCGAGGTCTCGGCGAGGTAGACCTCCACCTGCGAGGCGTCGCGGAACGTGAGGCCCAGCTCGCGCAGGCGATTCGTGACAGCGCGGATGACGAAGGTCATCTTCTCGCGCATGCCGGCCACGGTCGTGTCGCCGGCCGCCACGGGACCGCCCGGCCCGATCTCGGTAATGCCGGACATCACGAAGGTGGTGATCGGCGCGCCGGAACGTACGGCGTAGGAGAAACCGTGCAACGACGGCACCTCCGGTGGCTCCACCGCCGGCGCCACGTTGGTGCGCGACACCGGATTGCGTCCGTCCACCAGCAACCCCCATTCGATGAGACGTTGCACATACGGTTGGTTGAAGGCGCGAAACTCCTCCATCGACAGCTGGCGCGGCAGGCGGAGCTCCATGCCGCAGAGCGCACGCATCGGTCGGCCCAGCACCCCGAGATGACGTTCGATCAGTGCGTAGCCTTGCTCCAGCGGCAACCAGGGCCGGAGCACGGCATGCACGATCTCGAAGCCTTCGCGGGCCACCGCGCCACCGGCGAACACCTGGCTGCCCGGCAGGAACCGGAACCCGCCCTCGGGCTGTTCGATCAGCGGCGCGCTCTGTGCCCGCGCCGACGGCATGGCCGTGACCGCGGCGCTGGCGAGTGCCGCCTGCAACAGCCTGCGTCGCACCCCATCCGGGGCTCGTCGATCATTTGCTCTCATGGATGGCCTCCGCTACCCTCCGCGGCTCACTTTTTCCGCCCCGCATCGTAGCGCACCGTACGCGTCACGACAGCGCGCGCCGTTCGGACCATGTCCGCCTCCCCCGCTTCCCGCCCGTCGCGCGTTCCGGCCGTGCGCATCGACGCCCACGGCCACCGTCATGTCGACCTGAATGCCGTGGCCGGCCTCGCGTTGCCGCTGATGCTTAACAGCGCGGTGCAACTGATCCTCAACCTGACCGACACGTGGTTCATCGGCCGCATCTCGACCGAGGCCATGGCGGCGATGGGTGCCACGCACTTCCTCGCGATCGTGTTCCTCTTGGCGCTCGGTGGCGTGGGCCTGTGCGTGCAGACGCTCGTCGCGCAGGCATATGGCGCGCGCTCGAGCCTGCGTGCATCCCGGGGCGTCTGGCTCGGACTTTGGGCCGCGGCGCTGACGACACCGTTGTTCGTCGCTGTCGCGTTCTCCGGCCCATGGCTGTTCGCCCCCTTCGGTCTGCCACCCGACGTCCAGGCGAACGCCGTGGACTACTGGATGCCGCGCCTGCTCGGCGGTCCGCTGGCCGTGGCGCTCTGGGCGCTCTCGGGGTTCTTCAACGGCATCGGCCGCACCCGGGTGACCTTCTTCGTCATGCTCGCAGTGGGTGTGTTGAACGCTGTCCTGAACGAGGTCCTGATCTTCCGATTCGGGATGGGCATCGCCGGGTCAGGCTGGGCAACGACCCTGTCAGTGGCTGCCGGTACCGGACTCGCCGCAATCCTGTTCCTGTCGCGCTCGCTGCAGGACCCCTACCGGACTCGGCTCGCCTGGCGCCCCAGCCGAAAAGGTCTGAGGCGCGTGTTCGCGCTCGGCATCCCGACGGGACTTTTTCCTGCCGTGGACCTGGTCGCGATCTCGCTGTTCCAACTCATGCAGGTCCGGCTCGGCGCCGTGGAGGGTGCGGCGACACAGATCGTCATGATGCTCACCTCGCTTGCCTACATGCCTGCCATCGGGATCGCCATGGCCGGGACGACCCTGGTCGGCCAGTCCATCGGCGCAGGCGACAAACCCTGGGCTGCGCGGCTCGGCAACACCTCGATCGCACTGGTCACGGCCTACATGGGCGCGGTGGGCGTGCTGATCGGCCTCACCGGACCCTGGCTGGTGCCATTCTTCATCGACGCCGGCGACCCGAATGCAACGGCTGTCATCGAACTGGGGCTCAATCTCGTCTGGATCGGCGGCGCCTATCAGCTGTTCGATGGAATCAACCTGGCCAGTGCGTTCTGCCTGCGCGGTGCCGGCGACGTGAGGGTCCCCACCCGTTACCTGATGGTCCTGGCGTGGGGGGTTTTCGTGCCGCTGGCGCACATGTTCTCTTTCGCGCGGGGTGAAGGTTGGGTCGAGTTTCTGCCGCAATTCGGATGGGGTGCCGCGGGCGGTTGGGTGGCTGCGTTGCTGTACATCGTTGCCCTCGGCGTGATGATGGGGCTGCGCTGGCGCTCCGGAGCGTGGCAACATATCAAACTGACGTAGGGCGTCACCGAATGGACCATTTGCGCACGTGGCATTTCGCTTGCGTTGGTGCAGGCGGAGACTCGAAACACTGAAGGGAGGTCGAAGATGGAAACCCAGGTCGTCCAACAACCGCGTGCCCCGATGCGTTCACGTCTGGCTCGAGCGATCCACTCCGATCGCGATTACCGCGAAGCGAAAGCACTCCTCGCCCGCACCATGCGCTCGGCGCGCAGTACCGAGGCCGCGTTGCGTGCCGAAGCCCTGCTGCGCGAGATCGTCGACTACGAGATCCGCGTGGATGCCGAGGATGAAGACACCCTCGATGCCGGCAGCGCCGACATCCAGGAATACGGCGGACCCAAGCGTCGCTGGGTCGATTCCGCCAACGATTGATGCGGCTTGACGGCCGCTTGAGCGGCCGGCCGTATCCGCTCCCGAGGAGCGCCCCATCCCAACCTTCCCCCGCCTTCGCGGGGGAAGGAGCCGTACATTCCCTCCCCCGGCTTTGCCGGGGGAGGGCCAGGGTGGGGGCAAGCAGCGATCGCAGAAGCACTTGCCCCCATCTAACCTTCCCCAACTCGACAGGTAAGTGGAGTAACACGATCGAGTCGATCTCCAGGCCCTACGTAGGGTAGCGCCGGCCCAGTTCCGCCACCTGCTCGCCGGTCAGCAGGCGCACCTTCTCGCTGCGCAGCAGCAGGAAGAGCTTCGCGGTCTCCTCCAGCTCCTCGGTGGCGTAGACGGCCGTCTCGAGGTCCGAGCCCGCCACCACGGGCCCGTGATTCGCCAGCAGCACCGCGTGGTGCTTCCCGGCCACTTCGCGCACGGCGTTGGCCAGCGTCGGGTCGCCGGGCGGGAAATAGGGCAGCAGGACGAGCTTGCCCACCCGCATGACGTAGTACGCGGTGATGGGGGGGATCGGCGCTGCCGGATCCAGCCCGTCGATCACCGACACTGCCACCGAGTGCGTGGAATGCAGGTGCACCACTGCCCCCGCGTTCGGCCGCTCCCCGTACATGGACAGGTGCAGGAACGCCTCCTTGGAGGGCTTGTCGCCCGCCACGACATTGCCCTGGAGGTCGAGCTTGGTGATGCGTGCCGGATCGAGGCGACCGAGGCAGGAATTGGTGGGCGTCACCAGGAAGCCGTCGTCGAGCTTCGCCGAGAAATTGCCTGATGAGCCCGGCGTGAGGCCGCGGTCATACAACGAGCGGCCTAGTTCCACCATCTGTTCGCGGAGTTTCGATTCGTTCATGGCGTTCAGCCGTATTTTGCGAACGCTTTGAGAAAGAAATCCGTCGTGCCGAAATTGCCCGACTTGAGTGCCAGTGCCAATCGTGGTTCGCCCAGGCTCGCAGTCCATGGGACTCCCGGATCGATCTCGGCACCGATCTGCAGCCCTTCCACGCCGAGCGCGCTGACCACCGCTCCGGAGGTTTCTCCTCCGGCCACCACGATGCGCCGCGCCCCGCGCGTCACGAGCCCCTTCGCGATCTGAGAGAGCGTGGCTTCGACCATTGCCCCGGCGTGTTCGCGGCCGAGCCTGGACTGCACCGCACTCACCGCCTCGGGCGAGGCCGTGGAATAGATCAGGATCGGCTCCTGACCGAGTTTCGGAGCGGCCCACGCGAGCGCTTCCGCCGCCGCATCCCGGCCCGAAGCAACGGCGACCGGATCGATCTCGAATGCAGCGTGCGTCTGCTTCATCTGCGCGACCTGGGCCTGCGTCGCGGTAGAGCAACTGCCTGAAATCACCACCGCCGGCCCGTCGATCGCCGGCAGCCGTGATTGCTGGCCGCGCGCAAGCAGCCCCTGCTTCACGAAGTTGGCGGGCAGCCCCATGGCCATGCCGGACCCACCGGTCACGAGTGGCATGTCGGCGCAGGCCTCACCGAGTGCGATCAGATGCTCGTCGGTGATCGCATCCAGAATCGCGTGCCGCACACCCTCGCTGCGCAGGCGCTCGAAGTGCGTACGGATCGCACCGACTCCCTGCACGATGGTCGTGTATGGAACCAGACCGACCTTGTGCTTCGTCTGCCGCTGCAGCACGCGCACCAGCGACGGATCGGTCATGGGGGTCAGCGGATGATGACGCATGCCCGATTCGGACAGCAGGACATCGCCCACGAACAGATAGCCCTGGTAGACGGTGCGCTTGTTGGTGGGAAACGCGGGATTCGCCACCGTGAAGCCGGTACCGAGCGCATCGCACAGCACGTCCGCCACGGGTCCGATGTTGCCCTGGTCCGTGGAGTCGAAGGTGGAGCAGTATTTGAAATAGATCTGCCGTGCACCCGCACGCCGCAACCAGTCGAGTGCGGACAGCGACATCGACACCGCTTCGGACGCCGGATTGCTCCGCGATTTGAGCGCCACGATCACGGCATCGGCATCCGGCACCGCCAGGTCCGCGCGCGGTACGCCGAGCAGTTGCACCGCGCGCATGCCGGCCTTCACCAGCGTGTTCGCGAGATCGGTGGCGCCGGTGAAATCGTCGGCGATGCATCCGAGCAGCACGCTCATCGCGTCGCCCCGCTCGCATCTGATCTGTGATCGTTCATCGCGTCCCCTCGTGACCCGCTGTTAGGATTGTGCTTCGTATGGTAACCAATCCCGGAGCGCGATCCGATGACGTCCTTCGCTGAAGTCCTGAAGTCCCTACCCTCCGTCGCCGGGGTCGAGCGCATCGACCTTATCGATGCCATCGGCACGCTGGCCGCCACGCTCGAGAACAAACCGGGACAAGCCGGATCCCTGGCCGTCTATCACCATCTCTTGCGCGAGCACGGACGTATCGATGCTGCCGCGGCGAAAGCGGGACTTGACCTGTATGCCGAGCACACCGAGGACGCGCGGCGCAATCCCGGCAAGCATCCCAACATCGATCGCCTGCTCGCCATTGCCGCTGGCGGAGCTGCCCTCAGCGGCCGCGTTACCGCCAAGACGTAGTCAGCGCTGCACGCTTCACGCTCTCCAGTGCGGCGGTATCGTCTTTTCGAGATACGGCAGTGCCTCGACCCTTTGCATCCAGGCTGCGAACTTCGGCCCGATGAGCCCGCGTATATCGATATCCGGCTTCTTCTTCTCCATACGCAGCGCGAGCGCGATGTGCGGGTAGAGGACGAAGTCGGCCGCCGTGGGGCTATCGCCGGAGAGCCACTCGCCGAGGAAGATGTTCTCCCAGCGCGCCACTTCCTTGCCGAAACGCGTGCGCGCCGCGGCGATGAGGGCCTCGTCCCATTTCTCTTTCGGACTGAACAGGATCTGTTCGAGCAGCGGATCCATGGCGCTTCCTAAGTACTGATCGCCTTCCTGCACCATGCGGCGGATCAGGGCCCGACGCCGGACATCGCCCGGAAACAGGCGCGGCGCATCCGGGAAGCGCTCGTCGAGATATTCGACGATCGCCTGGGATTCGTAGAGCGCGAAGCCGTCGTCCACGATGGCCGGTACCTTGCGTCGCGGGTTGATCGCCATGTACTCGGGCGTGCGCAGATCGCCGGCGGAGAACGACATCATTTTCTGCTCGTACGGGACACCCTTGAACTCCAGGGACAGCCACACCCGCCAAGCGTACGGCGAACCCGAGCCATAGTAGAAGGTGAGTGCCATGCAGTGCCTCCGTTGATCGACAGCGAGCGAGTGTACACGCCGACCGATGCCTTGCTCCTATACTCCCAGGCATGGATGAGACAGTTCTGAGAGCGCTGGCCAAGTGGCCGAATGTGCCTTCCGTCTACGGGTGGCTGGGGCTCGATCGCCGCGGACAGTGGCTCATCAAGGGTGAACGCATCGCGAATCCCCTCGTGAGCGCCTTCATCAACCGCAACTACGAGTCGGATCTCGAGGGCCGCTGGTACTTCCAGAACGGCCCCCAGCGCGTGTACGTACGGTTGGAGTACACGCCCTATGTGCACATGGTCGAGCGCCGCGATGGCGACCTCGCGCTGACGACACACACGGGCGTTGCCGCCACCCAGGTACGCGAGGCGCTGATCGACGAAGCCGGGGCGCTGGTGCTGCGCACGGATGTCGGCGTCGGGGTCGTCTGCGACCGTGATCTCGCGGCGCTCGCCGAACTCCTCGTGACCGACGCCGGCGATCCGGCCGATGAGTCGAGCCTCGCGGAACTCGCTTCAGGGGTCGCGGGGCGACGCCTGCATCTTCTGTACGGCCCGCGCAGGGTGCTGATCGCCCCGGCGGCAAGTCACGAGCTGCCCGCCCGGTTCGCCTTCATGCTCGAACCGCGGCCCGCACCCGGCGAACCGGATTGCTGACGCGCCGGTAGCGGCGCCGACCGGACACGACTACGCCCCGACCGACGGCACGAAGGTTCGGGGACACGGGAAAAACCGAACTGCTGCCGACACCCCATCAGGGGCCGGAGGAGTTCACTGCTGACGCCGCCCGGGATGAAAAAGTCCGGTGCGGTTACGGCTTCGGAGCCAAAGGCCCGCGGATCAGGTGCTGGTATCCGTCGCGGATGCAGGGCTGCCCGCAGGCATCTGGGAAGCTCTTAGTTCGGCCTACCCGCTACCGGAAACGGCCAAGCCGCGGGAGCGGACATGGGCTTCGGTGCAGCTGGTGCCGACGAGGCCGCCGGGGCCGACGCAGGCTTCGCCGCTGCTTTCTTCGCAGCAGGCTTTTTCGCCGCCTTCTTCTTGGCAGCAGGCTTTTTCGCCGCCTTCTTGGCAGCGGGCTTTTTCGCGGCCTTCTTCGCCGCAGGCTTCTTCGCAGCCTTCTTCTTCGCAGCGGGCTTCTTCGCCGCCTTCTTCTTCGCAGCGGGCTTCTTCGCGGCCTTCTTCGCCGCGGGCTTCTTCGCTGCAGCCTTCTTCGCCGCCGGCTTCTTCTTCGCCGCCGGCTTCTTCTTCGCCGCTACCTTCTTGGCAGCAGGCTTCTTCTTCGCCACTTTCTTGGCAGCGGGCTTCTTCTTCGCTACCTTCTTTGCGGCGGGTTTCTTCTTCGCCGCGACCTTCTTGGCGGCAGGCTTCTTCGCCACTTTCTTAGCGGCAGGCTTCTTGGCAGCGGCTTTCTTCTTCGCCGGCGCCTTCTTGGCCGAGGGGGCCTTCTTCTTTGCTACAGCCATTTCAATACCTCCTTCAGAGAGTTGAACTACGCATTCGCGCGCACTTGATCGCTACGGCTGACCCTGTGCGAACGACTGCAAAAACGCGACTACGCAAGAAGCATGCTCGTTGCATTGCCACGCCTGTGCAGTGGGGAGAACGATCGCGTCGCAGACCGCGACGGATCGCACAATCGAAAGACAAAAGAGCGATCCGGCGTGCGCGCCAGACGCAGCACCGGATCGAGGGGGAGAGCGGCTCGAGCTCGGTGCGCGAATCCGCGAACACCGGCCTTGTTGCTTGCGCGAGGGCGAGTCCGGCGTCGATGGTCAACGCGGTTCGCCCCCTCGTCTGGGGACCACGAATGCGGTCAATCCCAACTCAATGCACCTCCGGTTTGATAGTCGATCACCCGTGTCTCGAAGAAGTTCTTTTCCTTCTTGAGATCGATCATTTCGGCCATCCACGGGAAGGGATTCGACGCCCCGGGAAAGAGCGGATCGAGGCCGATCTGCTGGCACCGGCGGTTCGCGACGAACCGCAGGTATTCCTTGAACATGGGGGCGTTCAACCCCAGGACGCCGCGCGGCATGGTGTCCTCGGCGTAGCGGTATTCGAGCTCCACGCCAGTCTGCATCAGGGCCCGGATTTCCTCGCGGAACTCGGGGGTCCAGAGGTGCGGATTCTCGAGCTTGATGGTGTTCACGAGGTCGACGCCGAAGCTGCAATGCATCGACTCGTCACGCAGGATGTACTGGTATTGCTCGGCCGCGCCGGTCATCTTGTTCTGCCGTCCAAGCGCCAGAATCTGTACAAAACCGACGTAAAAGAACAGTCCCTCCATGATGCAGGAGAACACGATGAGGCTCTTCAGGAGCTTCCGATCGTTCTCCGGCGTGCCGGTTTCGAACTCCGGATCGGTCAGCGTTTCGATGAACGGAATGAGGAACTGGTCCTTGTCCCGGATAGCCGCGACCTCATGGTAGGCGTTGAAGATCTCGCCCTCGTCGAGGCCGAGGCTCTCGACGATGTACTGGTAGGCATGGGTGTGGATCGCTTCCTCGAAGGCCTGGCGCAGCAGGTACTGGCGGCATTCCGGGGCCGTGATGTGCCGGTAGGTACCGAGCACGATGTTGTTCGCGGCCAGGCTGTCGGCCGTCACGAAGAAGCCGAGATTGCGCTTCACCAGCAGGCGCTCGTCGTCGGTCAGGCCGTGCGGATCCTTCCACGTGGCGATGTCCCGGCTCATGTTCACTTCCTGGGGCATCCAGTGGTTGGCGCAGCCGGAGAGGTACTTCTCCCAGGCCCATTTGTACTTGAAGGGCACCAGCTGATTGACGTCGGCCGTGCCGTTGATGACGCGCTTGTCTTCCACGCGGACGCGGCTGAACGGCTCCACGTGTGCTGCCGGCGCGGGGGCCACGACAGGTGCCTGTGCCGCACGGCCGGTATTGGGCACCGCGGGTTGCAGGCCGAGGGTGGGCAGCGGGGGCATCAGGGCGTCTTCGAATTGGAGCATCGGGTCGGGTTTCCCTTTGTTGGTGTTGTGGTCGATCGGTTGCCCTACTGGCAAGCCTCGCAGGTGGGATCGTCGATGGCGCAGAACTTCGGCTCGGCGAGCTCCGCCGGAGCCGCTGCGATGCCGCCGTGGGCCGGCACCGAATTCAGTTCACCGCCGCGGCCGGTGGACTTCTCCGCCGAGGTGGCCGACAACGTACGCAGGTAGTAGGTCGTCTTGAGTCCACGGGTCCAGGCGAGCTTGTAGGTCTCGTCCAGCTTCTTGCCCGAGGCGCCACCCATGTAGATGTTGAGCGACTGGGCCTGGTCGATCCATTTCTGCCGCCGCGCACCGGCCTCCACCAGCCAGGCGGGCTCCATCTCGAAAGCGGTCGCATACAGGGTCCGCAGCTCCGAGGGAATCCGGTCGATCTTGGCGGTGCTGCCGTCGAAGTATTTGAGGTCGGCGATCATGACCTCGTCCCAGAGGTTCAGCTTCTTCAAGTCGCGGGCCAGGTACTCGTTGGTGACCGTGAACTCGCCCGACAGGTTGGACTTGACGTACAGGTTCTGGAAATTGGGCTCGATCGAAGCGGACACGCCGATGATGTTGGCGATGGTCGCGGTCGGAGCGATGGCGAGGCAGTTGGAATTGCGCATGCCGTGGCGCTTTATCCGGTCGCGCAGAGTGCCCCAGTCCAGGGACTCGCTCGCGTCCACTTCGACGTAGCCGCCGCGTTCCTCGGCGAGGAGCTGCAGCGTGTCCTGGGGCAGGATGCCCTTGGACCAGAGCGAACCGTCGAAGGTGGAGTAGCGGCCGCGTTCCTCGGCGAGTTCGGTCGAAGCCCAGTAGGCGTAGTAGGCGACCGCCTCCATGGACTGGTCGGCGAACACCACCGCGTCGTTCGAGGCATAGGGCACGCGCATCTCGTGCAGGCAGTCCTGGAAGCCCATGATGCCGAGGCCCACCGGGCGGTGCTTGAAATTGGCGTTCCGGGCCTTGTTGACCGCGTAGTAGTTGATGTCGATGACGTTGTCGAGCATCCGCATGGCCGTCGACACGGTGAGCCGCAGCTTGTCGTGGTCGAGCCGGCCGTCCTTCATGTGGGCGACCAGGTTGACCGAGCCCAGGTTGCAGACGGCGATCTCGCTGTCCGAGGTGTTCAGGGTGATCTCGGTGCACAGATTGGAGCTGTGGACCACGCCCACGTGCTGCTGGGGCGAGCGGATGTTGCACGGGTCCTTGAAGGTGATCCAGGGATGCCCGGTCTCGAACAGCATGGACAGCATCTTCCGCCACAGCTGCATTGCGGCGACCTTCTTGTGGAGCTTCAACGTGCCGTCGGCCACCTTCTGCTCATAGCGCAGATAGGCTTCCTCGAAGGCACGGCCGTATTTGTCGTGCAGGTCGGGGGTGTCGGCCGGCGAGAACAGCGTCCATTCGCCGTTTTCCATTACGCGCTTCATGAACAGGTCGGGGATCCAGTTGGCCGTGTTCATGTCGTGGGTGCGGCGGCGATCGTCGCCGGTGTTCTTGCGCAGCTCGAGGAACTCCTCGATGTCGAGGTGCCAGGTTTCCAGATACGAGCAGACCGCCCCCTTGCGCTTGCCCCCCTGGTTCACCGCGACAGCTGTGTCGTTGACCACCTTCAGGAACGGCACGACGCCCTGCGACTTGCCGTTGGTGCCCTTGATGTGGCTGCCGAGCGCCCGCACCGGCGTCCAGTCGTTGCCCAGCCCACCGGCGAACTTCGACAGCAGCGCGTTCTCCTTGATCGCGTCGTAGATGCCCTCGAGGTCGTCCGACACCGTGGTCAGGTAGCAGCTGGAGAGCTGGGACCGCCGCGTGCCCGAGTTGAACAGGGTCGGGGTCGAGCTCATGAAGTCGAAACTGGAGAGCACGTTGTAGAACTCGATGGCACGGGCCTCCCGTTCCACTTCGTTCAGGGCGAGCCCCATCGCCACACGCATGAAGAACGCCTGGGGCAGCTCGATGCGATGGCCGCGCACATGCAGAAAATAGCGGTCATACAGGGTCTGCAGACCGAGGTAGCCGAACTTGAGGTCGCGCGAAGCGTCCAGCGCACGGCCGAGCGAGTCCAGGTCGAAGTGGCCCAGGCGCTCGTCCAGCAGTTCGGCGTCGATGCCGCGCTTGATGAACTTGGGAAAGTACTCGGCGTAGCGGACGTTCATCTCGCCTTGCGTGACTTCCTCGCCCAGCACCTCGTGGCGGACGCTGTTCAGCAACAGCCGCGCCGTGACGTAGCTGTAGGCCGGGTCTTTCTCGATCAGCGCCCGGGCAGCGAGGACGGAGCCCTTGCGCACCTCGTCCATGGGTACGCCTTCGTACAGGTCCTTGAGGACGCTCTGGAGGATGAGCGACGGCTCGACCGCCGAGCCCAACCCTTCGCATGCGTCCTTCATCAACCCGGTGAGGCGCGCGATGTCGAGCGGCCGCTTGGTGCCGTTTTCGGTCACATTGACCACGGCCGGCTCAGCGATCGTCAGCGCCTGCGCCTCCTTCGCCCGCGCCCGCTCGCGCGTCCGCTCCTCGCGATAGAGCACGTAGGCGCGCGCCACGTCGTGCTCGCCGGAACGCATCAGCGAGAGTTCCACCTGGTCCTGGATGTCCTCGATGTGCAGCGTGCCGCCGGCCGGCTGGCGCCGCATCAGGGCACCCACCACCTGCTCGGTGAGGCCGGCGACCATCTCGCGCACCCGCGCCGAGGCGGCACCCTGCCCGCCGTTCACCGCGATGAACGCCTTGGTCATCGCGACACTGATCTTGCCGGGCTCGAAGCCCACCACCGATCCGTTGCGCCGGATCACCTTGAACTCCGCGAAGCGCGGATCGCGCGCGGCCGCCTGCTCGTGCAGTGCGAACGCCGATGGCGCGATGCCTGCCGCGGGACCGGTCAACGCTTCATTCCCCTGCGTGGAGGTCACCACTTGCATTCTTGTTCCTTCCCTGTGCCGTTCTGATCGGTGCCGCCGCGAATTCGTGAATGCGCGAATTGCTCGCGAAAAACGGGCACCACATGTTGTGCGTTCTTTGCCGGCTCACCACCAACTGTGGAAGCGCGACACAATATCTTGTGTTCAATCACGCTACTGAAAACAAATTCTAGTAGCGGATGAGTTGGTGTCAAGAAGTTTATGTTCCGAAACGAAATGTCGTTGCGAAACGACATGCGGAATTCGCACGGAAAGGGAGCGCGCAAGCCCCTGGATGCTTCAGAAACGCGCGCAGCAATCGCGCGCAGCGCGCACCGTGGCGAGATGGATGTCGACCGTGACGTCGAGGTCGTGACCGTAGCCCCCGGCCATCGCGACTGCGACCGGCACGCCGGCATCGCGCAGCAGGGCGAACACCATCCGGTCGCGCGCCTCGAGACCTCCAAGGGTGAGCGCGAGTCGGCCGAGCCGATCGCCTTCGTGCGGATCGGCGCCCGACAGATAGATGGCGAGATCGGGTTGGCTCGCCGACAGCGCGCGGCAAAGCGCCGGTTCCAGTGCCGTGAGGTAGGCCGCGTCGCTGGTGCCGTCGGGCAGTTCCACGTCGAGGTCGCTCACCTCCTTGTGGAACGGGAAGTTGTTGGCGCCATGGATCGAGAGCGTGAACACCGACGGATCGCCGGCCAGGATCGATGCCGTGCCATTGCCCTGGTGGACGTCACAGTCCACCACGAGCACCCGGCGGGCGCGTCCTTCGGCCTGCATCGCGAGTGCCGCGATGGCGGCATCGTTGAACACGCAGTAGCCCTCGCCGCGGTCACGGAACGCGTGATGGGTCCCGCCGGCCAGGTTCACCGCGACGCCGCGCTCGAGTGCCGCGCGGCAGGCTTCGATGGTGGCGCCGCTCGACCGGCGCGAGCGCTCGACCATCTCCGGTGACCAGGGGAAGCCGATGCGGCGGATCTCGGCCGCGGTGAGTTCGCCTTCCCGCACCCGCCTCAGATAGTCACGATCGTGCGCCCGCAGGATCTCGTCGTCCGTCGCGGCATGGGGCACGGTCAGCGGATCGGGACCGTTCAGCCCTTCGGCCAGCACCCGCTCGCGCAGCTTGCGGTACTTGGCCATCGGGAAGCGATGACCGGGCGGGAGCGGCAGGACGTAGTGGTCGGTGTAGAAGATCCTCAAGCCAGTGGCTCGATCATCACCCCGAGGCGATGGACGCGCGGTAGCGCGCCCAGTCGAAATGCGGGCCAGGATCCGTCTTGCGCCCCGGCGCAATGGCGGAGTGCCCCTGGATATCCACGATCGGATAGTGCGCCTGCAGCGCCCGCGTGAGCGGGGCGAGCACGGCGTATTGCGGGTCGGTGAAGGGCGCGGAGTCGCTACCCTCCAACTCGACTCCGACGGAAAAGTCGTTGCAGCGACTGCGTCCCCGCCAGGTCGACTCGCCGGCGTGCCAGGCGCGCGCCGCACAACCCACGAACTGGATCAACTCGCCATCGCGCCTCACCAGGAAGTGCGACGACACCCGCAGCCCGCGGATGCGCTCGTAATAAGGATGGGCGGAATGGTCGAGCCGGCCCAGGAACAGGTCGATGATGCCCGGCCCGCCGAACTCGTCGGGCGGCAGGCTGATGTTGTGGATCACCAGCAACTCGATGGCTGCACCGTCCGGGCGGGCGTCGAAGTGCGGGGATGGCAAGCGGCGGGCGCCGGAGAGCCAGCCGTCCCGGTCGAACCGACCGAAGGACGATGGAACGCTCATCGTGTACGCATTGCCCCCCTCCCAACCTTCCCCCAACGCAGTTGGGGGAAGGAGTCGTACATCCCCTCCCCCAGCAAAGCTGGGGGAGGGTTAGGGTGGGGGCGGAGACACACGACCGCTCCGCTGCTCACTCGATACCCAGCCGCTCCATGCGGTACCGGATCGACCGGAACGTGATGCCCAGCAGCTTGGCCGCCGCCGTCCGGTTGTAGCGAGTCTTCTCCAGCGCCTCGAGAATGGCTTCCTTCTCGACGCCATCCAGATAGTCCTGTAGCGGCCACTTGCCATTGCTGCCGGCGGGCGGTGCGTCGCGCTCCACGATCTCCGGCGGCGTGAGCTGCAGGTCCTCTTCGGTGATCTTGCCGTTGGTGCACAGGGCGAGCGCCCGCTCGAGGATGTTCTCCAGTTCCCGGACGTTGCCGGGGAAGTCGTACTGCTGCAGCGCCTTCATGGCACCAGCCTCGATTTCCGGGCGGGTGCCCGGCGCACTGCGGACGAGCCGGTCGAGGATCGCGTTCGCGAACACCGGGACGTCCTCGCGCCGGTCACGCAGCGCCGGCATGCGCAGCTCGATCACGTTCAGGCGGTAATAGAGGTCATGCCGGAACTTGCCGCCCTCCACGCATTCGCCGAGGTTCTGGTGGGTGGCGCTGATGATGCGCACGTCCACCGGCTCTTCCTGGGTCGAGCCAACCTTGCGCACCTTCTTTTCCTGGATCACGCGCAGCAGCTTCACCTGCATGGGGAGCGGCAGGTCGGCCACTTCGTCGAGGAACAACGTGCCGCCATGGGCGGCCTGGAAGAAGCCGTCGCGGTCGGATTCGGCGCCGGTGAAGGCTCCCTTGCGGTAACCGAAGAACTCGCTCTCCATCAGGTTCTCGGGAATGGCGCCGCAATTGACCGGCATGAACGGCTTGTCGCGCCGGACGCTCTTCTGGTGAATGAGGCGTGCGGCAAGCTCCTTGCCGCTGCCCGACTCGCCGGTGACGTGCACCGGCGCTTCGCTCCGGGCCACCTTGTCGATCATGTCGCGGACGTGCTGCATGATCGGCGAGCTGCCGATCAGCGTCTGTTCGCTCGAGGTCTTGGGTTGCCCCCCCTGCGGCAGCGACAACGCCGACTTGACCAGGGTGCGCAACTGCTCCAGCGAAACCGGCTTGGCGAGGTAGTCGAAGGCCCCCGCCTTGAGCGCCGCCACCGCGTTCTCCGTGTTGCCGTGCGCGGTGATGACGGCGACCGGCAGGTCGCGCACGTGCTGGGACGCGAATTCGACCACCTGCAGGCCCTCGCCGTCCGGCAACCGCATGTCGGTGAGACACAGGTCGAACTGACCGGTTTTCACCTTCTCGATCGCCTGTGCGACGCTCATGGCGCGCTCCACCTCGAGGCCCATGCGCAAGAGCGTCAGTTCGATCAGCTCGAGGATGTCCTCCTCGTCGTCGACGATCAGCACGTTGCGGGTGACGGTACCGGTCGGACCCTGTTCCTTGCGCTTCAAGATCTACCTCCTCGCGCGGTGTGCCATGGGCTCACGCGCTCCTGATGATCATGGTGAACTGAGCCCCGGTACTGCGCTCGACATAGGACAACGTGGCGCCGTTGGCCTCGCACACCTCGCGCGCGATGTAGAGTCCGAGCCCCGTACCCGACGAAGCCGTCGTGAAAAACGGCTCGAACAGGTGCGCTCGGAGCGCTTCGGCGATTCCCGGGCCATCGTCGATAACGCTCAATTCTATCGTATTGACAGGCGTACCCGGGCCTACCGTGATGCGGACGCTGCCGGGCTTGCGCTGGCAGTAGCGCAGCGCGTTGCGGCAAAGGTTCCACATGATCTGGTTCAGGTGGCTGCGGTCGAACATGACCGCCGGCTCGGTGGCGAACTCCAGGGCGATGATGTCGCCCGACACCTTCTCGATCTGGCAGAACTGGCTGGTGAAGTTGCGCAGGAAATCTCCCAGGGAGAAGGTCTCGCGCACCGCGCGATCGCGGCGGTTCAGCTTCAGCACGTCCTGCACCATCCGGTCGAGTCGCTGAACGTTGTCGTGGATGATCTCCAGCAGTCGCCCGGACGAATCCGGGATCTCGCCCTCCTCCTGCAGCAGCTCGGTGGCGTGGTTGATTGCCGAGAGGGGATTGCGGATTTCGTGGGCGATGTTGGCGGTCAGCCGACCCAGCGAAGCAAGCTTCATCTGCTGCGCCTGGGACTGGATGCGCGTCAGGTCCTCGATGAAGATGACGACGCCGCGCTGATGCTCCTTGCCCACCGGCACGAACCGGGCTGCGGTCAGCTTCTGCGACAGGATGGTGCGCATGGGGTCGAATCCTGCATCGGGATTCTCCTGCCAGCGGGCGAGGCGCGCGGCCACGCCGGGGTTGTAGTCCTTGAGGGCGACTTCCCGCTCCTTGGGTAGCGGTCCGAGCAGTTCCTCGGCCCGCGCGTTCAGCTGCTTCACCGTTCCCTGGCCGTCGACCACGATGACGCCGTCCTGCATGTCCTGCATCACGAGCTGGCTCACCTGAGCCATGCTCGCGACGTCCACCTCGCGCTGGGCCGCCAGTTGCTCGCTCGCCACGACCCGCTTGGCCAGCGCATGGGCCAGCCACGCGGTGGCGAAATAGCCGATCGAGAGCAGGCCGGCCTGCAGGTACATCGCATAGCTGCCATAGAAGAACAACACCTCGTAGGTGTGTTCCAGCAGAACGGCCACCGCCGCCAGCGAGGCATAGAACAGCGTGAGCCGCCCGCGACTGATGATGCCGGCGGCGGCCAGGTTCGCAAGCAGCAGCAGGCCCAGCCCGCTCGAGATACCCCCGCTCGCGTGCAGCAGCAACACCACGAACACGATGTCCGCGCAGACCTGCATGGCGATCTGCAGCTGGAACCCGGGGCGATGCGCGCTGATGGTGATGAACGAGGCCGCCGCGAACAGCGCATAGGCCACGCTCACCGACAGGAACAGCGGCTTGTTCCACGACCCGAACAGCAGGTTCTGGCCGACCACGATGGTGGATGCGAGCAGCAGGCCCGCGACCGCCAGCCGGTAGGTATTGAAGTAGAACAGCGAGCGCCAGTAGGTGCTCGGGTAGTCCATCTCCCGGCCGAGCGGCAGGGACAGCGTCGGGACGGCGGCGGCCTCGCTCATGCGCGCCGGCGCACCGCGCTACTTGTCGCGCCGCGAGACGCCGAGCTTGCGGTGCTCGTCACTACAGTAGTGGGAGCCCTGCGACAGGAAGCTCTCGCTCTTGGGCAGATGCACGCCGCATTGCGCACATTGCACCATGTCTTCGCTGCCCGCCTGGGCAGTCTTCTCGGGACGCGCCGCCTCGTCCTGACGGGCGATCGCGCGCTTGTAGTTCTTGAGCAGGACGTAGACGATCGCGACGACCGCCACGAGGAGCAGAAGCTTGGCCAAAGTCGGGTGGTGCTCCCAAATGAGGGGTCGCGAGCCAGGGCGACCCGCAACTCCGATTGGTCGGCCTTGTACCACAGCGCGTCGGCGGGCGCCAATCGAGCGCGCCCACGACTCCGGATTGTGTCCCGCACGGCCGTGATCGGCGGGAAGACCAACGAATTGGTCGGGGTGAGAGGATTCGAACCTCCGACTCCTGCGTCCCGAACGCAGTACTCTACCAGGCTGAGCTACACCCCGAAGCCTCGATGGCGATGTGCTGCCATCGTGAGAGCCGATCCCGCCAGCGACAAAGCGCTAGTAGTCCCGGCTCACCGAGAAAGCCGCCAAGTCTAGCAGACTCTCCCGATACTGCGTATGCGGCAACGCGTCGAGCGCCGCGCGCGCGAGTTGCGCTTCGCGTTCGGCCACCGATCTCGCGTAGTCGAGCGCGCGGGTCGCCTCGACGGCACGCACGACCGGATCGAAATCGGCAATGCCGCCTTGCTCGATCGCGTGCCGCACCACCGCCGCCTGATCCGGCGTCCCGGCGCGCATGGCGTGGATCAGGGGCAGCGTGGGCTTGCCCTCGGCGAGGTCGTCGCCCAGGTTCTTGCCGGTCGCTGCCCGATCGCCGGAGTAGTCGAGGACGTCGTCGATCAACTGGAACGCCGTCCCGAGGTGCATGCCGTAGCCCGCCATCGCGTTCTCGATCTCGGGCCCCACCCCGGCCAGCACGGGGCCGAGCCGCCCCGCGGCTTCGAAAAGCTTCGCCGTCTTGTAGCGGATGACGTGGAGGTAGGCCTCTTCCGTGATGTCCGCATCGTGCACGTTCATCAGTTGCAGCACTTCGCCCTCGGCAATCACATTGGTCGCCTCGGACAGCACCTCCATCACGCGCATGCTGCGTACCTCGACCATCATCTGGAACGCCCGCGAATACAGGAAGTCCCCGACCAGCACCGATGCCGCGTTGCCGAAGGTGGCATTGGCCGTCGCGCGGCCCCGGCGCATCTCCGAGCCGTCCACCACGTCGTCGTGCAGCAGGGTGGCGGTATGGATGAACTCCACTACCGCCGCCAACTCGTGCACATGGGCGCCGCGCAGCCCGCAGGCGCCCGCGCCGAGTATCACCAGCACGGGGCGCAGGCGCTTGCCACCGCTGCCGATGATGTACTCGCTCACCTGGCGGACCAGCACCACCTCCGAATGAAGGCGACGGCGGATGACGGTGTCCACGGCCTGCATGTCGTCCGCCACGAACCGGCGGAGATCGTCTAGAGACAAGGAAGAGGCCCGGGTCAGAAAGACGACCATGGTAGGAACCGGCCAAAACCACTGTCAAGGCACTCCGGGCGGCCGCGGGGCCCGCCCGGACGGGGTTTCCCGGGTTTGACTAAGCTCCTCGGTTTTCGTACTATCCGCGGCTTTTCGCGAAGTCGGGCCCTCCAGCAGTCCGGGCACGCATTTACCGGAGTCATTCCATGTACGCGGTCATCAAAACCGGCGGCAAGCAGTACCGGGTCAGCGCCGGGGAGAAAGTCAGGGTCGAGACGCTCGACGCCGAAGTCGGCTCGGAAGTGGTGCTCGATCAGGTGCTGATGGTCGCCGACGGCGACAAGGTCACCCTGGGCAAGCCGCTCCTCGCCGGTGCTGCCGTCAAGGCCACCGTGGTAGCCCACGGACGCGGCGACAAGGTCCGGATCTTCAAGCATCGCCGCCGCAAGCACTACCAGAAGCACGCAGGCCATCGCCAGAACTACACCGAGATCCAGATCTCGGGCATCTCGGCCGGTTAAGGAGAAGCATCCATGGCACACAAGAAAGCAGGCGGCAGCTCACGCAACGGCCGCGATTCCGAGTCGAAGCGCCTCGGAGTGAAGCGCTACGGCGGCCAGCTCGTCTCGGCCGGCAGCATCCTGATCCGGCAGCGTGGCACCCAGGTGCATGCGGGCGACAACGTCGGCACCGGCAAGGACCACACGCTGTTCGCGAAGGTCGATGGCCACGTGCAGTTCGGCGTCAAGGGCCCGAACAAGCGCAAGACGGTCAACGTCATCCCCGCCGCCGCCTGACGCGCGCCGCACCGGCACCCCCGGAAAAGCCCTATCGTTCGCGGTAGGGCTTTTTAGTTTCCGGCACCCGGCTCCTAGAATGAAACGACCCCCACGCTCCCGATGGTCGCTGCCCCCCGAGGGGGCGCGTCAGTGGCTTGGGGCGGCCCGGCGCCACCCACCTCAACGCTTGTTGCGAGAGAGCCTGTGCGACCCGGCTGCGCCGGCCGCTGGCTCGTCGCGATGGCGGATATCACACTGACATCCATGAAATTCGTCGACGAAGTCACCATCGAAGTCCACGCCGGCAAGGGCGGGGACGGTGTCGCCTCGTTCCGGCGCGAGAAGTTCGTGCCGCGCGGTGGTCCCGACGGCGGCGACGGCGGCCGCGGCGGCAGCATCTTTGCCGTTGCCGACCGCAACATCAATACGCTGATCGAGTATCGGTACGCCCGCATCCACCGCGCGCGGAATGGCGAGCAAGGGCGCGGTTCGGACTGCTACGGTGCCGGTGCGGACGACATCGAACTGCGAGTTCCGGTCGGCACGGTGGTGACCGACCTCGACACCGAGGCCCGTGTGGCGGATCTGGCCCATGACGGCGAACGCGCCTTGCTTGCCAAGGGCGGCGAGGGCGGACTCGGCAACCTGCATTTCAAGTCGAGCACCAACCGGGCGCCGCGGCAATGCACGCCCGGCCAGCCGGGAGAGAGCCGCCGGCTGCAGATGGAGCTGAAGGTGCTCGCCGACGTCGGATTGCTCGGCCTGCCCAACGCCGGCAAGTCCACCTTCATCCGGGCGGTTTCCGCCGCTCGACCCAAGGTGGCGGACTACCCGTTCACCACGCTGTATCCGAATCTCGGCGTGGTCCGCGTCGACACGGCGCGCAGCTTCGTGATCGCCGACATCCCGGGCCTGATCGAAGGTGCGGCGGAAGGCGCGGGCCTCGGCCACCAGTTCCTCCGGCATCTGGCGCGCACGCGGGTGCTGCTGCACATCGTCGACATCGCTCCGGCCGATCCGGATGCGGATCCGGTCCGCGACGCCCGCAACATCGTCGAGGAACTGCGCAAGTACGACGAGACGCTCTACTTGAAGCCGCGCTGGCTGGTGCTCAACAAGATCGACGCGCTCGACCCTCTAGAGCGCCAGGAACGCATCCAGGCGTTCACGCAGGACTATCTCGCCGGCCAGTCGACGCCGGTCTTCGCGATCTCTGCACTGACGGGCGAGGGTTGCCGCGAAGTCACCTTCAAGGTGATGGACTATCTGGACAGCGTGCGTGATCTCGCTCCCGAGCCTGTCCCCGCGGACCATGACTGAACGCTCCGTCGCCGCATCGGCGCGGCGCATCGTCGTGAAGGTCGGATCGAGCCTGGTCACCAACGGCGGCCAGGGCCTGGACCTGGAGGCCCTCGCGATGTGGACCACGCAGATCGCCGCACTGGCACGAACGGGCAAGCAGGTGATCCTCGTGTCGAGCGGTGCCGTCGCGGAAGGGATGCAACGCCTCGGGTGGAAGCGTCGGCCGAAGGCACTCCACGAACTGCAAGCGGCTGCGGCCGTCGGACAGATGGGTCTCGTCCAGGCCTACGAGACCTGTTTCCGCAGTCACGACATGCGCACCGCGCAGGTGCTGCTCACGCACGACGACCTGGCGGATCGCAAGCGCTATCTCAATGCGCGCTCGACGCTGCGCACGCTGCTCGACTTGGGCATCGTGCCGGTCATCAACGAGAACGACACCGTGGCCACCGACGAAATTCGGTTCGGCGACAACGACACCCTCGGCGCGCTGGTCACGAACCTGGTGGAAGCCGACTTGCTCGTCATCCTCACGGACCAACCGGGGTTGTTCACGGCCGACCCGCGCAAGCAGCCCGACGCGACCCTGGTCGCGACCGCGCGCGCCGGCGATCCAGCCCTGGAAGCCATGGCGGGCGGCGCCGGCAGCCAGATCGGCTCGGGCGGCATGCTCACCAAGATCCTCGCTGCCAAGCGTGCTGCACGCAGCGGCGCGCACACGATCATCGCTTCGGGCCGCGAACCTGACGTGCTCGTGCGCCTCGCGTCCGGCGCAGCCATCGGCACCCAGCTCATTGCGGAACCCATGACTCTGGCCGCCCGCAAGCAGTGGCTCGCCGACCATCTGCAGGTACGTGGCCGCCTGCACCTCGATGCCGGGGCCACGAAGGCGCTTGTTACCGACGGCAAGAGCCTGCTGCCCATCGGGGTGCACGCGCTCGACGGAGAATTCGATCGCGGCGAAGTGGTTGCGTGCCTGGACCCGGCCGGTCGCGAGGTGGCACGTGGCCTGGCGAACTACAGCGCGTCAGAAACGCGTCGCATCCTGCGCGCGCCCACGGCCGAGATCGAAGCTCGGCTCGGTTACATCGACGACCCCGAACTCATCCACCGGGACAACCTGGTCTTGCTTTAGCAAGAGCAGGTTGCGGAGGACACTAACCTTCAGGTTAGTGGGAACCACAACCCAACCTTGCTCTAGCAAGAGCAGGTTGCGGAGGACACTAACCTTCAGGTTAGTGGGAACCACAACCCAACCTTGCTCTAGCAAGAGCGGGTTGCGGAGGACACTAACCTTCAGGTTGGTGGGAACCACAACCCAACCTTGCTCAAGCAAGACCACGCCGCGGTGGAGCCTAGTCGGTCCTCCGGTCGCGCAGGGCGCGCTGCTGCCGCATGCGCGCGAAAATCGCATTGGCATCCTTCAGCGGTTCACCGCCCAGGCCGCAGAAATAGTCCTTGGCCAGCGTGTAGCGGATGGCGTTGTAACCGCGCTCCTCGACGGCCTGCCACTCGGCCTGGCTCGGCGGAACCCAAGTGCCGTCGGAACGCCCCAAGGCGAAGTACTTCCACTCCGCCGGATCGCAACGGATGCCTTCGTAGGACACGTTGCGCGCCCCCTGTGGAGAGGTGACCACCAGCGTGTAGCGCACGATGGCGTCCGGCGTGACCACCAGAGCCTTGCGATCGAGTTCCACCGTGTTGTCGCCCAGATTGCGCAGCGTGATCTTGCGCAGATCTTCGGGCAAGGGCGCGGGCGGGAAGTCGAGATCGATTTCGGGCAGGCGCTCGCGCGGCTGGAAAATCGACGCGCGCGTGCTCGGCAACGCCGTATCCGGGATGTCGGCATTGCCGCGACCGCGAGCGGGCTCGGCAGGCTGCGGCGTAACGTCGGCGCATGCCGCAACGAGCACGAGGGGCAACGCGGCAAGAAGCTGTCTGTATGTCACGTCAAAGGTCGAGATCGCCCAGGAGCGACCGGCGTGTCTCGGCATCCACCGGGTCCAGCGCTGCGACGTAGTTCGGATGATCCACGCCGATCGTCACTGCAGCGCCGCCGGCCAGCGCCTGCTTCATCGCGGGCGCCAGGTCGAAACGCAGGAAATGCACCGCCGAAGTCTTCTGCTCGTTCTCGCGCTCGAGATCCTCGTCGGCGATCGCGTACACCCTGGGCTGGCCCGCCACCTGCACGAAGACCTTGTCCTCGACGCCTTTCAAACGGGCCAGCGCCACCACGCGCTGCTCCACGTCCGGGTACTCGATCAGCATCGTCGCCTTCCAGTTGCCGCCATCCGGCACGAGCGGATTGTACGCGTCGAGCTCGTCCTGGATGCCCGCCTCCTCGAAGATCTTCTCGATGCGCAGCATTTCCTGGATCTGGTAGCGCAGCGTCAGTTCGTCTTCGAAGATGAGCGTGATGTGGTCCCCCAGGTGCACCTTGCGGTGGCGCTTGTGGGCGAGCACCTTTGCACGAAATTCCTTGCGGTTGCGCGCGTAGGCTTCGAGGGTCATCAGGCTTTCGCGGGTGATGGCCGGCATGGCAGTCCTTTCGGCGATGGCAGCTTGCATCTTCGGTTCCTTGGTTCTCCGGCCCTAGAGGCCGTAGGCGATGCGGATCAGGGAGAGCGGATGTTCCTTGGCCGTGCCGGGATTGCCCATGCCCTGCAGGATGTGACGGCCGGCGATGGCGCAGTCCGAACTCACGTAGGCGGGTTCGTTGTTGCCCATGGCCTTGAAGACCGGTCGGCCGATCTTCATCGAGTCCTTGAAGTACTCGGACTTCACGCCCCAGGTGCCGTCGTGACCGGAACAGCGCTCCACCACGTTGACCTTCGTGTCAGGCACGAGTTCGAGCATCTCGCGCGTCTTCTGCCCCATGTTCTGCACTCGCAGGTGACAGGGGATGTGGTACGACACCTTGCCGAGCGGTTGCTTGAAGTCGGTCTTCAGCATCCCGTCCTTGTACCGCAGCACCAGGTACTCGAACGGATCGAACATCGCGTCCTGCACCGCCTTCACATCCGCATCGTCCGGAAACATGAGCGGCAGCTCCTGCTTGAACATCAACGTACAGGAAGGCACGGCGGTCACGATGGCATACCCCTCGCGCGCGTACCTCGCGAGCATGGGGATGTTGCCTTCCTTCAGTTTCTTCACCGCTTCGAGGTCGCCCAGCTCGAGCTTGGGCATGCCGCAGCAGTTCTCCTTCTCGACGACCACATGCGGCACCTCGTTGTGCTTGAGGATGCGGATGAGGTCGTGCCCGATGCCCGGCTCGTTGTAGTTCACATAGCAGGTGGAGAAGATCGCGACCTTGCCCGGTGTGTTCTTGCCGTCCTTCACGGGGAAGGACGCGTCAGGTGCGGCAGTACCGCGAAACCTCGCACTGTCGTACTCGGGCAGCTGCCGCTCGGCGGCGATGCCGAGGACGCTGTCCATCACCTTGCGAGCGGCCGGCGTCTTGTTGACCGTGTTGACGACCTGCACCACCACGGGGATCGAGGCGAGCTTGCCGACCAGATCGGTGGACGACAACAGCTTGTCGCGGAAATTCGTCTTGCCCTGTTTGTACTTCACCGCCTTGGCCCGCAGCATGAGGTGCGGGAAATCCACGTTCCATTCGTGCGGCGGCACGTACGGGCATTTCGTCATGTAGCAGAGATCGCACAGATAGCACTGGTCGACCACCTTGACGTAGTCCTCCTTCTTGACGCCCTCCACTTCCAGGGTCTCGTTGTTGTCGACGAGATCGAACAGGGTTGGAAAGGAGTTGCACAGGCTGACGCACCGGCGACAGCCGTGACAGATGTCGTAGACCCGCTCGAGTTCCTCGTTGAGCTTGTGCTCGTCGTAGTACTCCGGGTTCTGCCAGTCGATCGGGTGGCGAGTGGGGGCTTCTAGGCTGCCTTCGCGCATGGGTACTCGAGGGGGCGGGAGATGGAAATCGTGATGCGCGTGGGCGTGGGGTCCTCACCCCACGCCTCACGCCCGGCGCTGCTCCGACCTGTCAGTCAGCCAGCGCGTCCAGGGCCTTCTGGAAGCGGTTCGCGTGCGAGCGCTCGGCCTTGGCCAGCGTCTCGAACCAGTCGGCGATCTCGTCGAAGCCCTCTTCGCGGGCCGACTTCGCCATGCCCGGGTACATGTCGGTGTACTCGTGCGTTTCGCCGGCGATCGACGCCTTCAGGTTGTCGCGCGTGCCACCGATCGGCAGGCCGGTCGCGGGGTCGCCCACCTGCTCGAGGTACTCGAGGTGGCCGTGCGCGTGACCGGTCTCACCTTCGGCGGTGGAACGGAAAACCGCTGCGACGTCGTTCTGGCCTTCCACGTCGGCCTTGTTTGCGAAGTACAGGTAGCGGCGGTTCGCCTGGGATTCGCCGGCGAACGCGTCCTTCAGGTTCTTCTCGGTCTTCGAGCCTTTGAGTTGCATAGGTGCCTCCAGAGGTCATGCGATGAACAGGATCCGGGTGAAAAGCCCGGCACTGCAGCGCGGTCAGAAATTAGACTAAATCTAAACCGTAAACGAAGTATATGGCCAGCCTCCGGCGGGTGTCAAAAACCCGTGGCCTGGCGGTCGGGTCGCGCGGTAACCCTCTGCACTTCAAAGGAAAAGCCCGCATTGCGGGCGTTGCCGCTACGCCGGCAACAACCGGCAGCGGAGGACAGCATCTCGAGGCGGACGTGCTCGCTCGATGATCCGTAGCACGACCTCGGCATCCCGCGCACCGCCCACTCCAACGCTTTGCACGATGGCCTGGTAGTGCCCTCTTCCACCGTCCACCAGGATTTCCGCGCGGCGACCACGGCGCACACTGGCCGCGACGGCCAACGGGATCCGGGTGACCACTTCCGCAGTGCTGTTGTCCTCGAGTTGCACAATGGCTGCACCGGCCGCAACGGCGGTACCGGGCGCTACCACCCACCGAGTCACACGCCCGGATTGCGGGCTCACCAACTGTGTTGCGGCGCGGGACCAGCGCGCATACCGGAGTTCGGTAGCGGCTGTCCCGACACCCATCTCGGCTTCGAGGACCGCGATGCGCATCGGCCCCAGGTCGAGCGACGTGGTGATGGAGGGCGAGTACACGCGCAGTTGCTCCGGATCGATGCTCTCGGTCACCTGCACCCAGCGCGCCTGCGCTACGGTCATCGCCTGTTGCGCCCGGGCGAGTCGCGCGTCGAACGGTTCCGGGTTCAAGCGAGCAACGACCTGCCCTTGGCCGATGCTCTCGCCCACCGCCGCAAGTGGTTCGAGCAGAACCCCGCCCACATCGAACGCGAGCTCCCAGCGCCCGGCGGCCCGCAGTTCGGCCGGCCAGGTCCGATCAGGGGACGCGGCCGCTGCAACGGCTGCCAGCGCGCCGATCGCCAGCACCAGCGTCGCACGAATCATCGGCTCGAACCGCCGTCGACGGCGGCTGCCACCAGCTTCACGAACTCACCGAGCTTCGGGATATCGAGCCAGCGCACGATGGCAACCAGATCGCGATCGGGATCGACGTAGATCATGTTCCCGCCCGAGCCGAGCGCGAAATAGCTGCGCGGCGGCACGTCGCGGAAGACCGGACTCGAAGCTGCAGGCAGCCAGAACAGGTAGCCATAGAACGGCGCGATGTCGACCGGCTTCGTCGCCATGTCGACCCAGCGCTCCGACAGGATGCGCTTGCCCGCCCATTCGCCCTTGCGCAACCACAGGTAGCCGAAGCGCGCGTGGTCGCGCGTACTCGCCCACATGCCCCCGCCCCAGTGCGTGCCGCCACTCACCGACTGCACGCGTCGCCCCCCGAGGTCGACGTAGGAATTGAAGTAGCCGTACCAGGCCCAATCCGAGGAAGCACCGATCGGGTCCATCACCGTCTCCTTCAGCACCTCCGGCAGCGGCCGCTGCCACACGCGCAGCAGCGACAACGCGAGCCGGTTCACGCGCACATCGTTGTACTCCCAGAAGGTGCCCGGCTGCTGCAACGTGCGGTAGTAGCCGCGCCGGCGGTCGGCGACGTCCGGCTTGTCCCACAACACACCCTCCCATTCGCTGGTGTGGGTGAGCAGCATGTGCCAGGTGATGGGCGCGTTGTGCGGTGAATCAAATCCGCCGTCCTTCACCCGGATGCCGACGGGCTCGTGCACGTCGGGGATGAGGCCGCGGTCGAATGCGACCCCTGCCATCAGCGACAGATAGCTCTTCGCCACACTGAACGTCACGTCCACGCGTTTCGTGTCGCCCCACTCCGCGACAATGTAGCCGTGGCGCAGGATGATCCCGTTCTGTCCGCCGCGCGGCTTCACCGGCCCGATGATTTCGGGATAGGGCTCCTGGGCGGTGTCCTTCTCGATCTGGGCGCGCACGTCCAGAGGCCAGGGGACTTCGTTCGACTGGGCGAACTTCACCGCCGTAGCCAGTTTGTCGGGATCGACGCCGACGCCAGCGGGTGGTCGCGTGGCCCAGGCATCGCCGGGTGGAGGAAAGTACGGTGGCTCGGCACGGACCGCGACCGCACCCCACGCGACGCACAGGACGATCAGTCTTGAAAGGGGAAGGCCCATGGCTGGTCAGGGTGCACCGAGAGAATCGATGGCGGATGGTAGTGGCTCCCACGACAGCGCTCAATCGACAGCCTGCAATCGCCACCCGGAGTTGACCGATGGGGTACGGATTGCCGCCGAGCGCCCTCAATTGCCCAAACCGCACCCGCTTGGCGCTACCCGATCGATCGGCCGGCCGCTATGCTGCCGTCAAGTCATTGCGTGGGATGCGATTCGGTGATCGAACTGGCCTCGCCTCTGGCAAAGCTGTCGCGACCAAGACTGCACCGCCCGCTGCGGCGAATGCGGCTGTTCGACCTGCTCGATGCGCACCACGACCGCCAGGTGTTGTGGGTCTGTGGCCCGCCTGGCGCAGGCAAGACCACGTTGATCGCGACCTGGCTGGACCGACCCGAGACGCCGGCGCTGTGGTACCACGCCGATGCCGGCGACCGCGACCCAGGTGCCTTCTTCGCATATCTGACGGAACTCGCTGCGGCCTCCACCGGGTCGACCAGTCGCAACCTGCCCACGTTCGGTCCCGAGCACGAACGCGACACGTCCACTTTCGCCCGCCTGTTCTTCCGCCGCTTCTTCGCATCCCTGCCGCTCCCCGCATCGCTGGTCATCGACAACCACCACGATGCATCGTGCAACACGTTCGATGCGCTGCTGCGTGACGCCATCGCCGAAATACCCGAGGGTCGGCAGCTCGTCGTCGTGAGTCGTGCCGAGGTGCCGGCGGTGCTGTCCGGCTTACTCCACAGGAATCGGAGTCGCTGCTGTCCGGCCAGACGACGTTGCACCCGGGACAGGCCGCTGAGCTGCACCGTCTCTGCGGCGGCTGGGCCGCCGGTCTGGTCCTGATGGCAAGCTCCACGCGCGCATTCCCCGGGCTCGACGCCGAGTCGGAAGGCGCCGCGCTGTTCGAGTACTTCGCCACCGAGGTATTCGAGAGCATCCCGGAAGCAGACCGCGCGGTCTTGCTGGCCACGGCAGCCTTCCCGCAATTCACGGCGGAAATGGCGGCAGCGATCTCCGAACGCGCGTCGGCCGGCGCGTTGCTCGATCAACTCACGGAGCGCCAGTACTTCACGGAACGTCGCGTCGCACAGGAAGTGTCGTTTCGCTACCACGATCTGTTTCGCGACTTCCTGCAAGCCAAGGCACGCCGGACCTTCGGCGACGCTGCCTGGGAGGCGACGCTGAATCGCGCCGCCCTCATGCTGTTCAGCCGCGGCGAGGCCGATGCGGCGATCGAGTGTCTGCGGGCGGCCAAGAACTGGGAGGCCGTCGGCGATGCCGTGGCATCCCATGCGCGACCGCTCCTCGCGAAGGGCCGGTGGCGCACGGTACTCGGCTGGCTGGACGATATTCCGGAGGCGACGCTCGAAGCCAATCCCTGGTTGCTGTACTGGCGAGGCTCGGCGCGCGCCGGGTCCGACCCGCCGGGCGGGCGCGCGATCCTGGAAAAGTCCTTCGCAGCGTTCGGTGCCGCCGATGATGCGGCGGGCCAGCTCACGACCTGTGCGGCGCTCCTGCACTCGTTCTTCTCCGAGTGGAACAACGGCCCGTCCATCGAGGACTGGATCGAAGCGACCGAACGCCTGCTCTCCGCCGACACCGCAATGTCCCCCGGGGTACGCGAGGCAGCACTCCCGGCGTTGGTGCACGCCATGCTGGTTCGCATGCCGACCAACCCCCGCCTGCCCGAGTACGCACGCGAGGTCGAACACAATCTCCAGCACGCCGCCGATCCGAACGAGCGCCTTTCGATGGCGATGACTCTCATGTACTACTTCGACGAGATGGGCGAGTTCGAACGCTCTGGCCTCGCATTCGAGCGCATCGAAGCGGATCTCGCTCGCGACGACGCCCTGCCCATCAATCGTTGTTTCGGTTGGTACCGGAAGAGCTTTCACGCGTATTTCCGCAGCGACTTCACGGCGGCGCGCGAAGCGCAGGCGAACGCTATCGAGATCGCGCGCGAGTTCGGACTTGGCGAACTCGAGTACGTCACGCGTGTCTCCCAGGCCATGACCCTGCTCGCGAACGGCGATATCGACGGCATGCGACGCGTGCGCGGGGAACTGCTGCGGGTGCTGATTCCCCAGGTGCACCAGCACGCGATCGCCTTTCAATGGCTCGACCTCTGGTCTGCGCTGGTCGCGGACGATCGCAACGAGGCCCGTCGCATCTGGGACGGGTTCTCCCGGCTGCCGCCCGCGGGTGTGCCGGTCTACACCAAGTACAACCAGGCGGTGGTCTGGTTCCTGTGCATCGAAGGCAAGGCCGCCACGGCCCTCGAGAGAATCGCCGACTGGCGCAGCCTGCTTGCCGAGTTGGACAATGATTGGAACGAGTTCAACTTCCTCGCCATGGAAGCGTGTGCCCGCGTCTACCTGGCAGACCAGGACCGGTGCGACAGCGCCTTGCGCGCGATGATGGCGCTCGGCCGACGCCACCGCTACAGCAGCCTCACAACCTGGATCCCGCGCATGGCAGCGACCCTCTGTGCGGCCGCCTGGGCTCGCGGCATCGAAACGGAGTACGTCCGCTGGCTCGTGAATCTGCGGGGGCTGGACCCGCCCGAACCCGACACGCCCGACTGGCCACGCGCCATCGAAGTGCGCACCCTGGGCACGTTCGCAATCCTCCTTGGCGGGCAACTCGCGGACTTCGGCCAGAAGGCGCCGAAACGGCCCCTCGCATTGCTGAAAGCCGTCATCACGGCCGGATCGGCGGGTCTGTCGACCGAACGCGCGCGCGCCCTGCTCTGGACCGAACTCGACGGCGACGCTGCCGCGGAGGCATTGGCAGCGGCACTGCACCGCCTGCGCAAGATGCTCGGCGATCCGAATGCGCTGCGTCTCAACGACGGACGCATCGCCCTCGACACCAAGGTCGTCTGGGTGGATGCCCTTGCCTTCGACCGCCTCGCGGAACACGCCGACGAGCACGCTCAGCAGCAGGCGCTGGCGTTGTATCGGGGTCCGTTCCTGCCCCTGGACGAGACCGAAGGCTGGACGATCGCCATGCGTGACCGCATGCGCGCACGCTTCGGGACGCTCGTTGCCCGCCGCGCAAGTGTCCTGGAGCGCGCCTCACGCTTCGACGAAGCCATCGCCTGCTACCAAGCCGGCATCGGCGCCGAGCCGCTCGCCGAAACCCTGTACCAGGGCCTGATGCGCTGTCATCTCACCCTTGGTCGACGCGCGGAAGGTGCCAGTGTCTATCGTCAGCTTCGCCAGACGCTTTCGGTAATCCTCGGCATCGCACCCTCCGCCCACTCCGAGTCCCTCGGCAAGGCCCTGCTCGCCCCTGACTGAAGTGAGGTCTCCCCGAAGGGCCTGGGGCGGTTCCTGGATCGGTACCCCATCGGTCAGCACCGCTCGGTGACGATGCTCCCGTGCACGTGATCGGGAGGTCGAAAATGAAGCTCTATCAGTTCGCTGCCACGCCGAGCTGCCGCAAGATCCGGATCTTCCTGTGGGAAAAGGGCATAGCGATCCCGATGGTCGATGCCAACGACGGCATGGCGCTCGCCGATTGGTACTGCGAGCTCTATTCGCACCGCATGACTCCGATGCTGGAGCTGGAGGACGGCACCCAGATCGGCGAATCGATCGCCATCTGCCGTTACCTGGAAGCTCTCTATCCGGACCGGCCACTCATGGGTACCGACGCCAGGGATCGCGCGCTGGTGGAAATGTGGGAACGGCGCGCGTACCTCGAGGGCACTGCCGCCATCGAAGAGATCTTCCGCAACTCCCACCCCATGTGCGCGGGTCGCGGGTTGCAGGGCACGGCCGATCGCGTCGATCAGATCCCTGCGTTGGTCGATCGCGGGCGGGAGCGCTTGCGCCGCTTCTTCGACAAGTTCGAGCGGCAGCTCGGCGACACCCGCTTCGTGGCGGGCAACCGCTTCAGCATCGCGGACATCACTACACTCGTGTCGATCGACTTCGGGCGGTGGTGCCAGCTCGAAGTCCCTGCTGCCTGTGTACACCTGCGGCGCTGGTATGCGGATGTTGCCTCGCGGCCCAGCGCCGCCGCCTGACCGACCGAGCGCGTACAGAATCGGTATGGGATCGGTCATCCCGGCCGTGGAATGCTGAGCGCCGGCATCCCCCGTGAATGCCGCAGGTGCGGCGAATCTCGTCGCCGCGCGACCGATCGTTCATCAGGAGATACGAAATGAAGAATCGCACTCTTGCAGTCTGCGTCGCCACGCTGGTCTCGAGCAGTGCCTTTGCCGGCGTCGAAGTCGCCAACAAGGGAAACTACGAAGGCATGCTGTGTGTTGCAGGACCGCTCCCCGCCGTCGTCCAGACCGACACGGAAATGGGTGGGTCCTTCGACCTGATCGGCCCGATGGTGACCAAGCCCGGGACCCTTTACCACGCGGCGAACATCCATTGCCTCGGTGCCTGGAGTGTCGTCGGCGGCAATTACAACGAGAACGGGCACTGCCAGGTGGTCGATGCCGACGGCGACAAGATCTTCGGCAAGTTCTCGCGCATCAATGCCGATGGTCGCTGGGACGTCATCTCCGGCACCGGCAAGTACGCCGGCATCACGAGCAGCGGCCCGTACACGCCCGTCGCCCAGTTTCCCCAACCCGTGCCCGGAACCTTGCAGCACTGCAACAAGATCACCGGTACCTGGAAGCTGCGCTGAATCGCGGCGGTCACCTCACCGAATCCGGCTGTGCGAGACGCGCGGCCGGCCTCAGAACAGCGTCGCGACTTCCACCGATACGTTCGGGAGGTCCAGAGCAGAGACCCATTCGCTGGCGCCATGCAGGAGATGGATCCTGTACCCCTGCGGTGACGGATCGCGAAACACTTCCACCCGCCGATCGCGCAGATTGACGATCCACACCTCCCGGATCTCCTGGCGGGCGTACAGGGCGAGCTTGGGTCCGCGATCGTAGGCAAGGGTCGAATCGGCGACTTCGATCAGCAGCAGAACGTCGGCAGGTCGCGGTGTGCGGCTCCGGTAGAAGTCGTCCCGGCGCCGAAGCACGGCGACGTCCGGCTGGAGTTCGGTGTCATCGGCGAACCGCACGGGATTCTGAATCCACACAGTCGCACCGACGGCGCCCTTGACGAATGTTTCGGTCAAGGCAGCTACCACTCCCGCATGCCAGTCCCCGATGGGCGCCATGTCGACCAGTTCCCCCTCGAACAACTCCACCCGCGATTCGGCGTGCAGCACGCCAGCCTCGCCGAGCTTGTGGAAATCCTCCACGCTCAGTTTGTGGCGCCGGATCGGCTGCGGGACGTCGACGGGATTCGCGAGGTCGCTCATGGCCTCATGTCGAGGAAAGGTCGAACTCATTGTAGGGCAGGTCAAGGAGGGTGAACACGGAGACCCTATTCGCGACGCAGCCCCAGGAGCAAGCAAGGGCAATAGGGGCGCCGTTCACCGCGCGTCCCGGATCCGTAACCCATCGGTAAGGGCCGCGCCGGTAACGTGCCGCGGCGCGGTCGCCGGGCTTCCGCTCGATCCCGTGCGCCAACCCAACACCCAACAACCGAGGAGACCCCATGAAGACCGCCCCCGCCGTGCTGTGCCGGATCGTGCTCACCGCGTGTTCGCTGCTGCTGGCCGCGTGGCTCCCCGCCGCCCACGCGCAGACCACCCAACCCAAGCTCGAGTACCTCATGACCTACAAGGCCCTGCTGGAACCCGGCTATGCCATCGACAACACCCTCGTCATCGTGAACGTGCTGCCCGGCGGCTGGGCCAAGGGGCCCAACATCAACGGCAGCTTCATCCCGCCTGGCGGTGACTGGCTGCGGGTGATGCCTGCAGGTGTGCTGCGCCTCGACGTGCGCGCCACGCTCAAGACCGACGAGGGCGATCTCATCTACATCACCTACAACGGCATCATCCAGCACAGCGAAGCGAGCGCGGCCAAGTTGAACGCGGGCGAGAAGTTCACCCACAAGGACATCGACTACTTCGTCACTGCGCCGACCTTCCAGACCGCGTCGAAGAAGTACGACTACCTGAATCGCGTTCAACTCATCAACAAGTTCGTCGAGGGACGGCTCGGCAAAGGGGGCGAGAGCTACGTCATGTACGACGTGTTCGTGGTGCGATGATTCTTGGCGCGATCGTGCCAATCGGACCATGGCATCGGTAAGAGTCGCGTAGGGCCGGATTGTGCAAAATAGCGGCACGGGGGCGCCTTGACTTCGCCCCCCCGCACTATCCGATGACCCACGGAGGACAATGGCATGAACATCCGTACCATCTCGGCCCTTGCAGTGCTTGTCGCAGGCTCGATCGCCGCCGCGCCGGCGCTGGCGCAGTCCGGCTTCTACCTTGGCGGCAACGTCGGCGTGACGCGCGCCAATTTCGACGAGGAGCAGGCGAACCAGGACCTGCTGGGCCTGGGGTTCTCCAGCGCATCGACCACCGTTGATCAGAGCGGCACGGGCTTCAAGGGATACGGCGGGTATGCGTTCACCCCCAACGTAGCGATCGAATTCGGCTACTTCGATCTTGGCAAGTTCACGGTCGACTCGACTGTGTCGCCCCCGGGCACGGCGCATGCCGACTTGAAGTACAAGGGGTTCAACGTGGACGTCGTCGGCTTGATCCCCCTCGGCGCGAACTTCAGTCTGTTTGGCCGGGTGGGCGTGATTCACACGAAGCAGGACGTCAGCGTTTCGAGTACCGGATCGGTCGTGACTCTGGTCCCCAGCGACTCGTTCAACAAGACCAGCTGGAAGGCGGGCATCGGCGTCGAGTACATGATCTCCGGCGGGCTGGGCGTTCGCGCCGAGGGCGAGGTCTACAACGTTCCCAACGGTTCGGACGACAAGGCCAACATCGCTCTGCTCTCAGTGGGACTGCTCTACCGCTTCTGAGCAAGACGGGTTTCGGTCAGGCGGTTGCCTTCGCCATGCGCAGCCGCCTCCGGAACCACAGCGACAGCACCAGCAGCAGGAAGCCGGCCGCCGCGAACGGCCACCGATAGCCGAAGCCCTCGACGATCCAGCCGAAGGCGCTCACACCTGCCGCCTGCCCGAGAAACATCGAGAACGCGAAAAACGAAACGCCCGCGCCGCGCGCCTCGGGGGCCATCTCGGTGGCGCGCGTCTGCAGCGTGTTGTGCAGCATGTAGAAACTGAAACCAAGCGCGATGATGAACGGTGCTGCGATAACCCATGCCGGCGCCCAGGCAATGCCGGCGAAGCAGGCGAGCAGCGTGAAGCCGCCTGCCCGGACGAGGCCTGTCTCGCCCAGGCGCGACACCAGACGTCGCACGAGAAAGCTGTAGACCACCCCGCCCACGCCGAAGCCCGCCACCAGCAAGCCGGTCAGCGAAAAGCTGAGTTCGAACGTCTCGTGCAGATACGCGCCGACGAATCCGAAGGCGCCAAAGAACAGGAAGCCTTCGATACCCACCGTGACCAGCACCGGCTGCGCGCGACGCGAACGCAGGATCTGCCAGTACTGACGCCATGGCGACGGTCGGTCGATCTTCGGTGGCCTGCCCGATGCGCGCGCCTCGGGCACGAGCAGCGCGCAGATCGCGAGGAATGCGACGGCCATCGCGATGAACGTCGCACGCCAACCGAAGAGGTCGCTCAGCACCCCGCCCAGCAGCGGTCCGAAACTCTGGCCCATCAAGGTGCCGGCGATGAATCGCCCGAGCACCGCCTGGCGATTCTCGTAGGGCACGCGGTCGCCGATCCATGCGAGCGACAGGGGAATCACCGCTCCGGAGAACATGCCGGTGACGAAGCGCGCCACGGCGAGCAGGTTCAGCGAGCCGGCAAATGCGCAGACGAAGGACGCGACGGCGGCAAAACCGAGTGCCACGGTGACCAGACGCAACTTGCCGACACGATCTCCCAGAGGGCCATGGACAATCTGGAATGCGCCATAGGCAAAGGTGAACGCGGCAAGCACGATGGACGCATGCCGGACCGTGCCGCCGAAATCATGCGCAAGCACCGGCAGCAGCGGTTCAGCGATCCGCATGGAGGCGCCGGACACGAAGCCCGCACCGGCCAGCAACAGCAACGGGCGCAGCGGCGCCGAGCCTGCGGTCACGGTTCAAGCGCCCCGCGGGTGGCAATGCGCCGGGGTCGGGATGCGCAGATCATGCAAGCAAGCTTACCGGATACGGCTGTGCGCCTCCCGGTCGGGTCTGCCACTGCCGCCGATCACCGGACGCGCGTGCGCCCCGGCCGGAAGTAGGACGTGTCTGCGTAGAAGTCCGCAATATCGCCGCCCGACCACCATCCCGGCAAACCCAACACGGGCAGCGGTATCAGTTCCCGCGGCGATACGAAGCAGTTCGGGTCGACCAGGAGTTCCGCCAGGCGCTCGTCCAGGCGACCGCGCTGGGTGTGCGCATCGAGTTCCAGGAATGCCGTCTCGACCGCACAATAGATCGCCTTGCCCGTGATTCCGACGAATGGCTCGAGCAGTTTCTCGGCAAGCGCGTGGCCGAACACGAAAACGCGGAAATCGGTGTGCAGTTCGCGGCGATGGTCCCAGAACAACTCCGGCCAGCGGAACTCGCGCGCAAAGCGTTCCAGGTGCGGATTGGCGACGGCGACGACAACTCCATCCTCGTCGAAACCGGTGAGAGCATCGCGCACCGGCGAACGCCTCGCACTGGTCGCAGCACAGATTTCCGTCGCATGCCGCGCGTTCAGCGCGGCCTTCGCATGCGGCCACGCTGCCCACGCAAGCAAGTTGAAGAGATCGTGCCAGCTCGGGTGCCGCACCGCGAGCACGCCGTCCTGCGCGATGCGCTTTTCGTACTCGACCGCGGATATCCCTTTGCGTTTCACTTCCAGCTGCAAGGGATCCCCGTTTGCATTGGTCACCTGCACCGCACCCCCATCGAGCACGCCTTGCAGTTGCGCTAACGTCGGCCACAGCGGCCACGAGGGCCAGCCGCCGGACGGACGCAACGTATCGATGCCCGGATGGGAGCGGCCGAACGCCGGCATCCACGACCCATTCATCGGCGACTCTGTGAAACACAACCGAATCGGCTGAACCCGCGTACTACAATCGGCATTCCGCGAAACGCCGGCATCGACGACCGCCGCGCGGGTCCACCGCTGATGCGGTGCGATTCCCGGGGGGCGCCCCTAACCTGAAGCGAGGAGATCACCATGTCACGAACAATGTTATCGCTGTTGGCCGCCGCACTGTGCGCGAGCGTCGCCGTCCAGGCCGCTGATTCGGTCCAGGCCGATCTGCCGGTAGACAAGGGCACTGTCAGCCCTGGCGACGGAAACTTCGTCACGATGAAGAAGGATACGAAGCTGCCGCTCTCCGGCTCCGGCGTGGTGGAGATCGGCAAGCCGATGCCCTCGGCCATGGTGGTGGGTGGCGACATGAAGCCGGTCGATATCGGCCAACCCACCGGCAAGGTCCGCATCATCAGCGTCGTGCCCTCCGTGGACACCAAGACCTGCGAGAAGCAGACCCATCAGTTGTCCGAGGACAACAAGGGGCTCGACAAGCAGGTGGAGATGATCACCGTGAGCCGTGACCTGCCGTTTGCGCAGGGCCGCTTCGCCAAGGAGGCCAAGATCAAGAACGTGACCTTCCTCTCCGACTACAACATGCGCGAGTTCGGCGACAAGAACGGCCTCAATATCGCACCCATCGGATTGCTTGCCCGTGCGGTCATCGTCACCGACAAGGACAACATCGTGCGCTATATCCAGGTGGTGCCGGAGATCACCGCGTTGCCCGACATGCAGGCGGCGATGAAGGCGGCCAGGGAACTCCTGTAAGGCAACTCGCCGGCATTTGATGTGGCGGTAACGACGTACCTCTGCCCCGAAACCCTCCCTCGTTCATACGGGGGAGGGTTTTTTGCGTCGACCTTCGACGGCTGCACTCTCGCTCTTCACCGGGGCATGTGCGTACCAACGTGTACCGCTGCCCCCATCCCAACCTTCCCCCAGCTTAGCTGGGGGAAGGGGCGTACGCCCCCTCCATCGACTGCGCCGTCATCGGCGCCGGTGTCGTCGGCCTTGCCATCGCGCGCGAACTCGCCATGGCCGGTCGCGAAGTGATCGTGCTCGAAGCCGAGGCCGGCATCGGCGAACACACCAGCTCGCGCAATTCCGAAGTCATCCATGCCGGCCTCTATTACCCGAAGGGCTCGCTCAAGGCGCGCTTCTGTGTCGAAGGCAAGCACCTGCTGTACGACTACTGCGCCGAGCGGGGCATCGCGCATCAGCGCATCGGCAAGATCATCGTCGCCACCGCGGACGACGAGATCCCCGCCGTGCGCTCCTACGTCGAGAAGGCCAACGCCAATGGTGTCACCGATCTGCGTTGGCTAGGCATCGAGGAACTGCGCGAACTCGAACCGGAAGTGCGCTGCGTCGCCGGTTTCCTCTCACCCTCGACCGGCATCATCGACAGCCACGGGCTGATGCTCGCGTTTCAGGGCGACGCCGAGAATCATGGCGCGAGCATCGTGTTTCACAGTCCGGTGGAACGGGGCGCCGTCACCGGCGATGGCATCGAGCTGGCCGTCGGCGGCGCCGAACCCATGAACCTCCTGTGCAACACAGTGGTGAATTCCGCGGGCCTGTTTGCGCCGGAGGTCGCGCGCAAGCTCGTCGGCCTGCCGGCCGCCCACGTGCCGCCACAATATTTCGCGAAGGCGCACTACTACTCTCTGACCGGTCGCTCACCGTTCCATCGGCTGGTCTATCCCGTCGCTACGCACGCGCACCTAGGCGTCCATGTCACCCTCGACCTCGCGGGCCAGGCGCGCTTCGGCCCCGACGTGGAATGGATCGACGGCGTCGACTACACGTTCGACTACTCGCGCGAACCGCTGTTCTACGAGGCGATCCGGCGCTACTACCCGGGACTCAAGGATGGCGCATTGTCGCCCGCCTATACCGGAATCCGTCCGAAGATCTCGGGGCCGAAGGAGCCGGCCGCCGACTTCCGCATCGACGGCCCGCGGCAGCATGGCGTGCCGGGGCTCGTGAATCTGTTCGGCATCGAGTCGCCCGGGCTTACGGCGAGCCTGGCGATCGGGCGTTACGTCAGCGCGATGCTGACGTAGCGCCTCGCAGTCTCACGCCGCTTTCGCTTCCTTGAGCGCCCGCCACACCCGCTCGGACGTCGCGGGCATCTCGAGATGCTTCACACCCAGCGGCCGCAGTGCGTCGAGCAATGCATTGATCACCGTCGGCGTCCCGCCCACCGTCCCGAGTTCACCCACTCCCTTCGCGCCGAGCGGATTGACCTTGCACGGCGTGCTCTCGTCGGTGAATGTCGCGATGTTCGGCAGGTCGTCGGCGCGCGGCACGCAGTAGTCGAGCAGCGAGCCGGTCAGCAACTGCCCGCTGTCCGGGTCGTAACGCGCGTCTTCCATCAGCGCCTGGCCTACGGCCTGCGCGATGCCGCCGTGCACCTGGCCCGCTACGATCAGAGGGTTGATCACGCGGCCTACGTCATCGACTGTCGTGTACTTGACGATCCTGGTGACGCCGGTCTCCGGGTCCACCTCCACCTCGCACACGTGACCGCTGTTGGGCCACGACGGGCCATCGACCTTCTGCAGGGTCTTGATGACGATGCGCCGCTCAGGCTGCTTGCCGGCAAGATCGAAGAGGCCGATGGCCACGTCGGTGCCGGCCACGACGAACTTGCCGTCGCGATACTCGATGTCGCCACCGGAGGCCTCGAGGGCGTCGGCGGCCAGCTCACGGCCCTTGTCGATGGTCTGCTTCGAAGCCGTCAGCATCGCCGAGCCGCCGATGTACAGCGAACGGCTGCCCATGCTGCCCAGGCCCTGCGCGACGTCGCTGTCACCCTGCACGATCTCGATGTGCCCGGGGTCGATGCCCAGCGTGTCGGCGACGATCTGCAGGTAGCTCGTCTCGATGCCCTGCCCCATGGCCTGCATGGCCGTGAAGATGCGGATCTTGCCGTCGGCATCCACATGCAGATCGATGGTTTCCTCGTGCACGACGCCGGTCCATTCGAGAAACGTCGACAACGCGCGGCCGCGCAGCTTGCCGCGAGCCTTGGATTCGGCGCGCCGCTTCTCGAAGCCGGCCCAGTCGGACGCCTGCAGGATGCGATCGAGCATGTGCGGGAAATTGCCGCTGTCGAACTTCTCGCCCATGGGTGTCGTATAGGGCATCTGGGTGGGCTGGATCAGATTGCGTCGGCGTAGTTCGGCCGGGTCGATCTTCATCTCGGCCGCCGCCTGATCCATCAGCCGCTCGACGAGGTAGATGGCCTCCGGGCGGCCGGCACCACGATAGGCCGACACGACGTTGGTGTTGGTGAGCAGCGCCTTCGATTTCAGGTGCAGCGCCGGGATGTGATACACGCCGGTGATGACCTTCGGCCCGATCGCGACGTGAATGACCGCGCCCGGCGTGCTCGCGTAGGCACCCACGTTGCCGACGATCTCGATGCGGAATCCGAGGACCTTGCCGTTCGCGTCGAACGCGAGCTCGGCCGCGTTGGTCTGGTCGCGCCCGTGCGACGAGGTGAGGAACTCTTCACTGCGGCTCGCACGCCACTGCACCGGGCGCCCGAGCTTGCGCGCCGCGTACGCGCACACGGCATCTTCCGCATACAGCAGCGTCTTCATGCCGAAGCCGCCACCGACGTCGCCGACCTTCACGCGCACCTTGTCCTTCGGAATCTTGAAGATCGCGTCGGCCAAGGTACCCTGCAGACCCGCCGGGTTCTGGCAGCTCGTGTGCACGACGAGCCGGCCCGATGCTGTGTCGAACTCGGCGACGGTGCCACGCGGCTCCATGCTGACGGGCACCAGGCGCTGGTTGTAGAACGCGAGTTTGGTGACGTGGTGGGCCTTGGCGAAGGCCGCATCGCACGCCGCCTTGTCGCCGAACTCGCTCTGGGCCGCCACGTTGCCGGGCGCTTTGGACCAGAGTTGAGGCGCATCCTTGGCCTGGGCGGCCTCGAGGGAAGCGACCACGGGCAGTTCTTCATACTCCACGGCGACCTGCTCGATGGCATCTTCTGCCTGCAGCCGCGACTCGGCCACGACGGCGGCCACAGCCTGCCCGACGAACCGCGCAGCGTCCGTCGCCAGCGGATAGAAAGGCGGCGCGTCCATGGGTTCGCCCGCGGCGTTCTTGAGCCCGGCGCCGATCGGGAAGCAGCCGATGCCGTCGGCCAGCAGGTCGGCGCCGGAATAGACCGCCAGCACGCCCGGCGCGGACTTCGCCGCGCTCGCATCCACCGATACGATCCGGGCGTGGGCGTGGGGCGAGCGGACGAAGGCAACACATAGCGACCGGTCCCGGTCAGAAGGCGCTGATCTTCGCGGCGCGTCACAGCCTGGCCGATGCCGAATCGGGTCATATGAGATTCCTCCAGAAGAGATGTCGTCCCCTCTTCCCCCGGGAGAGGGGCTTGGGGGGTGAGGGCTGCGCGGGATCGCGCATGGCCAATCGGTACCCTCGCTATCCGGTGAGTCTATGCCACCGGCCGCGGTCGCAAAAGACCCGCGATTCCGTTTGCGTCGGCCGCAGGCGCTCCACTAGCATTAGAGGCTGTCGCGCTGACTGACCCTGGCGCCCCGCATCCCAAGGGAGACCCTCGAAATGGCTGTCTCGTTGTCCCTCACCGTCAACGGCAAGCCGGTGACCGCCTCAGTCGAGGCGCGCACCCTGCTGGTCGATTTCCTGCGCGAGCACTTGAACCTCACGGGCACCCACGTGGGTTGCGACACGGCCCAATGCGGCGCCTGTACCGTGCACCTCGACGGCAAGGCCGTGAAAGCCTGCAATTTATTGGCACTGCAGGCTCAGGGTAGCAAGGTGGTGACCATCGAAGGCGTGTCACCGGCCGATGGAACCCTCCACCCGATGCAGGCCGCCTTCCGCGAACACCACGGCCTGCAATGCGGCTTCTGTACACCGGGCATGGTGATGAGCGCCATCGATTTCGTGGGCGTGAACGCCGTTCCGACCGAGACGCAAGTACGCGAAGCCCTCGACGGCAACCTGTGCCGCTGCACCGGCTACCACAACATCGTGCAATCGGTGATCGCCGGCGCCAAGGCGATGCGCGGCACCCCCTGATCCGGAACAGTCCGTCATGTACACATTCACCTATCACAAGGCTTCGAGCCTGGCCGACGCCGCGACAAAACTCGGCGCCGCCGCCGACGGCAAGCTGCTCGCCGGCGGCCAGACCCTCATCGCGGCGATGAAGCTGCGTCTCGCTGCCCCCAGCGATCTGGTGGATCTCGGAGCCATCGCCGAGTTGCGCGGCATCAAGGTCGACGGTGGCAACCTTGTCATCGGTGCGATGACCACGCACGCCGCGGTGGCGGCCTCGGCGGACGTTCGCGGCAAGATTCCCGCGCTCGCGCACCTCGCGGAGGGTATCGGTGATCGCATGGTCCGCAACGTGGGCACCCTCGGCGGCTCCGTCGCCAACAACGATCCAGCCGCCGACTATCCCGCGGCGCTGGTGGGATTGGGGGCGACCGTCATCACGCAGAAGCGGCGCATCGCTGCTGACGACTTCTTCCGCGGGATGTACGAGACCGCGCTGGAAGCGGGCGAGATCATCACCGGCGTATCGTTTCCGATTCCGAAACGTGCCGGGTACGTGAAATTCCCGAACCCGGCATCGCGCTACGCCATCGTCGGCGTGTTCGTGAGCGAAGGCAGTACCGGCGTTCGCGTGGCTGTCACCGGTGCAGGCCCGAGCGTCTTCCGTGTGCCGTCCATGGAGAAGGCGTTGTCCGCAAGCTTCTCCGCCGAGGCGTTGAAGAGCGTAGCCGTGGACGCGTCGGCCCTCAATGGCGACATGCATGCCTCCGCCGAGTATCGTGCGCATCTCGTGTCGGTGATCGCCCGACGAGCCGTGGAGCAGGCACTCGGTCGCTGACCGCAAGACGATTCCTCCGGTCGACCGGAGGCCCAGATCCATGACAGCCTCCGGCCTGCCCGAAACCATCGACGCCACCGCGGCTCTGCTCGCCCGTGGCGACTACATCGCCGAGCGCGGCCTCGCCACGGCCGTGTTCCTGGCTCTGCGCATGGGACGCCCCTTGTTCCTCGAGGGTGAGGCCGGGGTGGGCAAGACCGAGATCGCGAAAGTCCTGGCGCACACGCTGGACCGGCCGCTCATCCGGCTGCAGTGCTACGAAGGCCTCGACATCGCCTCCGCCGTCTACGAGTGGAACTACGCGCGGCAGATGATCGAGATCCGCCTTGCCGAAGCCGCCGGCGGCGCCACACGCGACGCGCTCGCCCGGAACATCTACTCCGAACCGTTCCTGATCCGCCGCGCGCTGCTGCAGGCGCTGCAAGGCGAGCCCGGCAAGGCCCCGGTGCTGCTCATCGACGAACTCGACCGCACCGACGAGCCCTTCGAAGCCTACCTCCTCGAAGTCCTGTCCGACTTCCAGATCACCATCCCCGAGCTCGGCACCATCAAGGCGCCCGAGCCGCCCATCGTGATCGTCACGTCGAATCGCACGCGCGAGATCCACGATGCCGTGAAGCGTCGCTGCCTCTATCACTGGGTCGACTACCCGTCGGCCGTGCGCGAGCGCGAGATCCTCGCGCGCAAGGTGCCGCACGCCGCGGCACGGCTGTCCGACGAAGTCGTGGCCTTTGTACACGCGTTGCGGGCCATGGATCTGTTCAAGGCACCGGGTGTCGCGGAAACCATCGACTGGTCCGACGCGCTGACCGAACTCGATCAGACCTCGCTCGACCCCGAAGTCATCGACAACACCCTGGGCGTCCTGCTCAAGTACCAGGACGACATCGCGCGGGTGAAAGGTAGCGAGGCCGCGCGCTTGCTGGAGGACGTGCGAGCCGGCGTCGAGAACACGGGCTGATCGCAGTTCGCTTGAGGGCGCACGCGTCGGGCGTCGCCCCAACCTGGAGGACCGGGACCATGGTGCAGTTCTGGAAGGTGCTTGTGATACCGCTACTGGTCGGTGCTTGCTCCGGCACCCAGCGGCCCACGCCCCCCGTCAAGGGTGAGCCGGTAGTCCTGCCCTGGGGCGCGGTGACTCTGGAGCGAGGGTCCGCGTCCGACCGGAGCGACCGTCGGGATGCCATGAGTGCCGCATTGCGCACCCGCGTCGCGGCCAAGCTCGCCGAGACCGACCAAGGCATCGTGGCGTATCGGGTGCTGGCGATTTCCGGCGGCGGCTCCCGTGGCGCCTATGGTGCCGGGCTACTGACCGGATGGTCGGAGCACGGCGACCGCCCCGAGTTCGATGTCGTCACCGGCATCTCCACCGGCGCCTTGATGGCCACGCACGCATTCCTCGGCACGGCCTTCGACGAGGGACTGCAGCTCTATCGCCGCACCAGGAACGAGGACGTCTTCAAGGCGCGCGGCAAGCTCGCCGCCTTCAATGACGACGCGCTGCTCGACACGGCGCCGCTCCGCGCAACCCTGAGCGCATTGCTGACCGAAGACATCGTGCGGCGAGTGGCCGAGGAACACGCGAAGGGCCGGCGCTTGTACATCGGCACCACCAGTCTCGATGCAAACACCTTCACCGTCTGGGACATGGGCGCCATCGCCGCCAGCGATCGACCGGACAAGGTGCAGCGCTACCGCGACGTCATTCGGGCTTCTGCCGCGTTTCCCATCGCGTTCCCACCCGTGTACTTCGAGGTCGAGCGCCCCGACGGCACGCGTTACACGCAGATGCATGCGGACGGCGGCTTGCGACAGACCGTGTTCTTCTACGACTTCGTGGATGAATGGCAGGAAGCGCTGCGCGCCGAAGGCGTGGACGCGAGCCACGTGCGCCCGATGCTCTACCTGCTCAACAACGATCGCATTCATGGGCGGGTGCGGTACAGCCCGGTGAAGGGCCGCACCATGTCGATCGCTGGTGCCAGCATCGACACGCTGATGCGGCAGACCCTCCTCAACAGCGTCTACCGCCTGTGGGTCACCGCGCTATCCAATCGGGCGGACTTCCACATCGCGTTCATCCCGCCCGACTTCGAACTGTCCGACAACTCGCTGCTCTTCGACAACGCCGAGATGGAACAGCTCTACCAGCTCGGCTACCAGCGTGCCCGGGCGGGCGAAGCCTGGTTCACCCAGAAAGCACCGGACACGGTCGAGGAACTGGCGCGGCTCATCAATCCCCGCGACACGATGGATCGCCTCGAGAGCGGGAAAAGCGCAGCGAAACCCTAAGGTGCCCGGTACTCGATGATGTTCTTGCTCAAGGTGTCGCTCACGATCTCCTTCACCTTGCCGTCGCGGTCCCAGATAAGCTGATACTCCCCGAAGCTGGAGACCCACATCCGCCACAGGGACGCATCCAGCGACGGGTTCTCATTGGCCAGCGGGTAACCCACGGACATGATCACCTGCTCCTTGGTCATCCCTACGGCCACGCGGCCCTGTTTGATCGCATCCTGCACCTGCGGTGGGAAGGTCGCGAGCTTCACCTTCGGGTCCTCGGGCACGATCATCTTCGCCGCCCACTCCTGCAGGGTCTGCTGCTTGCGACCGTAGTCGAGGCCGAGCCGCATCTTCTTGCCGCCCATCTCGGTATGGACGCGGTAGCGCCCGTAGCTCACGACCTTCGCCGGCGTCCCCAGGGGAATCATCGGCAGGGTCGCGTAGTTCGAGTCGCTGATCCAGTCGTCCTCATGGTGGAAGTTGCAGCAGGTGTAGCCCTGGGGGAGTTCCGGTTTACCCGACTTCGCTTCCTTCTTCGGGGCAGCGGGCTGCCCTTCGGTGGCGGTGCCGGCGGCCGGCGCCTGCGTACCCGTGCTCTGGCACCCGGACAACGCCAAGAGCGTGATTGCACACGACAAGGTCACCGCCTGCTTCGTTGTTCCCAGCATGTTCGTCTCCCAGACATTGAAGGATTGTCCGCGACGATCGTCGCGCCTGCCACGCCCCCATGACGATGGGCTAGGCCAGCGCGATCGCGTCCACCCGTTGCGGACAGAAAGCGAGATACCCCCGGATCGCAGCCACGTCAGGATACGGCACTTCGTAGGTCCAGACTGCGTTCGCTGACCGCTCGCCGCCGACCGGAATGCTGTAGTAGGAACAATCGCCTTTGTAAGGGCAATACGTCGCGTGGTCCGAGCGTACCAGCAGCGTCATGTCCACGTCGTCGCGCGGTACGTACTGCACCGGTGGCAGTGCCGCTTCCCGCATCGTCAAGGCACGCCTGGTGTCGGCAACGATGCGGCCGCCGACCGTCACGACCACGCGAGCCGGGTTGGCCTCGATCGTGATCGGATGCCCGGGGCCCGGGCGTCTGGCGGATTTCGCTGTCATATGCGAAATGGTGCCGAAATCACCCTTGCCTCACCACCTTGGAGTGCGGCACCCCGCCAGGCCACGGCGGGCGCCCCGCCACGTTGAGGGATCCCAGCCGATGGCTTGCCGGGTGCCGAAAACCCTTCAAGTCGACGGCGCCAGGGCCGTAAACCGGTTCACGGGCATCCACGCGCCCTGTCAATTGCGTGCGACACACCCGCGAGGTCTCGCGTGGATCAGTCATCCTCTACCGGCCCCGGCCGGACCCTCCCCCATTCCATCCTCCCCCTGTACGGCCTGATCGGCGTTCTGGTCGTGCTCCCTTGGGGGGCGATCCTGGCCGGCACCGGCGGGGGGCTCGCCGTAACGGTCGCCATCGTATCCACCCTCGCCGGCGTGGCCGCCATCTGGTGGCTTCGGACCACGCTCGTTGCACCTCTCCAGGCGGCGACCGCTTACCTCGGGCGCGTCTCGCAGTTGCGGGCCGACCTGACGGAGCCGTGTCCCGAAGTCGCCGGCTCACTGCTCGACGCACCGATGAGCCACGTGGCCACACTCGTGGGCCGCGTTCGGTCCATGGTCACGGATACGCGCCAGATGAGCGTCGGGATCGCCATTGGTGCTACGCGCATGACCAAGCTGATGAACGGAACCGCAGTCAGTGCCCGGCATCAGGGCGAACTGACCGACGTCATCTTCAACGCGAGCAACGAAGTCAGCAGTGCGATGGGCACCATCACCCAGCACACCGAGTCGCTCGCGAAATCCACCGACCACAATCTCGACACCGCCCGCCAGTCCTACGACGAGTTGCTGCAGGTGGTCGAGCGCATCCACGGTATCAGTACCCGTCTCTCCGCCTTCACCACCACCGTGCAGGAGCTCTCCAGCACGTCGCGGTCGATCCGCGAGATCGGCAATCTCATCAACGACATCTCCGACCAGACCAACCTGCTCGCGTTGAACGCCGCCATCGAGGCCGCCCGCGCCGGCGAAGTGGGGCGCGGTTTCGCGGTGGTTGCCGACGAGGTGCGCAAGCTCGCCGAGAAGGTCAAGTCGGCCACGGGCGTCATCTCCGAGTCCACGTCGAACATGATCCACCTGGTGGAGAACACCCTTGGCGAAACCGAGCGCATCAACGAGGATGCGCAGCACACGCGCGAAGTGGTCGAGCGCTCCTCGACCAAGTTCCAGACGATGGTGAGCGACTTCGGCGTCATGACCAGCCAGCTCGGTGAGATCACCGAGGCGATCCAAGGGCTTGCGCGCACCAACACCGACATCAACGGCAAGGTGACCGAGATCCACGACCTGTCGCAGGATGCCGGGCGCAAGATGACCGAGTCGCTCGAACAATCGCGCGAGCTGCGCGATTCGACCGAGCGCGTTCAAAGTCTCGTGGCGCGGTTCCGTCTGGGCGCGAGCGCCTTTGACCGCGTGTTCGCGATCGCCGAGGACTATCGCAATCGGATCGAAGCGTGGCTCACCGAGCAGGCCGGCCAGGGCCTCGATCTCTTCGACGTGAACTATCAGATGGTCCCGGCCTCCGATCCGCCCAAGTTCCGCACCAGCTACGACACGCGCATCGAAGACGGCCTGCGCAAGCACCTCGACGGAATCCTCGGCGAGATGGACGGCCTGCGCTACAGCTTCTGCGTCGATCAGAACGGCTACACGCCCTCGCACAACACCAAGTACTCGCAACCGCCGAGCGGCGATCGCGCGAAGGACCTGTTGCACAGCCGCGTGAAGCGCAAGTTCGACGATGACACGGGATTGCGCGCGGCGCGCAGCACGACCGAGTCGCTGTTGCAGTCCTACATGCGCGACACCGGGGAACTCCTGAACGACCTGTCCTTGCCGATCCACATCGGCGGCCGGCACTGGGGCGCGTTGCGGGTGGGATTCGAGCCTGCGTTGCTGCTGACGAACTGACGGGGCGCCTTGACCGGTTCGATCGAATCGGTCGACGTCTGCGAATTCAGGGTGACACGACGGGACCGAACGGAACCCATTCCTTCCCGTCGAAGCGCATGTAGATGAACTGCTCGATCGGGCTGTAGTCCGTGCGGCTGGTGTTGACCTTTACGCCGGGCAGCAGCATCGGCAGTTCGACGTCGCGCAGGTTCGTCACCGCTCGCATGATGCCCTCCCGTGACAGATCCTCCCCGCAGGCACGCAACACGTGCTCGATCGCCTGAGCCACCTGGTAACCATACGCGGCGATGTTATCCGCCGCATCGCCTTCATAGTACTTGCGAGCCCACGCCCAATAGTCGCGAACCGCAGCGTCCGATTGGAGATTCGTCGCGCTGGGGTCCTTGGCGTAGTACGCGGTGATCATTCCCACCGCCTTCTCCAGGCCCGCCGGCTGCAGGATGGCTGACGGTGAGGACGCCGGCACCGCCGTGTAGTGCGCCGGACGCCAGCCGATCTCCCCGACTTTGCGGAGGGCCTGGGATGCCTGCTTGCCGGCAGTCGCAGTGAACAACGTGTCGGCTCCGGACGCCTTCAGGCTCACGATCTGGGTATCGACCGTCGGATCGGCCCATTCGAAGCTTTGGGTCGCGACGATCATTTCACTCGCCCGGTTGCCCAATCCATCCTTCAGCCCGGCGAGATACTCCTTGCCATAGTCGTCGTTCGAATGAAGCACCGCTATCCTGGCCGCAGGACGCGTCTGCAGAATGTGCATGCCGTACAGACGCGCTTCCTTCCGAAAGGACGGCATCCAGCCGATGGTCCACGGGTAGATGCCGGGTTCCGACCAGGCGGCATCGCCTCCCGCGGTGAACACGTGCGGAATCTTCTTGACGTTGTAATACTTGCGAACCGCCAGGTTCGTGGCAGTGCCGACCGAACTGAAGACCATCAGCACATCGTCATGCTCGACCAGCCGTCGTGCATGCTCGACCGTCTTTCCCGGCGTGTAGCCGTCATCGAGGCTGATGAGCCGGATCTTGCGTCCGTTGATGCCCCCGGCATCGTTCAGTTTGCGGAAGTACGCGGCCTGGGCACGTCCGATCGCTCCATACGCGGACAGCGGTCCGCTGTAGGGCATGGTCTGGCCGAGGCGGATCTCGTCCGTCGTCACGCCCGGGCCGACGTACCGCTCGGCGAATGCCGGAAATGCCAGACCGATGAGCGCCAGGCTCATCGCCGCCTGCAATCCACGGAGGGAACGGATCGACATCCTTCGACTCCTCTCGCTGTCTTCGACCACGCGCATTCTGCATGTTGGTGTACGCAAGGGACAAGACCGCTCGAATCCTGACCATCCCGCCGTCCACGTCCACGCTCATGCCGGACCGGGTTAGCATCGCCGGCATGGCAACCGCATATCCACGATTGGCCAAGCTGGCGCGGCCCGAGTTCTCGGGGACGATACGGCGCGATCGATTGTTCGACACCCTGGACGCGCTGGATGCCCGCCAAGCGTTGTGGATCTCCGGCCCGGCCGGATCCGGCAAGACGGCACTGGTCTCTTCCTTCCTGGACACGCGCGGCCTCGAGTCCATCTGGTACCACGTGGATTCCGGAGATCGCGATCCGTCCACGTTCTTCTACTACCTCGCGCAGGCCGTTGCGAAACGGCGGGCACCGCTGCCGCTGCTGACTCCGGAGTACCTTCCCGACCTGCTGGGTTTCGCACGGCGGTTCATGCGTGCATGGTTCAGCCGGGTACAGCCCGGCACCTGGGTCGTCCTTGACGGATTCCATGAGATCGACGACGCCGTCGATTGGAGCCCGGTGCTCGGCGAGACGCTGCTCGAGATCCCGGACGGCATCAGGCTCGTCGTGATCAGCCGCAGCGAAGCGCCCGCGGTGCTGAGCCGCCACCGAGCCAACGGCATCCTCCGCACCCTGGGTGGCGCCGCCCTCAAGCTCCGACACGAAGAGGTCGATGCCATGGTCGCGGAAGCTGCGTCGGGCCCGCGAACCGCGTCGGGCGAACCCGATGCGGTCGATCATCTGCTGGAGCGTTGCGACGGCTGGGCAGCGGGCCTGCGCCTCATGCTGGAACCCGGTCTGCCACGGGGAAACGTGAACTTCGGCGTCTCGGTTCCGACGGTGTTCGCCTACTTCGCTGCGGAAGTCTTCGAACGCCAGCCGCGTGACGTACGCGACTTCCTGCTCGCGATCTCCGTCCTGCCGATCGTGACGGTGCCGCTTGCTGCCGCCGTGTCCGGCTACCGGAACTCCGGTCAACTGCTCGTCGCACTGCACGAAAGGAATCTGTTCGTCGAACGCCTCCGCGATCGGGAAGGTCACTACCGTCTGCACGGATTGTTTCGGGACTTCCTGTCGAGCCGCCTCGAGCAGGACCGGCGCGAGCACGCGGAAGCGGCGCGGGTCTCGGATATTGCGCGGGCCGAGGAGCGACTCGACATCCGGACTCTGCAGTCTCGTGCCGCCCGTCTCCTCGAAGAGCATCACGATCCGGACACAGCCATCGACCTGTTTCTCCAGGCCGGGGAATGGGCTGCCGCCTCCCGCCTGATCGCGGACACGGCCCCTTCGCTCATCCTGCAAGGGCGCTGGCCGACGGTATTGCGCTGGATCCGCGCGTTGCCCGCGTTCCTGGTTGCACGGTCGCCCACCTTGCTCTACTGCCAGGGCGGCGCTCAGGTCGCCCACAGCCCCCTCGATGCGAGGTCAACCCTGACGCGCGCCTTCGACGGCTTTCGCGAGTCCCGCGACCATCAGGGCGAACTCATCACGGCCGCTGCCATCGCCGAAACGTTCTACTTCGAGTATGACTCCTACCAGGGGCTCGACCGGTGGATCGATCTGCTCCACGAACTGCTGAAGGCATATCCTGGAGTGCTGTCGCCCGAGGCCGAGCTCCACGCCTACTCCACACTCCAGATCGCGATGACCCTGCATGAGCCCGGGCATCCGTTCCTGGCACGCTGCTCGGAGCGCGTTCTGGATCTTCTCGCACGGCAGATATCGACCAATCTGCGCGTTCGAGCCGGCGCCCTGATGTTGACCTACTGCGGCTGGATGGCACCGGAGCGGGGGCGCGAAGTCGTGGAAGCCGTGCGGCCGCTGCTCGGCAGCAGCGACGTGACACCGCTCAATCGGATCTGGTGGCTGCTCGCGGAGTGTCACCATCACCGCTTCGAGGCCAACACGCCGCGAGCCCGCCAGGTGATGGACGAGATCCGCGTCATGGTCGCTCGATCCGGCCTGCGTCCGCCCGAGTCGGTGCTGCCCGTACTGGAGGTCTGGATCGCGACCGGCGGCGGCGATCTCGAGGGGGCGGACAAGAGTGCCCAACAGCTGCAGCAGGTCGCCACCCTCGGTAGACGTCAGGATCGATTGCTGTATCGGGCGGTGATCGCGGAATGGTTGCTCGCGCGTGGAGACACGGAAAGCGCCATCGACCACGCGGAAGATGCGCTGGAGATGTCGCGGGAGACCGGCCTCGTGCTGCAAGGCGTGCTGGCGCTCACGATGTTGGCCGTAGCTCTCGCAACCCTTGATCGTGCGTTCGAAGCCCAGGAGCGTCTGGTCGAAGCTCGCCGCATGATGGGCAACGCGAAGTCGGCACGATTCGATTTTCAGTTTTACCTGGTCAATGCGTTCTGCCATCTCGAGGCACATCGAAAGGCGGAGGCTCGCGAATCGCTCGAGAAGGCTCTGATGCTCGGCCGCGAGCATGGCTTCACGGGCAGTCTGGTATGGGTACCCTGGATGATGTCGAAGCTGTGCGCCCACGCGATGGTTGCCGACATCGAGACCGAGTACGTGCGCAGGCTCGTGGCAACAAGGCGTGTGCCATCGCCCGACGCTGCTCTCGAAGCATGGCCGTGGCCCGTCCGCATCCGGACTTTCGGGCGCTTCGAGATCCAGTTGAACGGCAGCCCGCTCGGATTCAAGGGCAAGGCCCCGAAACGACCTCTCGAGCTGCTCAAGGGTCTGCTGTCACGCGGAGCCAGAGGCGTGGATGCCCAGAGTCTCTGGGAAACGCTGTGGCCGGACTCGGACGGCGATGACGCAGCCGGCGCTTTCAAGATGGCCTTGCACCGGCTGCGCAAGCTGCTCGGCAACGACGATGCCCTGCTGCTCGAGGACGGCACGCTGTCGGTCAACCCTTCGCATTGCTGGATCGATTCGCTCGCGTTCGAAGCAAAGTGCGCATCGACGTCTTCCTCCAACACCGCCGAACCGGACCTCGAGGCCGCGATAGCGCTCTACCGCGGTCATTTCCTGGAAAGCGAGCCGGTGCAGTCGTGGATGCTCCCGGCCCGGGACCGCTACCGCAGCCGCATGCACCGAACCGTTTCCGCACTGGCGCGCACGCTAGAGGCCCGCGGAATCCTCGACGAAGCCGCCGACGTGTATCGCCGCGGACTGGAGGTCGACGAACTCGCCGAGAGCTTCTACCAGGGATTGATGAACTGCCTGATCGGCATGGGCCAGAACGCCGAGGCCGTGCGGATCTATCAGCGCTGCCGCACGAACCTGGCCGCCCATCTCGGTGTTGCACCATCGCAGCAGACCGACGACCTGCTGCGCCGCGCCAAGGCCGAAGCCGCATCTCCCGGCCAGGCCTGATCCGTTACCAATCGGTTCCCACCCCGCGCCGACCATGCAGGCCGGCGCGGGATCTCCGCGTCCCATCCCGACGAACGGAGGAGAAGATTGATCATGACTAACGCATGCAGGCATGTCGCCGACCGCTGGCTTTTGTTGGGTGCTCTCGCCGTCACTTGGGCCGCCGCTGCGCCGGCCTGGGCACTGGATGCCCTGGTGGAGAAGAAAGTCTTCTCCCTGTCGACCTACTCGACCGTCGGGGGCGTGACGCTACGCAACGTCCGGGTCGGCTACGAGACCTATGGGCGGCTGAACGGCGCCAAGGACAACGTGATCTTCATTGCCCACATGTTCCTGGGAACGTCGCACGCCGCCGGCAGATACAAGAGCAATGATGCGGAACCCGGATACTGGGATGCGATCATCGGACCCGGCAAGCCGATTGATACGGAACGCTATTTCGTCGTCAGCGCGGATTCGCTGGCGCACACGAACGCACGGGATCCCAACGTCGTGACCACCGGCCCGTTGAGCATCGATCCCGACAGCGGCCGCCCCTACGGAACGAGGTTTCCCCTGATTGCACTGCGCGATCATGTGGCAGTGCACAAGGCATTGCTCGACAGTCTGGGCATTCGACGCGTCCATGCCGTTGCCGGCTGGTCGATGGGGGCGATGCAGGCTTACGACTGGGCCGCAGCGTATCCCGGATACGTCCAGCGGGTCGTCGCGGTCGGCGGCAGCGCGCAACCCGATGCATACGCGATCGGCTGGCTCAACATCTGGGCACAACCCGTATTGCTGGACGCACGCTGGAAGCAGGGCAACTACGCCGCAGGCGAAGAGCCCGAAGAGGGGCTCGCGGCTTCCATCCGGGCGCTCGTTCAGACCGTCGCACACCATGGATGGATCGACGGCGTGTTCGGGAACAAGTGGGCCGCGGAGGGGAAGGATCCTGCCACTGCAATGGACCATGGCTTCGCGTGGGAGAGTCAGCTGGCGGCCTTTGGCCAACAGTTCGGCCCACTGCTGGACGCCAACTCCTATCTCTTGAATCTCAAAGCCATCCAGACCTTCGTCGTAGGCCGTGCCGACTCCGTCGAAGCGGGGCTGGCGAAGATCAAGGCTCCGGTGCTGGTCGTCGGCACCCCGACCGACGTGCTGGTGATCGAGCCCACGTTGAAGCGCGACGTAGAGATCCTGCGGCGCAACGGCCTCAAGGTTCGCTACGTTCCGCTCGAGGGGCCGATGGGACACCTGGAAGGCCGCTTCGGCATCGCGCGGGCCGGCGACGCGATCCGCGAGTTCCTGCTGCAATAGCGGCAGAATGCGCCTACAAGAAACCGAACGAGGGAGACCAGTGTGTACCGGAAACGAGGACGTCGAGACATCGACCGCAGGCTGCTGATCCAGATCCCCGGCCTGATTGCAGGCGGCTTCGTAGAGCATCTTCCGGGGGGAAGGGACACGGATGCGAAGGATGGGCCCTATGACCTACCCACCCGCACGATCCCAGTCGACGGGACGGATCTCCATTACTTCGAGTTCGGCCAGGGACATCCCGTCATCTTCGTGCACGGCGCCTTCGCCGACTACCGTGCCTGGCTCAATCAGATCGAGCCGTTCAGTCAGCGCTGCCGCTGCATCGCCTACAGCCGGCGTCATCACTATCCGAATCCATGGCAGGACGACGGAAGCACGGCGTGCACGGCGTTGCACGGTGAGGATCTCGCACAACTCATCACACAGCTAAGAGCGGGACCTGCCACGCTCATCGGACAGTCCCTGGGTGCAACGATCGCACTGCATACGGCGATCGGCCACCCGAACCTGGTACACAGTCTGGTGCTGAGCGAACCCTTCATCCTGCCCTGGCTGCAGGCGACGGACGTCGGCCGCGCCGCCTGGGGCGAGTTCGATACCAGCGCCTGGACGCCGGCCGCTGCCGAACTGCGTGCGGGCAACCGGGAGAACTGCATTCGTCTGGTCACCGACGGCATCATGGGGACCGGGGCTTACGACAATTTCCCGCCGGACATCAAACCGATCGTGCTCGACAACTCCGCTGAACTCCGGCTCGAATTCGACAACGTCGGCTATTATTCGGACGTGTCACCGCATAGCGTGTCGGCCCTGCCTCATCCGGTGTTGCTGGTCGAGGGCGACATGAGTCCCCGTCTGTTCTCCGTCATCACCGATGACTTTTCCCGACACAAGCCGTCGACCGAACGGTTGAAGCTTCCCGGCGTCTGTCACGTGGCCCCGTTTCTCGCTCCGGAGGCCTTCAACGAAGCCGTGTTCGCTTTCCTGAAGCGACACGGCGCTGCAGTTCGCTGAAAGAACTTGTAAGTGACCCCAGGCTACCTCTCCGACAACGTGATGCACTTCGCTCGCGTGCTGCGAGCCGCGGGCATCCCCGTCGGGCCTGACCGGGTCATCGACGCGCTGCGCGCACTGGAAGTCGCAGGTCTGCGCAATCGCGACGATTTCTACTGGACACTCGCGTCGCTGTTTCTTGACCGCCGCGAGCAGTTCGAGCTGTTCGACCAGGCGTTCCACGTCTTCTGGCGCAACCCGCGGCTGCTGGAGCGTGCGCTGTCGCTGCTCACGCCGCACATCGAAGGCCGCGGCGAAGACAAGCAGCAGAAGCAGTTGGCGAGCCGCCTCCAGGATCCTCTTGGCTCCCGCCAGCGTCCGGGTTTCGACAACCGCCATCAGGCGCCACCCGACGTGGAACTCGACGCGACCCTCACCCACTCCGATCGCGAGCGGCTGCAGAAGGCCGACTTCGAGACCATGACGAACGTCGAGCTCGCGCAGGCGAAGCAGCTCATCGCGCGTTTGCGGCTGCCGATCCCGCTGATCCGCACGCGCCGCCTGCGTCCGGACCCGCAGGGTGCCCGGATCGATCTGCGCGACTCGTTGCGGGCAAGTGTCCGCCAGGGATCGGATTCGATCCCGCTCAAGCGCCGGTCACCGCAGTTCCGCCATCCGCCGATGGTGATCCTGTGCGACATCTCCGGCTCCATGAGCCGTTACTCGCGGATGTTCCTGCACTTCCTGCACGCCATCACCAACGATCGCGATCGGGTCCACACCTTCCTGTTCGGCACCCGCCTCACCAACATCACCCGCCATCTGCGTCATCGTGACGTCGACATCGCACTGGACGCAGCAACGCGCGCCGTGGAGGACTGGTCCGGCGGCACGCGCATCGGGGCCAGTCTCACGGAGTTCAACCTGCGCTGGTCGCGGCGGGTGCTCGGCCAGAACGCGGTGGTGCTGCTGATCAGTGACGGCCTCGACCGCGACGCCGGCCGCGACCTGGCCGACGCCATGGAACGCCTGCGCAAGTCCTGCCGCCAGTTGCTCTGGCTGAATCCGCTGCTGCGCTTCGATGCGTTCAAGCCGGTGGCGATGGGCGTGCAGCTCATGCTCCCGCACGTGGACGCCTTCCTGCCGGCGCACAACATCGAGAGCCTCGCCGACCTCGCATCGGCACTGGTGGCAGGGGAGTCTGCACCAGGACGCACCGTCCGGGTGCCCCCGCGCACCGCCACGGTTCGCAACGCCGCCTAGTCGCGCCGGCTCGCGGGACATTTCCCGCGACAAAACAACGACACGCACGGGACTGACCGCACTGCGCGATTCTTGCATTGCAGAAGTTCCGATTTGCCGACGGTCCGTGACCCATGACATTCTTCAGCGTCGACATGCGCGTGCTCCGGTCCTTCGTGTCGGTGGTGGAAACCGGCAGTATCACCGAGACCGCCCGCCGCCTCGGCCGGACCCAACCCGCCATCACGCTCCAGATGAAGCGCCTGGAGGAGCTGACCGGCCGCATCCTGTTCAAGGAGGACAGCCGCAAGCCGGTGCTCACCAGCGAGGGCGACATGGTGCTGACCTACGCCAGATCGATCCTCAAGATGCACGACGAACTGCTCGCCCGCCTCTCTTCGCCGGATATCGAGGGCCACGTCATCCTGGGCACGCCCGACCTGTACGCGGCGTACCTGCTGCCGTCGATCCTCGCCCTGTTCCGCCAGGCCTTTCCGCGCATCCAGGTGGAGTTGCGCTGTTCGCTGTCCACTCCGCTGTTGGGACTGGTGCAGAAAGGCGAAGTGGACATCGCCCTGGTCACGCGCATGCCGGGCTTCTCCGGTGGAGAAGTGGTGCGGCAGGAGCAGCTGATCTGGGTCGAGGCCGAGGGCCACGACGTGCATCGCATCGAACCCGTACCGCTGGCGCTGCTGCCGCCGGGCAACATCTACCGCGACTACGCCATCGAAGGCCTCGAACGCGCCGGGCGCAAGTGGCGTGTGGCCTGTGTGAGCGAAAGCGTGGGAGGCCTGCAGGCCGCCGTGTTCGCCGGCATGGCCGTCACCGTGCTGTGCAAGAGCGCGTTGGTGCACGGCATGCGACAGATCGGCATCCACGAATACTTCCCGCCGCTGCCCAAGGTCGATCTGCTGCTGTATCGCGCTTCGGGCCCGGCGACATCCGCGGCCATGGCGCTGCACGACTATCTGTCGCGCTACCTGAGTGGCGCCGAAGAGATTCCGTTGCCCGAGTCCAAGGTGGGCAGCGGGTCCTCGACTCTCAAGCTCGCACCTCCCCCGCCCGAACCGTCAGCCGCCCACGGCAAGATCCGGCCAGCGGCCTGACAGCCCCAGCGCCTGCTCGAGCGCCGCGGCCACGCGGAAGATCCGTCCTTCCTCGAGCCAAGGTGCGACGATCTGCAGGCCGATCGGCAACCCGTCGCGATCGAATCCGCAGGGCAGCGTCGCGGCGGGCGCGCCGGCAAGGTTGATGGGCCACGAGAACGGCGACCAACCAAGATGGCGGTCGACCGCATGGCCGTCGATGCGGTCGGCGCCGAGCGTTCCCGCCGGGAACGCCGTCACTGCCACGGTCGGCGTCACCAGCACGTCCGCGCGCTGGAACAGCTTCACGAACTGGCCTCGCAACTGGGTACGTCGATGCATGGCGTCGATGTAGTCGGCACCGGTGTAGCGGCGCCCCTTCGCGATCACGTCCTGGTATTCCGGATCGGAGAGCGACATCTGTTGTGCATCGCGCGTCACGACCGCCCCCGCCTGCTCGGTGTAGGCGATGGTCCTCGCGGTGCGTTCCAGCACGTCGGGATCGATACCGACGTCGTCGTGCGTGGTCGCAGCGCCCAACTGCTTCAAGACGTCGACGGCCGCGAGGAACGCCTGGCGCACGTCCGGCATCACGGGTGCATAGCCGAAATCGGGTGTGAACGCGATCCTGAGGCCCTTCAACGATCCCGGTGTCGCATCGAATCGCCGGGCGGCGACAGGCAGGCTTGCCGCGTCGCGTATATCGTGTCCCGCAATGGCTTCGAGCAGCAACGCCGCGTCGGCAACCGTGCGCGCGATCGGCCCGGTGTGCGCGAGCGACGCCCACGACGGCGGAAAGAAGCCCGGCGCACGCGGCACCAGTCCGAACGTGGGTTTGATGCCGAACACGCCGCAGAACGACGCTGGTACGCGGATGGAACCGACGCCGTCGGTACCCACCGCCAGCGGTCCGCACCCGGACGCCACGGCCGCCGCGGCCCCGCCACTGGAGCCGCCGCTGGTGCGCGCCGGATTCCACGGGTTGCGGGTGATGCCGGACACGGGGCTGTCTGCGGTCAGCTTGTAGCCTGACTCGCACGTGGTCGTCTTGCACGTGATGACTGCACCGGCGTTGCGCAGCGAAGTCACGACGGCGGAATCCACGTCCGGCACGAACGACTGCAGCACCGGCGCACCGCCGCGGGCCGGCACGCCGGCGACGAAGATCAAATCCTTCACCGTGACGGGAACCCCGGCAAGGGTCCCCGCGGCGTGGCCGCTACGCCAGGCGCGCGTGGCGTGTTCGGCTTCCGCCCGGGCCGCTTCGAACATCGGTTCGACCATCACGTTGCAGCGGTCGTCCGCGGCCTGCAATGCGGCAATGACGTCCTCGATCACCTCGGACGGCGAGAACTTGCCGGTCCGGTAACCATCCAGCAACTCGATCGCGGTGAGACGGGCAAGCGATCCGAGCTTCGACGCGTTGGCGCGCGGCGCAGGCAGACTCGACATCAGCTGAGTTTCGCGACGGCACGTTTGGTGAGAACGCCGACCAGCTGGGCGCGGTACTGGGCATCACCGTGCAGATCGGAATTGAGACCGTCCGCGGGAAAGCGCAGGCTCGCAAGCGCTTCGGCGGAGAACTTCTCCGCCAGGATCGATTCGATTGCGCTCGCACGGAATACGCATGTTGCCGCGCCAGTGACCGCAACGCGCACGCCGCCTGTGGTCTTCGCGACGAAGACACCCACCAGGGCGTATCGCGATGCCGGGCTGCGGAATTTCTCGTAGGCGGCCGCGGCGGGCACCGGAAACGTCACACCGGTCACGATCTCGCCCGGCTCCAATGCGGTCTCGAACATACCGGTGAAAAAGCTGTCCGCGGCGATCTTGCGGCGGTTCGTCGTGACCGTGGCTCCCAGGGCCAACACCGCCGCGGGGTAGCACGCCGCAGGATCGTTGTTGGCGATGGACCCACCCAGCGTGCCCTTGTTGCGTACCTGCGCGTCGCCGATGCCACCGGCGAGATCGGCGAGCGCCGGGATCAGGCGGCGCACGTCGGCGGAGGCCGCGACATCTGCGTGCTTCGTCATGGCGCCGACGATCACGGTCTTGCCGTCGACCTTGATGCCATTCAACTCCGGCACGCCGGCCAGATCGACCAGGGCCGTCGGCGCGGCAAGCCGCAGCTTCATCGCCGGTATCAGGGTCATGCCTCCGGCGAGAGGACGCGCTTCGCTCATCTTGCCCAGCATCGCCCCGGCTTCGGTCACCGTGGACGGACGGAGGTATTCGAAATTCAGCATGAGTAGGGCTCCCGTCGTTATTGCGCCACGCGGGCAGCCCCGCCGGCTTCGTTGATCACGCGCCACACTCGATGCGGCGATGCGGGCATGTCGATGTGGTTCACGCCGAGGTGCGACAGCGCGTCCACCACGGCATTGATGACCGTAGCCGGCGAACCGATGGTGCCGAGTTCGCCGCAACCCTTCGAACCGAGCGGGTTGTGCGTGCACTTGGTGATGTGCGTTTCCACGCTCACCTTCGGCACATGGTCGGCGCGCGGCATGCAGTAGTCCATGAACGAACCCGACAGCAACTGGCCGGACTCCGGGTCGTACACGCAGTCCTCGTACAGCGCCTGACCGACGCCCTGCACCACACCGCCCGTGATCTGACCGTCGACGATCATCGGATTGATGACGGTGCCGATGTCGTCCACGCAGACGTAGCTCAAGAGCTCCACGACGCCGGTTTCGGGGTCGATCTCCACTTCGGCGATATGGGCTCCGCATGGGAAGGTGAAATTGACCGGGTCGTAGAAGGCTTGCTCCTCCAGACCCGGCTCGAGGATCTCGAGCGGATAGTCCACCGGAAAGTGCGCGGAGAGTGCCACTTCGGCGAAGGATTTCGCCCGGTCCGTACCCGCCACCGAGAACATGCCGTCGGCGAACTCGATGTCGGTGTCGGCCGCCTCGAGCATGTGCGCCGCGATCTTCTTGCCCTTGGCGATGACCTTGTCGGTCGCCTTCCACAGCGCCGACCCGCCCACCGCGAGCGAGCGCGAGCCATAGGTGCCCAGGCCGAACTGCACCTTGTCGGTGTCGCCGAAGACGATCTCGATGTTCTCCGCCGGAATGCTGAGCCGCTCGGAGACGATCTGCGCGAAAGTGGTCTCGTGGCCCTGACCGTGGTTGTGCGAACCCATGAGGACAGTCACCTGACCGGTCGGATGTACGCGCACCGCCGCGCTTTCGAACAGCCCGCCGCGCACGCCGAGGCGGATCGCGATGCGCGAGGGCGCGAGGCCACACGCTTCGACGTACGTGCACAGGCCGATGCCGCGCAGCTTGCCCTTCGCAGCGGAAGCGGCTTTGCGTGCAGGGAATCCGTTCCAGTCTGCGTTTGCCAACGCCTTGGTGAGGCATCCGCCCGGATCGCCGCTGTCGTACTCCATCATCACCGGCGTCTGATAGGGATAGGCATTCGACGGAATCATGTTGCGACGGCGAATCTCGGCCTTGTCGATGCCCAATTCGCTGGCCGCCACGTCCACCAGACGTTCGAGCACGAACGTGGCTTCGGGGCGGCCGGCACCTCGATAGGCGTCTACCGGCACGGTGTTGGTGAAGACCGCCTTGACTTCGCAATAGATCGCCGGCGTGGTGTACACCCCCGCGAGCAGCGGGCCATACAGGTTGGTCGGAATGTTCGGTCCGAAGGTGGAGAGGTAACCCCCCATGTTGGCGATGGTGCTCACCTTGAGGGCAAGGAACTTGCCGTTCTCGTCCAGCGCCATTTCGGCCTCGGTCACATGGTCGCGGCCATGCGCATCGGAGATGAAGCCTTCGCTGCGATCGCACACCCACTTCACCGGGCGGCCAAGGCGCTTCGCCGCCCAGGTCACCACCGCCTCCTCGGCGTAGTGGAATTGCTTCACGCCGAAGCCACCGCCAACGTCGGGCGAAACCACGCGCAGCTTGTGCTGGGGGATGTTGAGCACGAAGTTGCCCATCAGCAGCTTCACGATGTGGGGAAACTGGCTGGTCGTGTAGAGCGTGTGCTGGCCGCGGGAGCGATCGAACGCGCCGATGGCCGCACGCGGTTCCATCGGATTGCCCACGAGCCGGTTGTTGACCAGGCTGATGCGTGCGATGTGCGCGGCCTTCTTGAATGCGGCCTCGGTCGCGTGCTTGTCGCCGAGTTCCCAATCCACGCAGACGTTGTCGGGAATGTCGTCGAAAACCGCAACGGCCCCTGGCTTGATTGCGTCGAGCACACCGACGACGGCCGGCAGCACGTCGTACTCCACGACCACCGCTTCAGCGGCGTTACGCGCCTGGGCCAGGGATTCCGCGATCACGAAGGCAACAGCGTCGCCGACATAGCGCACCTTGCCCTGGGCAATGGCCGGGTGGGCCGGCTCCTTGGTGGGCGCGCCGCCCTTGCCGACCACCGGCCAGGCGCACGGCAGACCGCCGACGCCGTCGGTCTTCAGGTCCTCACCGGTCAACACGTCGACCACGCCGGGCATGGCGAGGGCAGCCTTCTTGTCGATGGAGACGATGCGCGCATGGGCATGGGGCGAGCGGACGAAGACGCCAGCGGTCATGTCGGGCAGCTTGATGTCCGCGACGTAGTTGCCGCGGCCCATGAGGAAGCGCATGTCCTCCTTGCGGCGCATGGAAGCACCGATTCCGGTGGGGTTGGTGACTGCGCCTTCGATACCGGCAGGGTGATTCATGGATGGATGCTCCGTCGTGTGTTCTCGATGGGTGGCGTGGCTTGCCCCCATCCCAACCTTCCCCCAACGAAGTTGGGGGAAGGGGTGTACTTCGCCTTCCCCGGCACCGCCGGGGGAGAGGTGTACGTCCCCTCCCCCAGCTTTGCTGGGGGAGGGCCAGGGTGGGGGCAAGCGAAAGTCACTTCACCACCCGCATCGCCGCCGCTCCCGCAATGACCGACTTCACGATGTTCTGGTAACCCGTACACCGGCAGAAGTTGCCCTCGATGCCGGCCGCCGCTTCCGCCGGCGTCGGATTCGGATTGCGCGAGGCGAAGTCCACGGCGCTCATCACCATCCCGGGCGTACAGAATCCGCACTGCAGCCCATGCTGCTCGTGGAACGCCTGCTGCATGGGATGCAGCTGACCGCTGGGCGATGCCAGGCCTTCGATGGTGGTCACCTTGGCCCCTTCGAGCGTCACGGCCAAGGTGCTGCAGCTCTTCACCGACCGCCCATCGATATGCACGACGCACGCGCCGCACTGGCTGGTATCGCAGCCGATATGGGTTCCCGTGAGGCCGAGCTTCTCGCGCACGACGTCGGCGAGCAGATCGTAGGCCGCCACGTCGACGGCGACCGGCTTTCCGTTGAGTACGAACTGAATGAGCACGTCCAGAACCTCCTTGTTGTTCCCGCGTCAGGCGAGCAGCAATGAACGCTCGGCCGACCAGGTGGCGACGACCACGTCTCCGATGGTGAGCGGATCGCCGAAGAATTCGCGTTCGGGAATGTAGGCGATGAAATCCTGCTCCCCGAGCGCATCCAGCATGACTTTCACGAAGTAGCCCTGATACTCGACCCCGCGCACCCGCGAACTGATGCCGGTGGTCCCCGGCCCGACGCCGCCCTTTTCGGGGCGGTGCAGCTTGAGGTCGTCGCGACGTACGGCGATATCCACCTCGTCACCCTCGGCGATGCGACGCTTCCCGCCGAGCGGGATCTCGATGCCCTTCACGTTGGGGGCCGCGAGCGTGGCGCTCGATCCGTTCACCCGCTCCACTGTGCACTTGATCACGTTCTGGCCGCCGACGAACTCGGCCACATAGCGGTCCTTCGGTGTCGCGTAGATCTCGCGCGCCGGCCCGAACTGCTTGATGTGCCCCTGCTCCATCACCACCACCAGGTCCGCCAGCGCGATGGCTTCGAGCTGGGTGTGAGTCACGTGGATGAACGTGATGCCCAGCTCCTGCTGCATGCGCCGCAACTCCTGGCGCATCTGGATACGCAGCTGCTCGTCGAGCGCCGACAGCGGTTCGTCGAGCAACAGGACGCGCGGCTCGGTGATTGCCGCACGGGCCAGGGCAACGCGCTGTTGCTGGCCGCCGGACAGCTGTCCCGGAAGACGGTTCGCCAGTTCGGTGATGCGGGTCTTCTCCATCATCGCATCGGTACGCTTGGCGATCTCCTCCTTCGACGCCTTGCGCACCCGCAGCGGGAACGCGATGTTGTCGCGCACGGACAGGTGGGGAAACAGGGCGTAGGACTGGAACATCATGGCCGTGCGCCGCTGCGTCGGCGCGAGGCCGACCACGTTCTCGCCGCCGATCAGGATCTCGCCCTCGGTCGGGTCCTCGTGGCCCGCGATCATGCGCAGGATGGTGGTCTTGCCGCACCCGGAAGGTCCCAGGAAACAGCAATACGCGCCGTCGGGGATCTTGAGATTGATGCCCTCGACCGCCGTGAACGTGCCGTAGCTCTTGCACACGCCCGCCAGTTCGATGTTGCCCGCCTTGCCTGCCATGCCTTTTCCTTGGTCGAATGCCGATCCGGCGCGCTAGTGGCTCGCCTTGTGCAGCGCCCGGCGCTTCTGCATCTGCGCGATGGAGCCCAGACACAGACCGATGATGATGAACGACACGATCGTCGTCACCGTCCCCAGCGCGTAGAGCGAAGGCGAGGTCACGTTGAGCGTCATGGTCCAGATTTCCACCGGCAGCGTGTTGAGCGATCCTGACGTCTGCAGCGTGCGCGCGAACTCGTCGTAGGACAGCGTGAATCCGAACAACGCCACGGCCACGATGCCTGGCAGCAGGATCGGGATCACCACCATCCGCGTGATCTGCCACGACGAGGCGCCAAGGTCGCGTGCCGCCTCCTCCCACCGGCGGTCGAAGCGCGACATGACCGCGAACATCACGAGCACACCGAACGGCAGGGTGAGCGAGAGCTGCGCCCCGAGCGCGGAAGTGAACCAGCTCGGCTCGAGATGGAAGAACTGGAACAGCAGACCGATGCCGATGCCGAGCACGAGGCCCGGGGCCACGAGGCTGCCGATCATCAGGTAGAACACCACGGTATCCCCGCGGAAGCGGCGCCGGAACGCCATGCCAGCGAGAAACGATACTGCCACCGTGATGACCGTCACCAGTACCGCGAGCTTGATGGAACGATCGAAACTGCCCTTCACGTCGCCGGTGCGCACCTGGGTGAACAGATCCACGAACCAGTGAACCGACAGCCCCTTCATCGGGAAGACCAGACCCCCGCGCAGATCCTGGAACGACAGCAGGTAGATGCACAGCATCGGACCGTAGAGCGCCAGCACGTAGAACACGAACAACGCGGTCAGCGCGTAGAAGGTCCACGGTCGACGATCGAGGAGGGGGCGGACCGCCGGAGCGCTCATTGCGTGATTTCCTTGCGGATGTCCACGGTGCGCAGGATCGCTCCGATCATGATGACCACGACGATCATCAGCACCACCGCGTGCGCCGCGGCCGGCGGGTACTGCAGCACGGAGATGTTCTCGAACAGCGCCGCCACCACCGAAGCCGAGTTGCCCCCGCTCATGACCTTCACCACGAAGAAGTCACCCATCACGATGGAGATCACGAAGATGGAGCCGAGCGCTATCCCGCTGCGCGACAGCGGCAGGATGATCCGCCGCATGATGTCCCAGCGGCTGGCGCCGGCGTCGCGCGCCGCTTCCACCACGCGCTTGTCGACGCGGGCGAGCGAATTGAAGATCGGCACGATCATGAAGATGGTGAGCTGGTGGACGTAGGCCACCACCACCGAGAAATCCGAGAACAGGAGCACCTTGAGGGGCTCCTTCACGACCCCGGAGCCCACCAGTGCCATGTTCACCAGCCCGTTCTGCCCGAGCAGCGGGATCCACGAGATCATGCGGATGATGTTGGAAGTCCAGAACGGCACCGTGCACAGCAGGAACAACCCCATCGCGAGCAGTTCGCTGCGGATGTGGAACACCAGGTAGTAGGCGATCCAGAACCCGATGATCAGCGTGAAGAACCACGTGAGCACCGTGAACTTGACCGTGGAAACGTACAGATTCCACGTGAGCTGCTCGCTGAAGACGCCCTGATAGTTCTCCCACGTGAAAGTGGGCAGGATGCCGCCGAAACCATCGCCCTGCATGAAGCTCGCGGCGATCACCACGATGATCGGCATCACGAAGAAGGGGATGATCACCAGCAGCAGCGGCGAGACGTAGAACCAGCTCGTCAGGGACTTGGGAACACGCATCGAGGCGTTACTGGGTAGGAATGGAATCGCAGGGCGCGATCACTGCCCGGCAGCACTAGCGTGGCGCCGGGCTTCGATCGCAGGGGACGATCGGACTCAAGCCACCTTGAAGTCGTTCCAGCGCTTGTTCATGTACTGCGCTTCGTCCATCAGCGTGTTCCAGCAGGAGATGTTGGTCACGCGCTCGAGGAAGGAACCGCCGTCACGCAGGGCGCCGGCCTTTTCCATCACGACCCCGTACGGGTCGAGGATGGTTTCCTTGGCCGGCTTGCCCTCGTACCAGTAATCCCATTCGTTGGCCGAGAGGAATTTCTTCGCCGTCGAGGGTACCGGGCTGTAGTAACCGTAGCGGGCGACGAAACCGCCCTGCCAGCCCGACAGATACCAGTTGAGGTACTCGTAGGCGGCCTCGAGCTTCTTGCCCGACAGGTGGCGCATCAGCGCCATGCCGTTGCACCAGCCGCGGTAGCCTTCCTTGTCGCCCTTCTTGTTGACCGGTGCGTAGATGCACGGCATGCCCTTGACGCGCACGGCGGCGACGGCAGGCGACCACATCGACTGCACGATGACTTCACCGGCCGCCATGAGCTGTACGGACTGGTCAAACGTGGTCCAGGTGGCGCGGAAGTGGCCGGCTTTCTTGAGTTCGATCAGGCGGTTGATGGTGAAGTCGATCTCCGACTTCGTCATGTTGCCCTTGTTGCCGTACTTGATTTCGCCCGCACTCTCGAAACAGAGCGCGGCATCCATGATCCCGATCGCCGGCACGTCGAGGATGGCGGCCTTGCCCTTGTACTCGGGGTTGATCAGTTCCTTCCATTCGGTGATCGGCTTCTTGATGAGGTCAGGCCGGTAGCCGATCGAGTCGGCGTTGTAGACCTGCGGCAGGAAGGTCATCCAGTCGGTGACGCCTTCGTGCAGATCGGTGGCGTCCTTGCTGCTGATGTACATCGCCTCATAGGGCGAGATCCCTTGACGCGACACCACCTTGCCGTCGATCGCGCCCTTGGTGAAGATCGGCAGGATATTGTCGAATTCCTTGATCCGTTTGCGTTCGATGCCCTGGAGCACGCTGCGCTTGGTGGCGAGCTTGGCCTGCCAACCCTCGACGTCGGCGATGTCTACGGAATTGGGCTGGGTGACGAAACGGTTGATGGCCGCGGAGGTGTCGAGGTTCTGCATCGTCACCTTGAAGCCCAGGTCCTTCGAGGCCTGGTCGCCGATCGCCTTCACCACCGAGTACGACACGCCGACGTGGCGCAGCTCGATGTCCTTGATCTCCTGCGCCCAGATGAGGGGGAAACCGGTGATGGCCTGGGTGCCGGTAGCGCCAGCCACCGCAGCGGCGCTCTTCAGCAATGAACGGCGGCCCTCGTTCACGCCCGTGTCGTCCGAAGGCGCGGCGGTCGCGTCGACCGTCGTTGCATCCTTCGGTTTATCGATGCTTTCACTCATGGTGGAATTCTCCGGAAGAACAGTCGATCGGATCGCCGCTAGCCCGGGCCGCATCGCGGCGGAATCGGATAAGCGAGTGCAACGAGCGTAGCGATGCGAAGTCCACTTGAGAAATGAGAAGTTGTTATCGGCGACCATCAGTCGCGTGGGGGGAGGGGATGTACACCCCTTCCCCCGCCTTCGGCGGGGTAAGGTTGGGATGGGGGCAAACCAGGTGCAGCCAACGCCAACGCTGTGCATACTCCGACGAATTGCCACGAACAGAACCTTCAGGAGCGCATCACGATGGACATGACCGGCGAACAACTCATCCCGCTGCCGCGGCAGCGCGTGTGGGAAGCGCTCAACGACCCCGAGACCCTCAAGGCCTGCATCCCCGGATGCGAGAGCATCGATCGCGTATCGGACACGGAATACAAGATCGCGATGACCGCCGCGATCGGGCCGGTCAAGGCAAAGTTCGCGGGCAAGCTGCAGCTATCGGACTTGAACCCTCCCGAGTCCTACACCATCGCGTTCGAAGGATCGGGCGGGGCCGCGGGCTTCGGCAAAGGCGGTGCGAAGGTCGTGCTCGCACCCGAGGGCGAATCCACACGACTCGTCTACACGGCCAACGCCACCGTCGGCGGCAAGCTCGCGCAGATCGGTTCGCGCCTGATCGATGGTGTCGCGAAGAAGATGGCCGAAGACTTCTTCGCGAAGTTCAATCAGATCTTGGCACCCGTTCCGGCCGAGGCGGCGATCGCCACCCCGCAAGCCGCATCGCAAAGCCGCAAAGGTGGGCTCCCTGCATGGGGTTGGATCATCATCGCGATCGTCGTGGCGCTCGCGGTGCTCATGCTGCGGCGCTAATGGGCGGGCGGCGCGACGACATCGATCCGTTTGCGGATGCGGGCCAGCGCCGCCGTGTCGCCCGAGGTCTCAGCCAGTCTGGCCTGAGCACCCAGCCACGCGAGCAAAGGTCGGCGCCAGCCTTGCTCGGATGCCGTGTCGACGGCGAGCGCCACACCGCCGGGTGACAGATCCCCGGCGCGAAACACGGCGCCGGCTCCGATCAGGCGCGACAACGGATCCTCGATGCGCTTCAACGCATCGTTGCGCGCCACGGCGTCCGTGGCTTTCGCCAACGCGCCGTATTGCGGCGGTAACGCCTTCGCATCCAGGCCGCTGAAGCTGCCCGACAGTAGCGCACCGTAGGCCCGATCCACCGCATCGGCGTCGGCCTGCAACGACTGCCACCCGTCGCAGCGCTCGAAGTCGAGCGCTGCGGTGGCGAGCGCGCAGCCGATGAGTTCACCCCGCGCCCGCAACTCGGGCTTGCCTGTGGTGGCCAGTGCGTCCGCGGCCTTTCGGAAGTCGCGGTCCGCGGTCCGGTCGCCTGCGAAGTAGCTGCGCTGATACTGCTCGAACCCTTCGTGCGCCCGCTCCTCCCACTCCGGCACGGTCGGATGCGAACACCCCCCGCTCAACGTCGCAGCCAGCACTGCGAGCATCAACTGCCGATCGATCATGGCAACCGCACGCGGCTGTCGCGCGCCATGGGCCACTTGCGATTGATCTCCACCAGCATGCGGTTGACCTTCTGGACGCTGTCGTCCACCTCGGCGCGCAGCTTGGAAAGATCGGTGCTCGAATCCTTCAGGTTCTCCGAAACGACCTTGGCATTGGCCGAGGCCGCCTGGGCGTTTGCGAGCACGTCATCGGCACGCTTCAAGCTCGCACGCACCTCGCTCAGCAAGGCGTTGACCTGCTCGGTCGAGCGTCGTGCGTCATCCACCAGGCCGCCATCGCCCAGCACCTTGCTGTCGGACTTGGCAAGCATGGCGTCGAGGCGAATGGTCACGCCGTCCAGTGACGTCACCAAGCGTGTGATGCGCCGCGAAGCGTCGAGCACTTCACGAGCCCGCTCGGGGCTGCCGGTCAGTCCTTCGATCAGGCCGTAGTCGCCATTGAGGCGGCTCGCCACGCCCCGCAGGTCGGCAAGCATGAGCGTGAGATGGGAACCCGGGCGGGTGAGCTCGCGCACGTCCTCGATCACGGCCTTCGCGCTGTTCACGAGATCGGGCAAATTCTTGGTAGCGTCCTCGAGCTCGAGCTTCGCGACGGCGCCTGCACGTAGCGGTGGGTCGGCCATGCGGGGCGACGTCACGCGGATGCGTTGCTTGCCGAGCAGCTGTTTTTCGAAGGAGAAGATGCTGCTCTGCCGCAACCATCGCGCATCCTTCTCGTTGATACGCAGTTCGATGCGCACGTTGCCGTCATCGGTCAACTGCATGCGCTTGATCTCGCCGATGGGAAAGCCGGAGAACGTCACCGGCACGCCGGAGCTCAGGCCCTCCGCGTCGCGGGCCACCAGCATCACGCTGCGTGTCGGCTCGAACATGCCGCGGGCGTGCAGGGCGTAGAGCACGAGCCCGCCCAGGAAGACCGGAAAGGCGGCGAGCAACAGCCCGACCTTCAGTTTGAGGTGCGGGATGCGGGCCTGGGATACAGCGGAGCGTTCCATGCGTAGTCGACGATGCGGCACAACCGATAGTGCCCTTCCAGGCTCAGCAGCGTCGCATCGAGCAGCAGAGGATAGTTGAAGTCGGGCAGCAGCAGTCCGGGGCGCTCGATCAGGATGACCGGAGGCGCACCCACGATTGCCCGCAGCAGCTTGGCGAGAAAGCGCTCGCGATTGTCGAGGTCGGGATCGCGCTGGTGCGCGCATGCGGTGTGTCCCACCCTCTCGAGCAGCGACCAGGCCCGGCCAAGTGCAATCCTGGAATTCATGCCGTCGCGAAACTCCGGCACGATGGCGATGTTCTCCAGCACCGTGAGGTTGGCGCGCAGCGGCAGGGTCGCCGAAACCAGTCCGGCATCGCGGTGGTCGGTGATCGCCTGCAGCCGCTCTTCGTCGTTGGCTGCCCAGATGAACTCGACGCCGGTCGCCAGCATCGCCATGTCAGTGCCGCCGGGCCGCCCCAAGGCGCTGAGCGCCCCCTCGGGGGGCAGCGAACGAAGAGAGCGTGGGGGTTGTTTCATCCTGTTTCCAGAGACGTGGCCATCATGCGTAGCTCACCGCAAGCGCGCCGAGCTCGATGAACATGATGGCAAAGAAGAGCTTGACCATGCCGCGCAACACCGAGATAGGCGCATGGAAGAGCTTCTGCGGCGTCTCCAACGCCTCCCCGATCGGGATCACGGTGACCGCCAGACCGAATGCCATGGTCTTGAACCCGAGCAGCAGCAACGTCGGTGCATCCAGCACCTTGCCCACGGTGTGGGCGAAATCCTCGGACGGCATCGCGAACATCCAGGCGTCGTAGACCACTGCATTCGAGATCAGCAGCGCCACCACCGTGCTGACGGCTGTCAGCGCCAGTACCGAGGTCGTGCCGCCGATCACGCGCGGAATCAGTTCGTAGGTGACCGGGTCGACGCCGCTCAAGCGCAGGGCTTCGAGTTCGTTGTTGATCTTCATCAGCGCCACTTCGGTGTTGATGGCCGCACTGGTGCGCAACGCCACGAACAGCACGGTGGTGAACGGCAGGATCTCCAGCACCAACACGCGGATGATCACTTCGAGAGCGTAGTCGAAGAGCCCGAAGTCGCGTGCTGCGTGCACCACGATGGAGCTCAAGAGCCACGAAACGATCGCCGCGAGCGCGATGAACCCCGGAAAGATCTCCCAGGCGGTAAAGTAGATCTGCTTCTGCACCACCTGCCGCGTGGCGCTGTTGTAGGTCGACGGGGACAGGGTGCCGACGACAGCGACACCGGCAAAGCGAATGATCCGCCCCCACGCGGCAAAGCGCTGCTCGATCCTGCGGCTCAAGGCCTGTTCGCTCATCCGACGGGTGACTCGATCTCGACCCTCATGCCCCCATGATAGCCGGGCAGAGACCGCCGGCACCCCCGGTGCATTAGAATTCCAGGTTCGTCCGCGCGGCGCAGCCGCTCGCGCCGGCTTCAACACAACAGTCCAGGGGGGAGATCCAACCATGAACAAGCTAGACATGGCCGGCCGCGGCGCCATCGTGACCGGTGGCGCATCCGGCATCGGCCTCGCCATCGCGCAACGCCTCGCCGCTTCCGGCGCCAATGTCGCCATCTGGGACATGGCCTCCGACCTCGATGCGAAGGCGAAGTCGCTCGGCGCCGGCAAGCACGTCGGGATCAAGGTCGACGTCACCAAGATCGGCGAAGTCGAGGCGGCCATGAAGGCCAGCATCGCCGCCCTGGGCAAAGTGGACGCCATGGTGAATTCTGCTGGCGTGGCCGGCAAGAACTCCACCGTTGCCGAGTACCCGATCGACGAATGGCTGCGCGTGTGCGACATCAACCTGAACGGCGTCTTCTATTGCTGCCGGACGGTCGCCCCGCACATGGTCGCCAACAACTACGGCCGCATCGTCAACATCGCCTCCATTGCCGGCAAGGAAGGCAACCCCAACGCGTCGGCCTACAGCGCCTCGAAGGCCGGTGTGATCGGTCTCACCAAGTCGCTCGGCAAGGAACTCGCGAAGAACCGGATCACGGTCAACTGCGTGACACCGGCTGCAGTACGCACGCCGATCTTCGATCAGGTCGAGCAGTATCACATCGACTACATGCTGTCGAAGATCCCCATGGGCCGCTTCGGCGAAGTGGAGGAGATCGCGGCGATGGTGGCCTGGATGTGCACGGAAGACTGCTCGTTCACCACCGGCGGCGTGTTCGATCTTTCGGGTGGGCGGGGGACTTACTGACGCTCGACCAGTAACCGCTCAACACGGCGGACACGGCGGACGCGGCGGAAAACCAAGCGCCGTTGCCTCACGCCGCGTCCGCCGCGTTGTGAGCTTTTTCTTCATTTCCGACCGACCATGAAAATCCGTGCCGCAGTCCTCCGCCAGAGCGGACTCCCCCAGCCCTACGCCCAGAGCCGCCCGCTCTCGATCGAGGAAGTGGAACTCGACCCGCCCGGGCCGCGCGAACTGCTCGTGCAGGTCAAGGCTGCGGGGCTCTGCCACTCGGACCTCTCCACCATCAACGGCGATCGCCCACGGCAGACTCCGATGGTGCTGGGCCATGAAGCGGCCGGCATCGTGAAGGAGGTGGGCAGCGGCATCGCCGATCTCGCCCCCGGCGATCACGTGGTCATGGTGTTCGCGCCGAGTTGCGGCCAGTGCACGCCGTGCCAGGAAGGCTTTCCGGCCCGCTGCGAAAACGGCCAGCAGGCCAACGGTGCGGGCACGCTGATGGGCGGGCACATCCGCCTGCATCAGAACGGCAAACCGGTCTACCACCACACCGGGGTCTCGGCCTTCGCCGAGTACTGCGTCGTCAATCGCGGATCGGTGGTGAAGGTGGACGACGCGTTGCCCTTCGACGAGGCGGCCGTGTTCGGCTGCGCGGTGCTGACCGGTGTGGGCTCGGCACTCAACACAGCCAAGGTCACCGCGGGCTCGCGTGTCGCCGTGGTAGGTCTCGGCGGCGTCGGCCTCAACGCGCTGCTGGGTGCCCAGGTCGCCGGTGCCAATCGCATCGTCGCGGTCGACATTCACGACGACAAGCTCGAACTCGCGAAGACTCTTGGTGCCACCGACGTGGTCAATGCGAAGGATCCCGAAGCCATCGCCAAGGTGAAAGCGCTTACCGACGGCGGCGCCGATTTCGCGTTCGAGATGGCCGGTTCGGTGCAGGCCATGGAACTCGCGTACCGCATCACGCGTCGCGGCGGCACCACGGTCACCGCGGGTCTGCCGCATCCCGATGCGCGCTGGGCGTTGCAGCACGTCAACCTCACCGCGGAAGAACGCACGGTGAAAGGCAGCTACATGGGTTCGTGCATCCCGCCCCGCGATCTTCCGCGCTACGTGGAGCTGTATCGCCGGGGCAAGCTGCCGGTGAACAAGCTGATGAGCGCCCACCTCACGCTCGATCGCATCAACGAAGGATTCGATGCGCTGGCGTCCGGGCACACCGTCCGCCAGCTCGTGATGTTTTGAGGGTCGGCGCTGCGTCGCACCGTTGCCTGCGCATGCGCGGGCCGTGCCGGATCGTCGCGCCCGCTGAACGACTACCGGCCCGGTTGGATCGGGCGATCACTCGCGGGAGATGGTGAATGGTTCAAGTTGGAACGATCAAGGAGATCTGGCGCTATCCCGTGAAGGGCATGGCGGGCGAACGGCTCGACGCCTGCGCGTTGACCGCCAAGGGCCTGCCGGGCGATCGGATCTGGGCATTGCGCGATGAACGCCGCAAGGAAATCCAGAGCTGCAAGTTCCGTCCCGAACTGCTGCGCTGCACGGCCCGCGGTCGGTACGCCACTGCGCCCGGGGCCAACGGTCATGTCGACGTCACTTTCCCCGACGGATCCGTGCTGGGCAGCGACCAGCCCGAGATCCACGCGCGACTTTCGCAACTGACCGGCCATCCATCGACCCTGGAACCGCTGCGCGCGGAAACCGATGCCGACTTCTATCGCCGCCACAAGCTCGACGATCACACCTGGCTCGAGGAACTCGCCGCCACCTTCGACCGCGAGGCCGGCGAACCGCTGCCCGATTTCAGCAAGATTCCACCGCCGCTGGTGGACTTTGTATCGGTGCCCGGAACGTTCTTCCTGGTGACACCGCTGCACCTCGTCACCACGGCAACCCTCACGCACCTGAAGACACTCAACCCGCGGGGCAACTGGGACGCCCGTCGTTTCCGACCCAACTTCGTCATCGAGACCAACCCCGGGGCAGCAGGACTGCTGGAACAGGAATGGGTCGGGAAACGGGTCTCGATCGGCAATGCTGCGTTCGACTGCGCCGGCGCGACGCCCCGTTGCGGCGCCGTCACCCGCGCGCAACCGGATTTCGCCGCCGACACGACGATCCTGCGGACCATCGTCAAAGAGGCCGACCAGAACGTAGGCGTCTATGGCCTGATCACCGACCCCGGCAACATCCGGTGCGGAGATCCGGTCTTCGTGACCTGACCCACGAGCGGGCACTCCGCGCAGTCGTTCGAGATCTTTTGACCCTGCAGAAGTCGCTGTCGAGCCTCCTTACAGAGTCTCGCAGCGCAGGCCGCCCGCGCGCCACAACTTGCTGATTGCAGATGTGGTTTGCCTTGCGGCATGGACGTTGCTGGCCAGTGCCGGACGCGCACGGGTGACCCGAGGACGCGCCAAAACGGAATCCAATAACACGACGTTGTCCTAAAGGGGGACCGGTCCATGAAGTCCACGAGTCACTACCTTCGCGTCCTGGCGTTCGGCGCGATGCTGTCATTGAGTGCTTCCGCGTTCGCAGTGCCGATCGGAGGCGTCGAGTTCCCGCAGGGAGCCGTCTCGTTCGCCGATTCGGTGGTGTCGTACACACCGGGGTTGGTGGGCGGCAATCCGACCGATCCGCATCGCGGCGCGGCCAATGCGCTGGGGATACCCAACTACAACGGCGTCAATGGCTGCGCCTCACAGGCCGCCTGCACCTTCGTTTCCCTCGGTGACGGCGGCAACATCGTCCTGCGGTTCGTCGACAACGTCCTGACGGGCAGCGATAGCAGCGCCTTGGACCTCTGGGTGTTCGAAGTGGGTCCCGACGTCGAAGACACCTTAGTGGACATCAGCACGGACGGCACCACGTGGATCAGTGTGGGCGCGGTCGGCGGCAGCACGGCCGGGATCGACATCGATGCTTTCGGATTCGGTTCGAGTTCCGCTTTCGCCTACATCCGTCTGACCGACGACACTTTGCTGGACGGACAGGACGGCGCCACCGTGGGTGCCGACATCGATGCGGTGGGCGCGATCACTACGAGGCGCGTCACCCTCGTTCCCGAACCCGGCGCGCTGGGTCTGTTGGGTGCGGCTTTCGCCGCACTGATGCTGGTCTCGCGCCGGCGAGTCTGAGCGACGAGCGCGCGGCGGGCCTCCGACCCGCCGTCCGCCGCACACTGCCAGCCGAGTGGTAGGAGGGCACGCGACGCACTAGAATGCGCGTCGGGTCGTGGCACGTCTCGAATCCGTCTGACCGGGACGCGCGCGATGCCTCAAGCGAGTTCGGGCCCATCCGGCGTGCTGCATTGATCTGGAAACTTGGCGCGTCGTTGGGTCGATCGACACCCCGCTCGCGGCATGTATTCCCATCGGTTCCGCGTCGTCGCCGCAAAGAACGAACTCGTGTTCCCAGGGCGTTCGCCCCGAGGGCCGTTCAATTCAATGCGAATCGGAGATCGATGGTGACCAGCGACAAACCCCGCGTAGGCTGTATCGGTGCCGGCGTACTCGGAAGCGCGATCATGCGACGACTGGTCGCCTGCGGCTTCCAGCCCGCGGTATGGAATCGCGACCGCGCGAAGCTCGACCCTATCGTTCAGGCCGGTGCCGTCGAGGCCGAGAACCCCGAGGAACTCACCCGGTCGAGCGCCTTCGTCATCACGTGCGTGAGCGACGGCGCCGCGATCGAGCGCGTCGTGTTCGGCGAGCATGGCGTCGCTGCGGCGGGCACGCCCGACAAGATTCTGATCGACATGTCGACGTGCGCTTCGGCGCACACGCGGGCGATGGCGCAGCGACTGGCGGCCGAGTGCGGCATGCGCTGGCTCGATGCGCCGATTTCGGGCGGGGCACCGGCGGCGCTCGAAGGGCGCATGGCGGTCATGATCGGCGGAGAACCGGACGCCTTCGAGAAGGCGAGACCGGTATGGGATGCCCTCGCAGGCCGAGCGACGCTGATGGGCCCATCCGGAGCGGGTCAGGCGACGAAGATGATCAATCAGGTCTTGGTGGCCACCGGCGTGGCGGTGCTGGCCGAAGCTTGCGCGCTCGCCGAGCGTGCCGGTATCGACGCCGCCAAGATTCCGCAAGCCCTGGCCGGGGGCCGCGCGGATTCGAAGCAGCTCCAGGAAATGTTCCCCAAGATGGTCGCTTCGGAGTTCTCGATCACCGGCCGTGCCGCGCTGATGCTGAAGGATCTCGAACTGATCCACGACCTTTCACGTAACGTCGGTGCTGCACTGCCGATCACGGCCGGCGTGACCGAGCTGTTCCGCAAGCAGGTGGCCGATGGTTACGGTGACCGCGACAATACCGAACTGGTCGACTACTTCCGTTCAAGGCCGCATCGCTGACCTTACGCATCGCCGCCATGGCGGCGCGAAACACGCAGTGACCGTCCCATTGCGCCGCACTCATCCACATTCGCCCGACGATCCTTCCATGTCTGCCCGCTTCGACGCCGCCCGACTCACGACATTCGCCACGCAACTCCTCGACGCCGTCGGCATGGACCCGGTGAAATCTCCCGTCATTGCCCAGGTCCTGGTCGAAGCCGATCTCATGGGCCACGATACCCACGGCCTCGGTCTGCTCGGGCCGTACCTGGCCGACATCGACAAGGGGGAATTGAAGACCCGGGGCGAGCCCGGCGTGATCGCGGATTTTCCGGCGGCGGTGACGTGGGACGGCAAGCGTCTGCCGGGCACCTGGCTCACGGTGAAGGCGATCGACCTCGCGTGCGAACGCGCCCGCACCCAGGGCGCGTGTTCCGTGTCGATCCGCCGCAGCCATCACATCGCCTGCCTCGCCGCCTATCTCACGCGCGCCACCGATCAAGGCTTCGTCATCCAGATCATGACCTCGGCGCCCGAGAACCAATCGGTCGCACCCTTCGGTGGCCGTGCAGGCGCACTCACCCCGAACCCGATTGCCGCAGGTTGGCCGACAGCCGGCGATCCGGTCCTGATCGACGTATCGATGTCGATCACCACCAATGGCATGGTGGGGCGGCTCAACAAGCAGGGCGGGCAGTTGCCCGGCAAATGGCTGGTCGATGCCGAGGGCAATCCCACCGCCGACCCGTCGGTGATGACGCGTGACCCCAAGGGCGCATTGCTGCCCATCGGCGGCGTCGAGTACGGCCACAAGGGCTACGCGCTGGGACTGCTGGTGGAAGCGATGACCCAGGGTCTGTCCGGTCACGGACGCGCTGATCCCATTGAAGGTTGGACCGGCGAGGTGTTCGTGCAGGTCTACGATCCGCGCGCGTTCTCCGGCCTCGATGCATTCACCCGGCAGACGGAATGGATCGCCGACTACTGCCGCAAGGTGGCACCGATGAAGGGTGTCGAGCGCGTGCGCCTGCCCGGCGAGAACGGACTGGCGCGGCGCCGGCGGCAACTGGGGGAAGGCGTCACCCTGCATCCGGCCATCATGCCCATGCTGGAACCCTGGGCCGCAAAGCTCGGCGTCGCCTTGCCGTGACCACCCGCGCGGATCACCGCCGCGGACTCCTCCTGATGCTCGGTGCCACGCTCTGCTGGGCGACGGCGGGCGTGCTGGTGCGCAGTCAATCGATCCGCGACGGGTGGGAGGTCACGTTCTGGCGTTCGGCCTTCATGATCGTGTTCATGGCCGGCGTGCTCTACGTGCAGTACCGCGGCGACACGCTGCGGCGTATCCGCGCGATCGGCCTCGCTGGCCTGATCTCGGGTGCACTGTGGGCGATCATGTTCATCGCGTTCATCCTGGCGCTGTCGCGCACGACCGTGGCCAACACGCTCGTGCTGTGCAGCATCTCGCCGTTCATGTCGGCCGTCGCCGGCTGGCTGCTGCTGTCCGAGCACGTGCCGTTGCGGACCTGGATCGCGATGGCTGCGGCCTTCGGCGGCATCGCGCTGATGTTCGTCGATTCCCTCGGCGGTGGCGGAACGGCGGGTAACCTGATCGCGCTGGCGATCCCGGTGTGCTTCGCACTCAACGTGACCATCCTGCGGCGCATGCACGCCGAGGCCGACATGGTGCCCACTGTACTGGTCGCCGGGCTCATTTCCTGCGCCATCACGCTGCCGTTCGCGCTGCCCTTCGAAGCACAGCTGGTCGACCTGCCGAACCTGATCGCGCTCGGTTTCGTGCAACTGGGCCTGGGCTGCCTGCTGATGGTGGTGGCGGCGCGCCATCTCAAGGCAGCGGAAGTAGGATTGCTCGCCGAACTGGAAACCATCTTCGGCGTCGTGTCCACCTGGGTTCTCGTCGGCGAGGTGCCGAGCCGCCTCGCGTTGATCGGCGGCGGCATCGTGATCGCCGCGCTGGCCCTCAACGAGGCCTGGCGCATGATCCGCGGCGACGGCAATACCGACCCCCTGAAGGAGATTCCGCAACCATGATTCCCGAACCCGACAACCTCGCCGAGCGCCTCGAAGCCTGCTATGCCGCGGCGGTGCACGACGTGCTTCGCGCCATGGGTCACGGCAACTGCGTGCTGCCCTCGGTCATCAAACCGCTCGACCCCGGCACCAAGCTCGCGGGCGAGATCTACACCGTGAGCGGTCACGTGGACGTCACGCGCGATCCGCACGACACGCTGCTGCAATGGACCGGCCTACTGTCCAAGGCTCCCGCCGGCAAGGTGCTCGTGTGCCAACCCAACAGCCATGCCATCGCACTGATGGGCGAACTGTCGGCCGAAACGCTGCACTTCCGCGGTGTGCGCGGCTATGTGGTGGACGGCGGTTGTCGCGATACGCAGTTCATCCTCGAACTGGGCTTCCCGGTCTTCTGCAGCTTCAACACGCCGAAGGACATCGTGGGCCGCTGGGTGCCGGACCGCTTCGGCGAGCCGATCACCATCGGCGAAGTCACTATCTCGAGCGGCGACTGGCTGCTCGCGGATCGCGACGGCATCGTGATCATTCCCGGCGCCATCGCTGCCGACGTCGTCACGCGGACCGAGGAGGTGCTGCAGACCGAGAACAAGGTGCGCACGGCGATCCTGTCGGGGATGGACCCGCAGGAGGCTTATCTCAAGTTCGGGAAGTTCTGAGGCCCGGGGCCGCCACTTCAACGCGCCGGCGGCAGGGCGAGTTCGACGCGCGCCGGATCGGGCGCATACAGCCACGGCACCACGCCCAGCAGCGGCGCCCGCAACCGCGCCTGCAGCGTCGCCAGATTGTCCTCGAAGACGGACATGCTCGGGTCGATGCTGTTCGCAACCCAGCCGGCGAATTCAAGACCGCGCGCGAGAATCGCTTCCTGAGTCAATAGCGCGTGGTTGATGCATCCGAGGCGCATGCCTACGGTCAGCACGACGGGCAAGCCGAGCCGCTGTGCGAGATCGCTGAAATCGTCGCGATCGCCGAGCGGCACAAGGAATCCACCGGCCCCTTCGACGACCACGGCGTCCGATCGTTGCTGCAGCGAGTCGAAGCGTTCGCGGATGACCTCGAGATCCATGGCGACGCTCGCCCGCGCCGCTGCCACATGCGGCGCGATCGCCTCGACGAACCGGTACGGATTCACCTCGTCCATGGGCGCGTCGACGTTCGCTGCCGCGCGTAGCGCCTCGACGTCCTCGTTCTTCCAGCCGTCGGGCGTTTCGTAGCAGCCGGCGGCCACCGGCTTCATGCCTGCAACGCGCAAGCCTGCCCGACGATAGGCGTGGAGGAAGCCGCACGCGACCAGCGTCTTGCCGACTTCGGTGTCGGTGCCGGTGATGAAGAGGCCGCGGGGCATGGGTGGTATGGCGTCAACGACTCGGCCGGGGGAGGGAGTTGTGCGCTCCTTCCCCCAGCAATGCTGGGGGGAGGTCGGGATGGGGGCTGGCACTACCTCAATCGCGAACAACCGCCACATCCAGCGCAAGCCGCGCCGCCCGCACGAGCAAAGCCCACTCGTCGAAATCCATCACGTACGGCGGCATGAAGTAGACGGTGTTGCCGATCGGACGCAGCAGCACGCCTTCGCGCAGCGCAGCTTCGGCGTAGACACGCGCGAATCCCGGGACCGGCTGCACGACATCGAACGCCCACACCATACCGCAGCGCCTGAAGTGCGCCACGCGTTCGTCCTCCCGCAGGCGGCCGGCCAGGGTGTCGAACCCGTCGGCCTTCTGATAGTTCGCCTCGATGACGTCGTCGTCGCGGAAGATGTCGAGCACGGCGAGCGCCGCGCTGCACGCGAGCGGATTGCCGGTATACGAGTGCGAGTGCAGGAAGCCGCGCGCCACGTCATCGTCGTAGAACGCCTCGTAGATCTTGTCCGTGGTCATCACCACGGACAATGGCAGATAGCCGCCGGTGATGCCCTTGGACAGGCACAGGAAGTCCGGCCGCACGAGCGCCTGTTCATGCGCGAAGAAGCTGCCGGTGCGGCCGAAACCCACGGCAATCTCGTCCGCGATGAAGTGCACCTCGAAGCGACTGCACAGCGCCCGCACCCGGCGCACGTACTCGGAATGGTGCATGGCCATGCCGCCGGCACACTGGATCAGCGGCTCGAGGATGATTGCCGCGGTTTCCTCCGCATGGGCTTCGAGATGCGCCTCGAGCGCGTCCGCCGCACGCCGTGCACAGTCGAATCCATCCTCTCCAGGCTCGGCACGACGCGCATCCGGGCTCGGCATCGTCGCGCCTGCCCGCAGCAGCGGTTCGTAGGCAGTCCGAAACACCTCGACGTCGGTCACGCCGAGCGCGCCGAGAGTCTCGCCGTGGTAGCCGCCCGCCACCGCGATGAAGCGGTTCTTGCCAGCGCGACCGGCGTTGCGCCAGTAGTGCGCGCTCATCTTGAGGGCGATCTCGGTTGCCGACGCACCATCGGATGCGTAGAAGCAGTGGCCCAGCGAGTAGTCGGTCAGCGCAGCCAGGCGCTCGGACAACTGCACCACGGGTTCATGTGTGAACCCAGCCAGGATCACGTGCTCGAGCCGGTCGAGCTGCGCGCGGATCGCCGCGTTGATGCGTGGCTCCCGATGCCCGAACAGGTTGACCCACCAGGAGCTCACCGCATCGAGATAGCGACGGCCAGTCGCATCGGTGAGCCACGCGCCTTCGCCCGATGTCATGGCAATCAGGGGCAGGGACTCGTGCACCTTCATCTGCGTGCAGGGATGCCACACGGCACGCAGGCTGCGCGCCGTCAACTCCTCGGCGCCGGCGCCGGGAGGATCGAGTTTCACGCCGCGATGGTCTCGGTTTCGGCGACGGTGACGAGTGCATCCGCGAGAGCCGCGACCTGTTCCGGCGTGTGGCCGGCCGTGAGCGAGATGCGCAGCCGGGCCGAGCCTTCGGGAACAGTGGGCGGGCGGATGCCGGGCACCCAGAAGCCGCGTTGCCACAGGTTTTCCATGAGATGCATCACGCGCGCGTTGTCGCCGACGACGAGCGGCTGGATGGCCGTGCTGGATTCGAGCAGCGGCCATGGCAGATCGCGCAGGCGCCGGCGCAACGACGCGATGTGTTCGCGCAGACGCTCGCGGCGCCACGGTTCGCTGCGGAACACTTCGAGGCTCGCGCGCACCGCGGCCGCCAGCATCGGCGGCATCGCCGTGGTGAAGACGTAGGTGCGTGCCCGCTGCACCAGCCAGTCGATCATCGCGGCGTCGCCCGCCACGAACGCGCCGCTCACGCCCGCGGCCTTGCCGAGCGTGCCCATGTACACGATCCGTGCGGAACGAATGCCGATGTGGGCGAGCGTGCCTTCGCCGTTCGGGCCCAGCACGCCGAATCCATGGGCATCATCCAGGAACAGCCACGCATCGTACCGGTCGCACAGCTCCACGAGCTCGCGCACGGGCGCCAGGTCGCCGTCCATGCTGAACACCGCATCGGATACGATCAGCTTGTGCCGGGCCGGCGAACGCGCAAGGGCGTCTTCGAGCGCATCGAGATGACCGTGCGGATACACGTGGATGTCGGCCCGCGACAGTCTGGCGCCATCGATCAGGCACGCGTGATTCAGCGCATCGGAAAACACTGCATCGCCGCGCCCCACCAACGCCGGGATCACACCGGTGTTCGCCATGTACCCGGTGGAAAACGTGAGCGCCTTCGGCATGCCGACGAAGCGTGCCAGTTCCGCGTCCAGCCGCTCGTGCTCCTCGTGGTGGCCGGAGATGAGATGCGAAGCGCCAGAACCCACGCCGAATTTCTGCACCGCTTCCACCACTGCGGCGATCAGCTTCGGATGCGCAGCGAGCCCCAGGTAGTCGTTGGATGCAAACGCCACCATCTGACGGCCATCCACTTCGAGCACGGGGCCCTGCTCGCCAGCCACGGGACGGCGCGTGCGCAGCAGCGACGCCGCGTCGAGGTCGGCCAGCGCGGCACGGAAATCGCGCATGTCAGTACCGCCGGGCCGCCCCAAGGTACTGACGCACCCCTTCGGGGGGCAGCGACCGCAGGGAGCGTGGGGGCCGTTTCACTACAGTGGCCGCATGCCGATGCGATCGAGCAGCGCGCGATCGCGATCAGCCTCGGGGTTGCCGGTGGTGAGCAGCTTGTCGCCGTAGAAGATCGAATTCGCGCCGGCGAGGAAGCACAGCGCCTGCGCTTCGTCGGTCATCTGCGTGCGCCCGGCCGAAAGACGCACGAACGCCTTCGGCATGGTGATGCGCGCGGCTGCGATCATGCGCACGAAATCGAGGATGTCGACCTGTTCCTGGCCGTGCAGCGGTGTCCCTTCCACTTGCACCAGGGCGTTGATCGGCACCGATTCCGGATAGGGTTCCATATTGGCGAGCTGTGCCAGCAGGCCCGCGCGATCGTGCGTGTCCTCGCCCATGCCGACGATGCCGCCGCAGCAGACGTGCAAGCCGGCATCGCGCACGCGACCGAGGGTGTCGAGGCGATCCTGGTATTCGCGCGTGTGGATGATGTCGCCGTAGAACTCGGGCGAGGTGTCGAGGTTGTGGTTGTAGTAGTCGAGGCCGGCGCCGGCGAGCTGCTCGGCCTGGCCATCCTTCAGCAATCCCAGCGTCGCGCAGGTTTCGAGTCCGAGCGATTTCACCGCCTTCACCATGTCCAGCACCGGGTCGAGTTCGCGCTGCTTCGGCCCGCGCCAGGCCGCGCCCATGCAGAAGCGCGAAGCCCCCGCGGCCTTCGCCGCCTTGGCAGCTTCGACCACTTCATCGAGCGCCATCAGCGGCTGGTCTTCGACACCCGTGGTGAACCGCCGCGATTGCGGACAGTAGGCGCAGTCCTCCGGGCAACCGCCGGTCTTGATCGACAGCAGCGTCGACAGTTGCACCTTCGTGGGATCGTGGTGCTCGCGATGGACGGTCTGCGCGCGAAACAGCAACTCCGGCAGCGGCAACGCGAGCAGTGCTTCGATCTCATCCACCGTCCAGCGCAACGTGGCGGCGGCCGGGGCGTCAGCAACGGCGCGGGTGTCGAGGGGGGCGTTCATCGGCGGCTCTCCGGTGGCAGAGCGCCATCGCGACGCCCCTTTGTCAAATTGCGCGGATCATAACGTTTGACAAAGAGAGGCGCCAGGGCTGGCCGTTGCCCCCATCCCAACCTTCCCCCAGCAAAGCTGGGGGAAGGAGCCGTACACCCCTTCCCCCAACGAAGTTGGGGGAAGGTCGGGATGGGGGCAACTGCCACCTCTGGCGCCCCTCTTTGTCAAACGCTATGATCTCCAGCATTTGACAAAGGGGCGTCGCGACGGCGCTCTGCCACCGGAGACCGCTGCCGATGAACGCCCCCCTCGACAGCCGCGCCGTTGCGGACGCAAAGGCCGATGCCACGTTGCGCTGGACGGTGGACGAGATCGAACAACTGCTCGCATTGCCGCTACCGGCGTTGCT
>LNDQ01000113.1 GCA_001464695.1 Betaproteobacteria bacterium Ga0077523 | reverse complement strand
TCGGTGTCCACGTGTTGACGAAGCTGTCGATGCGCACGCGCGCCTCGAACGTCATGCTGCCCGCAAGATTGGTGGCGCTGCCGTGCGGCACCTCGACATAGTCGAGATCCGCGAACTCGAGCGCATTGCCGGTCGGCCCCGTCGACCAATAGGGTCCGAGACCCTGGCTTTCGCCGGGCACCAGTGCCCGCGTGGTATCGACGACACGGGAGACGTTGAACCGGTACGCGTTGTCCACCGCGTAGTATCGGCGGCCGTCGAGCATCAACGTGTAGGTGCCCGTATGCGGCGTCGCCAGCACGCCGCTGTCGGTACTGAGCCCGGCAGCCCATACCTCGTCGCCGTTCGGATCGAGCAACCGCCACCACCCGTCGCCGTTCTGCACGGTCTGCATGTCGACGAACAGGGGCTCGCCGGCGTTCGCCGCAAAACGGTAGACGTCGGTTTCGTTGCCGGGACTCAACACACCGCTGACCGGTGTCCCGAGCGTGATCGGCGTGCCGCTCGCCACATTGCCGAGCTTGAAGGTGTAGGCACCGGTGCCGGTGCCGGCGAACGTCAGCGTGTAGCTGCCTGCGACCAGACGGTAGAAAGGCCGGCCGTCCTGCGCGTCGGACTGAGTGAGCGGACGGTTTGCGACCAGCGTCCCGGAGGGCCCCTTGAGAGTCCAGTTGATCGCACCGGTGTCGGTGCGTGTGTCGAAATAGACGATCGTGTCGGCGGCGACACTGAAGGTGTAGACGTCGCGCTGGTTGGCGACGGTACGCGTCCCTGTCGTAAGGGTGTCGAACACCAGCGGTGTCGTGGCAATCGGCATGGCGGTCACGCGCGCGTAGTCGATCGCGACATCCATCGGCGCGAGTCGATTCGGCGATGACGTGGACTGTCCGAAGCCCACGCGGAAGCCGTTTGCGAAGAGGTCCGTGCCGACGGTGAAGGTCCGGCTCACGAGCTCCGTGCCGGCATCGCTCAGGATCGACACCTTCATGGCCTGCGTCGGCGACCCTTCGATCACGGCGCGGTACCACGTGTTGTCCGTGAAGGCGAGAGCCTGGTTCACGAAGCCGCCGCCCTGCGGCGCATTGGAGTACAGGCGCCGGTCGAGCCCGGTCGGGCCGCCGTAGACCGCGGCCGCGATGAACCGGCTCGGGTCGGCTTCGTCGACTATCCAGAACTCGAGCAGCCCTTCGACACCGGTCGCGAAGGACTGGGTGAGCGTGTTGAAGCGCAGTTCGTAGCGGAAGCTCGCCGCGGACGGCAACACGCTGGTCGAACCGAAGGCCACGCGTTGAGAGTTGTTGAGATCGTTGTCGAGACGCAGCACCTGGGCGCCATCGAGCGTCTCGAACCGATAGGTCGGCGTACCGAGGTACGTCTGGCCATCGCGCGGCGTTTCCAGCCGCCAGTTGCTGCTCAGCGTGCCGTTGAATTCGTCGCCGAAGGTCGTGGTGAGTTCGCCGAGCAGATTGCCGCGCGGCTCGACATTGAAGGCGACATCGATCGGTACGGCATTGCTCGGATGACCTTCGATCAGCAGCGTGTAGCGCCCGGCGGCGGTCAAGGTGAGGTTGCCGACGTCCGTGGAAAAACTGCTGGAGAAGACCAGGCCACCGTAGGGATCGACCAGACGCCAGTGGACGGTACCGCCGCTCTGGCTCTGGCGATCGAAGAACAGACGGTCGCCCGCGGCTGCGTCGATGCCGTACAGGAGCGTGCTCGCACCCGGATTGAGAGTCGCGGTGGTCGGGGTGGAGCACAGGTCGAGCATCCGGAATGCGTAGTCGCCGGTCGCATCGCCGCCGGCATCGAGGCGGAGCGTGTAGCTCCCGGCCACCAGATCGAGCACCGGATTGGATCCGACAGTACTCGAGTCCGTGGAATTGAGGCCGCGCGAATCGACGATCACGCCGCTGGGCCCCGTCAGCGTCCAGTGGATCGCGGTGTTCGTGAGCGAGTCGAGATACACGCGCGAGCGCTGCGCGAGCGCAAACGAATAGAAGTCCTGCTGGCCCGCATGCGCGATGCTGCCGTTCACGAGGGCGCCGAGCGTGAGCGCTGCGTTCTCGTCGACCACCTTCTGCACGTTGAACTGGTAGTTGATCGGCGTGGCCTGCGTGCGTCGACCTTCGAGCAGCAGCGTGTACGTCCCCGGCTTGGTCAGGACCGGCGGCTCGATGTCGGTGCCGATGTTGGTCGCGAACACCTGGTCGCCGAACGGATCGACGAGGCGCCATTGGCCATTGGAGTTCGACACCGACCGCGAATCGAAGAAGAAGCGCTCGCCCTCCTGGACGGTGAACCGGTAGGCATCCGTCTCGCGGCCGGGATCGAGTTGGCCGGAGACCGTGATGTTCGGCGTGAGAGTGCCGGCCTGACCGAGATCGAGCAGGCGGAAGCCATAGGCACCGGTGGCGTCGAGGTTGGCGTCGACGCTGAGCATGTAGTCGCCCGGCTTCAAGTCGAGGACCGGCGAAGCACTGAGGTCCTGGGCGTCGGAGCTCTGGAAGCTGCGCGCGTTCACCAGCGTGCCGGCGGGCCCCTCGAGCGACCAGTTGAAGGGCGTGTCGGTCAGCGCATCGAAATACAGCTGTTTCGCTTCGGTGAGCGTGAAGGAATAACGGTCGGTCTCGCCGGCGGCGGTGATGTTGCCGTCCACCTGAGTGCCGCCCTGGATGATCTGGACGGTGTCGGCCGACATGAGCAGCCGCTGTTCGAGCGCCTCGAACAGGGGCCGGCGGCGGAACGGCGGCGCTTTCCCCTCTCGATTGGGGGCGTCGGCGGAAGCGGCTCCCGCCTTCTGACCCTTGCGCCGGCGGGCACCTGCGGGCGCCATGAGGGAACGGATCGAGTCGAAACGCCAGATCATGGCGGTCTCCAACGTCCGCAGGGTTTCGGGGCCGCCCCTGCGGCGTGTTCGGGGCGGTCACCCCCGTTTTTTGGTTATGCGACAGGCCGGTTTGTCGGACCGTCGAGGACGGTCGGGTCTGCCGTGCTTCTATTCCCTTGTCGAGCCGGAACGGAGGTACCGCCACTCTCGAAAACACTCCGTTACATGCGCTTCGAATCTACCCGATCCAGCAGGTTTTCGCCATGCGGCCAGCATCGAAATTTGTACTGTCGGCGGGGCTGACAAAACGTCACAACCACTTGATAGAAAATATCTTCTGTTGCAGCGCAGAGCCCGCCGTCAAGCTTCGTCGCGCCGCGGTTCGGGGCGCCACCGCAACAAGTGGGTTTCGGCCATGGAAACCAGCTTGTCGAGGCCCAGCGCACAGACCGTCAGAACCACGACGCCGGCCAGGACAGTGTCGATGTCGAAAGTGCCTTCGGCCTGCAGAATCAGGTAGCCGACCCCGCGTGCGGACCCCAGGTATTCGCCCACGACGGCGCCCACGAACGCCATTCCGACCGCGGTGTGCAGGCTGGCGAAGGCCCACGACAGCGCACTCGGCAGGTAGACATGCTTCAGCAAACCGGTGCGAGACGCCCCGAGCATGCGGGCGTTGGCGACGATCACCGGGCTCACGTCCCGCACACCGTGGAACACGCTGAAGAACACCACGAAGAAGACGAGCGTGATGCCCAGCACGATCTTGCCGGTCATGCCGAGCCCGAACCACACCGCGAAGATCGGCGCGAGGATGACCCGCGGCATGGCGTTGAAGCCCTTGATGTACGGGTCGAGCAGGCGCGCGGCGAATGGCGAGACGCCCAGCCACAGCCCCGCCGCGACACCGGCGGCCGTGCCGACGACGAACGCGACCACGGTCTCGCCAAGAGTCACGGCGAGATGGGGCCAGATCTCACCGCTCACGAACCACGCGACGATGCGGCGCGCAACCGCGATCGGTTCGCCGAAGAAGAACTTCGGCAGCCACTCCCATTGCACCAGCACGTGCCACAGCGCGAGCAATGCGATCAGTAACCCGAGTTGCCAGGCGCGCAGCCGCATCATGCCGTCGCGGCACTGGCCGCATGGGCCCGTGATACTTCCTCTCGCAGGCACGCCCAGATGCTGCGATGCACGTCGAGAAAGTCCGGCACGAGACGCACTTCAGCGACATCTCGAGGGCGCTTGAGGTCGATGGCAAACTCCGCCACCGGGCGCGACGCCGGCCCGGCGGACAACACGATCACGCGATCCGACAGGGCAATCGCTTCCTCCAGGTCGTGGGTGACGAACAGCACCGACTTGCGGTCGAGTTGCCACAAGGCGAGCAGTTCGTTTTCCATGAGGCTGCGCGTCTGCACGTCGAGCGCCGAGAACGGCTCGTCCATCAGCAGCAGCTTCGGGTCGAGTATCAGCGTCTGCGCGAGCGCCACCCGCTTGCGCATGCCGCCGGAGAGTTCGTGCGGGAAACGATCGGCGAACGCGCGCAGACCAACGCGACCCAGCCACTCGCGGGCGCGCTCGTGCGCCTCGCGCATGGCCACGCCGCGCAGGAGCAAGCCGACGGCCACGTTGTCGAGCGCCGTCTTCCACGGCATGAGCGCGTCGGCCTGGAACAGATAGCCGGCTTCGGCGTTGATGCCGGTCAACGGCACACCTTGCACCAGCACCTGGCCGCTAACCGGAGAAAGCAGGCCCGCCGCGGCGTTGAGCAGCGTCGTCTTGCCGCAGCCGGTAGGCCCCACGACGCTGACGAATTCGTGCGCGCCCACTGCGAGCGTCGCGTCGCGAACGGCCTCGTAGCGCGTACCGTCGCGCCCGGTGAAAGCGCAGGTGATGCGTTCGAGGCGCAGCGCTTCGCCGGCGGCGCTCACGGAAATTTCTTCAGCGCCTGCTCCACGAACGCGTTCGTGTGGGTCTGCTCGAGCCACAGCACCGGCGCCCGCCGCACCGCCGTGTTGTGCTTGAGCAGCGTTTCATAGCTGTTCTTCACCAGCGCCTTGGAAATACGACCATCCTTCGAGTAGGTGTTGCGCAGTTTCTCGTAGGCGGCGAGATAGAGCGCGCGATCACCCAGCAGATACTCGGGCGGCACCGCGTCGGCCACTTCGTCCGGCGTGGCTTTCTGCAACCACTTTAGCGCGCGCACCATGGCGTTCGTCAGCGCCTGCACGGTGCCGGGATTGCCCTGGATGAACGCGGCCTTCGCATACAGCGTCGCAGCCGGCAACGGCCCGCCGAATACGGCCCGCACGCCGGCGTCGGTCGTCGTCTCGACCACCACCTTGAGATCGCCGGAGCGCTCGAGCAGTGACATGACGGGCTCGGCGCTGCACAGTGCATCGATACGGCCGGTGCGCATCGCGGCGACTGCCGTGCTACCCGTTCCCACGCCGACCCACGTGACGTCGTCGGCGGTGAGACCTACCGACGAGAGCAAGTGATTCACGAGCATCTGTGTGCTCGAACCCGGCGCGCTGATGCCGATCTTCATGCCCTTCAGATCCTTGGGCCACGAGTAGTTCGCGGCCTGCGCCCGCGCGATGCCGAGCGAGATGCCGGGATTCGTGTTCTGCAGCACGAAGGCCTGCACCTTCTGGCCGAGCGTCTGCATGGTTATGGTGTGTTCGAACGCGCCGGACACCACGTCGGCGCTGCCGCCGATCAGCGCCTGCAGGGCCTTCGAGCCACCCGGGAAATCGTTGATCTCGACTTCGAGGCCTTCGTCGCGGAAGTAACCCAACCGCTCGGCCAATGCGAGGGGCAGGTAGTAGAGCGTGGTCTTGCCGCCGACGGCGAGGACGACTTGGGGTTTCTCGGGGGCGGCGTACGCTGCGAGACTCAGCCAAAGCGCTAGCGCGAACAGCGGACGAACGAAGCGATGCATACGGCAATGCTAACGCCTTCGAAGCATCGTTCGGGAGTGTGTTGTTCGGGAGGTCGACAACGGTCTGCTCGGATGCAGTGATGGCGAG
>LNDQ01000112.1 GCA_001464695.1 Betaproteobacteria bacterium Ga0077523 | reverse complement strand
CCCCCGCGCGCAGCGTGGGGGAGGGTTAGGGTGGGGGAAAGAAAACGCGAAAGCCCGCGAACGCGGGCTTTCATTGTTGGTGGCCAAGGGCGGAATCGAACCACCGACACAAGGATTTTCAGTCCTCTGCTCTACCGACTGAGCTACTTGGCCTCTGATCCTTCACCGCAGAATCAGCAATGAAAGGAAGCCCGCAATCCTAGCCGAATCGATTGCGCCGTACCAGACCCTCGCGTCGCGAGACCGCAGGGACTGCGGCAGGGTGAGCTGCTACCCGACCGTGCGTCGTTCGCGCCGCGACGACACGCTCGATTTCCCTACGCCGATGGCAGCCGCCGTGGCAATCACGAGGAGCAGCATCGACCCGGGCTCGGGCACGCCGGGTGGGTTCGTGGAACCGACCGCTCGGGCGTAGACGTCCATGCCGCGCACGATGTTGTCGGACGCGAGGAAAGTCGCACTGAACCGACCCTGTGCCGTGCCGAGCTGGGAATACGTGAAATCCTCCAGCAGATACCCGAGCGAGTCGGCGGAGCTGCCGGTGCCTCGGACCATCACCAACAGCAGGTCGTAGGTTCGGGGAAAGGTCGGGGGGGTGGTCGGGTCCTGAGCATCGACAGTGAGCGTCCAGCCCGCCGACTGCGTCGAGCTGAAGTTCTGCGGCGACGTCACTGCGGTCCAGAGCATGCTGTCGAAGAACAGGCTGCTGATGCTGTTGCTGTCGGAGTTGGGATCGAACGCCGACACCTGGGTCCAGCCGCCACCGTCGAACCCGGTGTAATAGTCGGTGAAGCCGCTGGTGCCGCGCGACGTGTTCTCGAGCACGTCGGTGCAAGTGGTCGCGGTCACGGCGCCGAGATTCGCAGTAGGCGTCCCTGTCAGACTGGAGCAGAAGACTGCCACGGCAGCTGCGTGGGCGCCGGGCGCACCCACGACCGAAGCGATGGCGAGCACTGCAAGGGAAGTCCACTTCATCGACTGAGCTAGCTTCTTCATTTTCAACTCCCGGTCTTCAAGCGTGCCGTCGTTCGGCCCGCTCGGCTCGGATTCGCTTCCATCCCTCCAGGGATGACGACGGAAGCGTATCCGTTGTTGGTGTGTCTGAAAGTCAGATGGCCGGAGTGCGTCCGGCCATCAGCGTCTCCGGGTCGCGCCGTGGTGGACGACCCCTTCAGGAAACGTTGGTCAGTCCGCCGTGCGGCGGCTGCGACGACGTAGCGTGACGAACGCACCACTGGCCAGCGCGATCAAGGCCATGGACATTCCAGCCGGTTCCGGGACTTTCTTGATGGTCTCGGAAGCGGTGAAGCCCTTGATCTTCACGTAGTCGTTGCCCTTGCTCAAGCCGTTGGGGTCGACCAGGGCGTTGTACGCACCGACCAGCCAGTAGCGGGAGGTGATCGAGGTGGAGATGCCCTGCACGGCCACGGCATCGGCGTCGGCATAGTGGCCGACGAGTTGCCAGCCGGATTGCAGACCGCCGTAGGTCTGCCCCACCAGCGAGTCCGGGGTGGCGGCAGAGTTGAAGGCAAGGACCGTGATGTCGCTGTCGGTCTGGCTCCAGCCGATGTCCACGCCCGTCAGGCTGATGGCCCGATCGAAGGTGAGCAGGACCATGTCGGTCCGACCCTGGTTGTCGACAGAGTGCTCGCCGTTGGTGGCGCTGGGCGGCGTGGTGGACAGGCCTTCGCCCGAATCCGAACCACCGGTACTGCGGTTCACGACACCGACGCCGCTCGAGCCCCAGAAGGACAGGTAGGCGGTTTCGATGCGGTTGTCACCGGTCGCTGCGCCGGAAGGAAGGCTGCCGGTGTTGGAGAACGCGGTGACTTGCAGCACATTGGTCGCTGGCGAGGCCGGCGTTTCGGACCCACCCCAGCGCGCGCAGTTGCCGTAGCCCGACATGGAGCTGGTGGTCATGCCGGAGCACCAGTCACCGGTGGTGGTAGATGGCGTCCAGGAGCCGTTGTCAGCAGGCGGGTTGCCTGACAGCGTGGTCGACCAGGTCCAGTTGTAGGTGGTGTTAGCGTGCGCCAGGCCGCCAGTGCCCAGAGCGATCGCATACGCCGACGTCAGAATGATTTGTTTCAGCTTCACGGTTAAGTCCCCCGCCCGAAATTCATGGTTTGGCTTGGGCCTCCTCAAAGCAAGCCACAAGCCAGTGCAAAATCTCACAAAACAACAAGGATTTGCAGCTCAACCGTGAATCGGGCTTCAGGGGGCTGTAAACCGTCTCGACACCCTCAACCCCCCAATTCCTTGAGCAGCGCCCGGGCGTCGTTCGCGCCCGTGAAGGTGGGAGTATCCGACAAAAGCAGGGTGAGTTCCTGGCGGGCTTCAGACTTGCGCCCGCCCATCGCCAGGGCACTCGCCAGATGGAAACGGATCTCCGGATTCCGCGGATCGCGGACCTTGGCCTCACGCAGGTGCTTGAGACCGGTATCGAAGTCGCCCCTCCGCACCAGCAGCCAGCCGATGGTGTCGAGAACACCCGGGTCGCCGGGAGCCACCTTCACGGCGCGCTGGGCGTACTCCACCGCTTTGGCCCCATCGCCCAGGCGATCGGAGATGACGGCGAGGTTGTTCAGCACGGACGGCGCCTCCACCCCCGTGGCCAGCAAGGCTTCGTAGCGCGACCGTGCGGCCGCATACTCGCCCTGGCGCAGGTAGCCTTCGGCCAGCGCCTGTTGGGTCACACCGTCGGCCGGATGGGATTTCACCCAGTTTTCCAGGAACGCTGTCGCTCCTTTGGCATCACCGGCAGCCAGCGTCGCGTTGAACACGCGCAGGGCATTCGGCGTGGTCGCCGATTTGGCGAGTGCATTCCGGTACATGCCGGCGCCGTCGGAATACTTTCCGCGGCGAATGGCGATGTCTCCCAGCAGGCGATACCCCTCGCCGTCCGCCGGGTGCGACGCCAGGATCGCCCGGGCCCGGGTTTCTGCCTGGTCGAGCCGGTTCTCGCTGACATCGATCTCCACCTGCAGGACCCGCGCCGGCAGGTATTTGGCATCCGCTGTCAGCGCCTTGTCGAGGCTGTAGATGGCACCCGGCGTGTTGCCAGCCTGCACCTGAAGCTGGGCGATCCGGTGCTGCCATGCCGGGTCGTACTCCGCCACCCGGGTCATCCGCGTCAGCACGGTCTGCGCCCCTTTGCGGTCGTCATTCACGATCAGCGCCGTGGCGAGTGCGCCGTTGACGTCCAGGTTGTTCTGCGCCACCGGTTGCAGCGCCTGCAACACCTCCAGCGCCTTCTTCGACTGCCCGTTCTGGATATTCAGCTCAGCCAGCAGCAGACCGCCGGCTACATGACCCGGATCAGCCGCACGCAGCCGCTCGAGCCAGCGGATCGCTTCTGCCATGTGCCCGGCCTGGCTCTCGAGCAGCGCGAGCTCGTACATGGGCTGGGGGCTCTTGGCGTCCTCCTTGTGGAGGGCGAGCAGGCGGTTGCGTGCCGCATCCATCTTCCCTTCGGCCTTGTCGAGCTTGGCAAGATTGAGCCGTGCCGCCGACAACATCGGGTCGGAGCGCAGCGCCTTCTCGTAGGCCGCCCGGGCCCCGGCGCGGTCACCCAGAGCCGCCTTGGTCGCGCCCGACAGGTTGAGTACCACTGCATTGTCGGGCTGCCGTTGCAGCAGCTTGTCGATGACTGTCGTGGCTTTCTTGTGTTCACCGCGCCGGACATACAGCACGGCGAGCGATGTCCCGAGGTTGCCGCGCGACGAATCCTTGTCGAAGGCCCGTTGGAGGTACTGGATGCCGAGCTCCTGCTGACCCGACTGCAGCAGATTGAACCCCAGGGTGGCGTTCACATCCGGCGAACTGCCACCGGTCTCCATGGCCTGCTCGAGAAAGCGCGCGGCCATCTGATTCTTACCCACCGCCATGTAAGCACTCGCTAGCAGGGCGAGCAATTGCGGGTCTTTCGGGGCGTGGCGCACCCCCACCTCGAGCGTGTCGATGGCGCGCGTGTGCTCCTTGCGGCTGATATAGATGGACGCCAGGAGCTTGCGTGCCCCGGGGTTGCCAGGATTGGCCTGGATGAACGCCTCCAGGTAGCGAATCGCTTTCTCGCTCTCACCCAGGCCGTGGTGCGCCAAGGCACCGATCATCAGCATCTCGGGCGCGCGGGCACGGAGGATGTCGGGCGGAACGGGGTCGAGCAGGGCCGTCACTTCGGTCAGCGCCGCCTGCGTGCTCTTGCCATCGCCAATCTTGTTCGCATACAGCGCGCGGTAGTACGCGCCACGCGGTTCCTGCGGGCTCTCGCGCTTGAGGTAGTCGAGGTCCGGCAAGGCCTCCTTGTCGCGCCCGAGGTCGAACAGGAGCGACACGCGTCCGACGCGCGCTTCGGTGTTCTTGGGCTGGATCTCCAGGGCCTTCGCGTAGGACTGCAGGGCCCCGTCGAAATCGCGCGCCGCGTGCAACACGGCCGCCTTCGAGTACCAGACCCGCGCTTCGTCCGGCGACCGAGCCACCGCCTCGTCCACCAGGCGCTTCGCCTCCACCGGGCGGCCCTGCCGCGCATAGGCATCGGCCAGCGCCAGCGCCGCGGTGTTGGAACCCGGATCGGTTGACCGCGCGGTTTCGAAACTCTGGGTGGCACCCTTGTAGTCACCCTGCTGCTTCAACGCCTCGCCGCGCACGACCAGCAACTCGGCGCGTTCGTTGGGCGGGACCGACTCCGGGGTGAACCGTTCGAGCACTTCCTTGGGCTTTCCCTGATCCACCATGGCGCGCGCCAGCAGCAGCGCCACCTGGCTGCGGGCAGCACCGAGCCGCAGCGCCGTTTCGAGCGATTCCTGGGCGGCGTCGGCCTGGCCGTTCTGCAGGTACGCCCGGCCCAGCAACAGATGGGCGGACACCATGCGCGGGTCGGCCTGCAGTGCGTTCTTGAGCTGGATGATCGCGCCAGCCTGGTCCTGCTTTTCCAGGCGAGTGAGGGCGTCCTCATAGAAGCTGGCGGCCTTGTCCTCGCGCGCCCAGGCCCCGGAGGGACCGGACAGCAGCAGGGCAACGGCGAGCAGGGCGGAATTTCTGTTCATGGCGTGATCCACGGCGCGAAACCGGGGTTTCGTGGGACGGACGGGTCGGCAGCGCTGGTGATCCCGACGCTCCCGAGACGAAAAACGACCCCGCGGGTCACTCCAGCTTCTTCAGGTACTCCTTGGTGAACACCTTGTCCGGCAACTCGCGGTTCTTCATGTCCTCGTAGTCCATGAAGGACCGGGTGTCTTCCTTGAGCGCGTCGACCATCACCAGCTTGGTCGGCCGCACCTTGCCGCCGAGCTGCTTGTAGTCTTCGTAGCTGCAGGTCTTGAGGAGCCGCCCCGACAGCGAGTAGAACTCGGCCTTGAGCGGCGCGTTGCTGGACTGCTTCACCCAGTACTTGACCTTCTGGTAAGTGACCGCACGATCGATCGCCGTCAGCTCAAGCACATGGTAGGCCTGCCCGTCGATGGTCTCGCTCCCCACCAGTTTCGGGTTGTAGTCACCGCTGAAGTTGGCCCGGGCGATATCCCCGTTGGAGACCACTCCTGTCAGGCGTTGCGACAGCGACAGTCGCACCGGCTGCGACACGTTGGGCACGAACAGCCACAGGTCGCGGGCCTTCATGAGCAGGATCTGCCCGCGCTCGGAAGCCGGTGACGTGGTAAGCACGATGGTGTTCTCGTTGCCCTTGGACAGCACCTTGAATTCGCGCACCTCCGGGGCGTCGCCGCCTTCGATCGAGCGGATCCGGACCGCCACCTCGAAGCCCGTCACCGGGAAGCGGATCTCGTCGGATTTCTGGAGGATGGCGCGAGCGGCAGCGTCCGGATCCTCCTCGGCTTGAGAAATTCCGGGAACCGCCGAAAAGAGCATTGACGCGGCCGCCGCACCCGTAAGGTGCCTGGCGAGCCGTAGAAAGGCCGGGATCCGTAACATTGTCGTCTCGTCTTTTTCCTTGTGGCTCAGTATGATAATTCCAAAAACCTCAAGTACCACGAAAACCCATGGCTGAGCCGGTCGTAGAAGTCGAAAGAGTCACCAAGGAGTACCGGCTGGGGGAGCACACGGTGCTCGCCCTGGACGACGTCACCCTCACGGTGGAGCGCGGCGTCTTCCTCGCCATCGCCGGCCCGTCCGGGAGCGGCAAGTCCACCCTGCTCAACATCATCGGTTGCATCGACACCCCGTCCAAGGGAAAGGTTGCCATCGCCGGGCACGACGTATCGGGCCGCACCCCCGACCAGCTCGCCAACCTGCGCGCCCGCAACATCGGCTTCGTCTTCCAGACCTTCAACCTCTTTCCGGTCCTCACGGCCTTCGAGAACGTCGAGTATCCCCTGCTGCAGATGCCGGAGCTCGACAAGGAGGATCGCGCCGAGCGCGTCAACGCGATGCTGCAGATGGTCGGCCTCGAGAAGTTCGGCAAGCACCGGCCCAACCAGCTCTCCGGCGGCCAGCGGCAACGCGTCGCGATCGCTCGTGCACTCGTCACGAAGCCCGAGATCGTGCTGGCCGACGAACCCACCGCCAACCTCGATCACAAGACGGGCGAGGGCATCCTCGCGCTCATGCGAGACATCAATCGCCGCTCCCGCACCACCTTCATCTTCTCCACCCACGACAAGAAGGTGATCGACGCAGCCGACCGCCTCGTCACCATCGAGGACGGGGTGATGCGCCTGCTCGGCGTTCGCAAGGACGGCCAGTGGCAGACCACACCGGTCCCGCGACGCACCGCCGCGCCCGTGCCGGTCGAGACTTGACGTGAAGTCCCCCCCGATAGGCCTCGCGGCCTCTCCCCCCAGGGGGCCAGCCCTCTTGGGGCGGCCCGGCGAGGGCTGAAATGCACATCCAGGACCGCTCCATGCCGAGAACGCTTGCGCTGTACCTGATCGCCATCGCCGTCGCCTTGCCTGTTGCGTCGTGGGGCGCGGAGGCCAAGAAGCCGGCCCGGGTGGCGCAGACGGACCCCAAGAAGAAGCCCGCGCAGCCCAAGCCGGCCCCAGCCAAGCCGACGGAAGAGGATGTACCGCTCAGCAAGGACGACCTCTTTGGCACGACCAAACCAGCGGCACCACCTGCCGCACCAGCCGCTGCACCAGCGGCCGCCGCGGCCAAGAGCGAACCAAAGGCGCCCGCATCGAAGGATGAGCTGTTCGGCGACACGGCCCCGTCGAGCAAGGACGAACTCTTTGGTACCGGCACGGCAGCGGCCGCGACGGCCAAGGAGCCCGAAGCGCGACCGGCGAACATCAAGTTCAAGGGCTTCGTCCAGCAGGAGACGGCCTACACCTACGCCGATCCGTCGCACTGGTCGCGCGGCGTGTTCCGGGGGCAGATCGGCGCGTCGGGCCAGGCGGGCGCCAACCTCAAATGGAAGGCCACGATCCGCGGGGACGTCGACCCTGTGTACTTCAACTCCGGCTTCTACAACGAGGAGGTGAAGCAAGATCAGCGCGCCGACTTCCTGGTCGGCGAGACCTACGTCGACACCAGCGCCGGGGCTGTCGATCTCCGGTTGGGCCGCCAGAACATCGTGTGGGGCGAGATGGTGGGCCTGTTCTTCGCCGACGTCGTGTCGGCCAAGGACCTGCGCTCGTTCGTGCTGCCCACGTTCGACATCATCCGCATTCCCCAATGGGCGGCGCGTGCCGAGTATTTCGCCGGCGACTCGCACTTCGAGGTCATCTGGATCCCGTACAACAGCTACGACAACATCGGCAAACCCGGGTCGGAGTTCTTTCCGATCCAGGCACCGCCGCCCCCCGGCTTCCAGCAGCAGTTCCGCGCCGAGGTCATTCCCGACCGCGACCTCAACAATTCCAACTACGGGGCGCGCGCCTCCACCCTCAAGGCCGGATGGGACCTGACTGCGTTCTACTACCGCAGCACCGATGCCTCTGCCACTTTCCAGCGCGAAATCGTCGTCGCCCCCGTGCCGACGGTCACCTGGCAGGCGCGCCACGATCGCATCTGGCAGGCGGGCGGCACCCTGTCCAAGGATCTCGGCCCGGCTGTGCTGAAGGGTGAGGTCATCTACACCGATGGCCGCAGCTTCAACGTGACCCGCACCAGCGAGCCGACCGGATTGGTGCGACAGGACACCTGGGACTGGGTGCTCGGCCTCGACTTCACCTTGCCGCGCGACACCCGGCTCAACGTGCAAGGCTTCCAGCGGATCTACCGCGAGCACGACCCAGATCTGTACTTCGACCGTGTCGAAAGCGGGATGAGCTTCCTGCTCAACGTGAAGCTGTTCTCGAAGTGGGAAGCGGAGATCCTGCACATCCAGAGCCTCAACCGGCGCGAATACCTGTCGCGTCCGCGCCTCATCTGGAAACTGCAACCCAACCTGCGCGTGGCATTCGGCGTCGACATCTTCGACGGACCGATCACCGGGTTCATCGGCCGCTATCGCGACCGCGATCGTGTGTATGTCGAGACGCGGTACGACTTCTGAGGTAGACGACGTGGTCGATCGCGTGAAGTACATCCTCCCCCGGCGTAGCCGGGGGAGGGGGCGTACTTCGGAAGCGCCGGCGCGCGATCCGTCACCGCGCGCGATGAACTTCCCACTCGCGACATTCCCTCCCCGACGAGCGGATGCTCGTCGCGAGACCAGCCCGCCGCTGCATCACATCGCCCCCATGCGTCGCAGCTGCGCCTTGATGATCGCCAGCATGACCCGCGTGATCGGATTGCGGTGGCCCCACGGGCGCCACGTCTTCACGTACTTGTTGCGGTAGGCGTCGTAGTGGAACCCTCTCGGTGCCGCGATGATGTCGCCCCGGCCCAGCATCAGCTTCACCGCCTCGGTTGCGGCCACGCCGGCGCAGATCATGCACGCCATGGGCGTCGACGGTCCGGTGCGCTTGGCGAGATTCACGCGAGTCGGGTCGGCCACGTAGGTTCGTTGCAGCATCGCGGGCGAGACGCCGACGAGAAAGCGGATGGCCTGCTCCAGCTCCGGCTGGCCCGCCATGCCGAAGTAGTCGTCGAAGGACATGCCGCCCGGCAGGAACGTGAGCCCCGAGGCGCCCATGCCCAGGGGCACGGCGATGGTCGCGGGAATGCCCTTGCGCGCACACGCGGCATAGGTGGCACGCCGTGCGTCGAACGCGAAGTAGTCGATGCCGTCGACGTACACGTCCACCCCGTCGAGGAAGTCGGGCAGGTTCGATTCGTTGACGCCGCCGGGAAACGCACGGATGTCGAGTTCCGGATTGATGTCCTTCGCCATCTCGATCAGCACGTCGAGCTTGGGCCGGCCCACCGTGCTCATCATCGCGCCCACCTGCCGATTGAAGTTGGGCAGATCGAAATCATCGAACTCCGACAGATTGAACTTCCCCACGCCCATGCGCGTGAGCGTGAGCAGGTGCAGCCCGCCGACGCCACCGAGCCCCGCGATGGCGACGCGCTTGTTGCGCAGCGTCTTCAGTTCGGCTTCGGTGACCCAGCCGACGTTGCGGGAGAAAGCCTCGGAATAGTCGAACGGACGGGGTGCTGGCGCCATGATTGTCCCTCTCTTGTGTGGCAGCGGCCGAGCGGCTTTGTTACGTCGACCCGGAACATCCCGCTAGTATAGTGACCTCACGCGCAGCCCCAAGCACGCCGGAACAGCGGCTATCCCGAAAGCATGTTCTCCCAATACCAGCGTGAGCTCCTGAAGGATTGGCTTGCCAAGCGCTGGGCCGTCCTCAGGCTCGACCTTTCGCTGGCGGCCCGCAACGTGGTGCGCCAGCGGCGGCGCAGCGCCATCGGCCTGTCGGCCATCGCGTCGGGCGTGGTCGCGCTGCTGCTCGCCTCGGGCTTCTTCGAGTGGAACTACGACACGATGCGCGAGGGCACCATCCGCGCGCGCATCGGCCACATCATCGTGAGCCGTCCGGGCTACCTGGACGCGGGCGCGGCCGATCCGTTTCGCTATCTCATTCCGGAGAAGAACGACACCCGCGAGTTGATCGAAGCGTTCCCCCAGGTCGATACCGTCGCACCACGGCTTTCGTTCAACGGCCTCATCAGCGTCGGCGAATCCACCGTCTCGTTCATGGCTGACGGCGTGGATCCGGAGCGGGAGCGCAAGCTCTCGGGTACGCTCAAGCTGCTCGAAGGCGCGGATCTATCGACCACCGACGCCAAGGAGGTCATCGTCGGCCAGGGTCTCGCCCAGAACCTGGGCGTGAAGACCGGCGATACGGTCGTCCTGGTGGCGAACACGCAGTCGGGCGGCATCAACGCCCTGGAGGTGAAGGTCACGGGCATCTTCTCCACCATCACCAAGGCCTACGACGATTTTGCCCTGCGCCTGCCCCTCAAGACCTCGCAGGGGCTCCTCCGGACCGAAGGCGTGCACGCCTGGCTGGTGTTGCTGGACAAGACCTCCCAGACCGACCGCACCATGAAGCGCATCCGCGACAAGGTGCCGCAACAGGAGCTGCAGCTCACGCCCTGGTACGAAACGTCGGCCGCGGACTTCTACAACAAGACCGTGTCGCTCTTCTCCAAGCAGGTGCTGGTGGTCAAGCTGATGATCGCCTTCATCATCATCCTCAGCATCTCGAACACCATGATGACCAACGTGCGCGACCGCACCGGCGAGATCGGCACCTGCATGGCGCTGGGCGACACGCGCCGCACCGTGCTGCGCCGGTTCCTGGTCGAGGGCACGGTCATGGGCGTGGTGGGCGGCACCATCGGGGTGATCCTCGGCATCGCGCTCGCCCGCTTCATCAGCCACGTCGGTATTCCGATGCCGCCACCGCCCGGGATGGCCAGCAGCTACGTGGCCGGCATCCTGGTGACCCCGTGGCTCGTGGCAGATGCGATGCTGCTCTCCGTGGGCACCGCATTCCTGGCCGGGGTCTTCCCGGCGTGGAAAGCTTCCCGTCTGTCGATCGTCGATGCTCTCAGACACGCCCGATAGGCCGGCCAAGCGCACCAAGGCCACCCGCACACCGTTCTCGGTGGTGCTGCGCCTCGCGTATCGCAACCTGCTGCGCCACAAGGGTCGCGCGGCCTCGATCCTCGCCTCGGTCGCCTTCGGAACGGCGGCATTGATCCTGAGCCAGGGGTTCGTCGAGGACATCTTCGTGCAGCTCGCCGAGGCCATCGTCCACTCCCAGACCGGCCACATCCAGCTCGCCAAGGGCGGCTACTACACCTACGGGTCGCACCAGCCCGACAAGTACCTGGTGGCCGACGTCGAGGGCGATCGCGAGCGCATCACCTCGCTGCCGCAGGTGGACGACGTGATGGCACGGCTCTCGTTCTCGGGCCTGCTCAATAACGGCAAGGCCGACCTCGCGATCATCGGCGAGGGCATCGAGCCCGAGAAGGAAGAGAAGCTCGGCACCTTCCTCAAGATGTCGTCGGGCCGCCGGCTCAACGCCAAGGACCACTACACCGCCATCCTCGGGCACGGGGTCGCGAGCGCCCTGAAGCTGAAGCCCGGGGCCCAGGTGGTTGTAGTAGTGAGCACTTCGGACGGGGCCACCAACACGCTCGACCTCGAGGTGGTCGGCACCTTCCAGACCTTCTCGAAGGAGTACGACAATCGTGCCATCAAGATGCCGCTTGCTGCAGCGCAAGAACTGCTCAACACCAAGAGCGCCAACACGCTCGTGGTGGCGCTGAAGCGCACCGCTGACACCAAGGAAGTCGCGCGCATCCTCACCGAGCGTACGGTCTGGCGGGACCAGGAAGTGCGGACCTGGGACCAGCTGAACGACTTCTACCCCAAGACGGTGGAGCTGTATCACCGCCAGTTCGGGGGTCTGCAGCTCATCATCCTGCTGATGGTGCTGTTGAGCGTGGTGAACGCCGTCAACACCTCCGTCTTCGAACGGGTTGCCGAGTTCGGCACCGCCCGGGCCCTGGGCAACCGTAGCGGCCTCATTTTCCGGCTGGTGATGCTGGAGAACACCATGCTCGGGGTCATCGGTGGCGTCATCGGCGTCGGCGTCGCCTGGGCGGTGGCGTACGGTGTCTCGAAGGTGGGAATTCCGATGCCGCCGCCACCGAATGCCGATTTGTCTTACACCGCGTACATCCAGCTCACGCCACAGGCCATCGCCGTGGGCTTTGCCATCAGCTTTGCGGCTACGGTGCTCGCGGCGCTGGTCCCGGCTCTGCGCGTATCGCGCGTGAAGGTCGTCGAGGCCCTGCGGCAGAGCGTCTAGGCGTCCGGGAAGGCACGTCGTGATTCCTAGCGTGACGCAGAGTTGTTCTAGCAGGTCGCCGCAACTCAGAATTCGACAGACCTGACGGTCGTCAGGGCACGCAAGGGCAAGCCAAACAGTCAGCCACGCAGCCGAGGTGACTACGCGAGGGCCTAGTCAGAGCATCCACAGTCGCAGCATCAAATAGTTACGTAGCCAAAAGCCTATCCGCCGGGACGCACGCAAAAAAAAAGCGCCGGCTCGGACCAATGCCAGACTGTCGGTTTTCCTGACAAGACTCTTGCAGCTGGAGTGCTGCAAGAAAAAAAATGATCTCAACTTATTCATAATTATAGGTATTTTTCGTTGGCACACTGTATGCCTATACGTTTGGCGCAGACGCACTTTCCGACGTTACTCAGGAGACAACCGAAATGAAAAAGGTACTTAGCGCAGCCATTCTAGCCCTCGGAATTGCTGCAACCGGATCCCAAGCGGCGCCTGTTTTTTCACTTGGCGGCTATACCGGTCCCCTTGAAATCAAGTTCCAGAACTTCGAGAACGTGGGAGTGCTCGGTGCTGGAGCGAGTGGAACCGGAACGAACTTGGATTTGACCCCTGGCGCTACCATTTTTGGGGTGCTCCGGGTTACCTCCATCTCCGGAATCGACACGAACGGCGATGCTTTCAATGTCTGGACTTCCGGCCAAGACGGAGCTTTCATCTCCGGCGTGTTCCATCAGACAGTTGCGACCGTTGTTCCCAGCGCAGGCGGATTTGACTACACGACGTCGGACGGAGCCTTCGACTTCTACATCAACCCCATCAATCTGAATTCCGGGCAAGGCTTGCAGGGATATGCTGCCGCTGGCGGCGGATGCGCGATTGGCGACCTTTGCTACAACACAGTAAGCAACGTCGTGGGTGGGGCGCTCTTCCTCTCGACTGAGTCCGCAGATGGAATCGCCGCGGCCGGTACAGAGTTTCGGGGTACCGTGGTATCGACCGGTTTCCCGTTGAACGGCGACTTCGCTGGTTACCTCAACGTAACGGGCGGAAGCCACGAGTCGAATTTCGATACGAATGGATTCGGGACCCCGTTTGGTGCGCGTGACCTTCTGGCGCAAGGGACTGTGTGCCCGAATTCAAGCTTGCTGCCTGGCGCGATTTGCGCATCTGCCTCTCCGAACGTTCCGGACGCAGATAAGTGGCAACTGATCAGCAACGATCCGGTTCGTGCAAACTACATTCCTGAGCCGGGCTCTCTTGCTCTACTAGGACTTGCGGCTGTTGCGCTCGGTAGCTTCTCACGGCGTGGAAAGCGGAACACGAATCTCGCCTAGTGCGACACGACAGTATTTGGCAGAAGGGCTCCCTTGGGAGCCCTTCTGCTTTCTGGTACCTAGATGGACCTTTCGGACGCAGCGATGGTAACCAGTCTCCACTTCTTCTCTCATTGCGGGGCGACTTGAGTGCACCAGCGTTAGGGAAGGTCAATCGCTTGATCGTCGTGGTCAGACGCCACGCATGGACCACATGCCTATTGAGGAGACTTCGGCACTATCAATCTCGAAAGCGGCAATCGGACAGATCGCGATTTTGGCGGTTTGCCAAACCCGATTCGTCCCGCGAACACAGTAGACTTCAACACGGATCTACCACCGAGAATGCTTGCCATACCATCCCGAACTTCTTCGGCAAGTAGTCGTATGTAATCGTTTGCCGTAAAGGTTAGATGCTCGTTCAGATAGCGCGCGAAAACCAGCGGACTGACCGCAGGTTGAAGCTTCAAACCTAAACAGTCTGCTGTCAGCCAGAATCGTTGGACCGCCCGCCCACCATCAATGAATTGCTCTTTTGTTTGGGGGACCGAGGTCGCAATCAGCGCGAAATGTGCCCCGCATCGAACAGCCGGGAAGAAATCGAGTTCTAGCCGCGGGAACACTGTGCCGGCAAGGTATCTGTTGAGAAAGTCAAGGCGCTCCCAAGATCGGAATGCCCACTCAGTAACCTTGAGTAGGATCGGATCGAGTCCGATAGCGTGATCCGGAATCCGATCTTCGCTTTGAAAAGCACCCCATTCGATCGACCGTCGATGTACGTCGAAGGCCTCGGGAAGCAACAACCTAACTTTGCCATTCAGAGCCAGTAGCCGGGCCATCGTGATCCGCTGTAGCCAACCCTCATGCCATAGAACGCGATGATTTGGGGCGACACTCGCTTCGAGTGCTGATTTTTGTTCCGCCAAGAGGGGCTTCATTCGTAGGGAACGGCGTTCCGGACGATTCCGGGTCTAGCAGGACATCGATCTCCCCGCGTTCTTCGCCGACCCTCAAACGAAACGAAAAGTGCGCACGACACGCTCTTGCAGTCGCGGCGATTGCGATGTTCTCAAGCAACGTGCCCCACGCGATCTGAGATATCCTGCCATCCAGGTCGTAGACGCAATCATCGCTCGTGTCATACAGGTGGACTGTAAAACGGTGTCCGTCCACCACAGAGAACCGCCAGGGCTGAGTGTTGTCTGCGCTAGGTGCCCAGCGCGCGAGTTCGAGAACACTGCGCGCCGGTTCCGGTATCTTCACGTTGCGGGCGCTCACCGAAACGATTCGATTCAGGTGGCGGACTTACCCGTCTTTATCTCGAGCCCGTCACTCATGCCACCCGAGTACTGGCGGTCCATCTGCGAAACGATTTCGTCGTACAGCCCTCGCACGTACGGCTGAAATCCGGCAACGGTCTCGTTGACATCCAGCATGCAAGGCAGGCGAACGCCTTTGTGCGACACCGGCGGATGGATCGGAGTGATCGGCACGCCGAGGCGCTGGAAATGCTCGACCAAGCGGATCTCGGTGAAGGTGAAGAGAGTTTCGATCCCTTCGTGGTGGGCGATCGCCACCGATCCCAGGTAGAGCGAAATAAGGATGTACGGGTAGCGCCGCGGGTTCTCGACGTGATCCGAGTTCTCGACACCTGCGTCGAGCAACGGTGCCGGGCGATGGGCCTCGCCCTTGCGGCGCCGGAACGTCGGTGCCACACCCAGGCGAGACACCTCGGCGATCTTGTCGCGAGGCAGGCTCGATAGATCGATGGTGGTCTGGTTCAGCATCTCGCCACAGTACTTCTCGAATGGAAGCGGGTAGGCGTGATTGCCGGGACGGGTCTTGACGACCCGAACGCAGCCGACCGGTTGACCCGTCCGCGCGTGCTTCAGCAGCAGCTGGACGGAATGGGCATCGAATTCATCCTGTTCGAGGCCGTCCATTCGCTTGTCGAACAGTCTGAACTCGTCACAGAAAATCTCATGCCGCAGGCGGAAAACTTCGTTACGCACTTGCTCCGATGCTCCAGGTAAAACCGAAAAACGTGACCTGAGCGCTTCCGCGGGCGTGCTGCTGTCGAACTCATCCCCGGGTTGCGCATCGATTTGTGCGTTCACGACACCATCCTTGATCAAGACATCGCCTCCAGAGAAGACGGGGTCACGGATTGCATCGGGACGCCCCCCGGAAAAACGGAATGGCGGTAGTAAGCAAGCGAGAGGACGAACCTGAAGATCCCGGACTCTGAGGCGGGTGACCCTACGTCATACGATGGGCTTTTACGGCAGGATAACAGATGAGTTGAGCGAATTGATGTTAAGGGCATCATTCAGAGCGTCGCCAATCGGAACCACTTCACTGCAGCCGGGAACTGAGTGACGCCAACGTCACGAAACGGCGTTATCGTTTTGGTCGGGGCCGCGGCACGATCCCTGCTCCACAGCTTGGCGGAACTTGAGCCGGACCTGGTGCCCCGCCGTATTGATAGTCCCCAGGAATCCGCAGTATCGGGTTGTCAAAAACTCACAAAATGATAGGCTTCGTATCCCTTGACCGGGATTCGAACGTGGAACGTTTCAGGGTCTCCGGGAGTGGCATCCACCGCCACTTGTTGGGCCAGACCACCATCCAAGAGGGGCCAAAGATGAAATCGGCGCAGTCTCTGTCGAAAATTTCCTTTCTGAATTCGGTGCTTATGGTGCTTTTCCTCACCCTGGCCACCGGCTGCTCGACCAAGTTTTCGTACCCGCCGGCGCCGAAAGTGGCGGCGACCCCGGACTACAAATACCTCGTTGGCCCGGGGGACACAGTCAACGTAATCGTTTGGCGAAACGCGGATCTCAGCTACTCCGCGCCAGTAAGGCCCGATGGAAAGATCAGCTTCCCGCTGGTGGAAGATCTTCCTGCGATCGGCAAGAACCCCACCACACTGGCACGAGATGTCGAAAAGGCGCTCTCCAAGTACATCCGCGACCCCGTCGTAACGGTGGTCGTGACCGGATTCGTAGGCCCCTACAGCGAGCAGATCCGCGTCGTGGGCGAAGCCTCCAAACCGCAGGCCCTCCCGTATCGTCAAAACATGACGCTGCTTGACGTCATGATTGCCGTGGGAGGCATTACCGACTTCGCCGATGGCAATCGCACCACACTGGTCAGGCCTGACCCGGCCGGCAATAAGCTCTATACCGTCAAGCTAAAGGACCTTCTGCGCCGCGGGGACATCAGCGCCAACGTCGACATGAAGCCGGGCGACGTGCTGGTCATTCCCCAGGGCTGGTTCTGACCGCCTCCCTCCTTCCATCGCGTCCTGACCGAGGTAGCGCATCGTGAATCCCATCATCGCCGAAACCCTCGACTACACGCGAGGCATGTGGCGCCGACGCTTCGTCGGGCTCACCGCCGCATGGTTGGTCGGTGTCGCCGGGCTGGTGGTCGTGATGGTCATCCCAGACAAGTACGAGGCCAGCGCCCGGGTCTACGTCGACACGCAATCGGTGTTGAAGCCGCTGATGAGCGGCCTCGCGGTGCAGCCGAATGTCGACCTCCAGATCGCCATGATCAGCCGCACATTGATCACGCGGCCGAACATGGAGAAGCTGGTGCGCATGGCGGACCTGGATCTCGAGGCCAAGACCCCGGAGCAGCGAGATGCGCTGATCGACAAGATCATGAAGAGCATCCAGCTCGGCGGGTCGCCGGCGGACAACCTCTACGTGATCAACTACCGCGATCCGAGCACGGACAAGGCGAAACGCGTGGTGGACTCCCTGCTATCGATCTTCGTCGAATCGGGGTTGGGCGACAAGCGCCGCGATACCCAGAAGGCGCAGCAGTTCATCGACCAGCAGATTCAGGAGTACGAGCGCCGGCTCCAGGAAGCTGAACGCCGCTTGAAGGATTTCAAGCTGAAGAACCTGAGTTCGTTCGGGGGTGGTGACAACGCAATCTCGGCAATGACCGCTCTCGAAGCGCAAGCCAGCACCGCGCGCATCGAGCTACGGGCTGCGATCCAGTCGCGCGACGCGTTGAAGCGGGAACTGGCGGGCGAGGACCCGGTGTTCCTGCCCGAACCCACGGACGGTCCCGGCCAGAAAGACGATCCCTTCATGGCGAGCGTCCCGGAGCTCGACGCCCGGATCGACACGCTGAAGAAGAATCTCGACGAGTTGTTGCGCACCTATACCGACCAGCATCCCGATGTCATCGGGACGCGGCGCGTGCTGGCCGATCTGGAGAAGGATCGCGACAAGCAGGTCGAAGAGAAGAAGGCGGCCTACGCCGCCAAGGCCGCCGCACGCAAGGCCGATCCGAAGCGCGCCACCTCGTCGCTCGACCGCAATCCCGTATACCAGCAATTGAAGCTGTCGCTCGCCGAAGCCGAAGCCAACACGGCAGCACTCAAGGGCAAGGTCGAGGAGATCGAATCCAAGCTTTCACAGGTGCGTAACACGGCCCGCCTGAAGCCCGAGCTGGAGGAAGAACTGGTGCAGCTCAACCGCGACTACGCGGTGCAGAAGAGCAACTACGACAACCTGCTGTCGCGGCGCGAGTCGGCGATGATGACGAGCCAGCTCGAGCAGTCTTCGTCGGTCGCTGATTTCCGCATCATCGATCCGCCCCGGGTTTCCAACAAACCCGTGGCACCCAACCGGATTCTCCTGCTGGGAGCGGCGTTCGGGGTGGCCCTCGTGGCCGGTGTTTTCGCGAGCCTCGTGTACAGCCAGCTGTTCCCGGTGTTCCACTCGGTTCGTGGCCTGCGACGCGCGACCCAGCGCCCCGTGCTGGGCACCGTATCGCTGCAGGATGTGAGCGCCACCAGAAAGCGTAAGCGACTGTCGAACTACGCGTTCTTCGGGGGAATCGCCGGTCTCGTTGCTGCGTTCGGGTCGGCACTGGCCGTCCTCCTTCTCATCATGCGCACGGCCTAGCCCAGGGTTCCGAAATGAGTCTGATCGAGCAGGCCGCGCAGCGGCTGGAACAGTTGCGGAAAGCCGGACAGGAAGTGTCAGGGGAGCTCTCAATACCCGAAGCACCGGAAGCACCGCCCGCCGACAAATCCCTGAGCCTCGTCGAACTCGCCGCTCAACGCCTGCGCAGCCTGAACGAACATCCGGTGGCGGAACCACCCGCGCCGGTGGTGGTCACCAAAGAACCCGAAGCCCTGCCGAGCGTGGTCCGCCGCCATGTGCGACCCAACGCGGCCGACTCCCAAGCACCGTCAACACTGGAAGCCGGTCGCGCAGACATGGACCGCACAGCTACGGTCGTCGACACAAGTGAAGCCACGACGCCGCAGCAGCGCGCACGCCGCTTCGACATCGACTTCACCCGGTTGGCAGAACGCGGATTGCTGACCCCCGACATGCCGCAATCGCGGATCGCCAACGAGTTCCGAGTAGCCAAGCGTCCGCTCCTCAACAATTGTGTCGGAAAATCCGCGGTCCCGGTCGAGAATGCGCGGCGCATCATGATCACGAGCGCTGTGCCCGGTGAGGGCAAGAGTTACGTTTCGCTGAACCTCGCGATGAGCATCGCGATGGAACGCGACAGCACCGTGCTTCTGGTCGAAGGCGACCCCACCCGTCCAAGCCTTGCCTCACTGATGGGCATGCCCCCGTCCAAGGGGTTGATCGACCTCCTGGTCAATCCGAGCCTCGACGTAAGCGATGTGCTTGTCCGCACCAACCTTGGCCGCTTGAGCTTCATCTCGGCGGGGACGCGTCATCACCACTCCACCGAACTGCTGGCGAGCAAGGCCATGGAGAACCTGGTGAACGAAGTCGCATCGCGCTACGAAGACCGCATACTCATCTTCGATTCGCCGCCTATCCTGGCGGCTCCGGAACCGCGAGTGCTCGCCCGCTACATGGGCCAGATCGTGTTCGTCATCGAAGCCGAGCGTACCTCGCAATCCATGGTTCTCGAAGCGCTGGATGCGCTCGAGGCCTGCCCGGTCGTCATGACGCTGCTCAACAAGACGACCTCACAGGAAGCGGGCTACTACTACTACTACGGCTCCTCAACTTCCTGACCAGGGCCGGCCTTCGTTCCATGGCATGCCGGATGAAACGGACTTGGCTTGCGCTTCTAACGCTGTCGACCTCGCTAGCGCTAACGCCGATCACGCAAGGTGCGGAGTGGAGGCCATCGTTGTCCGTATCTGGAACGGTGACACTTTCTGACAACGCCCGACTGCGGCCGAAGGAACTCCAGGAGGCAGACATCTTCAACATCGTCACGCCCACTTTCGGCGTGAACAAGAACGGAGCGCGCCTCAAGGTTAATGCACGCTATTCGCCGAGTCTTCTATGGTATATGGCCGGCACAGGCGAAAGCACCGTACGCAACACGCTTTACAGTGATGCAAATCTCCAAGTCATCGAGAACTTTTTCTATGTCGATGCGCGCGCGAACATATTTCAGACTTTCTTATCGCCCTTTGGTCCGCAACCGGGCGACATTGGAAGCTCCACTGCAAACCGCACCGAAGCAACCACACTCTCTCTAGCCCCTTACATCCGAGGACGGCTCCCCGGCGGATCGCAGTACACAATCCGCGACGAAATCACCTACACGACCTTCAGTACCGGCCAACGGCCTGACTCTTATGGCAATGCCTTTACCACACGATGGGACGGTGTAGGCGGAACGTTTATCGTTCCGTCGTTTGACTACAACTACTACAGCGTCGAGTACGGTAGTCAGCCGGCCTTCATCTCTCAGCTAGCACGATTGCGCGCCACCGCAAATGTTGACACCGACTTCCAGCTGATTGCCACCGGAGGATACGAGTCGAATGATTTCGTGTTCAGTGAGCAGAAGGGGCCCATTTACGGTGGCGGATTCAACTGGAAGCCATCGCCGAGAACGGAAGTCAAAGCCAATATCGAGCGACGGTTCTTCGGCAATTCGTTCGATATTGACGCTACCTACCGAACGGCGTTCACGGGTTGGACACTTCGCGCCGGTCGTCGCATTCAGACATCCCAGCAGCAGATTCAGCAGTTCACATCCTCCAGCAACTCCGGCTTGCGCACATCGCTCGACGCCCTTTTTGCTCAGGCAATTCCGGACCCAGTACAACGAGAACTATTTGTTAATCAGCTGCTTGCGCAAAGCGGTTTCAGTTCCCTCCTGGGGAGTCCGACACCTATCTTCACACCAAGAGTGCTCCTGACGGAGAGCATCGAACCTGCCATCGCCATCATAGGCAACCGGACTACGGTCACACTGAGCATGTATTGGCGCAAGACAACGCCCTTGACCGAGGCAGTTGCAGCCAGCTCTGTCGATCCATTCAACAACTTCGGCACAATCACTCAGCGGGGTGGCGGTGTGATCGTGTCGCACAAGCTCGACCCAATGTTGACTGGAACAATGAGTCTCAATCGACTTTTCGTTGAGGGTGCTGCGACTGCAGCCGGCACCCCGGCGTTCGAATCAGTGCAGACCATCTTCAACATGGGCCTGTCCCGGCAGATCTCTCCCAAGACCTACGGCACAGTGGGCTTGCGCTGGCAGGTCTTCAATTCCAACAATTTCCCCGACTATCGGGAACGTGCCGTGCTTGTCTCCCTCTCTCACACCTTCTTCTAGAGGCCGCCATGTACGAAGCCTTCTTCGGCCTGACCGGCAACCCGTTCAAGCTCAGCCCCGACCCGGACTTCTACTACGAGAGTCCGATCCACAAACGCGCCTACGCCTACCTCGAGTACGGCCTTTATCAGGGTGAGGGCTTCATCGTCATCACCGGCGAGGTTGGGGCGGGAAAGACCACGATCGTGCGCAACCTGCTCGCGCACCTGGATGCCTCCAAGGTCGTCGCCGCACACCTGGTAAGCACCATGCTCGATGCGGACGACCTCGTGCGTGCCGTGTGCGCCGCGTTCGGCCTGCAGTCCAAGGGCACGGACAAGGGCTCGCTCCTGTCGGAGCTCGAGCAGTTCCTCAAGACCATCGCGCTGGAGCGCAAACGCGCCCTCTTGATCGTCGACGAAGCGCAGAACCTGACCGCCCGCGCCATCGAAGAATTGCGCATGCTCTCCAATTTCCAGGTAGGCGGCCGCGGACTGCTGCAGAGCTTTCTGGTCGGCCAGCCCGAGTTGCGCCGGGTCATGCAACACCCGACGATGCAGCAACTCCGCCAGCGCGTGATTGCGTCCTACCACCTGGGCGCTCTCGACCGGCAGGAAACCCAGCGCTACATCGAGCACCGCATGGTCCACGTGGGTTGGAAGAAGAAGAAGCCCTCGTTCGAGGCGGGCACGATGGACAGCATCTTCGCGTTCACGGCAGGCATTCCGCGCCGCATCAACCTCGTTTGCAACCGGCTGCTGCTGATGGCGTTCCTGCGCGACGCCACCACGATCAAACCCGAGGACGTCAATACGGTCGCCGACGAACTCAAGGACGAACTCGGTCCGGCCACCACCCACGGCAACGTCGACCCGACACAGTCGCGCGATCCGGGCGAAGGACTAGAGCCGGTCGCCGCCGGGTTGGCCCCCCCGGAAGAGGGTGAACACCTCACCGAACGCGTCGTACGGCTCGAAAAGACCCTCACCGTCGTCTTGAACACGCTGCGACGGTTGGTGCGCGTGATCGAGCCCGCCGCTCGCCAGGAGCCCTGACCTGTCCATGGGCAAGATCGAAAGCGCGGCCGGTCCGGTGCTGTGCGTGGTTGGCGCGCGCCCCAACTACATGAAGATGGCGCCGCTCATCCGGGCCTTCGGCAACCGCGCCGACATGCCGCCGGCGTTGCTGGTGCACACCGGGCAGCACTACGACGCCTTCATGAACGACCAGTTGTTCCGCGATCTGCAGCTTCCAACGCCCGACGTCAATCTCGAAGTGGGCTCCGGAACGCACGCGGTGCAGACCGCCGAAATCATGAAACGCTTCGAGCCTGTCGTCGACACGCATCGCCCTTCCTGCGTCGTGGTCGTGGGCGACGTCAACTCGACCATCGCTTGCGGGCTCGTGGCGGTGAAGAAGGACGTACCGCTGGTGCACGTGGAGGCGGGCCTCAGGAGCAACGATCGGCGCATGCCGGAAGAGATCAACCGTGTGCTCACCGACCAGATCTCGGACCTGCTCTACACCACCGAGCGCACGGCCCATGGCAACCTCGTGCGCGAAGGCATCGCCGACGAGCGCGTGCATTTCGTCGGCAATCTCATGATCGACTCGCTGTTCGCGCACAAGCCGCGTGCGGTGCCCGCCGCGACCTCGCTCGCGCGGGCCGGTGTTGGCGAGAAGGCGCTCGCCGACTGGCAGCAGTTCGGCATAGTCACGCTCCATCGGCCGTCGAACGTCGACCAGGCCGATACCCTGGGCGATCTCATCGAGACACTCGCCGACGCGAGCCGACGTTTGCCGCTGCTGCTGCCGCTGCATCCGCGCACACGCGCCAACATCGAGCGCTTCGGCCTCGCCGGCCGATTGAGCGACAGCCGCATTCTCACCGTGCAACCGCTCGGTTATCTCGAGATGCTGGGCTTGATGTCGGCCGCCACGATCGTATTGACGGACTCCGGCGGCATCCAGGAAGAAACCACCGCACTCGGCGTGCCATGCCTCACGTTGCGCGAGAACACCGAGCGACCGATCACCATCGAACAAGGCACCAACACGCTGGTCGGGACCAACCGCCACGCCATCCTGCGCGAGCTCGATGCCGTGCTCGCCACCGGTGGCAAGCGCGGTCGCGTGCCGGAGCTGTGGGACGGCAGCGCGGCGCCACGCATAGCGGAGCATCTCGCAGGATGGATCGCGCAGCGCGTGACCCATTGAGCCAACGCGCCATGCTGCAACAATCACCCATCGTCAACGCACTCACGATCGACGTCGAGGACTACTTCCAGGTCTCGGCGCTCGCACCCTACATCGAGCGCAGCCGGTGGGAAACGATGCCGTGCCGGGTCGAGCGCAACGTCGACGTCATCCTCGGCCTGCTCACCGAGCATCGCGCGACGGCGACGTTCTTTACCCTGGGCTGGATCGCAGAGCGCTATCCCGCGGTCGTGCGCCGCATCGTCGACGGCGGCCACGAGCTGGCCAGCCACGGTTACAGCCATCATCGCGCGACGGAGCAGTCCCACACCGATTTCCGCGACGATGTGGTCCGCGCCAAGGCAGTGCTGGAGCAGATCGCAGGCCGCGAAGTGCGGGGTTACCGCGCGCCCAGTTTTTCCATCGGCCACGCGAATCTCTGGGCATTCGATTGCCTGCTCGACGCCGGGTATCGCTACAGCTCCAGCGTGTATCCGGTCCGGCACGATCACTACGGCATGCCCGATGCGCCCCGCTTTCCGTTCGAAGTGCGGCCCGGGCTCATCGAGATCCCGGTGACCACGTCGCGGATGATGAATACCAATGTGCCCACCGGCGGTGGCGGCTACTTCCGTCTGTTTCCCTACCCCGTCTCGAAGTGGCTCATCCAGCGCGTGAACCGGCTGGATCAGAAGCCGGCGATGTTCTATTTCCACCCGTGGGAGATCGACCCGGGACAGCCGCGCATCCGCGAAGCTGACGCGAAGACGCGCTTTCGTCACTACGTGAATCTGCATCGCAACGAAGACAAGCTGAAGCGCCTGCTGTCGGATTTCCGCTGGGGTCGCATGGACCAGGTGTTTCTCGAGACATGATGCACATGCAAGCGGAGACCGGTGGCGCGCTCGGCGTCGGCGACATCGAAGTCCACCGGATGCGAAGTTCCGACCGGGCGCGCTGGGATGCGTTCGTGGCCTCGTGCCCGGATGCAACGTTCTTTCATCAGAGTGCGTGGCACGATCTGATCGAGCGCGTCTTCCGTCATCGAGCGCACTTTCTCTTCGCACAGCGCGACAGCGAGATCGTCGGCGTGCTGCCGCTCGTGCAGATCAAGAGCCGCTTGTTCGGCCACGCCGTCACCTCGCTGCCATTCGCAGTCTATGGCGGCTGTGCTTCCAGTGACCCCAAGGCGATCGCGGCGCTGCATCACGCCGCGAACAACCTCGCGAAGCAGGCCGGTGCGGCCCACCTGGAACTGCGCAACCGCGAGCGGCGCGAGCCGTCCTGGCCCGAGCAGGATCTGTACGTCACGTTCCGCAAGCACCTCGAGGCGGACGTCGAAGCGAACATGAACGCCATCCCGCGCAAGCAGCGCGCGATGGTACGCAAAGGCATCAAGAATGGTCTCAGGAGTGAGATCGACAAGACGATCGATCGCTTCTTCGACCTCTACGCCGACAACGTGCATCGGCACGGGACACCGCCGATGCCGAAGCGCTGGTTCGCGGAACTGAAAGCCGCCTTCGGCGAGCGTTGCGAAGCATTGATCGTGGTCGACGCCGCGGGGGTCCCGGTGTCCGGCGTGCTTTCGTTCTACTTCCGCGACGAGGTGCTGCCGTACTACGCCGGCGACACAGTCGCCGCACGCGACCTCGCCGCCAACGACTTCAAGTACTGGGAGCTCATGCGGCGTGCCTGCGAACGCGGCCTCAAGGTGTTCGACTACGGCCGCAGCAAGCAGGGCACGGGGTCGTTCGACTTCAAGAAGAACTGGGGTTTCGAACCGGCGCCGTTGCATTACGAGTACAGCCTGTACGCCGGCGATTCGATTCCGCAGAACAATCCGCTCAATCCGAAGTACCGGCTGATGATCGAGACGTGGCGCCGCCTGCCGCGGCCGGTGGTCAATTTCCTGGGTGCGCGGCTGTCGCGCCATCTGGGTTGACGGCCGCTGGCATGCAGGTACCGCCGCACGCTTCCGGCACCGCCGTCCGGGCCTGAGATCGCTCGCGCCCGTCCATGCTCATCCTGCACGTACTCGATCATTCGCTGCCGCTGCACAGCGGTTATGCGTTCCGGACGGTGGCCATCCTGCGCGAACAGCGCAGCCGTGGATGGCAGACCATCCATGTCACGACACCTCGGCAGGGGCCGACCGGTGTCGCCCAGGACGAGGCCGACGGCTGGACGTTCGAACGCACACCGTTCACCTCTGGATGGTTGTCGCGCCTTCCCGGCGGCGCCTACTTCGACGAGATGATCGCGACCACGCGGCGGCTTCTCGGATTGATCGATCGGCACCGTCCCGATGTCGTGCACGCTCACTCGCCGGTCCTCAACGCGTTGCCGGCGATCTACGCCGGCCGCCGCCGCGGCGTGCCGGTCGTCTACGAAGTGCGCGCGCTCTGGGAGGACGGGGCTGTGGATCACGGCACGACGACGGAAGGGAGCCTGCGTTACCGGATTTCGCGTGCGCTCGAGACCTTCGCGCTGCGCCATGCGAACCACGTCACCACGATCTGCGAGGGTCTGCGCCGGGAGATCACTTCGCGTGGCATCCCAGGCGAGCGCGTCACGGTCATCCCGAACGCAGTGGACACCAACGCCTTTCGCTTCGGATCCACCCCGGATCCGGAATTGCGCGCACGCCTCGGCCTGCAGGGTGCGACCGTCCTCGGATTCGCCGGATCGTTCTATGGCTACGAAGGACTGGACCACTTGATCGAAGCCCTGGGCACGCTGGCCCCGCGCCACCCGGATCTCAAGCTGCTGCTGCTCGGCGGCGGGCCGCAGCAGGCGAACCTCGAAACCCTGACGCAGGAGCTCAATCTGACCGATCGGGTCGTGTTCACCGGGCGCGTCCCGCAGCGCGAGGTGCAGCAGTACTACGATCTGGTCGACCTCCTCGTCTATCCGCGCAAGCCCATCCGCCTCACCGAGCTGGTGACGCCCCTGAAGCCGCTCGAGGCGATGGCGCAGGGACGTGTGCTGATCGCCTCGGACGTAGGCGGGCACCGTGAATTGATCCGCGACGGACAGACCGGATACCTGTTCCCCGCCGGCGATGTCGCCGCCCTGGCTTCGACCATCGAGCGCGTGCTCGGGCAGCGCCAGGAGTGGGACCGCATCCGCGAGCAGGGGCGCCGCTTCGTCGAAAGCGAGCGCACCTGGGCGCGGAGCGTAGCGAACTATGAACCGGTCTACAGCCGGTTGGCGGCGCCTGCCGGCGTCGTGGCAAGGGCCTGACGCGCCATGTGCGGCATCCACGGCATCTATCGCTTCGACGGCCGCCCGGTCGAATCCGCATTGCTGACGGCCATGGGCCGCATCACCACCCATCGCGGGCCGGACGACGAGGGCCAGCATCTGGACGGCCCGTGCGGCATCGGCATGCGGCGCCTTTCCATCATCGACCTCGCCGGTGGCCACCAACCGCTGTCCAGCGAAGACGGCATGCTGTGGGTCGTCTGCAACGGCGAGATCTACAACTTCCGCGAGCTGCGCGCCGAGCTGCAGGACCAGGGCTACCGCTTCAAGACCGGTTCGGATTGCGAGGTACTGCTGTATCTCTACGCCGAGTACGGCGACGCCTTCGTCCAGCGCCTCAACGGGATGTTCGGATTCGCGCTCTGGGATGCGCGCCGGCGGCGCCTGTTGATCGGACGCGACCGCCTCGGCATCAAGCCCATCTATGTGATGCGCGACCAGCAGCGCATCGCCTTCGCGAGCGAAGCGAAGGCCCTGCTCGCCATCCCCGGCGTACGGGCAGAACTGGACCTCGCCGCCCTCGACTCTTATCTTCGCCTGGGCTACGTGCCCGCACCCCAATCGTTGTTTCGCGGTGTCACCAAGCTGCCGCCGGCCACACTGCTGGTGGTGACCGAGTCGGGAGTGGAGCAGCGGCGCTACTGGCAACTCTCGCCGCAGATCGACAGTTCGATGAGCGCCGCCCAATGGACCGACGCCGTGCGCGCACAACTGGAAGAGTCGGTGCGCATGCAGATGGTGAGCGACGTTCCCATCGGCGCCTTCCTGTCGGGCGGAATCGATTCGAGCGCCGTCGTCGCGTTCATGGCTGCGCACAGCGAACGGCCGATCAAGACCTACTCCATCGGCTTCGAAGGCGGAACCGCCGAGAATCTCTACAACGAACTGCCCTACGCGCGTCGCGTAAGCGAGCTGTTCAAGACCGAGCACCGCGAGATCGTGGTCAAGCCGGACGTGGTGTCCCTGCTGCCACGGCTCATATGGCATCTCGACGAGCCGATCGCCGACACGGCGTTCGTGACCACCTATCTCGTCTCGGAATTCGCCCGACGTGACGTCACGGTGATCCTGTCCGGCGTGGGGGGCGACGAGCTCTTCGGCGGCTACCGCCGGTACCTCGGCAACCACTACCAGAACTATTTCGAGAAGCTGCCGCACTGGTTGCGCAGCGCCATGGTGGCCGGAGCCCGCCGACTACCCAGCGACCGCCACTCGCCGCTCCTCAACATGCTGCGTCTCGGGAAGGCGTTCCTGGCGTCCGCCGAGCAGACATTCGAGCAACGCTATCACGCATACGTGCAGGTGTTCTCGCCTGAAGTCCGGGGAGAGTTGCTGAAGAACGGTCGCCAGGATGCATGGGACGCGATCGACGCCGCCTTCGCGACGGCCACCAGCAGCGACGGACTCAACCGCATGTTGAGTGTCGACGCCGAAACGCAGCTGCCCGACGACCTGCTGATGCTGACCGACAAGATGAGCATGGCCGTGTCGCTCGAATGCCGCGTACCGCTGCTCGATCACGAACTGGTCGAACTCGCGGCCCGCATCCCCGAGAGCCTCAAGCTGAAGGGCGGTCAGTTGAAACACGTGCTGAAGGCGGCGCTCGCCGACACGCTACCGGACGACATCCTGCACCGGAAGAAGCGCGGCTTCGGCACACCCATGGGCGCATGGCTGAAGCGCGACCTCGCCAAGGTGATGCGCGAACTGCTCTCGCCTCAGAGCGTGCACCGCCGCGGTCTCTTCGACCATGGCGTGATCGGGAGACTGATGGCGGACCACGATGCGAATCGCATCGACGGGACCGACCAGTTGCTGGCGCTCATGAACCTCGAGATCTGGAGCCGCATCTTTCTCGACGGACAGACACCGGTCGACGTCACCGACGAGCTCGCGGCGGTCGCGGCATGAAGATCCTCTACGTCTGCCACCGCTTTCCCTACCCGCCCAAGCGCGGCGGCAAGATTCGCCCGTTCAACATGATCCGGCACCTGAACGCCCAGCATGAGGTGACCGTGGCTTCCCTCGCCCGCTCGGCTGCCGAAGCGGCCGATGCGCAGGGCATCGCGCCCTACTGCAAGCGCTTCGAGATCGGCCAGGTGCGCAACGACGTCCAGGCGCTGCGCATGGTGGTACGGCTGCCGTCGCTCGAACCTTCGTCCATGGGGTTCTTCTATTCGCCGGATCTGGCGGCACGCGTGCGCGGCCTGCTCGCGGCCGAGCGCTTCGACCTCATCTTCGTGCATTGCTCTTCGGTGGCCCAGTACGTCGAGGACGTACGCGACATACCCAAGATCCTCGACTTCGGCGACATGGATTCGCAGAAGTGGTTCGAGTACGCCGATGCCAAACCGTTTCCGCTGTCGCTCGGTTACCGGCTGGAAGGCTGGAAGATGGAGCGTGCCGAGAAGCGCCTCGCGCGCAAGTTCGATCTGTGCACGGCCACCACACGGGCCGAGTGGGAGACGCTGGAGAGCTACGGTACCGGCGTGGCGTCGGACTGGTTTCCGAACGGCGTCGATCACCAGTACTTCGCCCCGTCCGATGCGCCCTATGACGCCGACACGATCTGCTTCGTCGGACGCATGGACTACTACCCGAACCAGGAGTGCATGTTCGACTTCTGCCGCACCACGTTGCCGCTGCTGCAGGCGCACCGCCCGGGCACCAAGCTCCTCATCGTCGGCGCCGATCCGTCGCCCGCGGTACGCAAGCTGGGCGAGTTGCCGGGGGTCACCGTGACCGGGTCGGTACCGGATGTGCGGCCGTACGTGCAACGATCGGCCTGCATGATCGCGCCGCTCAACATCGCGCGCGGCACCCAGAACAAGATTCTCGAAGGCATGGCCATGGGCGTGCCGGTGGTCACCAGCCGCGTCGCGGCCGGCGGCGTGGATGCACAGGATCAGCATCATTTCCTGGTCTGCGACACGTCCGACGACTACGTTCGCGCTATCTCACGGCTCATGGACGACCGGGACGAGCGGCGCCGGCTCGCCACGGCAGGTCGCGAACGCATTCTCTCGCATCACGCCTGGGACCAGTCCATGCGCCGGCTCGACCGCATCATCGAACGCTGCATGGGTTCATCTCGCGCCACTACCGACAATTCCAACGCAGGGGCATTGCAAACTTGAACATCAGCATCTTCGGTCTCGGCTACGTAGGCGCCGTATCGCTCGCCTGCCTGGCTCGAGACGGCCATCAAGTGGTCGGGGTGGACATCGACCGGGCCAAGCTGGACCTCATCGCCGCCGGCAAGACCCCGGTGGTGGAAGAGGGAATGGTCGATCTCATGGCGGCGGTGGTGGCGAGCGGCAAGGTCACCGTATCGCAGAACGTCGCCGAGGCACTGGGTGCCACCGGCGTGTCGCTCATCTGCGTAGGCACACCGTCTGCCCCGAACGGCAGCCAGGATCAAGGCGCGTTGCTGCGCGTCGCCCAGGAGATGGGGGCGGCGCTGCGCACCAAACCGAATGGTCACGTCTTCGTGTTCCGCTCCACGGTGGTCCCTGGAACGGTCGAGGAAATGCTGCTGCCGTTGCTCGAACGTGAATCGGGCAAGAAGGAAGGCGTCGACTTTCACGTCTGCTTCCAACCCGAGTTCCTGCGCGAAGGCAGCTCCATCCGCGACTACGACAAGCCGCCGTTCACCATCGTCGGTTCACGCGGTGAGCCCGCGGTCGCCGCGCTGCGCGCCCTGTTCGGACATCTGCCCTGCGAGTTTCGCGTGACCACCATTCGTGCCGCGGAGACCGTGAAGTACTGCTGCAACAACTTCCACGCGCTGAAGATCACCTTCGCCAACGAGACGGCACGGCTGTGTGAAGCGCTCGGCGTGGACCCGTTCGCGGTGATGGATCTCGTCTGCCAGGACACGCAGCTCAACATCTCGCGCGCCTACCTCAAGCCGGGCTTCGCGTTCGGCGGCTCGTGCCTGCCGAAGGACCTGCGGGCAACAATGTATCTCGCCAAGACCCGTGACGTGGAACTGCCGATGCTGGGCAGCATCCTGCAGTCCAATCGCGCGCACATCGATCTTGCCCTGTCCAAGGTTCTGGGCTCGGGCGCGCGACGCGTCGGCATGCTGGGGCTGTCGTTCAAGCCAGGCACCGACGATCTGCGCGAGAGCCCGCTGGTGACCATGGCCGAGCACCTGATCGGCAAGGGCCTCAACCTGCTCGTCTACGACCCGGAGGTGCACCTGTCGAGCCTGCTGGGTGCAAACCGCCGCTTCATCGAACAGCACCTGCCCCACATCGGCCAGTTGCTGCGACCGGACGTGGCCGAGGTGATCGGCCACGCCGAGATCGTCATCGTCGGGATGCAGGACCGGCGCGTGGTGGAGGCCCTGCGGCAGCACCTCAAGCCGCATCAGAAGGTGCTCGACCTCGCAAGCCTGCCGGAACGTGGCTCGATTCCCGGCCAGTACGAAGGTCTTTGCTGGTAACGGCGAATGCCGGATCACTCGCGCATGAATCCGCCCGAACTCACCCCCAACGCCTCGCCCCGCATCGGCTCGGGGTCCGCGCGCCAACTCTGGCTGGTGGCCGTGATCGCGGTCCTGGCCCTGCTGCTGGTGCACTGGCCGACTGCGCTGGGGGTCATCGACACCTGGAACAATTCGGTTTCGTACAACCATGGATTTCTCGTGGTGCCGGTGAGCGCGTGGCTGCTCTGGCGGGAACGGGCCAAGTTCGCCGGGGTGGATTGGCGGCCGTGGTGGCCCGGATTGGCGCTGCTTGCTCTCCTCGGCATGCTCTGGTTCCTCGGGTACGCGTCGAACATCAAGAGCTTCCGCGACCTCGCGCTGGTCGCCGCAGTGCCTGTGACACTGATCACCGTTCTCGGCCGGGATTTCGCGCGCCGCGCTGCGTTCCCGCTGGCCTTCCTGCTGTTCGCGTGGCCCTTCGGCGAGGTGTTCATTCCGCAACTGATCGACCTCACCGCCGATTTCACGGTCACCGCACTGCGCATGACCGGCGTTCCGGTGTTCCGCGAGGGCAACAATTTCGTGATTCCTTCCGGCGAATGGTCGGTGGTTCAGGAGTGCAGCGGGGTGCGATACCTGATCGTCTCCCTGTTTGCAGGCAGCCTGTTTGCCTACCTCAATTTCCGGTCGAACCGGCGGCGCTGGGTGTTCGTCGTGCTGGCCGTGATCGTGCCCATCGTGGCCAATTGGCTGCGTGCCTACATGATTGTCCTGCTGGGACACTACAGCAACAACACGATCGCGGTGGGTGTGGACCACCTGATTTACGGATGGGTGTTCTTCGGGATCGTAATGACGGCCCTGTTCTACTTCGGTGTGCGGTTCATGAGCGACGGCCGTCCGGAGATCGCCGGGCCGGTGTCGTCCGCTACGCGAGCCCACGCCACCATGCGCCCGGTATGGTTGGCTGCAGCTGCGACGGCCACACTTTCGGCCGTGGCGCCGCTGGCAGCGTTTGCGATCGACGCTGCTGACGCAGCATCGCGTGGCACCTACCAGGTCGAACTGGCACCCGCACTCGGCATGTGGACGCACACAGGTGACCCGCAGCTCTCATGGCGCCCGCCTTTCGAGAATCCGACGGCACGAGCATCCGCTCAGTATCGTCGAGACCAAGGCACAGTGGACGTCCACGTTGCGCGGTACGCCTCGGATTCCGGCGGGACGAAGCTCACCACCTTCGACGGCTCCACCATGGTGGACTTCGATTCCGAATGGCGCGTTCTGGTGCGACGCGATAGGGTGATCGGCGCCATTGCGCCAGACTTCCAGGTGGTCGAGCGCGAGATCGGTGCGCGCGGTGTACACGTGCTTTCCTGGCAGTGGTCGCTGATCGGCGGCATGGAAGCGAGCGGGTTCGTCGATGCCAAGATCGCGCTGATGCGCGCCCGCTTGTCGGGTCGGGGTACCGACAGCACCGGTGTCGCCCTGATCACCCCGATCGACGGCGAAGACGTGGCCGCGGCTCGAGCTCGCCTGCAGGACATCGCCCAGCAACTGCGCCCCACGCTCGGCACCGTGGGGGTCGCGGACCCGGTGGCGCGCTGATGTCGGCCTTCGGCCAGCACCGCCCTGCCGGCCACGATCCGCGGCCGCTGATCGCGCACGTCATCTTCCGCCTCGACTGGGGCGGATTGGAGAACGGCCTGGTCAACCTGCTGAACCGCATGCCGGAAGACCGCTTTCGGCATGCCGTGATCTGCCTGACCGACTACACGGACTTCAGCAAGCGCATCACCCGTCCGGATGTCGAACTGCACGCCTTGCGCAAGCCTCCCGGCAACAGCCCGGTCACCCACGCGCGCATGCTGCGCCTGTTGCGACAGCTACGGCCTGCGGTCGTACACACGCGCAACATCGCTGCCCTGGAGCATCAGCCCGCCGCAGCGCTGGCCGCCGTACCGGTTCGCATCCATAGCGAACACGGGCGCAACGCCGACGACCCCGATGGCAACAACTGGAAGTACCTGGCGGTGCGCCGCGCCTTGCGGCCCGCGGTTCATCACTACGTGGCCGTGTCGCACGATCTCGAGCGCTACCTCATCGAGCGCATCGGCATTCCGGGCAGGCGTGTCACGCATATCTGTAACGGGGTCGACACGGAGCGCTTCCACCCGGTGGACGCAAAGCCCGAACGGGTGACCCCTCTCGGCTTTGCCGGCGAGGATGATCTCGTCGTCGGGACCGTCGGAAGGATGGACCCCGTCAAGGACCCCCTGAACCTCGTACGCGCGTTCATCACGGCAACCGAGATGGCGCCTGAGATAGCGCAACGGCTGCGGCTCGTCATGGTCGGCGAAGGTCCGTTGCGGGCCGAGGCGCTGCGGACCCTCGAGAGCCACGGGCTGAGCCAACAGGCTTGGCTGCCCGGCGCTCTGAACAATGTGCCGGAAGTCCTGCGCAGCCTCGACCTGTTCGTGCTGCCGTCGCTGTCCGAAGGCATCTCGAACACGATACTCGAGGCGATGGCCTCCGGGATCCCCGTGCTCGCGACCGAGGTCGGTGGCAATCCGGAACTGGTGACCGACGGGCACACGGGGACGCTCGTGCCCCGCGCCGATAGCGGCGCACTGGCGCATTCCATCGTCGACTACCTTCGACAGCCCGACGTGCGACGGGAGCAGGCGCGCAACGCCCGCAAGGAAGCCCTGGCCCGCTTCAGCCTGCCAGTGATGGTGGACGCCTACTCACAGCTCTACGAAAGCCAACTCGCCGCCCGTGGCTACGGCGTATCGGCCACGACCTGGCACCACCATTCCGTTCGCAGCATTCGCTAGGAACCCAAGCATCATGTGCGGCATCGTCGGCATCTTCGATCTACGCGGCACGAGAGACATCGATCGCTCGCTGCTCGACCGCATGAACGAAAGTCAGCATCACCGCGGCCCGGATGGCGGTGGCCTGCACCTGGAACCCGGCGTCGGACTCGGACACCGGCGCCTTGCCATCATCGACGTGGCAAGCGGGCAGCAACCGCTGTTCAACGAGGACCACTCCGTCGTCGTGGTCTTCAACGGCGAGATCTACAACTTCCAGGAGCTGATCCCGGAACTGACCGCGCTGGGCCACACGTTCCGCACCCGCAGCGACACGGAAGTCATCGTGCACGCGTGGGAAGCCTGGGGCGAGGCCTGTGTGGATCGGTTCCGCGGCATGTTTGCCTTTGCCCTGTGGGACCGGAATCGCGAAACCCTGTTTCTCGCACGCGACCGTCTGGGCGTGAAGCCGTTCTTCTATGCAGAAACGCAGGATGGCTTGCTGCTGTTCGGGTCGGAACTGAAGTCGCTACTGTCCACGGGACTGCCGCGGCGCGACCTCGATCCACTCGCCATCGAAGAGTACTTCGCGCTGGGCTACGTGCCCGAACCGCGCACCATCTTCAAGAGCTGCCGCAAGCTGCCCCCAGCGCATGTGCTGTCGGTGCGCCGTGGCCAGGCGCTCGGCGAGTCGCGCGCCTACTGGGACGTCCGCTTCAGTCTCGACGCGCGCGTATCGCACGAGGAAGCGTCGGAGGAACTGCTGCGCCGCCTGCGCGAATCGGTGCGGCTGCGCATGATTTCAGAGGTGCCTCTGGGCGCATTCCTTTCCGGCGGCGTCGATTCGTCGGCCGTGGTCGCGGCGATGTCCATGGAGTCGACAGCGCCCGTCACGACGTGCTCGATCGCGTTCGCTGACCCGGCCTTCGACGAATCAGCCTACGCGCGCGAGGTGGCGGAGCGGTATCGCACCGAGCATCACGTCGATCGGGTCGAGAGCGACGACTTCGACCTCATCGACCGGTTGGTCGCCACCTACGACGAACCTTACGCCGACAGTTCCTCCCTGCCGACCTACCGCGTTTGCGAACTGGCGCGCCGTCACGTGACGGTAGCCCTGTCGGGGGATGGCGGTGATGAGAGCTTCGGTGGGTACCGACGCTATCGCCTGCATGCGAACGAAGAAAAGGTGCGCGCCTTGCTGCCCCTCGGCCTGCGGCGCTCGATATTCGGGACCTTGGGTTGCCTCTATCCAAAGGCGGACTGGGCTCCGCGAGTGTTCCGCGCCAAGAGCACCTTCGAGTCCCTGGCTCGGGACAGCGTGGAAGCTTATTTCCACAGCATGTCGATCCTGCGCGATCCCATGAGGCAACGCCTGTTCTCGCCGTCATTCCAGCGTGAACTCGGGGGCTACAACGCGGTGGAAGTATTCCGCCGCCACGCGCGCGCCGCCGGCACCGACGATGCGCTGGCCTTGATCCAGTACCTCGACCTGAAGACCTATCTTGTAGGCGACATCAACACGAAGGTCGACCGTGCCAGCATGGCGCACGCACTGGAAGTGCGCGAGCCGCTGATGGACCACCCCCTGGTGGAATGGCTCGCGACCCTGCCCTCGTCGCTCAAGCTGCACGAGGGTCAGGGCAAGTGGCTCTTCAAGCGGGCCATGGAACCGCACTTGTCGCGCGAGATTCTGTACCGCCCCAAGATGGGCTTTGCCGTGCCCCTGGCGCGGTGGTTTCGCGGCCCGCTGGCGAATCGCGTGCGCGAATCCCTTCTTGGCCCTCGCCTGGAAGGTACCGGCTGGTTCGAGCGCCGCTACCTGGAAGAGCTCGTCGACCATCACCAGTCGGGTCGGCGGGATTACAGTGCGCCCATCTGGACCCTGCTCATGTTCGATGGATTTCTCGCGCACCTGCATCGATGAGCGCCGCACGCATCCGCACGCTGCTGTTCTCCACGCTGTATCCCAGCACAGCGCGGCCGCTGCATGGGATTTTCGTCGAGACCCGCTTGCGCCATCTGTTGGCGACCGGCGCGGTGGAGACGCGCGTCGTCGCGCCCGTACCGTGGTTTCCGTCGACCGACCCGCGCTTTGGTGACTGGGCCCGGATGGCCGCCACGCCTGCCTTCGAACGCCGGCACGATGTTGAGGTGTCTCACCCTCGTTATCTGCTGCCGCCAAAAGTCGGCATGAGCATCGCCCCGTTTGCGCTCGCCCTTGGTGCTCGTCGTGCCATCGCGAAGCTCATCCGGGAAGGCTTCGACTTCGACCTGATCGACGCGCACTACTACTACCCTGACGGTGTAGCGGCCGGCTTGCTGGCGCGCTGGTTCGGCAAACCGTTCGTCGTTACGGCGCGAGGCACCGACCTCAACGTGCTACCGCAGTTCGCAGTACCTCGGCGCCTGATCCAGTGGACCGCTCGGCGCGCTGCCGCCTCGATTGGGGTGAGTAAAGCCCTGATCCAGGTCCTGGCCGGGTTGAATGCCCCCGCCGAACGGCTGCTCGCCCTGCGCAATGGGGTGGATCTCCAGCGTTTCCGGCTCCTCGACAAAGTGGAGTCCAGGCGTGCGCTCGGATTGCCTGAGGCCGCACGAATCCTACTCACCGTGGGTCATCTGGTGGAACTCAAGGGCAATGACATCGTGATCGATGCGATCGCCCGCCTGCGCCAGCAAGGTACCGACGCTTTCCTTGCGATCGTGGGAGATGGCGAGGAGCGCGGGCGACTTCAAGCGCAGGCAGAGGCTCGCGGCATCGCCGAGTCGGTGCGATTTGCCGGGGCAGTGGTCAATGCAGAACTGGCGCCATGGTATGCCGCCGCGGACTGCCTCGTGCTCGCCTCGAGCCGGGAAGGTTGGCCCAACGTGCTGCTCGAAAGCATGGCCTGTGGCACGCCGGTGGTCGCGACACGACTGGCCAGTACACCCGAGATTGTCCGCGAGCCCGTAGCGGGCGAACTGTTCGAACCGCGTACCGCCGACGCATTGGAAGCGGCGATCGACAAGGTGCTGCGCCGACGAACGGATCCGAACGTTCTGAGGACATACGCAGAGCAGTTTGGTTGGGACGCTACATCTCGTGCCCAGGTTGAATTGTTCGAATCGGTTCTCGCCATGAGATCTCTTCGATGCAGGGAAGTCGCCTTGTGAGGACTGCATTCGAGTATCGCGCGGAGGAATCTCATCATGCGTGATTTGGTCATATTGACGATTATTCTCTCGGGTTCTGCTGCAGCCCTGTTTCGACCATGGATCGGCGTCATTATGTGGACGTGGGTCAGTGTGATGAACCCGCACGCGCTCGGTTGGGGCTTCATAACTAGCATGCCAGTGGCGTTGATAGTCGCGTCCGCGACAATGATCGGCTTCGTGTTAACGCGTGAACGACGAAACCCCTTCGGTGACCCCGCGGTCATCTGTCTGGTGCTATTCATGGTGTGGATCAGCGCTACCTGGCCTTTTTCCTACTACCCCTCGGAAAGTTGGGAGATGCTAACGCGCGTTCTGAAGATCGACGTCATGATCATTCTGACGATCGCGCTTATCTACAAGAAGGAGCACATTCAGTGGTTCCTGTGGGTCGTTGTGTTCTCCATTGGGTTCTATGGAGTCAAGGGCGGCATCTTCACGCTGGTGACGGGAGGCAATCATCGCGTCTGGGGTCCCGGCGGATTCATTGAAGGCAACAACGAGATCGCGCTCGCGATCATCTTGGTGATCCCGTTGATCTACTACATCTACCTCGTCGCGCCGCGACAGCTGCGGTGGTTGAAGTGGATTCTCTTGGCGTCGATGGCACTGTGCGCAGCCGCCGCGCTAGGAAGTCACTCCAGAGGCGCCCTTCTCGCAATTTTTGCCATGTCCACGTTCTTGTGGTGGCGAAGCGACCGCAAGGGCATTCTTGGTGTTCTGCTCGTCTGCGTGGGCTTGGCGCTGCTTGCATTCATGCCCAGCGCTTGGACGGAGCGAATGTACACCATCGAGACCTACGAAACGGATGGTTCGGCACTAGGGCGGCTCAATGCGTGGGCGATGGCCTTCAATCTGGCCAACGATCATCCGGGTACCGGGGGGGGGTTTGCGATCTACGAACCCGATATCTTCACCAAGTATGCCCCGGAACCCGAAGACATCCACGCTGCGCACTCCATCTACTTGCAGGTTCTCGGTGAACAGGGATGGGTCGGGCTCGCAATCTGGCTCCTAATGTGGTGGTTTACATGGCGAGGCGCTGCGTACCTGCGCCGGCATGGAAAGGCGAGGGAAGACCTGGCTTGGTGCCGTCATTTAGGGTCGATGTGTCAGGTCAGTCTGGTCGGCTACGCGGTTGGTGGTGCGTTTCTGAGTCTTGCCTACTTCGACCTTCCGTACAACGTGCTTGCCTTGGTCGTCATGACCAAGGCGTGGCTGTCAAAGCACCAACAGGTACCTCAAGAATTGCCGGCGGCCTCTGGGCGCGAGCAGCTCGCGGCTTGAGATTGTGCACTTGCGAGGTGCCGTCCCATTCCTGAGAACCCTCGATCCCGTCCAAGTGTCCCTCACAGGCTTCTCGTCGTTGCCGCGCGTCGGTACGATCGACCAGGCAGCATCGAATCGCCGTGAACCTGCCTTGGTCGCCGAAGCTGAGTTCGTGACCTGATGGCCGTGTCACCACAAGAGCAGTCACGACCTGCGACAACCCGGCAGATTGCGCTCGGTGCCGCCTGGATGATGGGCTTGAAGCTAGTCGAGCGTGGCGTCGGCTTGTTTAGCACCATCATCCTCGCGCGCATCCTTACTCCCAACGATTTCGGACTGGTTGCGATGGCGGTGGCTGTAGTGGCCCTGCTCGAGTTAATGTCGGCATTCGGCTTCGATACTGCGCTCATACAACGGCAACAGACAGGGCGCGCCCACTATGACACGGCATGGACGTTCAACGTCATCTTCGGTTCCGCGATTGCCGTGCTCTTGCTGGTAGTCGCTGTGCCCGCCGCCGCATTCTACCGGGAACCTCGCCTGGAGCTGATTCTGCCCGTCCTCGCGATCAGCTCCGTGGTTGGGGGATTCGCGAACATCGGTACTGTGGCATTTCGAAAAGAGTTGGACTTCAAGAGTGAGTTCCGATTTCAGATTGCGAAGCGCATGGCCACATTTGTGGTCACGATTGGATTGGCGCTCACTTTGCGTTCCTACTGGGCGCTTATTGCTGGGGTTGTCGTTGGGACGCTCGTATCGGTGTGGATCAGCTACCGCCTCCATCCCTTCCGTCCTCGATTCTCATTGGCGGCTCGAGATGATCTGTTTCATTTCTCGAAATGGATCTTCGTGTCCAGCTTCGTACAGTTCTTGAGAAGCAGGTCGACTGACTTCATCCTCGGACGTACCGTTGGCAGCCATGGCTTGGGGATCTACAACGTCGCCGTAGAGATCGCGTCGCTGCCGGCGACGGAACTGATCGCACCTCTTAACCGATCCGTCTTCCCGGCCTACGCTAGATTGTCAGATGACCCCGATCAGCTCGCGCAGCGGTTCGGAGCAGTATTTGGGATGATTTGCTTCATTGGCTTCCCGGTGTCCCTTGGGATCCTGTGCGTTGCCGAGCCAGCAGTCGCACTCCTCCTAGGCAGTCAATGGACAGAAGCCGTTCCGATCATTCAGATCGTTGCACTGAGTGGGCTCGCGACCGCCCTGCAATCGAATCTCTATATAGTGCTCCTGGCGCTCGGAAAACCGCGGGCGTTTTCTCTACTTTCTGCCGGCGTTTTGCTTGTCTCGCTTCCGGTCACCGTGGTTGCCTGTATGCGATTTGGAACCACCGGTGCTGCTGCTGCTCATTGCTTCGCGAGCGTACTTGGGCTCGTCGCAATTCGCGTTCTCTTCACGAGGCTATCAGGCGTACCTTTCCCGGGGATGGGTAAGTACCTGCTCCGACCCCTGGTCGCGTCAACGCTTATGGTGGGGGCAGTTCTAACAACTTATCGCTGGTTTCTCGAGCAATCAGAACGATACTCAACGTTCGCTGAGTTGGTGAGCCTATGCACGATTGGCGCGCTGGTGTACGCGTTGGCCATACTAGCGCTATGGGCCTTCGTTGGGCGGCCGGACAGCACGGAGCGAAAGATTCTCGAACTGCTGCGGTCGTGGATCATGAAACGAACGACGCTCTGATGCCTAATGAGACGGCGCGGTTCATGAGACTGGACGTTGTGCTTGACGCCTCAATATGGCCGAGGAACACCAAGGCGGAAATCCCTCACGATGGCGATCGCGTCTTGGAGTCACCAGATTCCGTTGATCGCTTTGTGCAGTCAGCCGGTTCACACACCTTTTCAGCATAAACAGAATTCGATGGTCGAGAGTGGAGCAATGATGAGTCTTTCCGAGTATCGGGAGAGCGCACGTGAGCAAGAGCGGATCGGTGACCTGCTTGGACTGATGCCGCCAGGTATCGAAAGCGCTCTGGATGTTGGCGCCCGCGATGGGTTCATCTCCAGACTCATGGCGGACCGTGGCCTTGCCGTCACGGCGCTTGATCTGGAAACGCCGTCGGTGGACGATACCCGAGTCCATTGCGTCAAAGGCGATGTGACCCGGTTGGAATTTCCTGACAATTCGTTTGATATTGTCGTCTGTGCTGAAGTGTTGGAGCATCTTCCACCAAGCACGTTGGCCCGAGCATGCGCAGAGTTGGCGAGGGTCTCCAGTCGTTATGTGCTTATCGGCGTCCCCTACAGGCAGGATATTCGCGTGGGCCGCACAACCTGCTACTCCTGCGGAGGAAGGAACCCGCCCTGGGGACACCAGAATTCGTTCGACGAAGAGAAGATTCGCGCTCTGTTCGCATCGTGTCGGGTTGATGGACAGTCGTTCGTGGGAACTACCAATGCCGTTACGAACGCGATCTCTGCCTTCCTGATGGACCTAGCTGGTAATCCCTACGGAACTTATGCCCAGGACGAGCCTTGCGTTCACTGCGGGAGTGCCCTGAAACCAGCGCCACCTCGAAACTTTATGCAGAAAATATTCACTCGGACCGCGTTCTACATCCAGATCGCTCAAACGTCCGTCAGGAAACCGCATGCCAACTGGATTCACATCCGGTTGTCCAAGGAGACGAGTTCACAGCGAATGACGTAATCTCATTGAGCCGCATGCCATCCCATCGTTTCACGGAAGCGCGTATATGAAGCAATCTGCGTTGGTCAGAAGCGTTTCGGACGTGCCCGCTGGCACCATTCGGTCCCGCCGGATCCTGTCCAGGGGATTCATCGAAAGGTACTCGCGTTGGTTGTCAGTGGCCGTTGCCTCGTGTGTGCTCACGACAAGTGCTTGGAGTGCCGTGGGCGACGAGGAGTGCGGCAAGCTTGCCAACGCATTTGGCCCGTTCGACTACACGCGAGCCAACCCTGAGACCATCGTCTTGGTCGAGAGCCATCATTTCACGCCGCAGGTAGAGAGTCTCGTTGCAGGGCAGGAGGGCCGGTTGGCGGGCGACATTTCGTACACGCTGCGAGCGTTTCCGAACCATCATCGGGCCTTGCTCGCGATGGCGAAACTAGCCCTGCGCGAGAAGAAGGCCAAGCCCACCGATTCGCTGTACAGCATTGATTGCTGGTTCTCCCGGGCTATTCAGTTCCAACCAGACGACGGGCAAGTGAGGGTCGTCCTTGGCTACTACCTCAGCAGAATAGGCAACGCCAAAGGCGCTGTGGATGCATTCAACGATGCCATCGAGCTGGGCGTGGACACGGGCAATGTCCACTACAACCTCGGACTGGTACTCTTTGAACTGAAGGACTATGACCGAGCCTTGGAGCACGCGAAGAAGGCCTACGCTCTTGGCTTCCAACTGCCGGGCCTCAGAAACAAGTTGCGAGAGGCCGGTCGATGGGCCGATTGAGAGAGCGTTGACCTCCAAGCCCGCCTGGAGCTGCACCGAATACATGATTGCATTTTTGGAAATCATCGCCCGATGATCGGGAAGCTCGTCAAGAGATTAGCTTTGTCCGCGGTTGCCGCGAACATTCGCGCACCAGAGAATCCGATTTGTCGCTATCTTGAGTTGACGCATTTGCGTGACTTGCTGCGAAGTCTTGACATTGACATGGTGCTGGATGTCGGTGCGAATCGTGGGCAGTTCGCGACGGAACTGAGGCAGATGGGGTACCGGGGACAAATCGTCTCGTTCGAGCCCCTGCGCCGAGAGTATTCGATCTTGGAGGCTTTGTTTCGCAAAGACGCGAAGTGGCGTGGCTTCAACTGTGCGCTCGGTCGGGAGGACGGGACTGCCAGTATCAACGTCTTCGCCGATCTCACGGTTATGAGTTCGATCCTTGAGCCTGTCGGGCGACAAAAAAATGTCGAGGTTGAGTGCATTGAGATTCGTCAACTCAACAGCTTGTTTCCGCAGTTGATGCGGGAACTGCCTGCTAAGCGAATTTTTCTCAAAATGGATACGCAGGGGTTTGACCTTGAAGTGTTCGCCGGTGCCCAAGAATGCCTGCTCAGGATTCATGGGCTGCAGTCAGAATTGTCGGTGCGTCCGATCTACCGCGGAATGCCTCATTTCATTGAGGCATTATCGGTCTACGAGAATGCGGGCTTTGAACTGTACGATCTGACGGTCGTTTCGCGCACGCCGATAGGCGGACTTCAAGAATTGAACTGCTTCATGCAAAGGAACCCGGCTGAAGCCGCCCGACCGTAACTTCCAGCACCTCGTACGCACGCTGCCGTTGACGTGAGTAATCCCAATAGAAGCACCTACTTGGGCGGTACGCTGGCGGCTGCGGCCTTTGTACGTGCAACGTGACGCATTTCGCGCAGCGCCAGCGCGTGGGTGACGGTATATATGCCTTCCCAACCAAGAGAGAGTTGATCCGCCTCCCCGTAGATCTCCTGAATATCGGTAGGTAATCCAGCCAAGCCCAGTTTCGGAAGGCGCTGACCCAGGAGGGCAAACTCATACCGCCGTCGTCCGTATCGTATGAGACGACGCCAATACTTCCTCCATTCCTGAACGCTGGTCATGGGCACAGGGTCAAATTCGAACCATGCATCGGTGCAGGGATGAATCAGCGTATCGTCCCAGCCCTTCCCGGGCTTCAGATCCCACTTGATCAAGGCGCCCAGCAAGCCGTCGTCGCCCTCCAACTTAAGCGGCAACTTGACACGAAGGTCTCGCAATCGGTCAACAAAGGAACCGCGCAATGCATACAGATTCGCGACGAGAGCGCGGTTATCCACCAATGCGGTCCAGTCCTTCTTCTTGTCGCGCCCGGATCCCGGAGGAGCCGAGGCAGCGTGCGCATGAGTGTCTTCCCGCAAGGCCTTTGCCAAATTGAGCAGTGCGCTTGGGCCGCTGCGCGCGTCGCCATCCATGAAGAAGTAAATCTCGCGGTCGGCGCAGTGCTGCGGAACGGTCTCGTGGATGAAGACATTCCACGCATTGCACTTGTCTCCTAAAGCAATCGAGACCAGGTGCACCTCCGGGCGCCTCGATGCGTAGTCACGAACTATGTGTTCCGTCCCGTCGGTACAACCGTTCGCCATAACGAAGACGTCGAACTCCATGTCAGCGTTCGCCGCAAAAATACTGTCCAAGCATGCTTCAATCTGCGCCTCTTCGTTGTAGGCAAGAACCATTACAGGAAATCGTTGACCACCAGCCATGAATTTCATCCTTAGAATGCGAGTTCGAATTCGGTTCGGCGCACGGTGAGTTTAAGGTTCAGAACCTTCACCGGTGAGATCAGTACTGCTTGGGAGCACTGTCGACATTCTTGACAGTCAACACACCAACTGTAGGCGTCGGACGCTAACGTCTTAACAGGATAGGAGTTAGTGGAGTGGTGCAAGTATTGCTGCCGTGCCACATTCAGGCCCGACAACCTCGTTCCGGGGTGTATCGGGTATTTTCATTCATGATTAGTGGGGTGCACTCATGAGAATGCCTCGAACCAGATTTTCGTGGATTCGCAACGGAGCAATGACCTTGGCGCTTGCTGGGTCTGTGTTGTCGAGCTCGCACGCCATGGCCGATGCTGACAATAGCAATCTTCTTTCCATCCTGGAGGGAGCGGCGGACGGAACTTGGTCAAGGGTCAATCTAAACAGCTTCTCCGATGCCTGGCCCGACCTCGCTGATCGTCCGCTTTCTGGGGGAAGCCACGCATCGCCAAGCGCAATTATCTCGGCTTGGAGCAGCTTTGCATGGGACGCTGCTCGCGGCGACCTGTTACTTTTCGGTGGCGGCCACCAGAACTACGCTGGCAACGAGGTCTACCGGTGGAGCGGAAGCAGTCAGCTGTGGGAACTGGCGTCCCTTCCTAGCCAAGTTACTCTATTGTCCGGCGGACTCTATGTGCCAGTTGATGGCGCCATCAACGCCCCCACATCGATTCATACTTACGACAACAACGAGTATCTCGCGGTCGCCGACCGCATGATCACACTGGGTGGAGCATCCTACAACACGGGTGGCACCCAGCAGATTCAGGATCCCGGCGGATCGTTGCGGACCACAGGGCCGTATCTGTTCGATCCTTCGAAGGCAGACGGCACCAAAGTCGGCGGCACGACAGGTTCAGCAGTTGATCCTGCAGTTCTGGGCGGCCAAATGTGGCAAAACAGGGACGTAAGGGACAAGTTTTCCTTTACGACGTCCGCAGGTTCGTTGGCCATCGGAAATCTTGACGGCACAACGGCAGCCGTAGTGGAAGAGGGGCAAGATGTTGTCTACTTCACGGGGACGGTAGGTGGTGGCACAGACAAGTATCTGTTCCGCTATCAGATCACGGACGTCACTGATCCTTCCCAGGATACCGTCTCGGTAATCGGCAGCTGGTTTACCGGCCCCGTAGCGTACGGCGCGGCTGCAATGGATCCGTTGAGCGGTTTTTACGTGTCCATGAGCGACACTCCGGGCCAGCCATTTGTAGTCTGGGATACGGATACACTTGGCGGTGTTGCCAACCGCAGCCAGGCGATCGCGTTGACGGTGTCCGGTGGCACGATTTCCGATTCTCGGTTGGCTGGCATCGACTGGGATCCCGCCACGGATGCATTCTGGGTTTGGTCTGGCGGCGGCGACGTCTGGAGGCTCGAGGCTCCGGACTCCGGTTTGATCGGAGACACGTGGTCGCTCACCCTCGTCACCGACGGTGACCTGCTCGCGGCCAATGCCCGCCCGGCCAGTGACGATCCGATCAGCGGTGGAATACGCGGTAAATGGAAGTACGCTTCAAATCTCGGTGCATTTGTCGCACTCGACGGTATCACCGAAGGCGACATCTGGCTCTACCGTCCGGACGGTTGGATCAACCCGGTGCCGGAGCCGGGTACGTATGCGCTGATACTGACCGGACTCGGGATGGTCGGCTGGAACTTGATGCGCCGGCGACGAGCCTAGTTCGTGCTCAGTGCGGTTGGCCAGTCCGCTCATCTGGCCAACCGATTGAAAATCTCCGCCAGTTGTTTCGTCCGCGCCGCACGCGAATGAAGTTCGACACTCTCTCGTGACGGAACCGCCGCGCTACCAGCCGCCGCATCGATGAGATAGCGGCGAAGCGCCTGCTCGATGCCCGCGGCGTCGTGCAACGCGGCGATGTACGGAACCCCCGAACGGCGCAGCAGATCTCCCGTATCTCCCGCCGGATCGGCCAGGCCCACCAGCGGTCGATAAGTGCGCAGGTATTCGTACGCCTTGGCCGGTATCTGCTCGTTGCAGTTGGATGCCTGTAACACCAGCAAGCCGTCGACCTCGCTCATTTCCGCTAGTGCGGCCCGGTACGGGATCGAGGGGGCCAGTTCGATCAGGTCTTCGATTCCATGCTCGGAGGCAAGTCTCCGGAGCAGGGCGTCGTTTCCAGACGCCCGGAAGCGCACGCAAAACGATCCCTTCGACACCACGCCGCTGCGTTTCAGGTGGGCCAGCACCGAGAAGAACACCGAAGGATCACGTTCGACCGGATACACGACACCGCTGTGCAGGAGCGTGATCCGGCCACCACGAACCTGGTCCACCCCCGGCGCGATGCCGGCGAAGCTCTCTTCGTCGTAGCCGTTTTCGATGGTGACGATGCGATCGGCCGCGGCCGGATAGCGCGTCCGATAAGTCTGCGCAGCACTGCGCGTGGTGAAAACCGAGACCGCCGCTCGCTTCACGGCATGGGCCTCGATCCGAGCGAACGAACGCCACGTGGCCGGATCGGTCGGATAGTCGTCCTGGGCCATCGGGTCGCGAAAATCCGCCACCCAGGGCAATCGCGACCAGCGATGCGCCATGGAACCCACGATGTGCGCGGTTGCGATGGGGTAGGTGCTCCAGACCACGGCCGGACGTTCCTTCCGCAGAATCGTCAGGATTTGCGGGATCGCGCCGAAGGCCCACGACACCCACCGGTCGGGTCGTGCGAGCGCTCCTGGATAGCGACCGCGGAATGACAGATGACGCTGCGCATCCAGAGCGAACGCGCGGTACACCGGCACCTCCGCCGGCACGCTCGCCATGAGGTCCTCGCTGGTCTGTTCGAAAGCCTGCGGACGCACCGTCAGCACGACTGGCTGCCACCCATGCGCCGGCAACTGCTGCACGAACCGCAACGTGCGCTGCACACCGCTGCTGCCCGCGAATGGCGGGAAGTGGTACGCGATCATCAAGACGCGTCGCATCACAGTTCCGCCAGCCAGGTGCTCACGCGCGCCGCGGCGACCGACTTCCAGCTCGCTGTGGAAAACGTGTGGTCGGCCTCGGCAAGGTCGAAACGCCGACACGCCGGGCTGGCAAGTTGCGCCTGCCAGGCGGGTTCACGTGCTACGCGCTCGAGAAACTCCTTCGCGGTGAGATCGTTGCCGCTGATGAGCACCAGAGCAGGCCCGGCGTTGCGTTGCCAACCGGTGAGCATGCGGGTCTGGAAGGTCGCGTCCTCGGTCGGGGTGCGTTTGGGTCCGAAGGCGCGCGTCAACGCTGCCGTGCCTTCCCTGGCGGCCGCACCGATATCCACGCCCCCGGACAACAGCTTCTTCCAGAAGGCGCCCGACAGCAGCCGGCCGCCGTAGTAGTGCTTCACCTGTGTTGCGGCCTGCGTCTGCGCGTCGCGCACCCAGGGGTTCGCCATGGCCAGGCCGGCAACGCGGGGGTCCGACCCCGCATACATCATGGCGGCCGAGGCACCGTCGCACAGCCCCCACAGGATCACGCGGCGCACGGACGGCCGCGCGGCCATGAGCGCGTCGATCGCGGCGCGGATATCCGCATCCACGCGATCGAACGGGCGCATGTCGCCTTCGGCGTCGCCCATGCCGCGATAGTCGAATCGGAATGTGGGCCAACCCTCGGCCGCGAGATGGCGGCTGAGGTGCACGAACTGCCGGTGACTCCCCACGCGGTACTGCGGGCCGCCAACGATGATGAGCACGGCCAGGTCGGAGCGCGCTTGCGGCGGTTCGCTCAGGATGCCGATGAGACGGTCGCCTTCGCAGTCGAATACGACGGCGCGCTCGGTGGGGTTCATGGGGAGTTGCCTTGAGCTGCTGGGTGCTCTTTGTTGGGATGGGGGCAACGCAACCTCACACCGCCACCTCCGCTTCCAGCACCTCGACCGACCTCTCCCCCATCGCGCGATTCTCGGCAATCTCCAGTGTCATCCAGAAAGGCTCCCCGACCACGTGCGAGTACCCAACGCGGATACCAAGGTCCTTGAGTGCCGCTATCGTCCGTGCACTACCCGGCGACGGTTCGCTCGCCGGCTCGGGCCCAGTCTCGATCCAGTCGATCGCCGCCGGCTTCGCAGACCACGACGACAGCGTCCGCTGCGCCAGCGGCAACACCAGGTCCGGGTTGAGTACGTAGCCGGCAATCTCGAGCGAACTGCCAGCGTCGAGCTGCCCCCTCAGCGACTTGGTGGTCGCCGGCGTCGCATGGCCGGCGAAAGTGTCGGCGGCCACCTTCAACCGGAGGATCTGTGTGAGGTGCTGGTCACCGGACGTCACCGGTTGCCACAGAAGTACGTTCGCGCCCGCGGCGACCAGTTCGGGCAACAGCAGGCAACCCGCCCGATGCCCCCATGGGATCACCGGGCCACCGATCGTCCGGGCCAGCTCCGCAGCCGCAGCTCGGAAGTCGTCGACCCAAATGCGCCAGGTTGCTTCCCCGAATTCGCCTGGACTGTCGCCCGTGCCATACGCGTCGATGAATCTGACAACGTAGCCCGCTGCAGCCATGTGCCGAGCCGCCACGGCCGCAGTTCGGCGGCTCTTGTTCATTTCCTCGCCAAAGGCCGGAATATGCAGCAAAGCGCCTCGGAACTCCCCCGCAGCGGGGGTCCATTGCACGCAGAACCGGTCCCCGGTGCCGAAGTCCCTGAAACCCGCCTCGAGGCGGGGCGGACCGGACATCACTCAGGCTTGTATCTTGCTGTCCACGAACGCCACGAGCGCGCCGAAGGTCGCAAAGGTTTGCGCGTCCAACTCGTCGTCCTCGACGGTGACGCCGAAGCGGTCTTCGATAGCGGTCAGCACGTTCACCACGGCCATGGAGTCGAGTTCGGGGATGGCACCCAGCAGTCGGGATCCATCGGCCAACTGGGCGGCGCGGCCACCCAGGGACAGGGTCTGTTCCAGGATGGCGCGCACGGCTTCGACCGTGGCAGAACGGGCATCGGACATGTTCATTGGGGAAAAACCTGGGGGGGATGAGGGGTGAGCGATAATCGGGCCGCGATTATCCCATCAAGCAGTGCCGCTGGATCCGCCGACTTTAGCAAGAACGAAGCCGGTTCCCGCCCCGCTGTGCCCCCCACCACGAACATGATTTCCAAGCTGCGAGACGCCTTCCGGACCTTCGGGCCGTTCGACGGCACGCTGTTCCTCATCGGCCGGCTGCTCGCCGCGGCGACCGGGGGCCGCTGCCGCATCCAGCGCTATGTGCTGGTCGCCCAGCCCGTGGCTTCGGTCACCCTGGCCGGCGTGGCCCGCTCTGCCAGCCTCGAAATCCGCCCCGTGGAAATCGACGAGGCCCGGACCCTGGCTTGGGACCGCCCCATGGAGGTGATCGAACGCCGTTACCGCGACGGGGCGTTCTGCCTGGGGGCGTTCATGAAGGGCAGGTTCGTGGGCTTCCAGTGGGCCATGGTCGGTCCGTACGAGGAGGACGACGTCCGTTCGCTGTTCGTCCCCATGCCTGCCGGCGAGGCCGCGTGGGACTTCGACATCTGGGTGGCGCCCGAGTACCGCGTGGGCCGCGTGTTCGCGCGCCTGTGGGAGGCGATGAACGCCAACCTCCATGGCCGCGGCGTCAACTGGACCATGAGCCGCATCTCCGCGTTCGCGCCCGATTCGCTGCGCAGCCATGCCCGGCTCGAGGCCGCACGCGTGGGCTGGAGTTGCTACTTCATCGCCGGCCCGCTGCAACTGTCGCTCCTGTCGCAGGCGCCGTTCGTGCATCTTTGCACCAGCGCCGAGCGCCGGCCGGTGTTGCAGGTCCGCGCCCCGACGTCCTTCTGAACGAGCGCCATCGCGCGCTCGCCCGAATCCACCACTCAAGCCGCATTGATGAGCACCATCACCCGCACCATCGTTTCCGACCTCCTGCGACCGGAAGGTCGCGAAGCCCGTCCCGCGATCCGCTCCGACGGCATCGACGTTTCCTACGCCGCCCTGCAATCCGAATGCGCGGCCTTCGCCCAGGGCCTGCTCCGCCTCAACCTCACTCGCGGCGAGCGCGTCGCCATCTATCTCGAGAAACGCCGCGAGAACATCGTGGCGATGTTCGGCGCCGCCACGGCAGGCCTCGTGTTCGTGCCGGTCAATCCGCTGCTGAAGGCCGACCAGGTCGGCCACATCCTGCGCGACTGCAACGTGCGCGTGCTGGTGACTTCGGCCGACCGGTTGGCGCTGCTGGCGCCGACTCTCGCGAGCTGCGAGGATCTGCGCGTGGCGGTGACGGTGGATGCCGCGCCTGCAGACGCATCCCGTTCGCTGGCAGTGATGGAGTGGGCGGCGCTCATGAGCGGCTCAGACGCCGCGCGCACAGTCCATCGCGTGATCGACACCGACCTCGCGGCCATCTTCTACACCTCGGGCAGCACCGGCCGCCCGAAGGGCGTGATGCTGTCCCAGCGCAACATCGTGTGGGGCGGCATCAGCGTGTCGAGCTATCTCGGCAATCACGCCGAAGATCGGTTGCTCGCGGCGCTGCCGCTGTCGTTCGACGCCGGATTCAGCCAGCTCACCACCAGTTTCCACACCGGCGCGTGCGCGGTGCTGCATAACTTCTTCCTGCCCAAGGATGCGATCAGGGCGCTCGCCGCCGAACGCATCACCGGTCTCACCGCGGTGCCACCGCTGTGGTTCCAGTTGATCCAGCATCCGTGGCCGGACAGCGTGGCGGATCACCTGCGCTACATCGCCAACACCGGCGGGCGCATGCCGCGGACGACGCTCGATGCGCTGCGCTCGCGGTTGCCGAAGACGAAGGCGTACCTCATGTACGGCCTGACCGAGGCGTTCCGTTCCACCTATCTGCCGCCGGAAGAAGTGGATCGACGGCCCGACTCCATCGGCAAAGGCATTCCGAATGCGGAGATCCTCGTGCTACGCGAAGACGGCACGCCGTGCGCACCGCGTGAGCCGGGCGAGCTAGTGCATCGCGGGGCACTGGTCGGCATGGGCTATTGGAACGATCCGGAGAAAACGGCGGAGCGCTACAAGCCGCTGCCGGGTCGCGAAGGCGGCTACGTGCTGCCGGAGTACGCGGTGTTCTCGGGCGACACCGTGTATGCGGACGAAGAAGGTTTCCTGTACTTCGTCGGCCGGCGCGACGAGATGATCAAGACCTCCGGCTACCGGGTGAGCCCGACCGAGATCGAAGAGGTGGTGTATCGCACCGGCCTGGTCGCGGAAGTCGCAGCGCTGGGTGTGGCGCACGATCAACTGGGCCAGGCGGTGGTGCTGGTCGTGGTGCCCGCGAAACCCGAGATCGACGTCGCGGCACTCAAGGCTGCGTGCCAGCAGACGCTGCCCGGCTACATGGTGCCGAAGCACATCGAGTTGCGCACCGGCAACCTGCCGCGCAATCCGAACGGCAAGATCGACCGCAAGCTGCTCGCGGACGAGTTCCGGTCGATGTTCGAGAATGCGGTGCAATCTTGAGGTCGGGTGAGGTGTCGGACGATCTGGCCCCCATCCCAACCTTCCCCCGGGGAAGGTTGGGATGGGGGCAGCCGCAGCCGCCACCGCCACCTCCCCACCACCACCCCTCCGCACCCATGAACGCCCCCAACCCCGCCCTCGCTCCCGGCACGGTGATCGCCAACCCGTTCCCCATCGAGAACGGCCAGCTCCTGATCGGCGGCATGCCGCTCGAGCGACTCGCGGCACGGGTAGGCAGCACGCCGTTCTTCGCCTACGACCGCACGATCATTTCGGCGCACGTGCGCGCCTTGCGTGCGGCGCTGCCGCGCGAGATCGACCTGCACTACGCCATGAAGGCAAACCCGATGCCGGCGGTGGTGCAGATGATGGTGGGCCTGGTCGACGGGCTCGACCTCGCATCGGCGGGCGAGATGAAGGTCGCCCTCGATGCCGGCGCCGATCCGGCGGAGATGAGCTTCGCCGGACCGGGCAAGCGACCCATCGAGCTGTGGCAAGCGGTGGCGGCAGGCGTCACCATCAACCTCGAATCGCCGCACGAACTGGATGCGCTCCTGGCTGCCGGCAAGGCGCTGGGCGTGAAGCCGCGCGTTGCCGTGCGCGTGAATCCGGATTTCGAACTGAAAGCCTCGGGCATGAAGATGGCCGGTGGACCGAAACAGTTCGGCATCGACGCCGAGCAGGTGCCCGAGGTGTTGGCCGAGATCGGCCGTCACCCGATCGAGTTCCGCGGCTTCCATGTCTACAGCGGTTCGCAGAACCTGAAGGCAGAAGCACTGTGCGACGCGCAGCGCAAGACGCTCGAGCTTGCGGTGCGTCTCGCCGCGGACGCGCCGGCGCCCGTGCGCATGCTGAATCTCGGTGGTGGTTTCGGCGTGCCGTACTTCCCCGGCGATCAATCGCTTGATCTGCTGCCGGTGATGGACAACTTGCGTGCCGTTGCAGCCGACGCGCGCGTTCGCCTGCCTCAAGCAAAACTGATGATCGAACTCGGCCGCTATCTCGTTGCGCACGGCGGCGTGTACGTCACACGCATCGTCGATCGCAAGGTCTCGCGCGGCCACACGTTCCTCGTGACCGATGGTGGTCTCAACCATCATCTCGCCGCCTCGGGCAACTTCGGTCAGGTCATCCGCAAGAACTATCCGGCGCTCATCGGCAATCGCGCCGACGCGCCCGCCGAAGAGGAGGCTTCGATCGTCGGGCCGCTGTGCACACCGCTCGATCTGCTGGGCGATCACCTGAAGCTGCCGCGGGCGAAGGTGGGGGACTTCGCGTGCGTGCTGCTGTCCGGTGCCTACGGCTACACGTCGAGTCCGCTGCAGTTCCTGAGCCATCCGCACCCGCTGGAAGTCCTCGTATAAATCCTATCGAGATGACCTCCTGGACCCCCTACGGCCTGCTGGGCCGCGGCAAGCTGAACATCTTCATCTATCACAGCATCAAGTCGGCACCCGATGCGCTGCTGCCGTCGGAACCGGACGTGCAGCAGTTCGACGCGATCCTGGGCTTCCTGCGCCGCTGGTTCACCGTCTTGCCGCTCGCGGAAGCCGTGCGAAGGCTCGGCGAAGGCACGCTACCCGCAGCCGCAGCCAGCCTGACGCTCGACGACGGCTACGCCGACAATCTGACCCGCCTGCTGCCGCTGCTGGAAAAGCATGCGGTGCCCGCCACGGTCTTCGTCGCTGACGGCTATCTCGACGGCGGCTGCATGTGGAACGACGTCATCATCGAATCGGTCCGCGGTTGCCGCGGACCCCGGCTCGATCTTGCTGCACACGGTCTGCCGGTCATCGATGTCGAAGGTGTCGAGGCGCGCCGGCGCGCGCTCGACGTCCTGCTGCCGCTCGTGAAGTATCGCCCGCTGGTCGAACGCACCCCGCTTGCTGCCGCCATCGCACAGACTGCCGGCGTGACACCACCTGGCGACCTCATGCTCACATCCGCGCAACTGAAGACACTGGCCCGCTCGCCGTTGGTGACGATCGGTGCTCACACCCATCTGCATCCGATCCTCGCAGTCGAGAACGAATCCACTGCGCGCGAAGAGATCGCGGCATCCAAGCGCCGGCTCGAGGCCATCACCGAAACACCGGTCACGCTGTTCGCCTATCCGAACGGACGCCCGGGCAAGGACTACACACCGCGCGACGTCGGCCTCGCACGCGCCGCAGGGTTCGACGCTGCGGTGAGCACGGCACAAGGCTTCGCCGATGCCGCCTCCGATCGTTTCCAGTTGCCGCGCTTCACGCCGTGGGACCGCACCCTGTCGCGCTTCGCCGTGCGCATGGCCCGGCACCTCGCGAGCTCTTCGAGCCCCTCGTCGGTCGCAGCATGAGGCACAGTCTGATCGCCGTGGCCGCGCGGGCGACCGAGGCCGCCACCGCGTTGCGTGAGCGGGTGCGCCAGGCGCCCGATGTCGCGCAGCGCTGCTCGCGCTCGTTCACCGTGGGTGCAGCCTCGCTCGACTGCACCGAAGGCGGATTCATCGATGTGCACACCGACGACCGAGGGTACTGCGCTGTCGTTGGGCATCCCTGGCGGAGGGCGCCCGCGCCCGATCGCGCATCGGCCCAGGCCATTCTCGAAGCCTACCGGCAACGGGGTCCCGCGTTGCTCGACGACTTGTCCGGCGGCTTTGCCTTCGTGGCCCACGACGCGCCGGGTGGCAACACGCTGATCGCAGGCGATCGCGCTACGCTGACGAAGTGGCGGCGGCACTGCCGGCGGGCAGCCGTCTGTCGCTGCAGGCGCTGTACGACTACATGTACTTCCACGTGATCCCGTCGCCCACAACGGTGTTCGAAGGAGTGCGGCGGCTGGAAGCGGCGCACTACGCCGAGTTCCGTGCCGGCCGTCTGGACGTGCGCCGCTATTGGAGCCCCACCTACGACAGCTCCGGCGGGTCCTCCACGGCGCAGAAGTCCGAACGCTTCCGGGCGCTCCTGAGCGACGCCGTGACGCGCGAAGCACGCGGCGGCGCGGTCGGCGCTTTCCTGAGCGGCGGCACCGACAGCTCGAGCGTCGTCGGCTGGCTCGCCAAGGCGAACGGATCAGCCACGCGGGCGTGGTCCATCGGATTCGACGCAGCCGGCTACGACGAGATGTCGTACGCGCGCATCGCGGCGAAGCATTTCGGCGTCGAGCATCACGAGTACTACGTGACGCCAGCGGACATTGTGGCGGGCGTGCCGAAACTCGCCGAGCACTACGATCAACCGTTCGGCAACTCCTCGGCGCTGCCGGCGTACTTCTGTGCCGCGCGCGCCCACGCGACCGGCGTGAACCGCATGCTGGCGGGCGACGGCGGTGACGAGCTGTTCGGCGGCAACACGCGCTACGCGAAGCAGGCCGTGTTCGAGGCCTACGGGCGCGTACCGACGGCCTTGCGCCACGGCTTGCTCGATCCGCTCTTGTCAGCCCCCCTGGCGCGCGCGATTCCCGTGGTGAAGAAGGCGGCGAGCTACGTCGCCCAGGCCAACGTACCTCTGCCAGCGCGCCAGCGCACCTACAACCTGCTCGCCCGTCTCGGCACGGCCCGGATGCTGAGCCCCGCGTTCCTGCGTGCGGTCGACGAAAGCGCGCCGGCGCGCGACGAAGCATCGGTGTTCGCGCGCTGCGATGATGCGTCGGTGCTGAACCGTCAGCTCGCCTTCGACCTCAAGTACACGCTGGAAGACGCCGATCTGCCGAAAGTGGTGCACACCTGCGAACTCGCCGGGTGCGACGTGCGGTTTCCGATGCTGGACGACGCGCTGGTGGATTTCGCCAACCACCTGCCGCCCACCGACAAGTTACGCGGGATGCGGCTGCGACCGTTCTTCAAGGAAGCGTCGCGCGGCTTTCTGCCGGACGCGATTCTCACCAAGTCCAAGCATGGTTTCGGTCTGCCGTTCGGTGCGTGGGTGCTGCGCGACACCGCTTTGCAGACCTTTGCCCGCGACAGTGTCACCAGCCTGATCGGGCGCGGGCTGGTACGGCAGCAGTTCGTGGACGAGTTGTTCGCGCGGGAGCTGCCGGCGCATCCCGGGTTCTATGGGGAAGCCGTATGGATTCTGATGCTGCTGGCGCAATGGATCGATCGTCACTGCCCTAGCTTCACGCTCGGACGCTAGTACTATTCAAGACGTTCCGAGAGAAATCCTTATCATCGAGGCTACCATGTTGGATGTTTTCCTGACGGTCGACGTCGAGATCTGGTGTGATGGATGGGAAAACCTCGACGCGAAGTTTCCCGACGCGTTTCGTCGTTACGTCTATGGCCAAACCCCTCACGGTGATTACGGCCTGCCCTACCAAACAAGAGCTCTCCGCGACCACGGACTGCGGGGGGTTTTTTTCGTGGAGCCTCTCTTTGCGACGCGTTTTGGCACAGACCCCTTAGAGGAGATCGTTGGCCTCCTGAAGCAAGCCGATCAGGAGATTCAGCTACATCTTCATACGGAATGGGCCGACGAGGCCGAACCCAAACTACTGTCGTCGATAGACAGAAAAGTGCAGTTCCTTCACATGCTGTCGATGGAGGATCAGGCTCACCTGATCGGCCTGGGTGCCGCCTTGCTGCGCGACGCGGGTGGCGGGTCGATCCGTGCATTCCGGGCGGGCAGCTTCGGATTCAACAGAGCTTCTCTCACGGCTCTCAGGAACAACGGCATCGAGTTTGACAGCAGCTACAACGCGAGTACCTCCGGCCCACAAAGCGGTGTACTTCCCGGCACCGTTGTGACTGATTCGTGCCTAGTGGACGGGGTCTATGAGTACCCCATGACAGTGTTCTCTGATGGGACATCGGCCCTCCGTCACGTTCAGTTGACCGCTTGCTCGAGCAGAGAAATTGAACGACTGATGTGGCGCGCGCTTGAGACGGAACGCCGTAGCTTCGTGTTGTTGTCGCACAACTTCGAACTGCTCAACGCAAAGCGCAATAGCGTCGATCCCGTTGTTGTCGATCGTTTCGAGAAATTGTGCTCGTTTCTCGACAAGAACCGAGATTGCTTTCGCGTCTCCGGTTTCAGTGACTTGAACGCAGTCTATGCGGACGCACAACCACCACCCCTGTCGTCGCCCCTGTGGACAACCGCGGCAAGAATGGTCGAACAATTGTCCCGACGGAGGTACGGTTGATTCACTGGCACATGAAGCAGGTTCCACTCAAGTTTCAGTTGAGTGACCTGACGCTGTTCAGCATCGAGCTGCCATTGTGTGTTCGCTCGATCGCCATCAACGAGAACATTCCTCCTGTTGACCTACCTCAACCTCCCGCTGAGGCGCCGGAAGCAGGAAGCGAGGGCTTTCTCGTCCGTGGAATCGCGGTCTCGGCCCCAGTGCCGAAAATTCATCGGGCCGGCAGATATCTGTGCTACGTGTTCGCAACCTACTTCCACAGCTACATCGACCTTGGGACGTCGTTCGACGCCTACAAAGCGAAGTTTTCGGCGAAGTCTAGATCCACATTGCTACGCAAGATTCGCAAGTACTCTGACCACTGTGACGGAGAGCTGAAATGGCGAACGTATCGTACGCCAGATGAGCTGGTCGAATTTTTCATCTTGGCGCGTGCAGTTTCGTCAAAAACGTACCAGGAGCGACTTCTAGATGCCGGTCTCCCAGACGCCGAGTCTTTTCGCCAAGATACCCTGCGCAGAGCTGCCGATGGCCTCGTACGCGCGTACATCTTGTTCCACAAGAACACGCCGGTGTCTTACTTGTTTTGCCCCGTCGAGAATGGGGTCCTCTTGTACCAGTATCTCGGTTACGACCCTGAGTACATCACATACTCGGTTGGTACGATTCTCCAGTGGCTGGCCATCGAGCAACTATTCGAGGAAGCGCTTTTCGAGTGCTTCGATTTCACGGAGGGACAGTCCGAGCACAAGCGATTCTTCGCGACGCACCAGTCGCTGCGTGTGAACGCAATGTTCATTCGTCGCAATGTGAGGAATGTTCTCCTCGTGCGAGCGCACAGCGCGTTCTCCTCGTTTTCGTCTGCATTGGGTAGGGCACTCGACAAGTTCGGGCTGAGAGCAAGAATTCGGCGAGTCATACGTTTCGGTCGAACATAGAAGCTGATCAATGAAGGAAACGCTAAAGGGCATCGCAAGACTGGTCTTTGGGGACTACTCGGTGTACCGGATACTCACTTACCCAGACTCGGGAATGCGTGCCTCGATTGCAGCCGACAGCGGGGGAGGAAGCATCCGCTGTGTATCTGCCGACGATATCCTGCGTTCTTCGGATCAAGTTGTTCGGGAGCAATCCTGGTACTGCGGGTCCGAAGCGATAGCCTTTGGGTGGTTCGAGGATGGGCAAGTTGTAGCCGTGTGCATCTATTGGTTCGGAGAGCGCTACCGGACAAGAGGGTATTGGCCCCTGGCGGACACTGAGGCGAAGCTCGTACAGATCGTCACTGCGCCAGAGCTCAGAGGTCGGCAGATTGCCGCGCGGCTCATATCCGGGTCGGCCGAGTCAATGGTTACGCGAGGTTTCACGAGACTCTTCGCGCGAGTGTGGTTCACGAATACGCCGTCGCTTCGAGCATTCGCACGAGCCGGGTGGCGAAACGCGGGGACTGTGGTTGAGGTGAATCCGTGGCGGACGAGGCAACCCATCCGTCTCGAACTCGGCAAGGGCGGGCGCGGGCGTTGAACTTGCCGAGTCCTCGCTCTGTCGCGTCGTCCACGCGAATTGTTTCGCGAGCGTTAGTGCCCACCGGAGCGAGATCGAATCGCGCGATGATCGCCTGGGCCGATTGCGGGCGCCGTACATCAAGCGGCTTCTCCCGCCCCCTGCACGATGTAGCGCATCTTTCGCGAATTGGTCAACCAGGAACACGTTCGTTGTCCCCAACAACTCTAGTAAATTGGGTCAAGACAAGAATTTCTTTGAGAATGCCGCGAGCAATGGTCAGTCATCAATTACCGGTCAAGGCTTCATGAGACGGACCTTGCGGGTGCTGGCGTGGGGACTTGCGTTTACAACCATCGGTTGTCCTCTCGAAGCCGGCAATGCCAAGACCGCTGCGACCGGTCCGCGCGACTTGACCGAAGTGGTCTCTCGGTCATCAACGGTAATACAGGTGGGACGGGCTCGAACTTACAAGCGCATCGCGGAAGCCGCGAAGATCGCTCGCGACGGCGATACCATCGAAGTGGATCCCGGCGATTATCTGGGCGACGTCGCTGTGTGGACACAACGGCGCATCACCGTGCGCGGGGTGGGCGGCCGCCCGACGCTGTTCGCGACCGGCCTCGCGGCAGAGGCCAAGGGAATCTGGGTCGTGCGCACCGACGACATGCTGGTCGAGAACCTGGAGTTCCGCGACGCGAAGGTGATCGATCGCAACGGCGCCGGCATCCGCCACGAACGGGGGCGGCTCACGGTGCGTGGCTGTGCGTTCCGCGACAACGAGAACGGTATCCTCGCCGCCAACGACGGTGCGGCCGAACTCGTCATCGAGAATTCGGAGTTCGAACGCAACGGCACGGGCGATGGGTACACCCACAACCTCTACGCAGGTTCGATCGCACGGCTGACCGTCAAGGGCAGCTGGTTCCACCGTGGCAAGGTGGGACACCTGCTGAAGAGCCGGGCGCGCGAGAATCACATTCTCTACAACCGGCTCACCGACGAGTTCGACGGCAACGCGAGCTACGAACTCGAATTTCCCAACGGCGGGTTGGCCTTCGTGATCGGCAACCTGATCCAGCAGTCGAACGCGACGGAGAACCCCATCATCATCGCCTATGGACGCGAGGGTTATACCGCCGGTACCAACGAGCTGTACCTGTCGCACAACACGATCATGAACGACCGCACCGAAGGCGGGGTGTTCGTGCACGTGGAGCGGGGCGCGGCCGTGGCCATGCTTTCCAACAACATCCTCGTCGGGCCGGGCACGCTGAATCTGGGAGCGGCCAAGGTCACGCGAGACGACGTGACTCTCACCGCGTGGTCGGACTTCGTGCTGGCGCCACGGCTTGATCTGCGCCTCAAGGCTTCGTCACCGCTGGTAGGTCGCGCCAATCCGGCTCCCGTTATCCGCGGCATGTCGCTGCGACCCACGGCCGAGTACGTGCAACCCGCGTCGACGAAGGCACTGCGGCCGGATGGACGGCTGAGTCCTGGCGCAGTTCAGTCCCTGGGACCATGAGGTAGGACGCCGATGGAACCCGCTCAGCAACGCGGCCGGCCGTCGCGAGCATTGCGGGGCTACGCTTTCGTGGCACTACCGCTGTCGGGCGTAGCACTCGCCTGGTGGCTCGCCGGTCACGCGTACGGCCCTTGGGTGATGCTCGTGCCCCTGGTGCTCTACGGGAGCATCGTGATCGCGCGGCCGGATACCTGGTTGCTGCTGCTCCCCGCCCTCTGGCCGATTGCGGACCTCGCCCGTTGGAGCGGGCAGATCCACGTCACCGAGAGCGACGCCCTGTTGCTCACGACAGTCGCATGCCTGAGCCTGCGCGCGATCGCCGAGCGTGCACCGCTCGGTGCGGACGAGCGTTCGCCCTTCCGGGCTGGCGTCACGGCGTGGGCCGGCATCCTCGCGATCGCGCTGTCCGCCCTCATCGCGCTCGCGCGCGGCATGAGCGAGTTTCCGCCGGAGAGCTTCGCAGCGTGGACCGGTTACTCGGGCAGCATGAATGCGGTCCGCGTCGCCAAGGGCTATCTGTTGCCTTTGCTGTTGCTGCCGTTCCTGCATTCGGCGCTGCGGCGCGACGGCGAAGCCGCCTTCCAACGTCTTTGCCTCGGGCTCGCGCTCGGCCTCGGCACGGCCTCTCTAGCGGCACTCTGGGAGCGCCTCGCTTTCCCCGGCCTCACCGACTTCAGCCAGGACTACCGCACCACGGCACTGTTCTGGGAAATGCACGTGGGCGGTGCCGCGCTCGATGGCTGGCTGGCACTCACCGTACCCTTCGCGCTCTACGCGGCGTGGTCGTCGCGTCACTCGCCATGGCGCCTGATTCTGTGCCTGTCAATCCTCGCGGTGGGCAGCTACGCCCTGCTCACCACGTTCTCGCGCGGCCTGTACCTGGCGCTGGCGGTCATCGGCGCGGCGCTCGGCGCCGTGGCGCTCGCGAGCCAGGGCGAGGGGCCCAGGCCGGCGCGGAACGGCCCGTTGGTCGCACTGGGCGCGGCGGTGGTCAGCGCCATCGTGGTAGCGATGCTGGCGTTTCACCACGGCGGCTATCGGGGTGCGGCAGCCATGCTGCTGAGTGCCGGCCTGACTTACACGCTCGCGGGACGCCTGGCCGGCATGCGCCGGATCGAGTTCGTGATCGCCGTCGTGCTCGGTGCCGCCGTAGCGCTCGCCAGTGGGTGGGCCGCTTCCCTGATTCCCAAGGGGCCTTACGCAATGTTCCTGGTGGCTGCGCTGGCCGGCGCACTGCTGTCGTGGCAGTTGAGCCGCGGGCCGGACGTGGCCGGCGTCCGCGTCGTCGGTCTGGCCGTGTTCGCCTGGATCATCGCCAGTGCCGTCGCTATCCCCGTGCATTGGGGCGGCGAACAGGCGCTCCCGGAAGCACTCGTCGCGGGTGTTCTCGTCGCCCTGCCGGGCGTCGCACAAGCATTGAGCCGCAAGGGGTTGTGGCATCCGAGCGCCCGCGGTGCGCTGGTCGCGGGGACGGTGGGTCTGGCGAGCCTGCTCGCAGCCGCCGTGTTCGGCAGTTACTACTTCCATACGCGTGCGTCGACGGTGGGCGCAGATCTCGAGGGGCGGCTCGTTCACTGGGAACACGGCGCGTCGCTGATCCAGACGGAAGCCGACCGCTGGCTCGGCATCGGCGCCGGCCGCTATTCCGAAGGCTACTTCTGGACTGTTCCCCAGGGGCTGTTTCCAGGCACCTGGCAGGTGCTGGACACGGGCGGCGAGACGTTTCTGCGCCTTGGTCCGCCACGGCACTTGCTGGGCTTCGGTGAGATGTTCCGCGTCACCCAGGCCGCACCGCTCGACGTGAAGGGTCCGTTCGCCTACCGGGCGCGGGTGCGGGCATCGAGCGACTCGGTGGTGCGCATCGAAGTCTGCCGCAAGCACCTGCTGTACACCGACGATTGCGTCGTCCGCCCGATCGCAGTCAAGGCGGGCGACTGGCAGGTCGTGGAAGGCGTCACCGAACCGGGAAACCTCGATCCGGGCCCCTGGTACGCGCCCCGCCTGGCATCCGTCTCGGTGGATCTCGACGGGGCCGGCGCGGTCGACGTGGACGACCTCGAGGTGATCGACGGCCGCAGCCGCAGCATCGTGAGGAACGGCGACTTCGAAGCTGGTCCCGCGTATTGGTTCTTCTCGTCCGACCGCCAGCACCTGCCTTGGCACGCCAAGAACCTCGGGCTGCACGTCTACATCGAGCAGGGCATCCTCGGCCTGGTTGCGTTAGGTGCCACGCTGCTGGTGGCTCTGGGCCGTCTGGCGATCCGCGGCAAGGCCGCCGGACTCTTGGCCGCCGTGCCGCTGGCGAGCCTGCTGGGCTTCGTGACGGTCGGCCTGTTCGACAGTCTGGTCGACGTGCCGCGGCTAACGATGTGGCTGATGCTGATCCTTTGGCTGGCGCTGGTACTGCGACGTTATCCGCACGCCTTGCGGCGAAAGGTCCGGGCCGGGGCCGACCATCGAAGCCGCCCGGAGAACTAGCAGGACGTCGAATTTTCTTACACCGAACCTCCAAGCACTTCTCAAAGCGTCTCAAAAATATCAGCCAACTCAGCGAGTTGAACAAGACGCTCCGACTGGAACCCGTCTTGCTATATTCGCTGCACTTCTCAGAGTTTTGCGGTCGATCCCCATGGACAAGCAGCAAGCAAAGCGGCGCAAGATCATTCAGGCTGGACTGGCGGCGCCAGTCATCCTGACCGTTCGTCCGTCCTCCGCCACCGCCCTGGCCAGCAACCGCTGCCTCGAGCGCGATGCGCAGAAACCCACACCCCACAAGCTCCTGTGCGACACGCCGGACGAGTGGATGCGCTGGAAGTGCCAGCCGTGCGAGCTGACAGTGCCCGTCAACGGCAAGTCAACGCGACTGTGGGGCCGCAAGTTCATCAAGAGCATGAACGGCAGCTGCTACTACGAGCTTGATCGATACTCGCCGGATACGGTCACGCCGAAGACGTGCTCCTACGTACCGGGCGGCCCCGGCATCATCGAGCACATGCCGTCCACGCCGAGCTTCAAGCACTGCCTGGTCAAGATCAACAGTTCGGGCACGCCTTGCGCTTATCACTGGGAATCCTATTCGGGTTCCAATAAGTGCACCAACTCCTGCTGGACCTCGCTGCGGCCGAAGTGATACGGCTGTCCCGGCGTTGAGTAACGCGCCGGTCCGGAGTCGATAGCCGGTGCCTCGCTGGGTCCTCGCCGACGCGACCGGAACGCGTCTTCATTTCTTCGACGACGGCTGCGCGGTCTTCAACCCGCTGCGCTGGGAAACCCACGTCGTCGACCTGCTCGTGGGCACGGTGCTGGAAGCGCTGGGCGCCGGACCCTGCTCCTTGCAGGACCTGGTCGACACGGCCTTGGAAGCCAGCGACCTCGATGCCACCAACGCCGAACGGTTCGTCGTCGATGCCCTGGCGCAGCTCACGGACTTGCGGCTGGTTGCCGTAGCGACGGACTATGCGTATCGGTGAGTTGTCCGCTGCTGCGCTGGCCCGGCGCCTGGATGCCAGCGGCATCGTGCTCGACATCGGGTCGGCGTCGATCCGGGTGCGGAGCGATTCGAAGGGGCTGGCGGCAGCCCTCGGCGCCGTGTACGCAGAGTTTCCGCTCATCGATGCCGACGCGTTCTGCCAGGTCAGCGCGTCCGTGCGACGCGTTCCGGGCGTGCGGCGGTTCATTCACCCGCAAGTCGAGTTCGACGTCGACGGCAACCGTCCGTTCGAGCCGTTCCCCGCCGACACCCACTTGCCGCTGCTCGAGTGGGGCGTGAACTGGACTCTCGCCGAACGCTACAACCACTGCCTGCTGCTGCACTCGGGCGTGGTGGAAAAGCGCGGTGTGGGCATCGTCCTGCCGGCGGTGCCTGGCTCCGGCAAGAGCACGCTGACGGCCGCCTTGATGTTGAGCGGCTATCGGCTGTTGTCCGACGAGTTCGGGGTCGTTCGCTTTGAGGACGGCGCGTTGTTGCCGATGCTGAAGGGCGCGGCCTTGAAGAACGCATCGATCGACGTGATCCGGACCCGGTTCCCTCAGGCGCGACTGGGCCCGTCCTTTCCGAAGACCCGCAAGGGCACGGTGGCGCACCTCGCGCCCGACTTGACCAGCGTCGAACGACGGCATGCGCCCGCCGAACCCGGCCTCGTCATCTTTCCGCTCTACCAAGCGGACGCCGAGACCACTCTCGAGGCAATGGGTCGCTCCCAGGCTTTCTCCAAGCTGGTCGTGAATTCGTTCAACTACGAAGTGCTCGGCGCCGCGGGCTTCGAAGCCGCCTGCAAGGTGATCGAAGCGTGCGAGTGCTATCGGCTCACCTACTCCGATCTCGCTTCTGGCATTCAGACTGTCGACTCGCTGGTCGATACCGTGGCAGCAAGACGTCACTGACGCACCCGCGGTCCCGTGCAGTAGGATGCGGGACTGCCCCACTTTCCATGGCCGCTTCGAACCCGCCGCCTGCACGGCACGCCCGACTGTTGCTGTCGCTGCTCACCCAGCCGGACGAAGCGTTGGGCTGGTCGCCGGCCGACTGGGACCTCGCCGTCCGGGCGGGGCGCAGCGCCAAACTGCTGGGTGCGCTCCATGCGCGCCTGAGCGCTGCCGGAATGCTCGCGAGGATTCCGCAAGCGGCCGCGCAAATGCTCGAAAGCGACTATCGCGTGTCCTTACAGCGCGCAGCGATGGCAGGTGTGGAACTGCGTGCCGTGGCGGAGGCGCTGGGCGACTACGACGGGCCCATCGTCCTCTTGAAGGGAGCGGCCTACGCGGCGCTCGGGTCGCGCACCGGCCACGGTCGCATCTTCGAAGACGTCGATCTGATGGTGCCGAGAGCCCATTTGCAGAAGGTTGAAGACGCATTGATCTTCGCCGGATGGGAAAGCGAGACGACCGACGCCTACGACCAGCGCTACTACCGCGAGTGGTCCCACGAACTGCCCCCACTGCGGTTTCCCGAACGACCGATGCAACTCGACGTGCACCACACCATCGTCCCGGTCACGTCGCGCTATCGCCCCGATGCGCAGCGCCTGTTCGACATGGCGCAACCGGTGGAGGGCACGCGATTCGCCGTGCTGCATCCGGTGCATCGGCTGCTGCATGCCGCTGCGCACGTGTTTGCCGATTCGGACTGCGTATCGAAACTGCGCGATCTGGTCGACATCGATTGCCTCGCGCGCGAGTGGCTTGAAGCCCCGGAGGCTTGGATGACAGCCCTCGAAGAGGCCCGCCGAGCGCAACTCGAGCGGCCGCTCTGGTATGCGATCGCAGTGTGTCGCGTGTGGCTGCATACGCCGGTGCCGGAGGTCGCGGAAGGACCACTCGCTGCTGCCGCACCGCTGGCACCGCTACGCTGGTGGATGGGCGCACTCTTCGCGCGCACGCTGCCGCCACCCGCGCCGGAAGGGCCGCGCCACATTGCTCGCAGCATTGCGGCCCGCCTCTTGAACCTGCGCTATCTGTGGCAGCGCATGCCTCCTCGGCTCCTCGCCTACCACGCGTTCCACAAGGCGATCCGCGCAGCCAAGGAACGGCTGCGCCCGTCCAGCGCTGCCGAAGAATGAGGTCCCCCCGATGGGCCTGTGGCCCTTCCCCCCAGGGGGCCAGCCCTCTTGGGGCGGCCCGGCGAGGGCTCAAGGTGACATCCCCCCCGATGGGCCTGCGGCCCTTCCCCCCAGGGGGCCAGCCCTCTTGGGGCGGCCCGGGGAGGGCTGAGGTGACGTTCCCCTGACGGGCCTGAGGCCCTCAGCGCCCGACGACCCAGGCTGCGATGTTGCCGAGAAGTTCGTATAGCGCGAGATGGCTCGCCGCGAAGGAGCCCATGTTCGGAATGAAGTCCCACGGGAGCACCAGTCCGCTCCCGGGGAGGTGGGTCGGGGCGGCGATGGGCTCGATGCCCACGGCGCGAAACTCCCGCAGCGCTCGCCGGGTGTCGACCGCGTGGCTCACCACCGCCACCTTCGTGATGCCGGCCGCCTTGAGGATCTCGGCACTGAACAGGGCGTTCTCACGCGTGTTGCGCGCCCGCCCCTCACGCCAGCGGACCGGCACTGAATACTCCTTCTCGAGCACGTCGGCCATCACATCGGCCTCGGAGCGGGTGTTGGCGGTGGGACCCCCCGTCACCAGAATCGGCGCCTTGGACGACCGGGCCAGGAAAGCGGCGTAGCGCACTCGCTCGAGCGTGAGGATGCCCGGTGCATCGGTACCGAACTCCGGCGCCTCGGGCCGCAGCCCGCCGCCCATCACGACGATCGCCTGAGCCTCGCGGAGTTGATCGGGGCTCACGGGCGCCGCGACGCCCCCGATCGCCAATGTCAGCGTACCCGCGACCCACGGAATCGACAGCGCCATCAGGAAGAGCGCCACGAACCAGGCGATCGCGAGACCCAGCACGCGCCGCCGGGGAATCAAGGCAAGGGCCAGCGCCAGCAGCAGCACGGGGCCGACAGGGGGCAGCAAAGCGGTGCCAACCAGCTTTCGCAGCAGATACACCCATTGATCCATAACGAATCTCCGATCGTGGCTTACGCGCCGGTGAAAGTCGCGCCGCGATCCCTGGTCTCCAAGTGCCCGCGACGGCCAAATTTGCCTATTTTTGTCAGGTTCGTCGACACCGGCTCAAGTGTCGTCCGTAGACAACTGAATTCTCTCGAAAAGAGAATCCTGGCCCTGAACTTGCGTTTTGGAACCTGACAAGCTTTATTTCTAAATCATTAAAAATACATGTGTTTTTTTTGGTGACTTTGAGTTTTCACCGAGGTAGCATCCGTCCCCGAAGCTTCTCTTTCGAGAGGTTTGTGATGCTCCCGTGTCCTGGATGTCGTGCCCTTCGGCACTCAGCCTGTAGCCACCGCCGACAGCTCCTGGCGAGCGTCATCAAGACAACCACGAATGCGCCACCGGCGCCTTCGCTTCAGGGGTGAGATTCATGGTCCTGCTGCTCAACCAGCGCGTTCCCCTAGCCGCCGTCCTCGAGTTGGTGTTCGCCGGCGTCATCTTCTTCCTCGCTTGTGCTGTCACGCTGACCGGTATCGGAACAACGATCGTCGACAGCCACTTGGCGGTGTGGGCCGCCGCCGGCACGTACGCCATCCTCCAGCTGTCGAGCGTGCTTGCGTTTGGCGTACACCGCATGGAGCGCATGCGTTCCGCCACCCACTTCGCCCTGCGCATGAGCGGCAGTCTGCTGGCGGGGGGCACGGCAGCGTACCTGGTCCTGGGCATGTGGGCGGATGGTCATGCCTACCAGAGCGCCCTGCCGGTAGCGCTCCTGATGAGCGCCGCCGGCATGCTGATGGTACGGATGACCCTGATGGCCAGCGTGCAGATGGGCTGGCTCACGCACCGGATCCTGGTGCTCGGCACCGGGCCGGAGGCCGCCGCCGTAGAGCGCTCGATCCGGGATCACAACAAGTCCGGTGTCGTGGTTGCAGGCTTCTACCCACTCACCAACGGGTCGGCCGTGGCGGTGGACGCCGGCCGCATCATCCGCAACCAACCCTGCCTCGAGAAGAGCATCGCCGAGCTGGGTGTGCATGAAGTTGTCGTCGCGGTGCAGGACCAGCGCGGCGGCTTCCTGCCGGTCAAGGAACTGCTGGCCTGTCGCCTCCGTGGCGTGCGTGTCACCGACCTGCCCGGGCTGTACGAACGCGTGACGGGAGAAGTCCCGGTCGCGTCGCTCAAGGCGAGCTGGCTCATCTACGGTGAAGGATTCCGGCAGGGGCTGATGCGCCGCGCTGTAAAGCGTGCGTTCGACATCACCGCTTCCTTGATCCTGCTTCTGGTGGCCGCTCCGGTCATGCTGCTGACCGCGATCGCGATCTTGCTCGAGTCGGGCGGCCCGATCATTTTCCGTCAGGAGCGCGTCGGGCTCGGCGGGCGCACGTTCAGCGTGCTCAAGTTCCGCAGCATGGTCACGGACGCCGAGAAGGATGGCGTGCCGCGCTGGGCAAGCTCCGGCGATCCCCGTGTCACACGCGTCGGCCGCTTCATTCGCAAGACCCGCATCGACGAACTCCCGCAGATCTTCAACGTCTTCAAGGGCGAGATGAGCTTCGTCGGCCCCCGGCCCGAGCGCCCTTATTTCGTTGACCAGTTGAGCGAGCAGGTGCCGTTCTACGGCGCACGCCACACGGTCAAGCCGGGCGTGACCGGTTGGGCTCAGGTGCGCTACTGCTACGGCGCGACCGTCGAAGACGCCGTCCGCAAGCTGCAGTTCGACCTGTACTACGTCAAGAACCACAGCGTCTACCTCGACCTCCTGATCCTCTTTCACACCATTCGCGTGGTGCTGATGGGCTCTGGGGCCCGTTGAGCGGCGCCACTGGCTTCAACAGAAGGCCGCTGCCTTCCTAGCTTCACCTCGCGAGGGCGCATCCACGACCTCGCCGACCCGGCGTATCTTTTGCGTCCGGCCTCTCGTTGGCTCCTTTCACGCGCCGCAGAGAGCCTCGCAGAGTCACTTCGCCCCCACCCAGCACCTTTGAAGTCTGACCAGATCGCCCGATGAATTCCCCCGCGGCAATGCTGGCCATCGCCGGATATGCGCTCGGCGCGCTCGGTTTCATGGCCTTCGCCGCACAACTGCTGCTGCGCCGGAGCCGGACGCCTACGGCACGCAGACTCCTGCTCGCCGTCATCGCCGGCGCGGCCTGGGAGCTCGGTGGTATCGCTGTGATGACAACCGGCTCGCCCACGGCGTGGCTGGCCCACAGCCTGGCCGACGCGCTACGTTATGGCGCGTGGCTGTATTTTCTCGCGAGCTTGTTGCCGGCCAACGGCGGCAGCATCGGCGTGCTGATCCGGCGCTGGATTCCGGGGATCGCCACGGTCGTGCTGGCCGCCATCGCGTTCGGACCGTTCGCGGTCGGACGTGTCGCGACCGAAACCGCCGCGAGCCTTCCCATCATCACCATTGGTGTCTGGCTCGCCGCGTCGATTGCAGGTCTGGTGTTGTGTGAGCAGCTTTTCCGTTCCACGCCCGGTCAGCGGCGCTGGGCGATGAAACCGCTGTGTATCGGCCTGGCAGCGGCATTCGCTTTCGATCTCTTCATGTTTTCGGACGGTCTGCTGCTGCGTGCGATCGACCCTGAACTGTGGAGCGCACGCGGACTCGTGCATGCACTGACGCTACCGCTCATCCTGGTCGCCACCGCCCGCAATCGCGACTGGACCATCGACGTCGCAATTTCGCGTGGCATCGTGTTCGGCTCCACCGCCCTGCTTTTGTCCGGCATCTACTTGCTCATGGTCGCCGGTGCGGGCTACTTCGTCCGCATCTTCGGCGGCGACTGGGGCCGTACCGTCCAGGTCACGTTTCTGTTCGGCGCCCTGCTCACTCTGGTGGTGGTATTCACTTCGGGAACGGTGCGCGCACGCCTGCGCGTATTCATCAACAAGAATTTCTTCTCGTACCGCTACGACTATCGTCAGGAGTGGCTGCGCTTCACCCAGACGCTCGCCACCCCGGTCGACGGCCACAGCATCTTCGAACGTGTCATTCGGGGCCTCGCCGATCTGGTGGAAAGCCCCGGAGGGGTGCAATGGTGGCGCACCGATGACGGGAGTTTCCGCCCGGTAGGTCGCTGGAACGCCAATGCGATCGAAGCGATCGAGCCGGCAGGCAGCGGCTTCACTACCTTCCTTGGACGCACCGGCTGGGTGGTGGACCTCACCGATGTGCGGCGGCGACCGGAGCACTACGAAGAGCTCCGCCTACCAACTTGGGCGGACCAGATGTCGCAGATGTGGCTCGTGGTGCCGATGGTGGGCCGCGACGGGCTCGAAGGCTTCACGGTCCTTCTGCAACCGCGCACCTCCGTGGATCTCGATTGGGAAGTGCTCGATCTGCTCAAGACGGCATCGCGCCAGGCAATGGCTTTTCTTGGCCATGTGCAGGCGACCGAAGCACTCGTTCAGGCACGGCAATTCGAGGCTTTCAACCGTATGTCTGCGTTTCTCGTGCACGATCTGAAGAATCTCGTGGCCCAGCAGTCGCTGCTGCTGAAGAACGCCGAGCGACACTCGGGGAATCCTGAATTCCAGCGCGACATGCTCGACACGGTCCGGCACGTGGTCGAGCGCATGAACCGCCTGCTGCTACAGTTGCGCTCCGGCACCGCGCCGGTAGCCAACGCCTCGCCAGTGGACATCTCGGCGGCGCTCGACAGGCTCGTAGCCTATCATGCGCCGCGCGCGCAGCGGATCGAAGTCGAATCCAACGTGGGGCTACGCGTGCTGGCACACGAAGAACGGCTCGAACGTGTGCTCGGCCATTTGATTCAGAACGCGTTCGACGCAATGAACGGCAGCGGCACCGTGCGAGTTCGAGTGGTGGAACAGGAACCCAATGTAATGATCGAAGTGCGCGACCAGGGCCATGGCATGACACCGGAGTTCATCCGTGACGGCTTGTTCAAGCCGTTCGTATCGACCAAGTCGACGGGCATGGGTATCGGTGCCTATGAAAGCCGCGAGTACGTGAACGAACTCGGTGGCAGCATCGAAGTGGTGAGCGACCCAAGCATCGGAACCACATTTTGTGTGACCTTGCCGATGGCCGCGAGAGAACCGGAATCCGAATCCAGAAGGCATGCCGCATGACCGAAAAGCGCAAACCCCTGCTCGTGGTCGAGGACGACCCGGCCCTGCAGAAGCAGATGCGCTGGGCTTTCGATGCCTACGAGGTGCTCACCGCCAACGACCGTGAGTCCGCCATCGCGCAGTTGCGGCGCTTCGAGCCGGCCGTCATCACCATGGATCTCGGCCTGCCGCCCAAGCCGGATGACCCTGACGTCGGCTTCGAACTGCTCCAGGAGTTACTTTCGTATACACCCGACGCGAAGGTGATCGTGATCTCCGGCCAGCACGATCGCGCGAATGCCTTGCGTGCCATTTCGCTCGGCGCCTACGACTTCTGCGAGAAACCGTTCCAGCCGGAACTGCTCACGCTGATCCTGGAACGGGCCTTCCGGCTCTACGAGCTTCAGGCCGAGAATCGCAAGCTTCAGGAAGCAGCCGGCGGGTCGACCAGCGGCATTCTCACCCGCGATCCGGAGATGACCAAGGTCTGCCGCACCGTCGAGAAGGTGGCGGGCACCAACGCCACAGTCATGCTCCTTGGCGAGTCCGGCACCGGCAAGGAGTTGCTGGCCCGTTCCGTCCACGACAATTCCTCGCGCAAGGAGCGCAAGTTCGTCGCGATCAATTGCGCTGCCATTCCGGAGAATCTGCTCGAAAGCGAATTGTTCGGCTACGAGAAGGGGGCGTTCACCGGAGCGGTGAAACAAACCATCGGCAAGATCGAGATGGCGAGCGGTGGCACGCTGTTTCTCGACGAGATCGGTGATCTGCCGCTCGCGCTGCAGGCAAAGTTGCTGCGCTTCCTGCAGGAACGCGTCATCGAACGCATCGGCGGACGCGAGGAAATTGCGGTCGACGTGCGCATCGTGTGCGCTACCCACCAGGATCTCAAGACGCTGATCACGAACGGGCGATTCCGCGAGGACTTGTACTACCGTCTGGCGGAGATCGTGCTACGCATCCCGCCGCTGCGCGAGCGCAAGGGCGATGCCAATCTGCTCGCGCACGCGTTTGTGCGGAAATTCGCCGCCGAGAATCGACGCTCGACCCCGACCCTCCTGCCTATTGCCATCGATGCGATCGAGGTTCATGCGTGGCCAGGTAACGTGCGTGAACTGGAGAATTGTGCTAAGCGCGCGGTCATCATGGCCGAAGGTTCGACTCTTACTGCGGAAGACTTCGGTCTCGATCCGACGGAAGCGGATCCGGAGGCATTTAACCTGCGGCGCGTGCGCGACGAATCGGAGCGAAACGCCGTCGTGCGCGTTCTTGGACGCGTGAACGGCAATATCAGCAAGGCGGCCGAGATGCTGGGTGTCAGCCGACCCACGCTGTATGACCTGATGGAAAAGTACGGGATGCGCAGCTGACGCGCGCCAGCCCAAGATCGATCGGACCCCTTCTCGAAATGTCCATGACACCATTTGCCTCCAAGCGGGTCCTGCTGCCCGTCATTCTCCTCGCCCTCGCCGGATGCAAGGGCGAGAAATCGGAGGACTTCGTCGCCTCCGGCCGCGCGTTCCTCGACAAGCGCGATTTTCCTGCCGCCATCATTCAATTGAAGAATGCGGTGCAGAACGACACGAGTTCGGGCGAAGCCCGCTATTGGCTGGGCATTGCACTGCGCCGCGCGGGTGACGCCCCGGCGGCGGAGATCGAGTTGCGCAAAGCTGCGGCCGCCGGGTACACGCCAGACCTAGTTGCGCCCGAGCTGGTAGCGACCCTGCTGGAGATGGGTCAGTACGAAAAGGCCCTTTTGGAATCCGAGAAGTCCAAAGTCACGTCGGCGCGGGCGCGGGCCGACTTGCTGGCAGCGCAGGCGACAGCGAAGCTCGCGACTGGAAAGATCGACGATGCAAGGCGCCTCGCGGCCGAGGCTACCGGCATCGATGCGACCAGCCCGGCGCCCAGGATCATTCGCGCAAGGTTGTTGCTACTTGACCGCAAGGTCGACGAAGCGACGCAGCTCCTCGGCGAAGTCCTTGCAAGGTCTCCGGACGACTACGAGGCGCTACGCATGCAGGCAGATCTGTTGCTGGCACGAGGCACCGTCAAGGAGGCGATCGCAGTTTATGACCGCGTGATCGCGGTGCGCCCCACCAGCATTTCCACATTTCTGACGCTGATTCCGACCCTTATCCGCGAGCAAGATGTTCCGGGGGCCGAGATCCGGCTTGCATCATTGCGAAAGGTGGCAGGTGGCGCTCCGGGGGTACGCTATCTCGAAGCACTGGTGGCCTACGCCAAGGGCGATCGCATGACAGCACGCGACGCGGTGCGCCAGGTACTTAAGACTGGTACGGACTACCTGCCCGCGATGCTGCTCGCAGGCACGGTCGAGCATGACCTGGGCAACTATGTGGTGGCCGAAGACCTACTTCGAAAAGTCGCCGCCGCTGCCCCGAACGACCTGCGATCTAGACGCCTTCTCGTCTCGACCTACCTCCAGTCGAACCAGTTGAAGAAGGCTCGCGACGCGCTCGCAACGCTCATGAAACTCGATCCCGATTCGGCAGAGACCAACGTCCTGGCTGGCCGGGTAGCTGCTGCCTCGCGGGACCCGACTAAAGCTGCTGAGTACTTCCAGAAGGCGGTAACGAAGGATCCTAGCAACGCGACGTCGCGCACCCTGCTCGGTGCCGCCGACATGATGCGGGGAAACATCCAACGCGGTGTTGCGGAACTGGAGGCTGCTTCCGCAGCAAATCCAGATCGCATCGAAGCCGACGTGGCGCTGGTCCGATACTATATGGAGCAGAAGCAGGTGGATAAGGCCGCACAAGCCGTTGAAGCACTTGCCAAGAAGCAGCCGAACAATCCGCAGACGGCCAACCTCCGCGGGGGGGTGCTGCTTTCCAAAGGTGACGTTGTAGGCGCACGCCAAGCATTCGAGCAGGCCCTCGCGCTGAAACCCACCTTCGTCCCAGCGGCGAATAACTTGGCCGCTCTCGATCTGCGTGACAAGAAACCCGCTGCCGCGATGGATCGCTATCGCAGCATTCTCGCGAAGGACCCGAAACAGACCGAGGCTGCTTTGATGCTAGCCGCAACACTCCAGCGCAATGGAGGCAAGCCGGCCGAAGTGGACAAAGTACTGAACGAAGCGGTCCGTGCTGATCCCGCGAATGTTCAGATTCGCCTCGCCCTGGTCACACACTATCAGCAGACCGATCGCAAGAAGGAGGCCTTGGAATCCGCCCAGCAGGCGCTCGCATCTGTACCCGACGATCCACGACTGCTTGCTGTACTGGGGCGTGCCCAGATGACAAACAGCGAGTACACCCAAGCCGCGACCACATTTGGCAAGTTGGCTACTTTCGAACCCCAGAGCGTCGACCCGCTGGTGCGACAAGCAAGCGCTTATGCTGCCGGCCGGGACTTCATCAGCGCGCGATCAGTGCTCATTAAGGCGATCGACATCCAGCCGGACAACGTGATGCTGCGGGCCGCCCTCGTAGACTTGGGATTGGGTGAACAGAAGCCCGAAGCTGCAATTGCCGATGCCCGGGCAATGCAGAAGAAGTGGCCTCGAGCCAGCGCTGGATACATTGCCGAGGCCGCAGTACTTCTGAATCAGAAGCGGACTCAAGAGGCCGAAACGCTCTTGCGTTCGGCGATGCGCACAGTCGAAGACACTGGTACCGCTCTGCAGATGTTCTCGCTCCTACTCAATACGGATCGCGCGATGGAAGCAGAGAAGTTCGCTACTGAATGGGTAGCCAGTCGCCCCAAAGACGCTACCCTTGCAGCAGCCGCCGGCGAAGACAGCCTGGCGCGGCAGGACTACGCCACGGCAATCCGCTGGTATCGTGCGGCGCTCAAAGCCCGCCCGAACAATCCGGTACTGCTCAACAATCTCGCTTGGGCGCTGGGCCAGCTGAAGGATCCCCAGGCCATGGCGACTGCCGAGAAGGCGCGGGCCCTTGCACCGAACAATGCGGCGATCATCGATACCATCGGCTGGCTGCAACTCCAACAGGGCAATGCCGACGCAGCGGTGACCACTCTCGCTCGCGCAGTGTCCCTGGCTCCCGGCGCCGCACCCGTGCGCATGAACCTGGCCCGCGCGCTGATCGCCGCAGGTCGCAAGGACGATGCGAAAGAGCAGCTCCAGGCCATCGCAGGTCTGACTGCACCCCAGACGATCAAGGACGAAGCCGAGAAGCTGCTCGGTTCGCTCTGACAACAACTTCAATCACGCAGGAATCAGTACCCATGCCCACTGTCGCCGTCGTAGGACTAGGCTACGTCGGACTCCCGCTCGCCGTGGAGTTCGGCAAGAAGACCCCCACCATCGGTTTCGATCTGTCGACCGCAAAGATCGATGCGTACAGGCGCTTCGTCGACCCCACTGGAGAGGTGAGCGGCGACGACCTGCGCGCCGCCAAGCAGTTGCGGGTGACGACCGACGCTGCCGCGCTCAAGGAAGCGGATTTCATCGTCGTGGCCGTGCCCACCCCGGTCGACGATGCGCACCAGCCGGACTTTTCACCGCTCGTCGGCGCGAGCACGTCGGTCGGCCGCAATCTGAAGAAGGGTGCCGTCGTGGTGTTCGAGTCCACGGTGTATCCGGGAGCGACGGAGGAAGTCTGCGTTCCGATCATCGAACGCGAATCGGGCTTGAAGTGGAAGTCCGGCTTCTTCGTCGGCTATTCGCCTGAGCGCATCAATCCGGGCGACAAGGAACGCACGGTCACCAAGATCGTGAAGGTGGTGTCGGGCGATACACCGGAAACCCTCGAGAAGGTTGCGGCCCTGTACGAGAGCGTCATCACCGCGGGCGTGCATCGCGCCAGCAGCATCGCCGTGGCGGAAGCCGCGAAGGTGATCGAGAACACGCAGCGCGACCTCAACATCGCGCTGATGAACGAACTCGCCCTGATCTTCCACCGGCTCGGCATCGATACGCTTGAGGTGCTGAAGGCGGCCGGTACCAAGTGGAACTTCCTGCCCTTCCGTCCCGGCCTGGTGGGTGGTCACTGCATCGGTGTCGATCCCTACTACCTCACGTACAAGGCCGAGAAGACCGGTTATCACCCGCAGGTGATCCTGGCCGGTCGCCGCATCAACGACAACATGGGCAAGTACGTCGCCGAACAGACCGTCAAGCGCATGATCCGCGCCGGTTCGCCGATTCAGGGCGACGACGTGATCGTGCTCGGTCTCACGTTCAAGGAGAACTGCCCCGACACGCGTAACACGCGCGTGATCGACGTCATCCATGAACTGGAGTCGTATGGCGCACGCGTGCACATTCATGACCCCGTTGCCGATGCCGCCGAGGCCAAGCACGAATACGGCGTGACGTTGACGCCCTGGGACAAGCTGCCCAAGGCCAAGGCCGTGGTGCTGGCCGTCTCGCACAAGGAATTCGTCGATCGGTCCGCACAGGAGATCGCCGGGCTCATGAAGTCGGGCGGGGTGCTGATCGATGTGAAGTGCGCCGCGGATCCGCAGGCCTATCGCGCCGCCGGCATCGACGTCTGGCGCCTGTGAGGCGCATGCACGATGTTTGACGCCGCGGCTCTGCTCGGCGGGCGCCGTGCGCGCTGGCTCGTTACCGGGGGTGCCGGCTTCATCGGCTCGCACCTGGTGGAGCATCTGCTGCGGGCCGGCCAGGACGTCGTCACCCTCGACAACTTCGCCACGGGCCATCGCCGGAACCTGGAAGAAGTCGAGGCGACGGTTGGTCCCGACGCCCGCGAGCGCCATCGCTTCATCGAAGGCGACATCCGCGATCCGGCCGCCTGCCGTGAAGCTTGCGCCGGCGTGACGTACGTCCTGCACCAGGCCGCGCTGGGTTCGGTGCCGCGATCGATCGAACACCCGGCCGATTCACACGCGTCAAATGTGACCGGGTTCCTCAACATGCTGGTCGCAGCGCGTGACGCGGGTGCGCAGCGCTTCGTCTACGCCTCTTCGAGTTCCGTGTATGGCGATCATCCGGGCTTGCCCAAGGTCGAAGCCGAGACCGGCGAGGTGCTCTCCCCCTACGCGGCCACCAAACTCGCGAACGAGATCTACGCGCGCGTGTTCCTGCGCTGCTACGGCCTCGACACGGTCGGCCTGCGCTATTTCAATGTGTTCGGGCCGCGCCAGGATCCGAACGGTCCGTATGCCGCAGTAATTCCCAAATGGGTCGAAGCGCTGCTCCGCCATGACACCGTGTGGATCAACGGCGACGGTGAAACGACGCGCGACTTCTGTTACGTCACGAATGCCGTGCAGGCGAACCTGCGTGCGGCGATCGCAGCGGATGGGGCTGTGCCGGGCGAAGTGTTCAACGTGGCTGTCCACGACCAGACTTCGCTCAACGAGCTTTTCTCGACTTTGCGCAGCTTGCTGACCGCGACCGATGCGACCATCGCGCAGAGCCAGCCGCAGTATCGCGACTTCCGGTCCGGCGACGTGCGCCATTCGCTCGCCGATGTCTCGAAGGCACGGCAGCTCCTGGGTTATGTTCCCTCCCACACGTTGCGCGCGGGATTGCAGGAGGCACTGCCATGGTACGTTCGACAAGTGCGATGATTTTCGCCTGGGGGCGGGTGCTGGTAGCCTGCTCGATGTTAGTCATGGCAGTCTCGCCAGCCGTGGCCGGCAACGAAGAAGCGATCGCAAAGGTGAAGGCCTCGATCGTCGCGATCGGCACGTATCAACCATCGCGCAACCCTGCGTTCAGTTTCAGCGGAACCGGTTTCGCCGTGGGCGACGGAACGCTGGTGGCCACGAATGCCCACGTGATTCCCGGCGCGCTCGACGTGGAGCGGCGCGAGAACGTGGTGGTGGCGATTCCGAACTACTCCGGCGGCCAGTCGGCGGTCCTGCAGGCGCAGCTGGTCGCGATCGATCGCGAAACCGACCTGGCACTCCTGTCCATCCAGGGGCGTACCCTGCCCGCGCTGCAACTCGCCACCGGCACTCCGTTGCGCGAAGGGCAGAACCTGTTGTTCACGGGCTATCCGATCGGTGCGGTGCTGGGCCTGATTCCGGCAACGCACCGCGGCATGGTGGCCGCGCTCACGCCGATCGCCATTCCGCGTGCTCGTGCCGGTGAACTCGACGCCGCGACGATCAAGCGGCTTTCCGCCGCGACACCGTTCACGGTCATCCAGCTCGATGGCACCGCTTACCCCGGCAACAGCGGCAGCCCGCTTTACGACGAGAACGGTGTGGTGGTCGGCATCATCAACATGGTGTTCGTCAAAGGTTCTCGCGAGAACGCGATCACGAACCCCAGCGGAATCTCCTACGCGATTCCGGTGCAGGCGCTGACCGAACTGATCGCCAATCGCAAGCGGTGAAGCGCACGACCCCCACCAGAGGTGGGGGAAGGGGTGTACTTCCCTCTCCCTCCGGGAGAGGGACTGAGGGTGAGGGCCGCCCGCCACACCACTACCTCATCAACGACGATCCCTCCGGCCCCTCCGACCGCACGTCGAACGGGAAGATCTCCCGCAGCGCCAGCAGTTCCACCAGCACCTCTTCCGCGCGATCGAACGGTGGCTTCGAGCCGATGCCGAGCAAGCCCTCGATGCTCGGCTTCAATTGCGTGATCTCGATCGGCATGCGCAACAGCCGGTCGATGTTCTCGGGGGTCGTGTCGAGATCGACCTCGGCACCGTCGGCCAGGATACCGAGCAGCGAGCACAGGATGAGACCGAGCGCCTTGAAGTCGCGCCGGCGACCGGTCGCGCTGTCCATCACCGCCAATGCGTTGGACGCGGAACTTGCGCCCTCCGGCATCAACTCGGCCAGCACCTTCGCCGTGATGTTGAAATCCGCCATGACCGCAACCCCGGTGTCACGGAAGAGGAAGTGCTGGGCCCCCAGTGCACCGTGGTGCAGATCGAGCGCATGCACGGCATCGAGCGCGAGACTCATCTGGGCAACATAGTTGAGCGCTAGCCCGATCGGTACCTTCTTGCGGATCGCCTCGGTGAGCGCGCCGCCCCACAGGCATTCGAGAGCGACGAAACCGAGCGTGTCATTGCGACCGACCTCGTAGACCGAGACGACGTTGCGTTGATCGAGGTCGGCGAGCTTCGCGTAGTGCGCGAGATAGCGGTCGACGAACTCCGGCGGCGCTTCGGCCATCGACACCGTCTTGATCACTTCCTCGCGATCCCGCGGTACGTTCAGCGCCACCCACGTGGCGGTGTGGATGCCCTGCGTCAGCCGCCGCGCGATACGCCGATCGCGCAACTGCGGCAACGTGTCAGCACCCGCCGGCCGCTGTGACGCGAACATCACGGTCTTGTCGGTGACGCTCGGATCGACGTCGCCGGCAAGACGGGCTATCACGGTGTTCGCAAGCACGGCTTCGCGCGCCTCGGTCATCATCGTGAGTTCGCCGGGCTTCGCCATGCCGGGGTTGAAGCCCTGCACTTCCACGATCGGAATCGTGGTGCCGTGCTCCGTGTCGGCCAGCGTGGCCTGTCGCGCGTAGAGAAAGCGCACGCCCGCCTGCGCAGCCGCCGGGCCAGAGACCGCGATGCTCCAGCCGAGGCTCTTGGCGCGACCATCGAGCCGCTGGGCCATTTCGACCGTAGGGCCGGCGATACTGGGTGCGGACAAGGTGCTCACCGAAATGCGCGACACGATGACCGAGCCGGTGTGCACGCCACAGCCCACCGACATCGGTGGCACGAATACGTCGGTGAGGTTCGCGGACGCCCACTGCCGCACACGCCGAGCCGCCAGCACGATCCCCAGTGCCGATTCGACCGCGCGGGTGGAGTAGTGCCGGTCGACGTTCGGACCGTCCTCGAACAGCGCGGTCAGGCCCGTCGCCTCCATCCGGACCACCCACCCGCCCTGCTTCGACACGACATCACGGCACTCGCCGTAGAAGCGCTGGAGCATGGTCTCGAGGGTACGGCCCCGCAGCGACCGCGCGAGGGTGACCAGATTGCGCAGGACCATCAGTAGGACGGTGCCGTCCTTCGATTCGACCAGTACGCCGGAGACGCGCTCGGAGGGCTCCGGCCGCATTTCCATGGTGGCCGCCAGATTGGGGACCGAACTGGTCACACCGCGGTACAGCCGCGAGGTCACCGCCTCCAGCAGGCGGGCGCGATTGAGCGGCTGAGTGAGTGCGCCGTCCGGTTCGATGGCCATCGCCTGTGCCATGGCGGCCGTATCCCCCGGCGGCACGACGAACAGCAGCGGCAGGTTGGCCGTCCGCGAATTCGAGCGCAGGGCGGCGACCAGGGCGAAGCAACCACCGTCGGGCAGGTTGGTGGCGATGATGGCGAGTTCCATCGGATCGCCGCGCACCAGGTCGAGGACTCGGGCGCCGTCGGCCACGGCCTGAACGACGTGGCCTTCGGTCTGCAGGTGCAGCCGCAGCCACTCCCGCATCCGCGCGTCTGGTTCTACGATGACGATCTTCGCCATGTTGCCGATAGGATAGCTGGTTGCGTCCGATTGAAAGGATGGACGCCCGGCGCGTCAGGGCGGAGTACGCCTTCGGACACAGCAGAAAAACAAAAACCCCGCGGGCTCGACCCGCAGGGCTTTCGCTACCGGGCAACCCGGATTCTAGTGCGCGCTCGCCGCCTCTGCATGGATTCCGGTGTTCTGGCGGACGTAGAGCTCGTCCCACATATCATCGGAGCGGCGGTCCCGGTACAGCAATGAGCCGAGGATCACCGCCAGGAATCCGAGCGGGATGGAGATCAGGCCGGGGTTCTTCAGGTCGAACAAGGGCTTCTCCAAGCCGACGATGCTGGTGGTGGAATCACCCAGTTTCGCGATGGTGTCCTGCGCCGTCTTCTTCGCCTTCTCCTGCGCGGCAATGCCGGCCTTCAGCTTATCTTGTACCGCAGGGTCGGACGCCGCCGCGAGATCGGTATTGAGCGCGGCGAGCTTGTCGTCCGCGCCCTTGATCACCTTCTCCTGGGCCGCCTTCACGATCAGCGGATAGGTCATGTTGGGTGACACCATCACCAGCACGATGGCGGAAACAGCTCCCACGATCATGCCGGCCACGATGCCGCCGGTGTTGCACTTGCGCCAGTACAGTGTCAGCAGGACGCACGGAAGATTGCCCGATGCCGCCACTGCGAACGCGAGTGCAACCAGATGCGCGACGTTCTGCCCCTTCGCCAGTATGCCGATGATGATGGCGGCCACACCCACGATGATCGAAGAGACGCGCGCGGCGCGCACTTCTTCTTCCTGCGTCGCGTGCTCGCCTTTCACCACGCCGACGTAGATGTCGTGCGACATGGCGGAAGCGGAGGCAAGCACCAGCCCCGCAACCACCGCGACGATGGTCGCGAACGCAACCGCCGCCACGAAGGCGAGGAACAGGTTGCCGAGCATGCTGTCCGGCCCGCCACCGAGGAACTGCGCGAGCAACGGCCCGGCCATGTTGCCGCCCTTGTCGATGCGGGTGATCTCCGCCTGGCCCACGTTGATCGCGGAACCGAGGCCGAGGAACAGCGTGAGCACGTAGAACCCGCCGATGATGCCCATGGCCCACAGCACCGAGACGCGTGCATCCTTCGCGGTCGGCACCGTGAAGAAGCGCATCAGGATGTGCGGCATTCCGGCGGTCCCGAGAACGAGCGCCATGCCGAGCGATATCTGGTCGATGGGGCTCTTCAGGAACAGCCCCGGCTCGAGGAAACGCTGCCCGAGCTCCTGTGCCGTCATGTTCTTCGCCGCATCCCCGATCAGCTTGGTCACCTGGCCTTGCACGTTGACGGAATCCACGGCGGCCTGCAGGAATGCGGGCAACGAGAATCCGTACGGCGCCCACGTGAAGATCACGAGCAGGATGGATGCCGTCACCAGCAGGATGGCCTTGATGATCTGCACCCACGTCGTCGCGACCATCCCGCCGAACAGCACGTAGGCCAGCATCAGCACGCCCACGACGATGACCGATACCTCGTAGTCGATGCCCACCAAAGTCTTCACCAGGACTCCGCCGCCCACCATCTGCGCGGTCAGGTAGAAGATCGAGACCGTGATCGTCGATACCGCTGCGACGGTCTTGGCCTTCTTCGGGTCATTGCGGAAGGCGAGGATGTCGCCCAGCGTGTACTTGCCGATGTTGCGGCAGGGCTCCGCGATCACCAGCAGCACGGTGATGTAGGCGACCAGCCAGCCGACCGAGTACATGAAGCCGTCATACCCGTAGAGCGAAATCAGGCCTGCGATGCCGAGAAAGGAAGCGGCCGAAAGGTAGTCGCCCGCGATGGCCCAGCCGTTCTGGATGCCCGAAACGGAGCGCCCGGCGGCATAGAACTGCGAAGCGGACTTGACCCGCTTGGCAGCGAGGTACGTGACGTACATCGTGAGGCCGATGATCAGGCCGAAGACGAGGAAGGTGAGCCAGCGATACTTGTCGTTGACCGCGCTGGTGTCCGCAGCCAGACCCACGAGAGGTACCGCAGCGAGGACGACGCCGCACCCGATGCTCGAGAGACGGAGATTCATTTTTGACTCCCGATGTCTGCAGCAACGCGGTTGATCTCGTTCGCCATGGCATCGAACTCGGTATTGGCGCGGCGTGCGTAGATCCACGCAATGCCCCACGCGACGATGAATTCGGAAAGGGCGAACAGGATGCCCACGTTGACCGGCCCCCACACCTTGATCTTGAACAGGTCGGAGAAGTAGCCGGCGCCGATGGGAAGCAGGAAGTAGTACACGATGGAGAAGATCATCAGACCCCACAGGAACCGCGTCTTCTTCGCGTGCAGTAGCTGGAATCTCGGGTCCTGATCGATGGCAACCCAGTTCATCGGTTTCATCCTCCCGCCTCCTTCTTTGTGGTGCCCCTGAAGGTGTCCCAGGGTGGCACGACGTTAATGGTTCGGCGGCCAACACGCAAGCTGACCGGCCCGGCGCCGCCAGGACGCGCCGCCGCATCCGGCGTTGGCGCCATCGGCGCTGCTAACCCATTGGAATTCCCGCCTGGGCCCGGATCCGGCGTTCCAGCTCGGCACCCTGGAGCTGGAACAGGCCGTTGACGTCGTGCACGCCACGCACCTTCGCGCGCGCCAGTCCAAGCAGCAGCAACTCGGCGGTGGCGCAGGCGTCGGCCAGCGCGCTGTGACGGGCGAAGTTGGGCACACCGAATTGCGCGAGCCATCGGTCGAGATCCCAGGCGGCTGCGACAAGATCCGGAAAGAGCGCCGGGAGCAGCACGGCCAGGTCCAGCCACTCGTCATCGTAAGCGCAGCCCAACTCGGCTCGCACGGCACGCCCGAGGACCATGGCGTCGTAGGGCGCGTGAAACCCCACGAGGACCGGGCGACCCGCGAACTGCAGGAATTCGCAGAGTGCATCCGCGGCGCTCGTACCGTCGAGCTGGTGCTGCCGACCGATACCGTGCACGAGGATGTTCTCGTCCGCGCTCGGCGTGGCCGGCCGCACCACCACCTCGAATGACGGCGCAAGCAGCAACGCACCCGATTCAACCCGACAGGCGCCGATCGACAACAGGTGAGCCGACCCGGGATCGAGCCCACTGGTCTCAGTGTCGACCACGAGGAATCGCGCCGATGCCGTCAGCATGCGTCGATCCGGCGCCGGCAGGGCCTGCCACGCCTGCACCGCAGCGGCGAGATGGGCAGGTGCGCGCGAACGCCGGTCGAACCACCGGGGGAGCCAGCTCACGGGACGACCGTCACAGTCGATAGTCCAGCCGCAGGCGCTCCTGAAGCTTGCGCGCCTGCCGCAGGGCCTCCTTGAGGATGCGACGATCGAGTGCGTTCAGCGTGTCCGGGGCCAGGTAGTTGTCGGCGTTCGCACCACTCTCGATCTGCGAGCGCTGGTGCGTCAATCGCAGCGACTGGATGAAGTGGAAGGCATCGATCCAGCCCTCCACTTCGGCGGGCACGAGCTTGCGTGCCTGCGCGGCCGCACGCAGCCGCTCCGCCGTGCCCGTGTGGTCGTCGCCCGTGGCGAGGCTCAGGATGCGCGCACCATCGACGAACAAGGCGGCACCATTGATCTTGAGGTCGAGAGTGTCTGGGCGTCCGTCATGGGTGGCGAGCGCGAAGTCGCGCAACCGCGCGAGCGGCGGTTCATTGCGCAACGCGTTGTCCGCCATGAAGCGGAGGTACACGTCGCGCGATCGGGTCTGCCCCGACAGCCATTCGCGCAACTGCTGACCCAGTTCCGTAGCCCCGCCAAGCGCGCGGAAATCGAAGAAGATCGTGCTGTGCAACAGCGCGCCGGCATCGGGTTGGTCCATCCAGCCCGAGAACTGTCGCCGCCATTCGGACACACCGAGACACCAGCGCGGATTGCCCGCCATGATGTCGCCCTTGCACAGCGGAAAGCCGCAGGCGGCAAGCGCCTGGTTGACCCGTCGCGCGAAGGGCAGCAGCCGCTCGCGGACGGCGTCGAAGCCAGCGCCCGGCGGGTCGGGAAAAATGATCCCGTTGTCCTGGTCGGTGGCGAAGGTCTGTTCGTGCCGGCCCTCCGATCCCAGCGCCAGCCAGCAGAACTCGTTCAGACCGATGCCCGCCGACCGCGCTTCGAGCTCGACGACCCGTACGGTCAACCGGTCGTTGAGCGTGGATACGATCCGGGTCAGTTGTTCGGCCGGCACGCCCTGCGCGAGCAGCCGGTGCGAGAGGTGCCGCACCTCGCCGCTCACGGTGGTCAGGCGCTCGACGGAAGCCGCCGTGCGGATGGCTGCACTGAGCGCGGTGAGGCCGACACGTTGCAGTGCGAACAGATCGCTCTCGGCGAGGATGCCGATGGCGCGGTCACCCTCGACGATGACCACGTGGTGAAAGCCGTGGCGAGCCATCACGAGCGCCGCGTCGAATGCCATGGCATCGGCGGGGATCGTGACCGGGTCGGCCGTCATCACGCCATCGATGGCCTGATCGATCGAGTACCCGGCGAGCGCAACTCGGTCACGCAGATCCCGCAACGTGAAGATGCCGGCTGCACCACCGGTCTCGGTAGTCACCAGCACGGATCCGACCCGTTCGCGCTGCATCGACGCGAGTGCCGCCCGGACGGTTGTCCCCGGCGCGCAGGTCACCGGTACCCGCTCGAGCAGGTCGCGCACCGGACGGTCGAAGGGCTGACGTGCGATCTCGATCGCATGGTCTGCGTGCGAGTGACTGCGCGATTGTGCAAGCAGGCTGCCGAGCCGCCTGGCGGCAAACTCGCGGAACGGGCCGCTGCGCTCGAGCAACTCGGGCAGGTCGGCTGCGGGAAGTCGAAAGCAGAATGTATCGCCGACCGCGCGATAGCGGCTCGTCACCGGGCGTTGCGCGATGATCGCCCCGAGTGGAAAGCACTCGCCGGGCCCTACGCGGAACCGCGGCGCCGCCCTATCCTCGTCGCCCGGATTCAGACCGAGCACCCCGCCCTGGCGAACGATGAACAGGAAGGCCGGCACTGCGTCGGCCGGATCGAGCACGGTCGCATCGGGCGCGAAGTAGACGACACCGAGACGCGGGACCATCCATTCGAGACATGCAGATTCCATGCGGTCGAATGGTGCGTGACGTCGCAATTCCTCGATCGTCGCGGCAGCGAGTGCGGGTGCGATGGCAAGAGCGGCTTGCTCGACGGTCGGCACGGAGTCGGACCACGGAAAGCGATGCGAAATGATACTGAGGCTGCGGTGCGGAAAGAAAAAGGGCCCCGCCTGTCTGGCGGAGCCCTCGTACTCCTGTGCGCCTCGCGGCGCGCAGACGACCGGACTTACATGTCCATGCCGCCCATGCCACCCATGCCGCCACCGCCGCCGCCCATCGGCGAGTCGTCCTTGGGCAGCTCGGCCACCATCGCGTCGGTCGTCAGGATCAGGCCGGCGACGGAAGCGGCGTTCTGCAGCGCGCAGCGCGTCACCTTGGTCGGATCCAGCACGCCCACGTCGACCAGGTCGCCGTAGGTATCGTTGGCGGCGTTGTAACCGAAGTTACCCTTGCCTTCGAGCACCTTGTTGATCACGACGGAAGGCTCGGCCCCGGCGTTGTAGGCGATCGCACGCAGCGGCTCCTCGAGCGCGCGCAGCACGATCTTGATGCCCGCTTCCTGCTCGTGGTTGTCGCCCTTCACTTTCGCATTGACGCGGGCACGCAGCAACGCGACACCGCCGCCGGCCACGATGCCTTCTTCGACGGCGGCACGGGTCGCGTGCAGCGCGTCTTCGACGCGGGCCTTCTTTTCCTTCATCTCGACTTCGGTCGCGGCACCGACCTTGATCACCGCAACGCCGCCGGCCAGCTTGGCCACGCGCTCCTGCAGCTTTTCACGGTCGTAGTCGCTGGTCGCTTCGTCGATCTGCTTGCGGATCGTCTTGACGCGGCCTTCGATACCCTTGGGGTCACCGGCACCGTCGATGATCGTGGTCTCTTCCTTGCCCACTTCGATGCGCTTGGCGGAGCCCAGATCGTTCAGCGTGGCCTTCTCGAGGCTCAAGCCCACTTCGTCGGCGATGACCGTGCCACCCGTCAGGATGGCGATGTCTTCCAGCATGGCTTTGCGACGATCGCCGAAGCCCGGTGCCTTGACGGCGGTGGTCTTGAGGATGCCGCGGATGTTGTTCACGACCAGGGTCGCGAGCGCTTCACCGTCGACGTCTTCGGCCACGATCAGCAGCGGGCGGCCAGCCTTGGCGACTTGCTCCAGTACCGGCAGCAGGTCGCGGATGTTGGAGATCTTCTTGTCGTGCAGCAGCACGAACGGGTTGTCGAGCACGGCAATCTGGCGCTCGGCATTGTTGATGAAGTAGGGCGAGAGATAGCCGCGGTCGAACTGCATGCCTTCCACGACTTCGAGCTCGTTGTTGAGGCCCGAGCCGTCTTCGACGGTGATCACGCCTTCCTTGCCGACCTTTTCCATCGCGTCGGCGATGATCTTGCCGATGTCCGCGTCGGAGTTGGCGGAGATGGAGCCGACCTGCGCGATTTCCTTGCTGGTCGTGCAGGGCTTCGAGAGCTTCTTCAGCTCTTCGACGATGGCCACGACGGCCTTGTCGATGCCGCGCTTGAGATCCATCGGGTTCATGCCGGCGGCGACGTACTTCATGCCTTCCTGCACGATGGCCTGCGCCAGCACGGTGGCAGTGGTGGTGCCGTCACCGGCGATGTCGGAAGTCTTGGAAGCGACTTCCTTCACCATCTGCGCGCCCATGTTCTCGAACTTGTCCTTCAGTTCGATTTCCTTGGCGACGGATACGCCGTCCTTGGTGATGGTCGGGGCGCCGAACGAGCGCTCCAGCACGACGTTGCGGCCCTTGGGGCCCAGGGTCACCTTGACCGCGTCGGCGAGGATGTTGACGCCGGCGACGATGCGATGCCGGGCGTGGTCGTGGAATTTGACTTCTTTTGCTGCCATGTGAGTTGTCTCCTGAAAAGGTTGATCGAGAGGATCGGGGATGGGGTCGAGTGCCTTAGGCCTCGATCACGCCCATCAGGTCTTCCTCGCGCATCACGAGCAGTTCCTCGCCATCGACCTTGACGGTCTGGCCGGAATACTTGCCGAACAGGACGCGGTCGCCCTTTTTCACTTCGAGAGCGCGGACCTTGCCGTCGTCCAGCACCTTGCCGGTACCGACAGCGACGATCTCACCCTGATCCGGCTTCTCGGCGGCGGTGTCGGGGATGACGATGCCGGAAGCAGTCTTGCGCTCTTCCTCCAGGCGCTTGACGATCACGCGATCGTGCAGGGGGCGAATCTTCATAGGTTTCTCCTTTGATTCCACGGGGATGGATGGTTTGCGCGAGCTTGCGACTACCGTTTTGTTAGCACTCGCCCCGCAAGGCTGCTAATGATAGTCGAAGCCTTGGAGAGCCCGCAAGCAAAGCAGGGAGAACCGAGCACAAGCAGCCGTCGCGGCTGTCCTGAGGACCGCCGCGATGGCCTGTTAGTGTGCGCTCACAGGCTGCTGACGCCTGCAAAGACCCGGAGCCGAGCTTTCGCCCAGCCCGGGGTCCAAGATCAGTGCTCGATGCGCGTGTTGCCCGGCATGCCGAATCGGTAGACGGTCCGGCGCGCGCGATCGATCCGCGGGACGACCGGCTCCAGCGGGCAGGGCGGTTCGCGGGTGCCATCAGGGCGCAGCGTGAGGTCGTCCGCCACGTCGGTCCAGATGCTGCCGCGTACCGGGCGGAACAACCACATCAGGTAGCCGCGCCGCGCCGCCACGGACACCAATTCGTCGGCGTCCGGCGCATCCGCCACCACGACGTCGTTGCCGTTCACACCCCAGGGAAACTGGCCGAACGCTTTCAGGCAGTCCACCGCTTCGCGCTGATCGGCACCGGGCCGGACGCAGGCGGGTTGCTCTGCACGCGCCACATCCCATGCGCCGAGTTCCCAACCGGCTTCCATGGCAGCCCGGTCGAGATCGAGCAGGTCTTCCCAATGCTGGTTCACCTGCAGGGCAGAACTCGGAATCGGCGTGTAGCTCACCGGCTCGCGCGATTCATCGTCGATCAAGCGTTCCTTGATGAAGCCGTGCCAATGCAGCGTCATGATCACCGGCGTGTCGCGAAACGGCACTGCGGCGATGGTGATGGCAACCAGCGGCAGTTGCGTCGCCGCCATCTGCGTTTCGATATGTTCCAGCAACTCCATGCAGCGATTCCTCCCTGGGCTAAATGCGACCACGGACGACAGAACCAGCACTACGATCCTTCTTGAGCAAGATCGACACCAACTCCACGATTCTTGAGAGCGCCTGCGGTGAACCGCGATAATGGCGGCGCAATCTGTCGATTGCCGCATCGCTGTCGCGCATCTTGTCGATCGCGCGCACCGCATTGAGGCAACGACCCCGAGACTACCGAACAATTCCGCGCGTGTTTCGCAGCCGCGCCCGCAGAGTGCTAACAATCACCGCATGAAGCTCACGTTCCTCGGTGCCGCTGAAGAAGTCACCGGATCGTGCTTCCGTGTCGACACCGACGAGTGTTCATTCCTCGTCGACTGCGGGATGTTCCAGGGTGGGCGCGATGCTGATCGCAGGAACCGTGAGGCCATCGACTTCGACGTGCGCGAGATCGACTTCGTGCTGCTCACGCACGCGCACATCGATCACTCGGGCCTGTTGCCGCGGCTCGCGATGCTGCACTACCGGGGCCCGATCTACTGCACCGAGCCCACCGCGGACCTGCTCGAAGTGATGCTGCCCGACAGCGCGCACATCCAGGAGAAGGAAGCGGAGTGGGAGGTACGACATCGCCAGCGCGAACGGCGCCGCGGCGATCCGGAACCGGCACCGCTCTACACCGTGCACCAGGCGATCGAGTCGTTGAAGCGCCTGCGCCGTGTGCGCTATGGGGACGACGTGCGGCCACATCCCGCCGTGCGCTGCCGCTTTCGCGACGCCGGTCACATCCTCGGTTCGGCCTTCATCGAGATCTGGATCGAGGATGGCGGCCGCACCCGCAAGTTGCTGTTCTCCGGTGACCTCGGTCAACCCGGTCACCCGCTGGTGCGCGACCCCGAAGCGACCGACGGGGCCGACCTGCTGGTCATGGAATCCACCTACGGCAACCGCCTGCACAAACCCATGCGCGAAACGCTGGACGAGCTGGCAGCGGCGCTGACCGACGCCATCGCGGTACGTCAGGGGAATGTCGTCATCCCCGCGTTCGCCGTAGGCCGTACGCAGGATCTGCTGCACCTGCTGCTCGATCTGTATCGCGAAGGTCGCGTGCCCGACATGAACATCGTCGTCGACTCTCCCATGGCGCTGGCGGCGACGCGCGTCACCTTGAAGCACCTGCACACGCTCGACGACGAATCACGCGATGCGATTCAATGGTTGCAGGGCAGCGGCGGCAAGCCGTCCATCCGGTTCGTGCAGGACGTCGAGGAATCCATCGCCCTCAATCAGGTGAAAAGCGGCGCCGTGATCATCTCCGCCAGCGGCATGTGCGAAGCGGGCCGCATCAAGTACCACCTGCGCCAGAATCTGCCGCGCCCGGAATGCGCCGTGGTCATCGTCGGGTTCCAGGCGGGAGGCACGCTCGGCCGCCGCCTGGTGGACGGTGTCGACCGGGTCCGCCTGTTCGGCGACGAGATTCCGGTGCGGGCACGCATCCACACGATCGGCGGCCTGTCCGCCCATGCCGACCAGGCGGCGATGCTGGCCTGGCTCGGCAAGTTCCGCAAACCGCCCCAACATACGTTCCTGGTCCACGGCGAGAAGTCCACCGCGCACGAATTTCGCAACGTGATCGCCGAGCGGTTGTCGTGGTCGAACGTACAGGTGCCTGCCGCGGGAGAGAGCTTCGAATGGTGATCCGTCGGATCCGGTTGATTGTCGCAGCGCTGATGACCGCGCTTGCCTTGCCTGCCTGGTCACAAGGCCTGCCGGCGACCGTGACCAAGGAACTGGCGACGGCCGGCGTGCCCGCATCCGCCATCGGTATCGTCATCGCCGAGCCGGGCGGACGCGTGCTGCTCGCGCACAACGCCGACGCTGTCATGAACCCCGCTTCGGTGATGAAGATCGTCACCACCACCGCCGCGCTCGACCTGCTCGGGCCCGCCTTCACCTGGCGCACCGAGGTGCACGCGCAGGGGCGGATCGACCCATCCGGCCGGCTGGAAGGCGACCTGATATTGAAAGGTGGCGGCGATCCGCGCCTCACCCTGGAAAGTTTCTGGATGCTGCTGCGTGACGTGCGCGCACGCGGCGTGCGCGACCTGACCGGCGATCTGGTGGTCGATCGAACGCTCTTTGCCGCTCCGGAGATCGACCCCGCCGCCTTCGACGGTGAGCCCACACGGCCGTACAACGTCGGCCCGGATGCCGCGCTCGTCAACTTCAAGGCGGTGCGGCTCGCGTTCGTTCCCGACGCGCAGACGCGCACCGTGCGCATCTACGCCGAACCGCCGCTGCCAGAGCTGCGCATCGTGAACAACCTGAGCGTATCCGACGCGCCCTGTGACGGATGGCCCGAGAAACCCGAAGCCGACTTCACCACTTCGACCTTCTCGTTCAACGGCTCCTTCCCGCTCGCGTGCGGGGAGAAGGTCAAGCACTTCAGCATCCTGCCGCCGCTCGACTACGTGCGTGCCGTGTTCGACCATCTTTGGCGCGGCCTGGGCGGCACGTTCTCGGGGAAAGTACGCGAAGGCTCGGTGCCGCCCGGTTCGAAGGCGCTCGCCAGCCTGGAATCGCCCACGCTGGTGGAAGTCGTTCGCGACATCAACAAGAACAGCAACAACGTGATGGCACGCCAGCTCTACCTCGCCATGGGAGCGGCCAACGGCGCCCAGGCGTCGCCCACGCAGTCACGCAGCCTGATCGACACGTGGCTCAAGAGTCGCAGCCTCGCGATGCCGGAGCTCATCATCGAGAACGGCGCGGGTCTGTCGCGGGTCGAGCGCATCGCGCCGCGCAACCTCGCGCGGCTGCTTTCCAACGCATGGCAAAGCCCGTATGGGCCGGAACTCGCCTCGTCGCTGCCGATCGCCGGCGTCGACGGCACTCTCAAGCGACGCTTCGGCGACGGTTCGCCCGTGACCGGCCGTGCCCATCTCAAGACCGGCTATCTCGAGAACGTCCGCGCCATCGCCGGGTACGTGCACGGCCCTGAAGGGCGCACCCTGGTGGTCGTGAGCCTCATCAACCACGCCAACGCCCGCAACGCACCGGCAGTCCAGGAGGCCGTGGTCGCCTGGGCCTTCGAGCAGGCCTCCCAGAAGCGCTGCTGCGGGCGGCGGCAGTAAGAGCACCCGTTTTCCCGAGGTCTCGGCAGCCTCCTTCGAAGGCCTCCCGCCCGGCACGCCTTTCGCTCCGCAAGACGGATCGCGTGCCATAATCGCCGCCCTTTTCGCAGTCCCGCGCCGCTTAAAGCCATGCCCGAACTACAGGTCGTCATCCTCGCCGCCGGCAAGGGCACGAGGATGAAGAGTGCCCTGCCCAAGGTGCTCCATCCGATCGCCGGGCGTGCCCTGCTGGGTCACGTGGTCGCTGCCGCGCAGGCGCTCAATCCGACGCGGATCGTCGTGGTCTACGGCCACGGCGGCGCAGCGGTTCCGCAGGCCTTTGCCGGGTCGGGCGTGGACTTCGTGATCCAGGAGCCGCAACTGGGGACTGGCCATGCCGTCCAGCAGGCGATGCCGAAGCTGTCCACCGACGGGATCACGCTGGTTCTGTATGGTGATGTCCCGTTGATCAGCCCCTCGACCCTGAAGCCGGTCATCGATGGCGCCGCCGGTGGCATGAGCGTGCTCACCGCCGAGCTTGACGACCCCACCGGCTACGGGCGCATCGTGCGCGACCGATTAGGCAAGGTGCAGCGCATCATCGAACAGAAGGATGCCGATGCGCCCGCGCGTGCGATCCGCGAGATCAATACCGGCATCATCGCCGCGCCGAGCGCCAGGCTCGCCGCGTGGCTCGGGCGCCTCAACAACAGCAACGCGCAACGCGAGTACTACCTGACCGACGTCATTGCCATGGCCGTTGCCGAGGGCGTGACGGTGCATACGGCGCAACCGGCGAGCGAATGGGAAGTGCTGGGCGTGAACAGCCGCGATCAGCTCGCGTTGCTCGAGCGAGTATGGCAGCGCGAGAACGCCGGCCGCCTGATGGCCGCCGGCGTGTCGTTGGCCGACCCGGCACGCATCGACGTGCGCGGTGAGTTCGCCTGCGGCACCGACGTGAGCATCGACGTCGGCTGCGTCTTCGAAGGCAAGGTGACGATCGGCAGCGACGTCGTCGTCGGGCCGAACTGCGTCATCAAGGATTCCGTCATCGAAGCGGGTTCGCGCATCGCCGCGTTCTCCCACTTCGAGAACGCGCACGTCGGCCCCGGCGGCCGCATCGGCCCGTATGCGCGCCTGCGCCCAGGAGCGAAACTGGGCCGCGACGTGCACGTGGGCAATTTCGTCGAGATCAAGGCGAGCACGCTCGCCGACGGCGCCAAGGCCAATCACCTCGCCTATCTGGGCGACAGCGAGATCGGGCAGCGCGTGAACATCGGCGCCGGCACCATCACCTGCAACTACGATGGTGCCAACAAGCACAAGACCATCATCGAAGACGATGCTTTCATCGGCTCCGATTCGCAACTGGTCGCCCCGGTGCGCGTCGGGCGCGGCGCCACCCTCGGCGCCGGCACCACGCTCACCAAGGATGCGCCCGCGGAACAACTGACCGTCTCGCGCGCGAAACAGGTCTCGGTCCCCGGCTGGAAGCGCCCGACCAAACAGAAGTAGACCTTCACGCTCAACGCGAAAAGAACATAACCCCATGTGCGGAATCGTCGGCGCCGTCTCGGCGCGCAACATCGTCCCGGTCCTCGTCGAAGGACTGAAGCGTCTCGAATACCGCGGCTATGACTCGTGCGGCGTCGCGTTCCTTGCCGGCGGCGAACTGAAGCGCGCGCGCAGCGTCCAGCGCGTCGCCGACCTCTCCACGCAGATCGCGCAGGACCGTATCGAAGCCACCACGGGCATCTCGCACACGCGCTGGGCGACGCACGGCGCGCCGGTCACGTCGAACGCACATCCGCACTTCTCGCGCGGTGAGATCGCGGTGGTGCACAACGGCATCATCGAGAACTACGAAGAGATCCGCACCGACCTGCAGAAAGCCGGTTACCACTTCGAGAGCGCGACCGACACCGAGGTGATCGTGCACCTCGTCCATCATCTGTACCGTGGCGATCTGTTCGCCGCTGTGAAACAGGCCGTGGCCCGTTTCAAGGGCGCGTACGCTATCGGTGTCGTCTCGAAGTCCGAGCCCGGTCGCGTGATCGGCGCCCGTCTCGGTTCGCCGCTGGTCGCGGGCATGGGCAAGGGCGAGAACTTCCTCGCGAGCGACGCCATGGCGCTGGCCGGCACCACCGACCAGATCGTGTATCTCGAGGAAGGCGACATCGTCGACGTGCGGGTCGATCGCGTGACGATCGAGGATGGCACCGGGAAGCGAGTCGAACGCCCGGTCAAGACCGTACAAGCCCACTCGGGCGCTGTCGATCTCGGCCCGTACCGCCACTACATGCAGAAGGAGATCTTCGAGCAGCCTCGCGCCATCGCGGACACGCTCGAACAGGTCGGGGGCATCGACCCGGTGCTCTTCGGCGAGAATGCAGCGGAGATCTTCAACGGCATCGATCGCGTGTTGATCCTCGCCTGCGGCACCAGCTACTACGCCGGCTGCGTGGCCAAGTACTGGATCGAATCCATCGCGAAACTGCCGGTCAACGTCGAGATCGCCAGCGAGTATCGCTATCGCGAATCGGTCCCGCATCCCGCGACTCTCGTGGTCGTGATCTCGCAATCCGGCGAGACTGCCGACACCCTGGCGGCACTGAAGCACGCGAAGTCGTTGGGCATGAAGCACACGCTGGCCGTGTGCAACGTTGCCACGAGCGCCATGGTGCGCGAGACGACGCTGCAGTTCCTGACTCGCGCCGGTGCGGAGATTGGCGTGGCATCCACCAAGGCTTTCACCACGCAGCTGGTCGCGCTGTATCTGCTCGCGAACGTGCTGGCCAAGTCGCGCAAGGTCCTGACACCAGCCAAGGAAGCGGAAGCCGTCAAGGGCCTGCGCCACCTCCCGTCAGCCGTGCAGAGCGTGCTCGCCCTCGAACCTCACCTGATCGCGTGGAGCGAAAGCTTCGCACGGAAGGAAGACGCACTCTTCCTGGGTCGTGGTCTGCACTATCCGATCGCGCTGGAAGGCGCGCTCAAGCTGAAGGAGATCAGCTACATCCACGCCGAGGCTTATCCCGCCGGCGAGTTGAAGCACGGCCCGCTCGCGCTGGTCACCGAAGCCATGCCGGTCATTACCGTGGCGCCCAACGACGCGTTGCTCGAGAAGCTCAAGAGCAACATGATGGAAGTGCGCGCCCGCGGCGGCCAGCTCTACGTCTGCGCCGACGACGACACCCATATCGTCGCGAGTGAGGGCATTCACGTCATCCGGCTGCCCGAGCACTACGGCGATCTCTCACCGATCCTTCACGTCGTGCCGCTGCAGTTGCTGGCGTATCACACCGCGCTGGCCAGAGGCACCGATGTGGACAAGCCGAGAAACCTCGCGAAGTCCGTCACGGTCGAGTGACGGCCAGCAGGTTCGTGGCTTGCGGTGGAGGCTAACCTGTCTCCAGGCAGGTTAAGCGCAGCGGCCGGAACCACAAGCCGAGAAACCTCGCGAAGTCCGTCACGGTCGAGTAGCGGCGACGCTTCAGCTCTTGCTCTTCGGCAGGAACGCCGCCACCACGCCGAGCAACGGCAGGTACGCAATCCCCTTGTAGACGACCTCGATGCTCGTCCGGTCGGCTAGCACGCCCAGCACCGCGGCACCGAGCCCGCCCATGCCGAACGCGAAGCCGAAGAACAGACCGGACACCATGCCCACTTTGCCCGGCATGAGTTCCTGCGCGTAGACGAGAATCGCGGAGAACGCCGACGACAGGATGAGACCGATCAGGATCGTCAGCGTCGTGGTCCAGAACAGGTTCGCGTAGGGCAGCATCAGTGCGAAGGGTGCGACGCCGAGGATCGACGCCCAGATGACGGGTTTGCGGCCGATACGATCCCCGATGGGGCCGCCCGCCACCGTGCCGACGGCGGAAGCGAAGAGGAAGACGAAGAGGTGCACTTGGGCGCTCTGCACCGACAACCCGAACTTCTCCATCAGGTAGAAGGTGTAGAAGCTGCCGATGCCCGCGACGTAGAAGTACTTGGAAAAGATCAGCACGAGCAGCACTGGGATCGCGCCGATCACGACGTTGCGGGGATAGGGAGCCACAACCGCCTTGCGCGCACGCCCGTCGGCCGGAGCGACATGATGGGTCGCGTACCAGCGGCTCACCTGCAGCAGCAGAACGATGCCCAGCAAGGCCGCGAGCCCGAACCAGGCGACGCTGTGCTGACCGAACGGCACGACCACCGCCGCCGCGATGAGGGGTCCGATGGCGGTGCCGGTGTTACCGCCCACCTGGAACACCGACTGCGCCAGGCCGTGTTGCCCCCCGGATGCCAGGCGCGCGATGCGCGATGACTCCGGATGAAAGATCGCCGATCCCGTCCCCACGAGCGCGGCGGCCAGCAGAATGGTCGCGAAGTCCGGTGCATACGCGAGCAGCAGCAGGCCGCACAGCGTCGAAGTCATGCCGAAGGGCAGCGAGTAGGGCTTGGGGTGCTTGTCGGTGTACCAGCCGACGACCGGCTGAAGCAGCGACGCGGTCAGCTGGTACGTGAGCGTGATCAGGCCGATCTGCGCGAAGCTCAAGTGGAAGCCGCCCTTCAGGATCGGGTACATCGCCAGGATCAGCGACTGCATCATGTCGTTGATCAAGTGTGCGGTGCTGATCGCTCCGAGGATACGAAACGAGGTCTTGCGGTGCTCGGCGGGCAGGGGCAATGCGGCGGCGGTGCTGGACATCTGGAGGGCTTTCCGTGACGGCGGCTTGGTGTTGTCCACTGATTCTACGATGCACGGCCAGGTCGCGGCGGCATGAGCGACCGGCGAGGGCAGGCGCATCGCAACCGCCCACGGTCGCCGCCGCCGGCCGAACATCGGTAAGCGATCCGTAACGGCACGGTCGCTAGGCTCATCGCGCGCCGTGCCCGTCGGTCCACTCCGGACGAGCGGGTCGCGTACGTAAATCCAAGGAGATAAACCGATGAACGCACGGATTCGATTCATGTGGGCAACGATCCTGGCCGTCGTCCTGACCATCGCGCTCGGTACGGCACCCGCTCTGGCGCAGAAGTACGACCGCCGGGACGTGACCTTCCAGAGCCAGGGTCTCAGTTGCGCGGCCTGGTACTACGTCCCGGCCGGCCTCAAGCCAGGAGAGAAGCGCCCGGCCATCGTCATGGCGCACGGCTTGAGCGCGGTGAAGGAGATGTACCTCGACAACTTCGCTTCGAAGTTCGCGGCGGCCGGGTTCGTCGTGGTGGTCTTCGACTATCGCTACTTCGGCGGCAGCGCCGGCGAACCGCGCGGGCAATTGCTGTGGCCCGAGCAGGTCATGGACTATCGCAACGCCATCACCTGGGCATCGCTGCAGCCGGAGGTGGACCCGCAGCGCATCGGGGTCTGGGGTACGTCCTACAGCGGCGGTCACGTGCTGTATCTCGCCGCATACGACAAGCGCATCAAGACCGTCGTCGCGCAGGTGCCGGTGACCGATGTCTGGTCGACCTACATGGCCAAGTGGCCGGCCGAACAGCAGGCAGGTTTCCTGGGCTGGATCGCGCAGAACCGCGCCGAACGGGTCGCGAGCGGCAAGCTCAACGAACTCGCCGTGGCGGCCCCGGTGGACAAGCCCTCGTTCTGGCCGCTGCAGGAGTGGTACGACGCATTCATGGATCTCAGCCGCAATGCGCCGAGTTGGCGCAACAGCATCCTGATCGAATCGCTCGACACGCACATCACCTACGAGCCGATCGCACCGATCGCGCGCATCGCACCGACACCGCTGCTCATGGTGATCGCGAGCGACGACATCATCACGCCCACGGCCGAGGAGAAGCAGGCGTTCGAGCGGGCGGGTGAACCAAAGAAGCTGGTCGTGGTGCCGGGACGGCATTTCGAGGCGTATCACGGGCCGAAGCACGAGGCCTTCGTCCAGCCCCAGATCGCCTGGTTCAAGCAGTGGCTGAAGCCGTGATTCCCGGACGTTAGCGAAGTGACGCAGCGATCTGTCCGAGTGACTTGATCGCTGCGAGCGCGCGCGCATCCGCCGGATGCCCATAGTTCACACGGACGAAATGCGTGAAGCGGCGATCCACCGAGAACAGATGTCCCGGCGCGACACTGATGCGCCGCTCCAGCGCGAGCTCGTGCAACCGCAATGCGTCGATGCCTTCGGGCAGTTCGACCCAGACGAAGTAGCCACCCTCGGGCCGGGTCATGCGCGTCCCCGCGGGAAAGTGCTTCGCGATCGCCTGCAGCACCGTGTCGCGTCGGCTCGCGAGCGTGCGCCGCAGTTGGCGCAGGTGCCGCTCGTAGCCGCTCTGATCGAGGTACTGTGCGAGCGCCTGCTGCGAAGGGATCGCGGCCGAGAGAGTGGTCATCAGCTTGAGACGCTCGAGGCGTTGCGCGAAACGCCCCGCCGCCACCCACCCGACGCGGTAACCGGGCGCCAGAGATTTGGAGAAGGACGAGCAATGCATGAAGAGGCCGTTCCGGTCGAACGCCTTGATCGGCTGCGGCCGTTGCGCCCCGAAATACAGCTCGGCGTAGACATCGTCTTCGATCAGCGGCACGTCGTGCTCGGTCAGCAGGGCGGCCACTGCCTGCCGGTTCTCTTCCGGCATCAGGCTGCCGAGCGGATTCTGGAAGTTCGGCATCAGCCAGCACGCTTTCACCGGGTGCCGGCGCAGCGCCGCGGCCAGTGACGCGAGGTCGATGCCGGTTCGCGGGTGGGTCGCGACCTCCACCGCCTTCAAGTTCAACCGCTCGATCGCCTGCAGGGCGCCATAGAACGTCGGCGATTCCACCAGCACGACATCGCCCGGTCGGGTGACGGCCTGCAAGCAGAGGTTGAGCGCCTCGAGCGCGCCGCTGGTGACGACGATCTCGTCCGTTGCGACTCTCACGCCGTGCGTGGCGTAGCGTAGGGCGATCTGGCGCCGCAGCCGTTCGTTGCCCGGCGGCAGATCGTCGACGATGCGCGCCGGTTCGAGCTTGCGCATGCCCGCGGCGAGACTGCGCGCCAGGCGATCGAGCGGAAACAGATCCGCGCCCGGGAACGCGGAGCCCAGCGGCACCACGGTCCGGTCCTTCACCGACCCCAGCACCTGGAACACCAGTTCGCTGATCTCCACGGCGCTCGAACGCTTCTTCGGTGCGGAGGTCCGCGGTTCGCTCCGCGCCGCGACGGCGGTCTCGCTCACGTAGTAACCGGAGCGCGGCCGGGCACGGATGAGTCCGCGCGCTTCCAGCAGGTAGTACGCTCCGAACACCGTGGCGGGGCTGATCCTGCGGCTGGTGCCGGCTTGCCGCACCGACGGCAACCGGTCGCCGGGGCGCAGTGCCCCGCTCTCGATCAGGCCGGCAATCTCGTTCGCGTAGCGCTCGTAGCGTTTCACCGGTGCGGGAGCCGCCAACTGATACGATTTTTCTCGGGCACTTCTGAGCCTTTAGATTTCTTCTCGATGCCGCCAGAGTATAGGTCGAGCGCCACCCGTCGGCGGCGCCGATCGGCGTGAGGAGTCGTCATGAATCCCCTGCGTTACGTGAGAATGGTCGCCTGGAGTTTCTTCGGTATCCGCCGCAAGGCCGACTACGCGAGCGATGTCGCGAGCGCCAGGCCCGTCGCGGTGATCGCGGTCGCCGTAGTGATGACCGCGATGCTGGTCGGTGTGCTTGCGACCGTCGCGCGACTGGCTGCCCATACGATTTCGTGAGATCCGCGGTCGCACTGGTCTTGGCACTCGCCCTCGGGTCGAGCGCCATTGCGGCAGAGTCGTCCGATGGGATGGCCAAGCGCGTGGCCGCCTGTACGACGTGCCACGGCAAGGAGGGCCGGGCGACCAGCGACGGCTACTTTCCGCGCATTGCCGGCAAACCCGCGGGGTATCTCTACAACCAGCTGCTCAATTTCCGCGAGGGCCGGCGCAGCTACGCGCCGATGACTTATCTCATCGACCACATGTCGGACGCGTATCTGCTGGAGATCGCTCGGCACTTCGCGAGCCTCGAACTGACATACCCGCCGCCCCAGACGCTGGGCGCTTCGTCCGCATTGCTCGAACGCGGCCGCAAGCTGGTGACCGCCGGTGACGGCGCCCGCGAGATTCCTGCGTGCGTGCAGTGTCACGGCAAGGCCATGACCGGCATGCAACCGGCGATTCCCGGCCTGCTCGGCCTGCCGCGCGACTACCTGAACGGGCAGCTCGGCGCCTGGAAGACGCAGCAACGGCACGCCGCCGCTCCGGACTGCATGGCCACCATCGCGGGGCGCCTGAACGCGGCCGATGTCGAAGCGATATCCGCCTGGTTGTCGTCGCAGCCCGTGCCCGTTCCATCCGCCGCAGTGCCGATGACGACCGCCAAGTTGCCCTTGCCCTGCGGCAGCGCACCGCAATGAGATTGCGGGTTCGCATCGTTCTGGTCGCATTGGTCCTGATCGTCGGGTTAGCGGTCGCGCGCCTGGTCGTCGAACTTCGTGCCGACGATCTCGGACCCGACGCACCCTTCGCGCCCACCGCGCAACAGATCGAGCGCGGCGCATACCTCGCGCGCGCCGGCAACTGCGCCGCGTGCCATTCCGCGCGCGGGGCGCCGCCGTATTCCGGCGGCCGCGGGATCGAGACGCCGTTCGGCACGGTGTACGCGAGCAATCTCACGCCCGACGCGGAAACGGGCATCGGCCGCTGGAGCGCCGGACACTTCTGGCGTGCGTTGCACGAGGGCCGTTCGCGCGACGGCCATCTGTTGTACCCGGCCTTTCCCTACACCAACTACACGCTGGTCACGCGCGAGGATTCGGATGCGATCTTCGCTTACCTCCGAACCTTGCCTGCGGTGGCCGCGCCCATTCGTCCGCACGCATTGCGCTTTCCCTACGACAACCAATGGGCGCTGGCCGCATGGCGTGTGCTGTTCTTCGATCGTGACACCTTCGCGGCAGAGCCGAAGCAGTCGGCCGAATGGAACCGCGGTGCGTATCTGGTCCGCGGTCTCGGTCACTGCAGCGCCTGTCACGGCGAACGCAACGTGTTCGGCGCGACCGACGAACCGCTCGCCTTGAGCGGTGGCATCATTCCCATGGCCGACTGGTACGCGCCTTCGCTCGCTTCACCCGAGGAGGCCGGCGTCGCCGGGTGGACGGTAAACGACGTCGTGGCGCTGCTCGGCACAGGTTCGACGCCGCATGCCTCCACTACCGGCCCCATGGCGGAAGTGGTCGCCCGCAGTCTGCAGCACCTCTCCGAACCCGACTTGCGGGCCATCGCGATCTATCTGCAGTCGATACCGCAGGCGCCGGCGCGGCAGCGCATCTCCAGCAGCGGCGCGGACCCTGCGATGCTCGAGCGGGGTGGAGTGATCTACAGGAAGCACTGCGCCGACTGCCACGGCGACGATGGCAAGGGCACGCCGGGTTCGTGGCCGGCGCTCGCCGGCAATCGCGCTGCGAACATGGATTCGGTCGCGAATCCGATCCGCCTGGTGCTGAGCGGCGGCTATCCGCCTTCGACCGCCGGCAATCCGCGCCCCTACGGCATGCCGCCGTTTGCGCAGACGCTGAACGATGCCGAGGTAGCGGCCGTGCTGACGTACGTGCGGGCGTCGTGGGGCAACACAGCGGCGCCGGTACGGTCGTTCGATGTAGCCAGACACAGGCAGGGTCGGGTGAACTACTGAAGGCCGTAGAGACTTCTCCCTCACCCCCGACCCCTCTCCCGGAGGGAGAGGGGAGAGGAAACCCTTCTCCCGTGGGGAGAAGGGCAGGGGAAGAGGGGAGCCACAGTTCACCCCGCAGGGGATGGCGAAGCCAACCCCGACCCCTCTCCCGGAGGGAGAGGGGAGAGGAAACCCTCGCCCTCCGGGAGAGGGTGCGAGCGCAGCGAGCGGGTGAGGGAACGGTGCCACCGCAGCCGCGCGGGTTTGCGCATATCCTTCGCCACATGACCGATTCGCCAGGAGCCTCGCCATGACGCTTGCCGCCAAGCCCACTCTTCAGATCGACAACGACCGCGTGAGGGTCACCGAGTGGCGCTTCGCGCCTGGCGCCGCGACGGGCTGGCACCGCCACGAGATGGACTACGTGGTGGTGCCGATGCTGGACGGCAAGCTGCGCCTGGTGGAGCCCGAGGGCACGCGTGAAGTCGACCTGAAGGCCGGCGTGTCGTACACCCGCAAGGCCGGCGTCGAACACGACGTGATCAACGCCAACACCTACGAGTACGCGTTCATCGAGGTCGAGCTGAAGGAATAGACCGGTCCCGCGCTCAGTCTTCCACGTGAGCGTGCTTGATCACGTAGTCCGGCAGCACCTTCGGCGCCGGGTAGATGCGAATGTACTTGATGTTGGCGAACGGGATCGCCATCACGCCGCCATCGGCTTCCACGATCAGCGCCGGCTTGTCCAATGCTGCGTCGAGCCGGATCGGCACCGTTTCGTCGCTTCGGACCTGCTTCGGAAAGGACAGCTTCGTGTTCGAGCCGTCCATGAAGTAAATCACCATGTGGCGATCGTCGTCCATTGCACCCCTCCCTTGGGAACGTACGGGGGAAGTGTATGACAAGCGAGCGATGGCCATTGCGATGAAGTGACGCGGTTGCGGCACAATCGCGACAATACCTACGCGCGCACACCATGACCTCGAGCCACCAGAAGCTGGATCGTCTCCTCGCGGTAGCCAGGACGCTGCCGCCTCTGCCCACGGCAGTGGCGCATCCGTGCGACGAAAGCTCGCTGCGCGGAACCATGGACGCCGCCGGGATGGGGCTCATCGCACCCATCCTCGTGGGTCCGCCCGACCGCATCCGGGCGGTCGCTTCGGCCGCGGGGATCGACCTGGGCGGCATCGAGATCGTCGCCACCCCGCACAGCCACGCTTCGGCTGCGACGGCCGTCGCGCTGGTGCGCGAGGGTCGCGTGGAATGCCTGATGAAAGGCAGCCTGCATACCGACGAACTGATGGCCGAAGTGGTCGAACGCGAATCCGGTCTGCGCACCGCGCGCCGCATCAGCCACTGCTTCGTCATCGACGTGCCGACCCACGCACAGACGCTCATCATCACCGATGCGGCGGTGAACATCCAGCCGACGCTGGAGGAGAAGGTCGACATCGTGCAGAACGCGATCGATCTCGGTCACGCGCTCGGGTTCGATGAGGTGCGCGTCGCCATCCTCTCCGCCATGGAACTGGTGAACCCGAAGGTCCCCTCCACCGTGGAGGCCGCGGCGCTGTGCAAGATGGCCGACCGCGGCCAGATCACCGGGGGCGTACTCGACGGTCCGCTGGCGCTCGACAACGCGATCGATCCGGAGGCGGCCCGCGTCAAGCGCATCGCATCGCCGGTGGCGGGTCGCGCCAACGTGCTGGTGGTACCGGACCTCGAGGCCGGCAACATGCTCGCGAAAAGCCTCTCGTTCCTGGCAGGGGCGGACGCCGCCGGCATCGTGATGGGTGCGCGCGTACCGGTCATCCTCACCAGCCGCGCCGATTCGGTGGAATCGCGTCTCGCCTCCTGCGCACTGGCGCAACTGGTCGCCAAGGCCCGGCGGGAGGCGCCGACCAAGGCAGTCGTCTGACGTGACATCTCCTCGATGATCGTCGTCCTGAACGCGGGCTCGTCGAGCATCAAGTTCTCGGTGTTCGCGGTCGACGGGGACGATCTGCCTCTGCGTTGCCGCGGGCAGGTCGAATCGCTGCAACATGCACCCCACTTCGTCGCCACCAGCGCGGCAGGCGCCGTGCTGTCCGAGCGGCGATGGGATGACCCGCTGCGCCACGACGACGCGCTCGACCATCTGTTCGGTTTCCTGCGCTCCGGTGTTGCGGGCGGAAAGGTGCTCGGCATCGGGCATCGCGTCGTCCACGGCGGGACGCGCTTCACGCAACCGATGCTGGTCGACGACGAAATCATCCGCACACTGGAAACCCTGATTCCGCTCGCCCCCCTGCATCAACCGCACAACCTCGCGCCGATGCATCGCCTGCGCGAACGTGCGCCGGACGTTCCTCAGGTCGCCTGCTTCGACACGGCCTTCCACGACACCAATCCGGACATCGCGCGGCGCTTCGCGCTGCCGGAACGCTTTCACGCCGCCGGCGTGCGACGGTATGGTTTTCATGGACTGTCGTACGAGTACATCGCCGCGGTGCTGCCGCAGTTTGACGAGAAGGCCGCCCGCGGCCGCACCATCGTCGCGCACCTGGGCAACGGTGCCAGCATGTGCGCGATGGTCGGCGGCCGCAGCATCGCCAGCACCATGGGTTTCACGGCGCTGGACGGCCTGCCGATGGGGACGCGCAGCGGTGCGATCGATCCGGGCGTCGTGCTGTACCTGCTCGACGAACTCGGCATGGATGCGCGTGCGATCGAGCACCTGCTCTACCACGAGTCGGGCCTGCTGGGCGTTTCCGGGCTGTCGTCCGACATGCGCACTCTGCGGGCGAGCGACGATCCGCGCGCGCGCCTTGCCATCGACCTGTACGTCTATCGCATTCGACGCGAACTCGGATCGCTGGCTGCCGCCCTGGGCGGGCTCGACGCACTGGTGTTCACGGCAGGCATCGGCGAGCACGCTGCGCCGATCCGCGCTCGCGTGTGCACCGAAGCGGCATGGCTGGGTGTGGAACTCGATGCCGCCGCCAACGAGAACGGCGGCCCGCGCATCAGCACACCGACAGCGAAGGTGGCCGCCTGGGTGATTCCGACCGATGAAGAGCGCATGATTGCGCAGCACACGCTCACCCTGATCCGAGGAGCACGATGATGGGACGGATTCTCCCGCTCTTGTTCGGAGCGCTGTTCACGGCAATGTCACACAGTGGCGGCGCGGCCGCGATCGTTGCTCCCGCCACATACACCGGTGACCTGCCGTGCGCCGATTGCGAAGGCATTCGCCACACCCTCGAGCTGCATGCCGACGGCACTTTCTTCCTGCGCCAGCAGTATCTCGGCAAAGGCAACGCCGCCGTGCGCGACAGCATCGGCCGCTGGGACGTTTCCGCGGACGAACGGATCCTGACCTTGCGCAGCGGACGCGAGACAGCGGAGCCGTACGCGATCCAGGACGCCGACACGCTGCGCAAGCGCGACCGGCAGGGCAACGAGATCGCGACCTCGCTCAACCTCGACCTCAAGCGCGACGAAGCGGCAGATCCGCTCGAACCGCGCACGTCGATGGTGGGCATGTACTCGTACATGGCGGACAGTGGCGTCTTCATCGAATGCGTAACCGGCTTGCGCATGCCCGTGGCGACGGAAGGCGACAACGTCGTGCTGCAACGCGCCTATGCCGATACACGCACGGCGGCGAACGCGCCCGTTCTGATGCAACTCGAAGGTCGTCTCGTGCAACGCCCGCGCATGGAAGGGGCAGGCACCATGCTGACTCTCGTCCCCGAACGGTTCATCAAGGCCCGGCCCGGGTATCGTTGCAGCACCCCCGCGAAGCCCGTCACCATGACCGACACCGAATGGACCCTCGTGCGCCTGGGCGGCGAACCGATCGTCCCGCCCGAGAATCGGCGCGCCCCGACCTTGCGCTTCCTGGCCGACGGGAAGGTGGCGGGCTACGACGGCTGCAATCGCCTCGCGGGCAAGTACACGCTGGACGACGACAAGCTCACCTTCGGTCCGCTTGCCGCCACGCGAATGGCGTGTCCGCCTTGGGGCGAGGTCGAGCAAGCCTTCGCCCAGGCGCTGGGCGCGACGGCAGGTTCCCGGCTGCTCGGTCAGCATCTCGAGTTGCTCGACGCGGATGGCAAGGTCCTCGCACGGTTCGACGCCCGTACGAAAGGCGCCCCGAAATAGGCCCTGGGGGGCACACCATGAATGAGCAACTCAGCGCCTACGGACCCGCGCGCAGCACGGTACGCGGTCAACCCTTGTCCGCGCACGGGCTGCAGCAGATGCACGCGTTCTGGCGGGCCTGCAACTACCTCGCGCTGGGCATGATCTACCTGCGCGAGAACCCTCTCCTGCGGGTCCCACTCGAACCCGCCCACGTCAAGAGCCGCCTGCTCGGTCATTGGGGCGCGAGCCCGGCCCTGTCGTTCGTCTACACGCACCTCAATCGCATCATCCGCGCCAACGATCTCGACATGATCTTCATGGCCGGGCCCGGCCATGGTGCGCCAGGCGTGCTCGGGCCGGTGTATCTGGAAGGGACTTACTCGGAGATCTATCCCGACAAGGGTCTCGACCTCGACGGACTGCAGCGGTTCTTCCACCAGTTCTCCTTCCCGGGGGGTATCGGCAGCCACTGCACGCCGGAGACACCCGGTTCCATCCACGAAGGCGGTGAACTCGGTTACGTCCTGTCTCACGCATGCGGCGCGGCCTTCGACAATCCGGACTTGATCGTTGCCGCGGTGGTGGGCGACGGCGAAGCGGAAACGGGCCCGCTGGCCACGTCGTGGCACATCTCGAAGTTCCTGAACCCGGCGCGCGACGGTGCAGTGCTGCCCATCCTCAACCTCAACGGTTACAAGATCAACAACCCCACGCTGCTGGCGCGCATCTCGCACGAAGAGCTCGATGCGTTGATGCGCGGCTACGGCTGGACGCCCAAGTTCGTGGAAGGGTCAGACCCCGACACCATGCACCAGGCGATGGCTGCGACGCTGGATGAATGCGTTGCGGAGATTCTGGCTGCCCGCAGCGAAGCGCGCACCACCGCCGGTACGACGCGAGTGCGCTGGCCCATGATCGTGTTGCGCTCGCCGAAGGGATGGACAGCTCCGCGCGGCGTCGATGGCCATCGCGTGGAAGGCTTCTGGCGTGCGCATCAGGTGCCCATCACCGACGTCAAGTCGAATCCTGCGCACCTCAAGCTGCTGGAAGAATGGCTGCGCAGCTACAAGCCTGACGAGTTGTTCGATGCCAGTGGTGCTCCGGTAGCCGAACTGCGCGCGCTCGCCCCGGAGGGCAGCCGCCGCATGGGGGCGAACCCTCATGCCAATGGCGGTTTGCTGCGCAGGCCGTTGCGGCTGCCGGATTTCCGCGCCTACTCGGTGGGCGTCGACAAACCGGGCCGCGACAGGATCGGCAATACTCGTCCGTTGGGTGAGTATCTGCGCGATGTGATGCGTGACAATCCCACCACCTTCCGCGTCTTCTCGCCCGACGAGAATACCTCCAACAAGCTCGATGCAATCTACCAGGTGAGCCGCAAGTTCTGGATTGCCGAGCGCTTCCCCGAGGACGACGACGGCACCGAGATCGATCCGGACGGCCGGGTCATCGAGATGCTCTCGGAGCACACGCTGGAGGGGATGCTCGAGGGTTATCTGCTCACCGGCCGGCACGGCTTCCTGTCCAGTTACGAAGCGTTCGTGCACGTGATCGACTCGATGTTCAATCAGCATGCCAAGTGGCTCGACATCGCCAATCGCATCACCTGGCGCGAAGAGGTCGCTTCACTCAACCTGCTGGTGACATCCACCGTCTGGCGACAGGACCACAACGGCTTCAGCCACCAGGATCCGGGTTTCATCGACTTGGTCGTGAACAAGAGCCCGTCGGTCACGCGCATCTACCTGCCGCCCGACGCGAACTGCCTGCTTGCGATCGCAGCACGCTGCCTGGAGAGTCACAACCTCGTCAATGTCATCGTCTCGGACAAGCAGAACCACCTGCAGTACCTGTCGAGCGAGGACGCCATCGTCCACTGCGAGAAGGGCATCGGCATCTGGGACTGGGCCAGCAACGACGAAGGCAGCGAACCCGATGTCATCATGGCATGCGCTGGCGACATCCCTACGCTCGAAGCCCTGGCGGCAACGGCCATGCTGCGCGCAGCCTTCCCCGACCTGAAGGTGCGCTTCGTCAATGTGGTGGACCTCTTCAAGATGCAGCCGCCGGGCGAGCATCCGCACGGGCTCTCCGACCGCGACTTCGACAGTCTCTTCACCACCGATCGCCCGATCATCTTCAACTTCCACGGCTACCCGTGGCTGATCCACCGCTTGGCGTACCGCCGCACCAACCACGACAACCTGCACGTGCGCGGCTACAAGGAGAAGGGCAACATCAACACACCGCTGGAACTGGCCATCGACAACCAGATCGACCGGTTCAGCCTGGCGATCGACGCGATCGATCGTGTGGAGAAGCTACGGGTCTCCGGCGCCCATGCGAAGGAGCGGTTCCGCAACCAGCAGATCGAATGTCGGCGCCACGCGCACGAGCACGGGATCGACGCGCCGGAGGTGGTGGATTGGGTGTGGCCGTACTGAGGGCCGGCCCCGCCCGCCGCCCTACGGCGATTTGCGGAGGCCTGCGCGCTGCGAGAGTCCCCTGCGGATGCCGATCGCGAGCAGACCGACGCCTACGATCAGCCAGGTCGACGGCTCGGGCACCGGCGCGGGCGGAGTCTGGCCGAACCGGATGTTGTCGATGCCGATGTTGTCCTGCTGACCGCCGCTGAGGTTGCTGTAGTCGACCTGGATCCGCAGGTTGCTGCCGGTGAGGGGTGTGGCGAAAGCAAACGAGGTGTGACCTGGTCCGGCCGCGTTTCCCTCGACCAGCACGTTGCTCTGCGAGTACAGCGTCGTGCCGCCATCCAGCACGCGCACGGCCGCGATCGTGTAGTCGGCCGAGGGCCAGCCTGCCAGATCGAACCCGTGGAGTTGGGCTTCGAAGCCCGCATCGGCCTCGATCAGCACGTTGAGACCGAGCGAATTGTTGTTCCCGATCACGACGTTCGTCAGATCTCCGTACAGATCGCGCCAGAGACTCACGCCTGAATTGATGGGCGTGGCGCTGCCGGCGAAGATGTCCACCATCAGGTTCGGCGTGAACCCTTCGCCGCCGTCGCCGTAGGTGAACTGGCCGCCGCTCACGTTCATCGGTGACCCGGTGACGCGGTCGCCGTAATCGGCGTAGACCGTACCGCCGCTGAAAGCCGGGACAACGTCGCCGGATACCCGGCTCTGGTCGAACGTGAGGATGGTGGCGCTGGCGGTCGGAGCCAGTGCGAGGAGCAACAGCGCACCGGCAACGGCCTCCACGACACAGGACCTCTCTTGAATCTGCTTCGACATCGTAGTCTCCAGAGCAGCCCTCACTGCCGTACCGATCACCGATGGACCGCGCGGCTCCATGCTACGGACTGTCCCGGACTATGCCTACTGTCCAAAAGGGCAGGTCGGATCACACGGCGAGGCTGTCATGAAGCGGCGGGCGCGCTCCCGATGCTCCGGCATCCGTCGTGGCATGGACGACCCTCGAAGAATCATGGCGGCTTGGTGTCGGAGCGATACTCGGGGTCGACCACCTGGTCCTCCCGATCGGGGCGGCGCTACTGCGCCTTGGTCTGTTCGGCAACCTTCGCGCGCAACCGATCTTCCTGTTCGCGCAGTTCCGGCGTGAGCGCCTCGCCGAAGTCCTCGGCACTGAAGATCTGCCGGATCTCGATCTCCGACTCGCCCGGCATGGGGTTGGGGCAGCGCTTGACCCACTCGATCGCCTCCTGCAGGGACGCGCACTTCCAGATCCAGAAGCCTGCGATCAGTTCCTTGGTCTCTGCGAACGGACCGTCGATCACCTTGCGGTTCTTGCCCGAAAAGCGCACGCGGGCACCCTTCGAACTCGGATGCAGGCCTTCGCCCGCCTCCATGAGCCCGGCGTTCACCAACTCTTCGTTGAAGCGGCCCATCTCCGCAAACATCTGTTCGCTCGGCATCACGCCGGCTTCGCTGTCGGTGGTGGCCTTGACCAGAATCATGAATCGCATATCGTTCTCCTCGAGTCGGGGTTGGTGACTATTCGTGCCACACCACCACGACGAACGGGGGTGGAGAAATTCGACACCGATGTCTGGCCTCTTCTTGTCAGCTATGAACGCGGCAGCTCAGGACACCAGTTCACCAAAGAGGCTCTCGTAGACATCCAGGTCCGCGGCGGTGAAGCAGCAGAACACCACTTCACGCACGACGGAAGACGCCACGAGCGACGCCCTCACCGTGGCGATCGCCACGCGAGCAGCGAGCTCGATCGGATAGCCGTAGACGCCCGTGCTGATGCTCGGAAAAGCCAGCGACGCCAATCCTTCAGCCTCGGCAATCTCGATCGAGCGTCGATAGCAGGATGCCAGCAGCTCCGGCTCGCCGGCATTGCCACCGCGCCAGACCGGCCCCACGGCATGGATGACGTACCGGGATGGCAGTCCATAGCCTTTCGTGAGCTTCGCATCCCCGGTCGGACAGCCACCGAGCAGGCGGCACTCTTGCAGCAGTTCAGGTCCGGCGGCTCGGTGGATCGCTCCGTCGACGCCCCCGCCTCCCAGCAGGCTCGAGTTTGCGGCATTGACGATCGCATCCAGAGCGAGCGTCGTGATGTCGGCGTGGATCGCGCGCATCTGCGGCATGGCGGGTCCGTCCAGATAGTGACGCGCCGCGGTGCTCGACCTTCAAGCCGCTCTCGCCTGCTTCGCCTCCGCCATGAACGCATCTTCGAGGATCCCCAGCGCCTCTTCGAACACCTTGTCCTGAATCGTGAGCGGGAACAGAAAGCGCAGCGCATTCGCGTAGACACCGCAGGTGAGCAGCACGAGACCGCGGTCCAGTGCTCGCATCTGCACTCGCTTCGTGAAATCCGCATCCGGCTCGTGGGTGCCGGGCTTGTTGAACTCCACCGCGATCATGGCACCCAGGCCGCGCACGTCGGCAATCTGCGGCACGGACGAGCGCAACGCCTCGAGCTTCTTCACGAGCTTGCCGCCGAGCGAATTGGCGCGTTCGAGCAACTTCTCCTCTTCGATCACTTCGATGACCGCATGAGCAGCCGCCAGCGCCAGCGGATTGCCCGCGTAGGTGCCGCCGAGTCCACCGGGGGCGGGACCATCCATGACTTCGGCCTTGCCGGTGACGGCGGACAACGGCGTGCCGCCCGCGAGGCTCTTCGCCATGCACATGATGTCGGGGACGATGCCATAGTGCTCCAGCGCGAACATCCTGCCGGTTCGGCCGAAGCCGGTCTGTACTTCGTCGATGATCAAGAGGATTCCGTGCTCGTCGCACAACTTGCGCAGCGCCTGCACGAACGGTACGGGAGCGACGTAGAAACCGCCTTCACCTTGCACCAGTTCGATCAGGATCGCGGCGACGCGTTTGGATTCGACTTCGGACTTGAACAGATGCTGGATACCGGCCAGCGCAGCGTCGACGCTCACGCCGTGAAGGTCGATCGGGAAGGGCGCGTGATAGATCTCGCCAGGGAAGGGACCGAATCCCAGCTTGTAGGGAGCGACCTTGCCGGTGAGACCGGCCGCGAGCAGCGTACGGCCGTGGAACGCACCGCCGAACGCGATGACGCCGGGGCGGCCGGTCGCGGCGCGCGCGATCTTGATTGCGTTCTCGATCGCTTCGGCGCCGGTTGAAAAGAACGCGGTCTTCTTCGCGTGCGTGCCGGGCGTCATGCGGTTCAGCTTCTCCGCGAGCGACACGTACAGCTCGTAGGGCGTGATCTGGAACATGGTGTGGGTCATCTTGCCGAGCTGCGCCTCGATGGCGGCGACGACCTTGGGATGGCGGTGCCCCACGTTGAGTACGGCGATGCCGCCGCCGAAATCGATGTAGCGGCGACCCTCCACGTCCCACAGCTCCGCGTTCTCGGCGTGATCGATGAAGATCTGCGTCATGACGCCGATGCCGCGCGGCACGGCGGCTTCCTTGCGGCGCTGGAGGTCCTCGTTGGACGCGTTGCCGGTGGAGGACGACTGCGACACGGGGCGGACGGTGGCCATGGCGGTTGCTCCTTCGCTCTCACGATGAACGGGCTCTTCCGATTCTACGTCAGATGGCGTTGCACTCCGTATGGCCCGCAGGTAGTAGCATGACGGCGGCAACATGCGCGGCGGGAGAGTCCGGCGGTGAGTGTGGTGGCGGTGTTCAACCAGAAGGGCGGCGTCGGCAAGACGACCACCACGTTCAATCTTGCGGCGGCACTGGCGCGCGCGGGCCGCAAGCCCGTGGCGATCGACCTCGACCCGCAGGGGCATCTGTCGCTCGCGATGGGCGTCAAGAGCGTGCCCGGGTCGCAGAGCATCTTCTCCTACTTCGAAAGCGGCACGCCGCTCGAGCGGCTGGTGCGCGAGGTGCCGCCCGGCATCCGGTTGATTCCCGCTTCGCTCGATTTGTCCAAGATCGACGCGCTGTACGGCGCGGACCAGGGCATCACCAGGCGGCTGCAAGGCGGCCTGGCGGAGGCCGGCTGGGGTGGTGCCATGCCCGTCATCATGGATTGCAGCCCCATGCTGGGCGTGCTCACGCTCAACGCCCTGATGGCGGCGGAGCGCGTGCTGATTCCCCTGTCGGCCGACTTCCTGTCGCTGCAGGGCGTGCACCGGATCAACACGGCGCTCGACGTGCTCGAGCGCAAGACGGGCAAGCAGTTCCTGCGGCGCATCGTGGTGAGCCGCTACGATGCGCGGCGCAAGCTCTCGTTCCAGATCTATCGCGAGCTGCAGGAAACCTACCCCGGAATCGTGTGCGAGACGCGCATCCACGAATCGGTGGCGCTGGCGGAAAGCCCCATGCACGGCCGCGACATCTTCGCGTTCGCTCCGGCCAGCCAGGGGGCCACGGACTTTCGTCTGCTGGTGCGGGAGCTGGACGCTGTCGGCTTCTTCACCGGTTAAGGCGTTAAAATCGGATCGACGTCGCCCCCTCCGGAGGAAGGTCCATGAACACCTCGACCCTGCGCGCCCTGCTCGCCGCCGCGGTCCTGTCGTTGCCCGCGATCGGCCACGCCAACCTGGGCGGCGACGACGGCAATGCCTCCACCGATCCCAATTTCGTCGCCGGCCGCAAGGCGATCGACGCGCAGGATTGGCCCGCCGCCGTGGCCGCGATGATGAAGGCGATCGCCGCGGAACCGAAGAATGCCGAAGCCTACAACTGGCTCGGTTTCGCCCAGCGCAAACAGGGTCAGTACGATGCGGCGTTCTATGCCTATGGCGAGGCGCTCAAGCTGAATCCGAACAGCAAGTCCGTGCACGAATACATCGGCGAGGCCTACCTCGCCACCGACCAGCTCGCCAAGGCGGAGGAACATCTGGCCGCCTTGAACCGGCTCTGCTCGCCCATCCCGTGCGAGGAGCTGAAGGATCTCAAGCGCGCCATCGACGACTACAAGAAGAAAAAGAAGTGAGCGGCGCGCGGAATCCGTCGATCCGCGCGGTCTTGTGGGACTTCGGGGGCGTCTTCAGCACGAGCCCCTTCGACGCGTTCGCGCGCTACGAGAAGCGCCGCAACCTGCCGGACGGACTGCTGCGCAAGGTCAACACGATCAATCCGGACACGAACGCCTGGGCTCGGCTCGAGCGGGCGGAGATCACGGCGGAAGAGTTCGATGCGGCGTTCGACCGGGAAGCGCGCGCCCTCGGTCATTCGGTGCCGGGCAAGGACGTGCTCGGTCTGCTGTTCGGCGATATCCGACCGGAGATGGTCGAGGCGCTGCGTCGCTGCCGTGCGGTGTTTCGCACGGCCTGCATCACCAACAACTTCGGCGATGTCGGCCCGGGTGTGGTGTCGGCGGAGCGTGAGCAGGCCTGGCGGGATGTGGCGGGATTGTTCGAGTTCGTGCTCGAATCGAGCAAGGTGGGAGTCCGCAAACCGGAACCGGCGATCTACCGGATGGCGTGCGACAAGCTCGGCATCGCGCCGGAGGCGGCGGTGTATCTCGACGACCTCGGGATCAATCTCAAGCCGGCAAAGGCGCTCGGGATGACGACGATCAAGGTGGGGGATCCGGCAGCGGCGATTGCGGAGCTGGAGGCGGTGACGGGGTTGGCGTTGCGGTAGCGTTGCGCGGCGCTGCCCCCATCCCAGCCTTCCCCCACCTGCGGCGGGGGAAGGAGTGCAACTGGTTGCTGCGCCGCGAATGACTTGCGCCCCTTCCCCCGCGCGCAGCGTGGGGGAAGGCTGGGATGGGGGCAGCGCCTACAACTCCCCACGCCGCGGCTTGCGCTTCGCACCCGCGAACGCGCGATCGAACAACCACCGCGGCAACACGCGCAACAGCTTCGCGACGATCGCCATCTGCCACGGAATCACTGTGTACGACACTCTCGCGTCGATCGCGCGCACGAACCGCCGCGCCGCTTCGTCGGCCGACAGCATGAAGGGCATCCGATAGGGGTTCTTCGCGGTCATGTTCGTCGCGATGTACCCGGGCGCGATGGTCACCACGCTCACTCCGCTGCCGCGCAGTTCCACCCGCAGGCTCTCGAGATAAGTGATGGCCGCGGACTTGGAAGCGGAATAGGCGCCGGCACCGGGTAACCCGCGAATACCGGCGACGCTGGCGATGCCCACCAGCGTGCCGCGCCGCGCCTCGAGCATGCCGCTCAGGTACGGCTGGAACGTCTTCACGATCCCCATGACGTTCACGTCGAAGATCCATTGGCAGGTCTCGATGTCGTCGTCGAGATGCGTGAGGTTGCCCGCGCTCACGCCGGCGTTGGCGATGATCACGTCGGGTGTGCCATAGCGGTCGATGAAGTCGGCCGCGATCGCCGCCAACGTCGGACCATCGCGAACGTCTGCCGCATAGGTGACGACGCTTCCACCCACCTCAGCCGCCAGCGCGTCGAGTTCGGCCTGACGGCGCGCGATCAGTCCGAGAGTCGCGCCACGCTTCGCATACACCCGCGCCAGTGCGGCACCGATGCCGGAAGATGCTCCGGTGATCACGACGCGTTCGGTCATGGCGGCACGGTCCCGGAGTGTCGGGCCCCCATCCCAACCTTCCCCCGACGTTGTCGGGGGAAGGGGTGTACGGCTCCTTCCCCCGCGACGCAGTCGTGGGGGAAGGTTGGGATGGGGGCAGCGCTACCGCAGTGCCTCGAGAACAGAACCGTATGCAGCCTCACCTCTCGGGGCAGCTCGCGATCGAGAGCTACTTCTTGCCCTTCTGCTCCATCGCCACCAGACCGTTCAGGATCTGGTTGAACCGTTCGTTGTCCACGGTCCCGTTGGGTCCGATCGCGTAGCCGGGGCCGGTGGTGTACTTGCCGTTGACGATCACCGTGGGGGTGCCGCGGATCATGTACGCCTTGGTCAACTGTGCGGCGCGCTGCACCTTGTTGTTGACGCCGAAGGAGTCATAGGTCTCCTCGAACTTCTTGGCGTCCACGCCCTGCTGGGCGGCGATCCACTGCGAGAGGATCGGACGCTCGGTGAGACGCACCTGCTTCTCGTGGATGGCGCTATAGACCTTCTCGTGCAGCTGGTCGAGCAGCCCCATCGCTTCGAGCGTGTAGTAGATCTTCGCCTGCGGGATGCGGGCTTCGTCCCACACCGTGGGCACGTAGCGCCATTCGACGTCCTTCGGCTTCTTCGCCTTCCAGTTCTTGACGAACGGCTCGAAGTCATAGCAATGCCCGCAGGTGTACTGGAAGAACTCGAGTATTTCGATCTTGCCGGGCGAGTCGGTCGGCTGCGCCGGACTGATCACCTTGTACTCTTTCTCGGGCACGGGCGGAGCATCGGCGGCCTGGGCGAGGCCGGTGCCGAACAGCAGTGCAAGCGCGAGATGTCTGAACAGTTTCATCGAACCTCCTGGTTGTGCCCGCCTTCAGGTCTTCGGGGCGGCGTCCTTCACTTTGATGAGCTGGCCTTCGATCTGGTTCTCCTTCAACCGTGCCTTTGCCTTGCCCACGTCTTCAACGCTCGTGAACGGTCCCAGGCGGACACGGTGCCAGGTCTTGTTGTCGGGCAGCAAGGCGGTCTGGATGGTCGCTTCGATCCCGGCCAGGGCCAGTTTGGCCTTCAGGTTGTCGGCATCCGCGGCGGTCTGGAACGCACCGGCCTGCAGATAGTAGACGTCCTTGGGCGCGGCCGGCTTCATGTCCTTCTCTTTGACCGCCTCCTCCTTGCCCTGGAGGATCCCGTAGAACTCGAAGCGCGGCTTGCCGGTGGCGTTGTCCTTCGCCGCAGTCTGCGAGGACGGCGCCTCGGGTTGCTTGACGATCTTCTCCGACTTGGGCGGCAGCTTGGGCGGCGTCTCTTCGCGCACCGCCTCGCCCGGCTTGCGTTCCGTGAACGGGCTCGGACCCTTGTTGATGTAGAGCGCGACGCCGAGTGCCGCCGCCAGCCCCACCAGCACGCCGATGACTATGCCCACCAGCATCGTGCTGCCGCGCTTCTTGCCGCCGCTGCGGCCGCCCTTGTAGTCCTGACCCGCCATCACATCTTCTCCGGCGCGCTAACGCCGAGCAGCGCGAGACCGTTCTTCAGCACTCGTTGCACCGCGACCGCAAGCGCCAGCCGCGCGAGCTTGACGGGCTCTTCGTCCACGAGGAAGCGCGTGCCGTTGTAATAGCTGTGGAACTCGGCGGCGAGCTCCTTCAAGTAGAAAGAGATGCCGTGCGGCGCCAGATCGCGCGCGGCCGCCTCGACGGCGTCGGGATAATCGATCAGGCGCTGCATGATCTGCATCTCCGCGGGGCTGTCGAGCGGTGCCAGATCCACGCCGACGAGAATGCCGGCGTCACCGCCCCACTGCTGCAGCACGCTCGCGACGCGCGCGTGGGCATACTGGATGTAGTAGACCGGATTGTCATTGCTCTGGGACTTGGCGAGGTCGAGGTCGAAGTCGAGATGCTGGTCGCTCTTGCGCGCCAGGTAGAAAAAACGCGTCGCGTCCACGCCGACTTCGTCCATCAACTCTTCGAGAGTCACGTAGCTGCCGCTGCGCTTGCCCATGCGCACCTGCTCGCCGCCGCGGTACAACGCCACCAGCTGAATCAGCGGCACCTCCAGCTGTGCCGGATCGCGCCCGAGCGCGGCAATCGCTGCCTTCACCCGCGGTATGTAGCCGTGATGGTCCGCGCCCCACACGTCGATCACCAGTTCGAAACCGCGCTGCAGCTTGTCGTGGTGATAGGCGATGTCCGACGCAAAATACGTATACAGGCCGTTCTCGCGCTGGACCACGCGATCCTTGTCGTCGCCGAAAGTGGTGGACCGGAACCAGCGCGCACCATCCTGCGTGTACAGATGTCCTGCGGCATCGAGTGCGGCGAGCGCCTCGGCGACGCGCCCGGAGTCGTACAGCGAACGCTCGGAGTACCACATGTCGAAGGTCACGCCGAACCGCGTGAGCACGTCGCGGATTCCGTCGAGCTGACGATCGAGCACGATGCGCGCAAGATGGTCGAACGCGGGGCCCAGCAACGTGCGCGCCCGTTCGATCAGCGCGTCCATGCGCGCTTCGACGGCGGCTTCGTCGCCTTCCGGTGCGAGCGGCAATCCATCGAGCACCTCGCGCGCAGGACGGCTCAGGCGGCCACCGTCGATCGCCTTCAGCTCCGTCGCACGCGTGCGCACGTAGTCGCCCTGGTAACCGTTGGGCGGGAACGGGACATCCTCGCCGCACATCTCGAGGTAGCGCACCCACACCGAGATGCAGAGGATGTCCATCTGCCGGCCGGCGTCGTTCACATAGTACTCGCGCGCGACGTTGAAACCGGCAGCTTCGAGTACGTTGGCGAGGCTCGCACCATATGCAGCCCCACGACCGTGGCCCACATGCAGCGGCCCGGTCGGATTGGCGGACACGAATTCCACCTGCACCTTGCGGTTCAGGCCGAAGGTGCCGCGACCGAAGGCGGCACCTTCGGTCAGCACGCGGCGCACCACGTCCTGTTTCGCGTTCGGTCGCAGAAAGACGTTGATGAACCCCGCACCCGCGATCTCGACCCGCTCGACCCAGGGCGAATCGGGCAGTTGCGCGATCAGCGCCGTGGCAACCTCGCGCGGGTTGCGCCGCACCTGCTTCGCCACCTGCATCGCCACGTTCGACGCGTAATCGCCGTGCGACGTCTGCTTCGGACGCTCCACCGTCACGGACGTGCCTCGGGCTTCCGGAGCGACCAGCTTCAATGCGGTCTCGAACAGTCCGGCGAGGTGGGATTTCAGATCGAGGCTGGCGGTGGACGACATGGATCGGGCCGGGTGAACGGCGGGATTATATGCGACGGGTCAGAAGTCCTGCGGGTCTACGTCGATGGACATCCGCACCCGCTTGGACCCGATCCGCGGCCACCAGTTGTCGAGAAACGCGTGCAGAGCATTGCGCGATGGGCTCTGGATGAGCAGTTGCCCGCGCCACTTGCCGGCGACCTTCGGCATCAGCGCCGGTACCGGGTCGTACAGGGTGATTCCCTCGGCCAGGGGGTGCCCCTGCCGTCGAGCCTCCTCCAGAACTTCGAAGACCTGCGCTTCCTGGGTCGCTTCGGCGCGCAGCAGCGCCTGATGCAGGAAGGGGGGAAACGCCCCCGCCTGACGCTGATCGAGCTGGACTTGTGCAAAGCCCGCGAAATCCTGGGCGATCAGCGCCTGGAACAGCGGGTGTTGGGGAAACTCGGTCTGGATCAACACGTGGCCGGGCAATGCCGCCCGTCCCGCGCGCCCCGCCACCTGCAGCAGCAGCGCGAACAACCGTTCCTCGGCGCGGAAGTCGGCGGCGAGCAGGCCGTTGTCGGCGCCGAGCACGCCCACCAGCGTCAACCGCGGAAAGTCGTGGCCCTTGGCGAGCATCTGCGTACCGACCAGGATGTCGAGGTCGTGCGCTTCGATACGCTCACGCAGTTCGTGAAAGGCGCGCTTGCGCCGCGTCGAATCGCGATCGATGCGTGCGATCCGAGCCTTGGGAAACAGCGCGGCGAGCGCCTGTTCGATTCTTTGCGTACCCGCACCCAGCGCGCGCAGATCCTGGTTGCCGCAGCTCGGGCACGAGCGCGGAATCGACTCGTCGTGCCCGCAGTAGTGGCAGCGCAGGCGCCGCCCGGCCGAGTGCAGGGTGAGGCGCGCGCTGCAACGGTGGCAGGGTGCGATCCAGCCGCACTCGTGGCACAGGAGGGTCGGGGCAAATCCCCGGCGGTTCACGAACACGAGGCTTTGCTCTGCGCGCGCGAGTGTCTGACCAATCGCCTCCACCAGGGGTGGTGCCAGCCCTTCCGCCAAGGTCACACCGCGCGTTTCGACGGTGCGTATGGCTGGCGGGTTGCTCGCAGCGCGGCTCGGCAACTGCAGCAACCGGTAGCGCTGGTTCCTGGCCTGCTGCCAGCTTTCCAGCGACGGCGTGGCCGAACCGAGGATCACCGCCGCCCCACGCTGCTTGCCGAGGAACACCGCGACATCGCGCGCGCTGTAGCGCAAGCCCTCCTGCTGCTTGTAGGACCCGTCGTGCTCTTCGTCGACGATGATGAGTCCGAGGCGCGGCAGCGGCGTGAACACGGCGAGCCGCGTCCCCGCCACCACGAGCGCATCGCCGCGGACCGCTCGCAGCCAGCGTTCGAGCCGCTCGCCTTCGGCGAGGCCGCTGTGCAGGATCGCGAGACGTTCACTGCCGAGGCGATCTGCCAGCCGCGCCTCGAGCTGCGGCGTGAGGTTGATCTCGGGCACGAGCAGCAGCGTCTGTTCGCCGCGGCGTGCCACCGCTTCGATCAGGCGCAGGTAGACCTCGGTCTTGCCGCTGCCGGTCACCCCGTGCAGCAGATGGCACTGGAAGCTGCCGAGTGTCGCCGTGACGGCGTCCACTGCGGCGCGCTGCTCGGGTGTCGGTTCGGGGCCGGCTGCGGCCGTCACGGCCGGCGGCACCGACTCGGCCTGTGCCGCCACCGCTTCGCGTTCCATCACCCACCCTCGTGCCATCAACGCCCCCAGGGCGCGTCTCGCCGCGGGTCCGCCTGCGCGCAGCCGAGTCGGCGTCAGCACCGGTTCGGTCGCGAACGCACCGAACAGCGCACGTTGCGCATGGGCGCGAACCGGTAGATCGGCGACCGTGCGCTGCTCGCCTTCGGCAGTCCGCACGTACTCGCTGCGCGTCGCGAGCGCAGCACCGTCCGGCCTGCGCAGCGCCGTCGGCAGCGCATTCAGGACCGTCTCGCCCAGAGGGTGGTGGTAGTAGCGGGCACAGAAGCGAAAGAGGTCCAGCGTTGCTTCAGGCAAGCGCGGCAGGTCGCGAGCGATGCGCGCGACCGCGCGAATGCGCCTGGCTTCGATCGCGCTCTGCGTGGTGACCTCGACCACCACGCCGACCTTGCGGCCGCGCCCGAAAGGGACGACCACGAGGCGCCCCACATCGTCAGCACTGGCGTCGTCAGCGCGATAGTCGAACGCTTCGTCGACGGGAACATCGAGCGCGACGCGAACGAAAGGCATGAGTGAGGGTGTCGGGCCGCGATGACAAATCAATGCGCGCTTGTTCGAGTGTGCTCGAACAAAACGCGCAAGAAGCCCGTCGCAAAAGGAAAAAACGGAAACTCCACAGCCTGTGGATAATTCTGTTGATGAAGGTTCTCCACGGCTGTCAAGAGCAATTTCTCCTGCATTCTGAAATCGACCCGTGCGCCCCGAGCATACGGGTGAATAAGCCTGAAAAACATAAGCTTATGGATTTCCCCCAGAGGGGCTCAAGGGGACCCTGCGGAATGCCGCGCCAGCACTGGGGTTCTGTGCATAAGTCCAGAAACGGCGCGGGATTCCGGGCCGATTGCCGCGGAACTCAGCGCTGGGCGCGGGATTGCGAGTGAACCGCTTCCACCAGTGCCGCCACCTTCTCGGGAGACGTGTGACGCGAGATGCCGTGACCCAGATTGAACACGTGCCCCGGTCCGCGACCGAAGGACTCGAGCACCTTCCCCGCTTCGCGCTGCACGACTTCGGGCGACGCGAACAACACGGAAGGATCGAGATTGCCTTGCAACGCGACGCGCTCGCCCACGCGGCGGCGTGCATCACCGATGTCCACGGTCCAGTCGAGCCCAACCGCATCGCAACCGATCGCGGCGATGTACTCGAGCCAGATGCCGCCGCCCTTGGTGAAGACGATCACGGGCACGCGCTCGCCATCGTGCTCGCGCGTGAGACCTTCCACGATGCGCGCGAGGTAGGCGAGCGAGAACTCGCGATAGGCAGCCTGCGAGAGGGTGCCGCCCCAGGTGTCGAACAGCATCACGGCCTGCGCCCCAGCGGCGATCTGCGCGTTGAGATAGCTCGTCACCGCCGCGGCATTGACCGCCAGCACCCGATGCAGCAACTCGGGCCGATCGTAGAGCATGGTCTTGACGCGCTCGAACTCGGTGCCGCCCTGGCCTTCGATCATGTAGCACGCGAGGGTGAACGGACTGCCGGAGAAACCGATCAGCGGCACCGAACCATCGAGCGCCCTGCGAATCTGTGCGACCGCGTCGATGACGTAGCGCAGGGTGTCGTGCGGGTCGGGTGCAGCGAGCCTCGCGATGGCGCCCTCGTCGCGCAGCGGATGCCGGAAGCGCGGCCCCTCGCCTTCCGCGAACTCGAGCCCGAGACCCATCGCGTCCGGGATGGTGAGGATGTCCGAGAACAGGATCGCCGCATCGAGCGGAAACCGGTCGAGCGGCTGCAGCGTGACCTCGGTGGCAAAGTCCGGGCTCTTGCACAGGCCGAGGAAGCTGCCGGCGCGGGCCCGGGTCGCGTTGTACTCGGGCAGATAGCGTCCGGCCTGGCGCATGATCCAGAGCGGCGTATACGGCGTCTGCTCCCGGCGCAATGCGCGCAGGAAGGTGTCGTTCTTGGGGCGGGGCATCAGGATTCAGGCATCAGGCATCAGGATTCAGACGACAACCCGCGCCTTGGCGTCGCCCGTAGCCCCCGGCCTGCGTTCTTCCGCAGGTCGGCATCCCGGAAGTGCGGACACCCCTCATCGAGGCAGCTCGGAAGACCCCATCAGGAATTCGTCGACCGCGCGCGCGCATTGGCGGCCCTCGCGGATCGCCCAGACCACCAGCGACTGACCACGACGCATGTCGCCGGCTGCGAAGACCTTAGGCACGTTGGTCTGGTAGCAACCCTTGCCGTCCGTGGTCGCCTTCGCGTTGCCACGGCCATCCTTCGCAACGCCGAAAGTCTCGAGCACGCTCGCCACCGGCGCGACGAAGCCCATCGCGAGCAGCACCAGGTCGGCCGGCATCTCGAACTCCGAGCCCGGCACTTCCTGCATCTTCATCTGGCCCTTCTCGTCCTTGACCCATTCCACGCGGCAAGCCACCAGCGATTTCACCTGGCCGTTCTCGCCCTTCAAGGACTTGGTGGAGACCGCCCAGTCGCGCTCGCACCCTTCCTCGTGCGAAGACGAGGTACGCAGCTTGAGCGGCCAGTAGGGCCACGTGAGCGGCTTGTTCTCTTCCATCGGCGGCTGCGGCAGCAGTTCGAACTGGCTGACCGACTTCGCCCCTTGGCGGTTGGAAGTCCCGACGCAGTCGGACCCGGTGTCGCCGCCGCCGATCACCACCACGTGCTTGCCCGTGGCGAGAATCTGTCCCGGTACCTGGTCGCCCGCGACCACGCGGTTCTGGGAAGGCAGGAATTCCATAGCGAAGTACGTGCCCTTCAACTCGCGACCGGGGACCGGCAGGTCACGCGGCTGCTCGGCACCGCCGGACAACACGACAGCATCGAACTCGGCCAGCAACTTGGCCGGGGCGATGGTGTGCTTCGCGAGATTGGTGACGGGGGAACCGGACCCGAGTTCGCCCACCAGCGTGCTCGGGCGGAACTCGACACCCTCGGCGGCCATCTGCGCCATGCGGCGGTCGATGTGGTTCTTCTCCATCTTGAAGTCGGGAATGCCATAGCGCAGCAGGCCGCCGATGCGGTCATTCTTCTCGAACAGCACCACGTCGTGCCCGGCGCGCGCGAGCTGTTGCGCACAGGCGAGGCCTGCGGGACCGGACCCGATCACCGCCACGCGCTTGCCGGTCTTGTGCTTGGGCGGCTCGGGCACGATCCAGCCCATTTGCCACCCCTTGTCGACGATGGCGTGCTCGATCGACTTGATCCCCACGGGGTCGTTGTTGATGTTGAGCGTGCACGCGGCTTCGCACGGTGCCGGACAGACACGGCCGGTGAACTCGGGAAAATTGTTGGTGGAGTGCAGCGTGAGGAGGGCCTGCTTCCAGTTCTGCTTGAAGACGAGATCGTTCCAGTCCGGAATGATGTTGTTGACCGGGCAGCCCTGCATGCAGAACGGAATGCCGCAGTCCATGCAGCGCGCCCCCTGCACCTTGGCTTCGTCGTCGGTAAGGTGGCCGACGAACTCACGCCAATGCTTGACGCGCTCGACCACCGGTTCGGCGGCTTCAGCCAGTCGCTGGTACTCCAGGAATCCCGTTACCTTGCCCATGTCGCTCTTGCTCTGTTCGAAAATGCGTACGGTGCCGCATCGCGGCGGCGGGAACGACTACGCGGCGAGTTTACGGCCCTTGGCCGCGAGTTCGCCCAGCGCGCGCTTGTATTCGTTCGGGAAGACCTTCACGAACTTGGCACGCCACGTCGCCCAGTTGTCGAGGATCTCCTTCGCGCGGGCACTGCCGGCAAATTTCGCGTGCCGCTCGATGAAGCGGTGCAGGACGGCTTCGTCCGAATCTCCGAGGTGCCACACGTCGCGCGCGACCTTGCCCTCCTGTTCCGCTTCGGCGAGCACCGGCTCGAGGGAAACCATGGAGAGGTTGCAACGCGACTTGAACGTGCCATCCTCGTCGAGGACGTAGGCGATGCCCCCGGACATCCCCGCGGCAAAATTGCGACCCGTCATGCCCAGTACCACGACAGTGCCACCGGTCATGTACTCGCAGCCGTGGTCTCCAACGCCTTCGACGACGGCGTGGGCGCCGGAATTGCGCACGGCGAAGCGCTCACCGCCCACGCCGCGGAAATACGCTTCGCCCGCCACCGCACCGTACATCACGGTATTGCCCACGATGATGTTCTCGCCGGGCTTGCCGCGGAACTTGATCGAGGGCTGCACCGAGATGCGTCCGCCGGACAGACCCTTGCCGACGTAGTCGTTGGCCTCGCCGATCAGGTCGAGCGTGATGCCTTGCGCGAGAAATGCGCCGAAGCTCTGCCCGGCCGAGCCGGCGAACTTCACGTGGATCGTGTCGTCGGCCAGGCCGCTGTTGCCGAAGCGCCGCGCCACTTCCGAGGACAGCATCGTGCCTACGGTGCGGTTCACATTGCGGATCGGCATCTCGATCGTGACCTTCTCGCGCCGCTCCAGCGCCGGCTGCGCGAGTTCGATCAGGCGATGGTCGAGCGCCTTGTCGAGGCCGTGATCCTGCTTCTCGACGTTGTAGCGCGCCACTTCCACGGGCATCGCGGGGGCATAGAAGATCTTGGAGAAATCGAGACCGCGCGCCTTCCAGTGTTCGATGCCGCGCTTCATGTCGAGCAGGTCGGAACGGCCGATCAGGTCGTTGAACCTGGCGATGCCGAGCTGCGCCATGTATTCGCGCAGCTCTTCGGCAATGAAGAAGAAGAAATTCACCACGTGCTCGGGCTGGCCCTTGAACTTCTTGCGCAGCACCGGATCCTGCGTGGCAACGCCCACCGGACACGTGTTGAGATGGCACTTGCGCATCATGATGCAGCCTTCCACCACCAGCGGCGCAGTGGCGAAACCGAACTCGTCGGCGCCGAGCAACGCGCCGATCAGCACGTCGCGACCGGTCTTCATCTGACCATCGACCTGCACCGCGATGCGGCTGCGCAAGCGGTTCAGCACCAGCGTCTGCTGGGTCTCGGCGAGTCCCAGCTCCCACGGCGTGCCGGCGTGCTTGATCGACGACCACGGGCTCGCCCCCGTGCCGCCGTCGTGACCGGCGATGGTGACGTGATCGGATTTCGCCTTCGAAACGCCGGCGGCGACGGTGCCCACACCGACCTCCGAAACCAGCTTCACGCTGATCGAGGCACGCGGGTTCGCGTTCTTGAGGTCGTGGATGAGCTGCGCCAGGTCCTCGATCGAATAGATGTCGTGGTGCGGCGGCGGCGAGATGAGGCCTACACCCGGCACCGAGAAGCGCAGTTCCGCAATGTACTCGGACACCTTGTGGCCCGGCAGCTGGCCGCCCTCGCCGGGCTTGGCGCCCTGCGCCATCTTGATCTGGATCTGGTCGGCACTGTTCAGGTACTCCGCCGTCACGCCGAACCGGCCCGAAGCCACCTGCTTGATCTTCGAGCGCAGCGAGTCGCCTTCCTTCAGCTCGAGGTCGCGCATGATGCGGTCGCGGCCGATGCGCGAAGCCAGTGTCTCGCCAGCCTTGACCGGCGCGTAGCGGCGCGGATCCTCGCCGCCTTCGCCAGTGTTCGACTTGCCGCCGATGCGGTTCATCGCGATGGCGAGCGTCGTGTGCGCCTCGGTCGAAATGGAGCCGAGCGACATGGCACCGGTGGCGAAGCGCCGCACGATGTCTTTCGCGGGCTCCACTTCGTCGATCGGGATCGACTTCGTCGGATCGATGCGCAGGTCGAACAGCCCGCGGAAGGTCATGTGCCGCGTCGACTGGTCGTTGATGATCTTCGCGTATTCCTTGTACGTCGCGTAGCTGTTCTGCTTGGTGGAATGCTGCAGCTTCGCGATCGCATCCGGGGTCCACATGTGCTCTTCGCCGCGGATACGGAACGCGTACTCGCCGCCCGCGTCGAGCACTTCCTCGAGTACCGGATCGTCGCTGAAGGCCGCGCGATGGGTACGGATCGACTCTTCGGCCACTTCGAACACGCCGATGCCCTCGACGGTGGAGGTGGTGCCGCTGAAGTACTTCTCCACCAGGCTGCTCGACAGACCCACCGCTTCGAAGATCTGCGCACCGGTGTAGGACATGTAGGTGGAGATGCCCATCTTGGACATCACCTTCATCAACCCCTTGCCCACCGCCTTGATGTAATTCTTGACCGCCTTGTCGCCGTTCGGGTCGTCCGTCGACTTGGCGGCTTCAGCACGAATGGTCTCGAGCGCGAGACAAGGGTGCACGGCTTCCGCACCGTAGCCGCCGAGCAGCGCAAAGTGATGCACCTCGCGCGCCGAGCCGGTTTCGACCACGAGGCCCGCCGAGGTGCGCAAGCCCTTGTTGACCAGGTGCTGGTGCACGGCGGAAGTCGCGAGCAATGCGGGAATCGCCACGCGCTCGGCATCCACCTTGCGGTCCGACACGATCAGGATGTTGTAGCCCGACTGCACCGCGTCGACCGCTTCGGCGCACAGGCTCGCCAGCCGCGCTTCGATGGCCTGGTGGCCCCATGCAACCGGATAGCAGATGTCGATCTCGTAGGCGCTGAACTTGCCGTCGGTGGAACTGGCGAGATCGCGGATCTTGTCCATGGACTCGCCGTCCAGGATCGGCTGCGAGATCTCGAGCCGCATCGGCGGATTGGTCTCGTCGATGCCGAGCAGATTCGGCTTCGGCCCCACGAAGGAGACGAGCGACATCACGAGGTCTTCGCGGATCGGATCGATCGGCGGGTTCGTGACCTGCGCGAAGAGCTGCTTGAAGTAGTGGTACAGGGTCTTGTTCTTGTCGGACAGCACCGCGAGCGGCGAGTCGTTGCCCATGGAGCCGATCGATTCCTCGCCGTCGCGCGCCATCGGCAGCAGCTGGAACTTGAGGTCCTCCTGGGTCCATGCGAACGCCTGCTGGCGATCGAGGAGCGGAATGGCCGACGGCGGACACGACGCGCTCGGCTCGGGCAGGTCGTCGAGCTTGATGCGGATGCGATCGATCCAGCCGCGGTAAGGCTTGATGGCCGACAGGGAATCCTTCAACTCCTTGTCGTCGATGATGCGGCCCAGTTCGAGGTCCACCAGGAACATCTTGCCCGGTTGCAGGCGCCATTTCTTGACGATGCGCTCGTCGGAGATGGGCAGCACACCAGTCTCGGAGGCCATCACGACGAGGTCGTCATCGGTGACGAGATAGCGCGCGGGACGCAGGCCGTTGCGGTCGAGCGTGGCGCCGATCTGCCGGCCGTCGGTGAACGCCACGGCGGCGGGACCGTCCCACGGTTCCATCATCGCTGCGTTGTATTCGTAGAACGCGCGGCGGTTCTCATCCATCAGCGTGTGCTTCTCCCACGCCTCCGGGATCAGCATCATCATCGCGTGGGTGAGCGAGTAACCCGCCATCACCAGCAACTCGAGCGCGTTGTCGAAGGACGCGGAGTCGGACTGCCCGGGATAGATGAGCGGCCAGAGCTTCTCGAGATCCTTGCCCAGCACCGGCGACGAAATCGCGCCTTCGCGGGCACGGAGCCAGTTCACGTTGCCGCGCAGGGTGTTGATCTCGCCGTTGTGCGCGATCATCCGGAACGGGTGCGCCAGGTCCCACGTGGGGAACGTGTTCGTGGAGAAGCGCTGGTGCACCAGTGCGAGCGCCGACGTGAGTCGCGGATCGCGCAGGTCGAGGTAGTAGGTGCCGACCTGGTCCGCGAGCAGCATGCCCTTGTAGACGATGGTGCGGGCCGACAGCGACGGCATGTAGAACTCCTTGCCGTGCTCGAGGTGCAGCGCCTGGATCGCATGGCCGGCGCGCTTGCGGATCACGTAGAGCTTGCGTTCCAGCGCATCGGTGACGGTCACGTCCGGACCCTCACCGACGAAGACCTGGCGGATCACCGGCTCGATGCGCTTGACCGACTCGCCCAGCACCGAACTGTCGCGCGGCACATCGCGCCAGCCCAGCAGCACCTGGTCTTCGGCCCGGATGGCGCGCTCGATTTCCTGCTCGCAGGCAAGGCGGCTGGCCGGTTCCTGGGGCAGGAACACCATGCCGACGCCATACTCGCCGGCCTCGGGCAGCTCCACGCCCTGCTTTGCCATCTCGTCACGCAGCAGCGCATCGGGGATCTGCAACAGGATGCCGGCACCGTCACCCGCCAGGGGATCGGCGCCCGTGGCCCCGCGATGGGTCAGGTTCTTGAGGAGCTGCAGCCCCTGCTCGACGATTTCATGGCTGCGCCGACCCTTGATGTGGGCGATGAAGCCCACGCCACAGGCGTCGTGTTCATGCTGCGGGTCGTAGAGTCCCTGCGCGGGCGGCAAGTGCGGATGGGCCACGGAATACCTCGTCTGCTTCACTGGAATCTTGGCCTTGCCGCCGCCGGAGGTCTGAAGGCCGGTCGGTACCCGCGGGCCACATGCCTGTGATGGGCGCGCGAAATTGACGGACAAGGGGTGAAATGTTAACCCGATGCCCGGCAGGGCTTCAATGCACTGCAGCACAAACCGCAACCGGCGAGGGTCAGTGTCGCCGGGTCACCCCAAGCCACCGAGGCGCCCCGTCCAGGGGTAGGGAGCGCAGGGAGCGTCGAGGAAGCCGTTCTTGCAGCCCTCACCGGCCCACCCAAAGGGGCCAGGGCCCCGGCCGCAGGCCCTCCCCGGGGGGAACGCTCCCCTACCTAGTGCTCTTCGACCGTAAACAGCCGCCGGTGCTCCCGGATGGCGTAGCGGTCGGTCATGCCGGCGATGTAGTCGGCGATGGCCCGGGGTGGGTCCTCCTCCGCCCGGCGCTGGAACTCCGGGGGCAGGAGGTGCCGTTCGGCCAGGAACGCAGCGAAGAGCTCGCGGACGATGCGTTTGGCCTTCGACGCCATGCGTGCCACCTGGTAGTGCTGATAGAGGTGCCGCCGCAGGAAAGTCTTCAGTTCCTGCTGCTCGGAACGGATCGCGGCGCTGAACGCGATGAGCGGCGGGCATTGGCGAACCGCGTCGATGTCCCGCGGGGCAGCGGCGGCGATGTTCTCCCGGCTCTGCCTCGTGAGGTCGCTCACCAGGGTGTTGATCATGCGGCGGACGGTCTCGTGCACCACGCGCCGGTCCTTGAGCTCCGGGTAGACCTGACGGACGTCGGCCAGGTGCCGCGCGAACAAGCCGACCTGGGAAAGCTCCTCGACGCCGATGAAGCCGGAGCGGATGCCGTCGTCCACGTCGTGGTTGTTGTAGGCGATCTCGTCGGCCAGGTTGGCGAGTTGAGCCTCGAGGCCCGGCTGTTCCCGCTTGAGGAAGCGCTCGCCGACATCGCCCAGCTTGGCCGCGTTCTTGAGCGAACAATGCTTGAGGATGCCTTCGCGGGTCTCGAAGGTGAGATTGAGCCCGTCGAACGCCCCATAGCGGCTCTCGAGGAGGTCGACCACTCGCAGCGACTGGAGGTTGTGCTCGAAACCGCCGTACGTCTGCATGCACTCGTTCAGTGCATCCTGGCCGGCGTGTCCGAAAGGCGTGTGCCCGAGATCGTGGGCCAGCGCGACAGCCTCGGTGAGATCCTCGTTGAGACCCAGGTTGCGGGCCACTGACCGGCCGATCTGCGCCACTTCGATGGAGTGGGTGAGGCGGGTACGGAATAGGTCACCTTCGTGGTTCACGAAGACCTGGGTCTTGTACTCGAGCCGCCGGAACGCAGCCGAATGGACGATGCGGTCGCGGTCGCGCTGGTATTCGGTACGTCCTTCCGGCAGCGATTCGGGGATGCGCCGGCCGCGTGACGTCTCCGGCCGGGCGGCGAAGGCTGCCAGGTCAGCCATCTCTAGACAGGGACGGCATCGGACGCCAGCACCCGTTCGAGGACGGCGCGGGGCACGGCAGCATCGATATACGCCTCGCCGAGACGCCGGACCAGAATGAAACGGGTCGTCCCGGCTTCCACCTTCTTGTCGTGCCCCATCAATTCGAGCCAGCGCTCGAAACCGAGATCCGGTGCGCTCACCGGCAACCGGGCACGGGTGAGGATGCGCTCGATGCGCTGCACCTCCGCATCGCCGATATGTCCCAGCGCGCGCGAGGTGCGTGCCGCCAGCACCATCCCGGCGGCGACCGCTTCGCCGTGGAGCCACTGGCCGAATCCGAGCCCCGCTTCGATCGCGTGGCCGAAGGTGTGCCCCAGGTTCAACAGGGCGCGCGGGCCGGTTTCGCGTTCGTCGATGGCCACCACGTGCGCCTTGTTCTCGCAGGAGCGCCGCACGGCATACGCGAGTGCCTCCGGATCGCGCGCGAGCAGGCGATCGAGATTCGCCTCGAGCCAGTCGAAGAACGGCGCGTCCCCGATGATTCCGTACTTGATGACTTCGGCGAGGCCCGCGGCAAGCTCGCGATCGGGCAGCGTGCGCAGCGTGTCGGTGTCGGCGATCACGGCGACCGGCTGATGGAACGCACCGATCATGTTCTTGCCGAGCGGATGGTTGATCGCGGTTTTCCCGCCGACGGACGAATCCACCTGGGCGAGCAGCGTGGTAGGGATCTGGATGAAGGGCACGCCGCGTTGGTAGGTCGCTGCCGCGAACCCGGCAAGATCGCCCACCACGCCGCCGCCGAGTGCCACGACAGTGGTCTTGCGCTCGCAGCGTGCGGCGAGCATGCGGTCGAACACGATGTTGAGCGTATCCCAGACCTTGTGGCTCTCGCCGTCCGGCAGGACGATCGGCAGAACCTTGACCCCGGCCGCCGCCAGCGACTGCGTGAGATCGTCGAGGTACAAGGGTGCGATCGTCTCGTTGGTCACGATCGCCACACGCGGCTGCGCGAGATGCTTCGCGATGAGCGCCGCCTGCGCCAGCAACCCGCTGCCGATGTAGATCGGGTAGCTGCGATCGCCCAGACCGACTTCGATCGAGATCACGACTCTTCCTGTTCCGCCTGCGCCGCCCGGCGCGCGAGGCTCGCCTCGAGCCGGCCGATCAGCGACTTCAAGCTCTGGGTCCCGGTGTCGAGCACGATGTGCGCGACCTCGCGATAGAGCGGGTCGCGCTGCTCGTGCAACTCGGCGAGACGCCCGCGCGGGTCCTGGGTCTGCAACAGCGGCCGGTTGCGGTCGTGGCGCGTGCGGTTCCACAGTTCGTCGACGCTCGCGCGGAGGTAGACCACGGTGCCGCGGCCGCGCAGTGCGTCACGATTCGCAGGCGCCAGCACTGCGCCGCCGCCGGTGGCGAGGACAATGTTGTCGAGGGCAGTCAGCTCGTCGATGACGGCCGACTCACGCGCGCGGAACCCGGCTTCGCCCTCGATCTCGAAGATCACCGGTATGCGGACCCCGGTGCGCGCCTCGATCACGTGGTCGGAATCGTGAAACGTCTTGCCCAGCCGCTTCGCCAGCATCTTGCCCACCGATGTCTTGCCTGCCCCCATCAGTCCGACGAGAAACACGTTCTCGCGCGGCCGCGGCTCCGGCAGCGGCTGCGTCGCCTCGGTGGGGTTCTGCCCGGTTTCCATCATGGGCCGATTGTAGTGCATCACCTGGCACGGCCCAGAAAGCGCGAAGCCCCGCGGGGTCTTCCGCGGGGCTTCGCGACCGGCCGTCGGCGCGACCTCAGCGCAGCGACAGATTGTCCTTGAGGATCCGCGGGGTCACGAACACCAGCAGTTCGCGGCGATCGTTGAAGCGGCGCTCGTTGCGGAACAGGAAACCGACCACCGGGATGTCGCCCAGCACCGGAATCTTGTTGAGAGTGGTGGACTCGTCCTGCGTGTAGATGCCGCCGATGCCGACCGAGCCGCCGTTCTCCACCAGCACTTCGGTGGTGACCTGCTTGGTGTCGATGGACGGGCCCGCGGTGGTCTGGGCGCCGACGCTGTCCTTGTGCACGTCGAGCTTCATGATGATGTTGTCGTCGGGCGTGATCTGCGGCTTCACCTTGAGCGACAGGGTCGCCTTGCGGAAGCTGATGCTGGTGGCACCCGAGGCGGTCGCCGTCTGGTACGGGATTTCCGTACCCTGCTCGATGTTGGCTTCGACGTTGTCGGCGGTGATCACGCGCGGGCTGGAAACGATCTTGCCGCGGGCATCGAGTTGCAGTGCCGAGACCTCGAGGTTCAGGAACTTGGTCTGGCTCGAGTTGAACAACGACAACGTGAACGCACCGGCGGTCAGGCCCTGACCGAGCGAGGGCGCGGGCAGGTTGACGGCCAGCGAATCCGGGAAGAACGACTGGGCGTAGTCCAGCGCCTGCCCGGTCTGCACGCCGACGCTTCGCACGTTACCGCCGAGCAAGCCGCGGGTACCGCCGCCAAGGCTGACACCGGCATTACCGGTCGCCGAGATGTCCAGGGTACCGAGCCGCGCGCCGAGCGAGCGACCGAAGGTGTCCGTGGCTTCGACGATGCGCGCTTCGATCAGCACCTGCTTCACCGCCACGTCGATCTTCTTGATGAGCGCCGCGATCTCTTCGAGCTTGCTCGGGGTGTCCTGTACGAACAGCGTGTTGGTACGTGGATCCACCACTGCACTGCCGCGCTTGGACAGCACGCGCTGGGCCGGATCGGACAGCAGTTTCTGCAGCGAATCGGCGCGCTGGTAGTTCAGCTGGAAGCTCTCGGTCCGCGTCGGCTCGAGTTCCTGGATCTGCTGCTGCGCTTCGAGCTGCAGTTTCTCCTTGGTCGCGAGTTCGTCACGCGGCGCGATCCACACGACGTTGCCGTTCTTGCGCATGTCGAGGCCCTTCGACTGCAGGATGATGTCGAGCGCCTGGTCCCAGGGCACGTCCTTCAGTCGCAGAGTCAGGTTGCCGCCGACGGTGTCGCTGGTGATGATGTTGAGGCCGGTGAAGTCCGCGATGACCTGCAGCACCGCCCGCACTTCGATGTTCTGGAAGTTGAGCGACAGCTTGTCGCCCGTGTAGCCGCGGCCCGAAGCCGCACCGATCTTGTTCGGGTCCTCGACCACCGGCTTGATCTCGACGATAAAGCGATTGTCGGTCTGGTAAGCGGAATGTTCCCAGTTGCCGCGCGGCGAGATCACGATGCGTGCGTTGCCGCCTTGCCTGGTGGCCTCGATCGTGTCCACCGGCGTCGCGAAGTCGACCACGTCCAGGCGGCGTTGCAGCATGCCGGGGATGTCGGTCTGGATGAAATCGATGATCACCGACTTGCCCTGGCGGCGCAGGTCGATGCCGGTGGCGTTGTCGGACATGTCGACCACGACCTGGCCTTCGCCGCCCTTGCCGCGGCGAAAGTCGATGTTGACCAGCGCGTGGGACGCCGCACCCTTGGCCGCTGCAAAACTGGCGGCCTCGCCGGCCGGGGCACCGGAGGCCATGTCGCTCGCGGCCTGCAGGGTCACGACGAAGGTATTGCCGTCCAGCGCCGTGTCGTACTTGATGGGGCGAACCAGGTTCAGCACCACGCGCGTGCGGCCGCCAGCCTGCCCAAGACGGATCGAACGCAGTTCGGTGTTGCCCACTTCCTTGCCGGGCTTGCCCAGCCCGTTGGCGGTGTTCGGAAAATCGAACGCAACGCGCGGCGGATTGTTGATGGCGAAGCCGACCGGCGGATTGGCAAGCGGCTCCTTGGTAGTGATCTTCACGATCACCCGCCCGCCGGAGGCAGAAGTGACGTCGATGTTGGAGATCGCGTTCTGGCTCGCATCCTCGGCACCGTTGGCGGCAAGGGCCGCCGGAACGGCGCACAGGAACACCAGCATCGTCGCGGCAGCGGTCAGGCAGCGGGACGCTGCGGCAAGCGTTGTTCTCATTTCTTCGACTCCTCTTCGTCAAGCAGTTGCAGGCTGCTCGTCCGCTCCGTCCAGACACCGGCGGTGTCCTGGATGACTTCCTTCAATGTGATCGAGGTTTCGGTGATCATCGAGATCACGCCGAAATTCTGGCCCAGATAGTTGCCGCCCTTGACCTGGTAGATGTTGTTGTCCGGCGTCTTGATGAGCGCAAACATCTTCTTGGTCTTGTCCTGGAGGGTACCGACCATCTTCAGGCTCTCGAGCGGGTAGCCTTCGAGGGCTTCCTTGCGGCGATTCATGTCCGGGGCCGGACCGGCTCCGCCACCCAGTGCCTTGTCGGCGGACTGGCCGGCGCGCGGCTTGAAGGGGTCGGGCAATTCGAAGGCGTCATACGAGAACGGTTCGTAAGGCTTGACCTCGGGCAGCGGGTCGACGCGGCCGCGCATGTTGGCGCCCGACTCCTTCACGAACTGGCGCAGGTCCTGGTACTGCTCGCCGCCACAACCGGCGATGAGCCCCGTCACTGCGATCAACGTCAGCGCGCGTTTCATCATTTCCTCGCCTTGGCCGGTTTCTTCTGCGCGGCCACTTCGGCATCGTCGAGGTAGCGATAGGTCTTGGCGATCGCCTCGAGGGTCAGACCCTTTTCCTTGTCGATCTGCAGCGCGATGTCGTTCAGCGTGACGATGCGCGAAAGCTGCGACACGTCACTCGCGAAGGCACCGATGTCGTGGTAGGCGCCAGTCACCTTGATGGTGATGGGCAGTTCGGCGTAGAACTCGGACATGGTCTCGGCCTGGGCCGGACGGAACAGCTCGAACTGCAGGCCGCGGCCAAGGCCGGCCTGGTTGATGTCGGTCAGCAGCGCTTCCATTTCCGACTTGTTGGGCAGCTGCTTCAGCATCGCGCCGAAGGATTGTTCGATATCGGCCAACTGCTTGCGATAGGCCTCGAGATTGATGGCCTGCGCCTTCTTGTCGAGAAACTTCGCGCGCAGATCGGTTTCCTTCTGGCGTTCGGACGCGAGTTCGTCCAACTGGTCTTTCCAGTCGAACCAGTAGCCGCCGAACACGAGCAACAGCAGCATCAGGAGCAGCACGCCCAGCTTGGGCAGCACCGGCCAGTTGCCGACGTCGCGGGGATCGAGCCTTCTCAGGTCGTCGAGAGTCATGGTACTGCCCCTTAACCTTGCGGACCCTTGGGCGCCGGTTTGCCGGCCTTGGCCGGATCTTCCTTCTCGCGCGTCAGGCTCACGTTCAGGTTGAATTCGTTCAGATTCTGCTTGTCGAGCTGAACGGCGCGGATTTCCACCAGACCCGGCGCTTCCAGGAAGGGCGAGGCTTCGAAATTGCGCATGAGCGTCGACACGCGCGCGTTCGAGGTCGCGTAGCCGATGACGTTGACTCTGGGCCCGGTCTGCTTGACCGTCTTCAGGTACACGCCATCAGGCAGCTGGCGCACGAGCTGATCGAGCAAGCGCACGGTCTCGGAACGGTTCGACTGGAGCGACTCGACCACCTTCTTGCGCTCGAGCAGCGCCTGCGTCTGTTCCTTCAACTTCTTGATCTCGTCGATCTGGCGATCGAGCACCGCGATTTCGCCGTCGAGGTACTGATTGCGCCCGGCCTGGTATTCGATCTGGCCGGCGAAGTAGGTGTGCACCAGGGCCACGATCGCTACACCGAGCCCGAACACCATGGCCGCGAGGACGAAGAACTGGCGCTTGGCGGCCGCACGGCGCTGGGCGCGGTGCGGCAGGAGGTTGATTGGGATCATGCGTCGAACCTCCGCATGGCCAGCCCGCAGGCGACCATCAGCGCCGGCGCATCCTGCGCGAGCTGGCGCTCCTTGATCTTGGGCGACTTCTCCATCGCCGCGAACGGATTGGCGACCAGTGTGTTCACGCCGGTGCGCTTGGAAACCACCTCGTCCAACCCGGGGATGGTCGAGCAGCCGCCGGCGAGGATGATGTGATGCACCTGGTTGAACTGGGTCGAGGTGAAGAAGAACTGCAGGGCGCGCGTGACTTCCAGCGCGAGCGTGTCCATGAACGGATTCAACACCTCCGGCTCGTAGTTGCCGGGCAGGCCACCGTTCTTCTTGGCCGCTTCCGCCTCTTCACTGGAGAGATTGAAGACGCGCTGGATCTCCTGCGTGAGCTGGTTGCCGCCGAACGGCTGCTCGCGCATGTAGACCGACTGGTTGTTGCGCAGCACGTTGATGTTCATCATCGACGCGCCGACATCGACCATGGCGATGGTCTGGTCGAGGCCGCCGTCGGGAAGCTGGGATTCGATCAGTTCAAAGGCGGTCTGGGAGGCGAAGGCGTCGATGTCCATCACGACCGCCTTGAGACCGGCCGCTTCGGCGACCGCCACGCGGTCTTCCACTTTCTCCTTGCGGGAGGCGGCGATCAGCACCTCGACTTCTTCCGGGCTGCTGGGCGCCGGGCCGAGAATCTGGAAATCGAGGTTCACCTCTTCGAGGGCGAACGGAATGTACTGATTGGCTTCGGCCTCGACCTGGACCTCGCGGTCTTCCTCACGCAGGTCAGCGGGCATCACGATCTTCTTCGTGATGACGGCGGCCGAGGGCAGGGCGAGCGCCAGATTGCGCACGCGGGTGTTCATCTTCTTCCAGCCGCGCTTGACCGCCTCGCCGACTTCCTCGAGGTTCATGATGTTGCCGTCGACGACCGCATCCTTCGTGAGCGGTTCGACGGTATAACGGTCGAGGCGGTATCGGCCCTTGCCTGCCGGGGCGATCTCCACCATCTTCACCGAGGACGAACTGATGTCCACGCCGATGAGCGGCGGTGCCTTGGGCTTCATCAGGTTCGCGAGAAACTCTGATGCGGGCGTTAGATCCAGTTTTCCCTTGAACATGGGCGAGTTACGCCAATAATGTACAATTTACATTAGATACTAGCCGCAAATGCAAATCAAGTTTGGGAAAGTGGGGTTTAAGTTTTGGCGGGGCCGGGAGGCCCTCATATAATGGAAGGAACTGCAAGAAACCCTTCCACCCCACTGATCCCCCTAAGCAATTCCCTTGCCCATGTCCTTCCGCTGGTGGCTGCTGCCAGTGTTTCTGCTGCTGGCCACCCTCCTGGCCGGTGGGCTGCTGGCCGGCTATGCCGCGGTCGTCGCCTACCCGAACCTGCCGTCGCTCGAAGCACTCACTGACTACCGCCCCAAGATCCCGCTGCAGATCTTCAGCAGCGAAGGCGAGCTGATCGGGGAGTTCGGCGAGGAACGCCGGGCCCTGATCCGCATCAAGGACGTGCCGAAGGCGATGCGCGAGGCGATCATCGCCGCGGAAGACGAGCGCTTCTACGAGCACGGCGGCATCGACTACATCGGGGTCGCGCGTGCCGCGCTTTCGAACTTCATCCAGGGCGGAGCGCGTCAAGGCGCCAGCACCATCACCATGCAGGTGGCCCGCAACTTCTTCCTCACGAAGGAGAAGACGTTCACCCGCAAGTTCAACGAAGCACTGCTGGCCTTCAAGATCGAGCATAACCTTACAAAAGACGAGATTCTTCAGCTGTACATCAACCAGATCTATCTGGGGCAGCGCGCCTACGGCTTCGCAGCGGCCGCCCAGACCTATTTCGGCAAGTCGCTGGACCGCTTGAGCCTTTCCGAAACGGCGATGCTTGCCGGTCTGCCGAAAGCGCCGTCGCGCTACAACCCGATCGCCAACCCCGCGCGGGCCAAGTCGCGCCAGGAATACGTGCTGCGGCGGATGCGCGAACTCAACATGATCAGCGCCGAGCAGTTCGACACGGCAGTGAAGGCGCCGATACGGTTGCACACGACCCAGCAGACGTATGCCACCCGTGCGGACTTCCTGACGGAAATGGTCAGGCAGGCCATGTACGAGCGTTACCGCGACGAGGCGTACTCAGCAGGCTTCCGGGTGATCACCACGATCAAGCGCGCCCACCAGAACGCGGCGTACGCCGCCGTGCGGCGCGGCGTGCTGGAGTACGACCGCCGCCACGGCTACCGGGGTGCCGAAGGCTACGCGCAGTTGCCGCCGCAGCCCTCCGACGAAACGCTGGAGGATTTGCTCGCGGAAGAGATGGAGAGCGACGACATCCTCCCGGCGCTCGTGCTGGCGATCGACCAGAAAGCTGCCCAGCTCCACGTGAAGGGGTTGGGCAAGGTCGAGGTGAACAGCGAGGGACTCAAGTTCGCCCAGCGCATGATCGGGGACAAGGCGCCGGCCAACCGGCGCCTGCGCGCCGGGGCCCTGGTCAGGGCCCAGAAGGACGCTACCGCAGGCTGGCAGATCGTTCAGATTCCCCAGGTGGAATCCGGCTTCCTCGCCCTCGACAACCGAACCGGGGCGGTGCAGGCATTGATCGGGGGTTTCGACTTCAACCGCAACAAGTTCAACCACGTGACCCAGGCCTATCGCCAGCCGGGGTCGAGCTTCAAGCCGTTCGTTTACTCCGCGGCGCTGGAGAAGGGCTTCACCCCGGCGACCATCATCAACGACGCGCCGCTGTCCTTCGATGCAACGGAAACCGGGTCGGCGGTCTGGGAGCCGAAGAACTTCGACGCCACGTTCGAAGGCCCGATGCGCATGCGGGTCGCCCTGACGAAGTCGAAGAACCTCGTGTCGATCCGCATCCTCCAGGCGATCGGTCCGCAGTACGCCCAGGACTACGTGACGCGCTTCGGCTTCGACCCCAAGCTGGTGCCTCCCTACCTCACCATGGCCTTGGGCGCCGGCTCGGCCACTTTGTGGCAGGTTGCCACCGGCTATGCGGTTTTCGCCAACGGTGGCTACCGGCTGAGCCCGTATTTCATCGACCGCATCGACGATTCCAACGGTACGACTCTCGCCCGCACCAAGTTCGTGACGGTCCCGGAGACCGCGCCGCGGGTGATCGATCAGCGCAACGCCTTCCTGATGACCAACATGATGCAGGACGTGATTCGCGGCGGCACCGGCGCACGCGCCCTTGCTCTGGGACGATCCGATCTCGCGGGCAAGACCGGCACCACCAACGAGCAGATGGATGCGTGGTTCGCGGGCTTCAACCCGAAGCTCACGGCGGTGGCCTGGATGGGATTCGATACCCCGCGCTCCCTGGGCAACGGCGAGACCGGCGCCCAGGCGGCCCTGCCGATCTGGATGTCGTACATGGGCAGCGTTCTGAAGGACACACCCGACGAGCCGCCGTCGGCACCCGAAGGCGTGGTCGCGGCCGCCATCAATCCGGACACCGGTTTGCGCGACAATCAGGCATCGAACCGGATGGTCGAGTACTTCTATCACGAGAACATGCCGCCCGAGGACGACGACGGAGCAGTGAATCCGACCGGACGCAAGGACGACGTCGACGACCAGATCTACTAGCACCCTGGATGAAACTGCCCCCACGCTCCCTGCGGTCGCTGGTCCACGGTCGGGGCTGCATGCCCGCCGCAACGCCCGGGCACACACCTCACCGCTTGTGGCGAGAGGGCCGGTGCGGCCCGGCTGCGCCGGCCGCTGGCCCGTCGCGGTATCGAGAGTCGTACTGACATGCCAAGAGATCAAGCCGCCAATCGCCAGATGCGCACGCGCATCGCGCACCTTGCCGCGCGCCTCATGGCGCAGGACGGCATCGACGATTTCGCCCTGGCCAAGCGCAAGGCTGCACGGCAGGTCGGCGCACCCGACACCCGCAACCTCCCCGACAATGAGGAAGTCGAGGAGGCCCTGCGGACCTACCAGCAGCTCTATCAGGCTGAAGAACAAGCCGAGCGCATGGTCGAACTGCGGCGCGCGGCGCTCGACATGATGGACGCGCTGTCGGCGTTCGATCCGCATCTGGTCGGCTCGGTGCTGTCGGGCAGCGCCGGCCGCTACGCGGAGATCGACCTGCACCTCTTCACCGATAGCGCCAAGGAAGTCGAGTTGTTCCTCATCAACCGCGGCATCCCGTTCCGGACACGCGAAGCACGCTACTGGTCGGGCGATGAGCCGCGCCAGGCGCCGAGCTACGAATTCGAGACCGACTCGGCGCGATTCAACGTCTCGGTGTTCGAGGTGCGCGATCTGCGCCAGCCCCTGCGGGCGACTCAGGAAGGCCGCCCGATCGAGCGGGCACGCCGCGGGTGGCTCGCAAACCAGCTTGGCTCGGCGGAAGCCGCCCGTCCCCGCTAAAGTTTCCCCTTCGCCCGCCGCAACTTCACCCCGGGGCTGGCACAACGCCCGCTTTCTTCGGCTTTCAATGGAATCCCCTGGCACCTCCAACGGCGGCGTCGCAAGCGACGAGGACGATGATCGCTTCCTCATTCGTTCGCGCGTCGAGGTGGCTTTCATCCTGAAAGCGGTGATGCAGGCCGGGGAGATCGTCACCGCCTACTTCCACGACGGCAAGGATTTCGCGATCACGGCATTGCTTGCCGTCGACGGCAACGCCGGATTCGTGATCCTGGACGCCAGCAAGGAGCTCGTGGCCAACCGGCGCCTGCTCGGCAGCGACCGCATCTCGTTCGTCACAAGCCAGGACCGGGTCAAGATCCAGTTTGAAGTGGCCACCGTGACGGCGATCGAATTCGAGAACCGGCCGGCGCTGCGCATCGCATTGCCGCAAACGCTGCTCAAGTTCCAGCGGCGCGAGTACTACCGCGTCGAGACCCCGGTGGCGAAACCGTTGAAGTGCGTGGTGACGCAGCCCGACGCACCAGCGCTCACCTTGACGGTGGTCGACATCAGCCTCGGTGGCGTGTGCGTGACCGGGTACCCGGAAGCGGTGAAGTTCGAGCCCGGCGCCACCCTCGAGCAATGTCGGATCGATCTGCCGGACGTGGGACTGCTCACCACCACCTTGCAGGTCCGCAACACCTTCGAGGTGCCGCTGCGCAACGGCACGGTCAATCGGCGGGCAGGCTGCATGTTCTTCAAGCTGCCGCCGGCCTCCGAGGCGATGATCCAGCGCTACATCATCCGCCTCGAGCGCGACCGCCGGTCCAAGCTGACAGATCGCTGACGTACCTTAGCCCAAAGAGGGCTGGCCCCCTCGGGGGGAAGGGCCGTGAGGCCCATCGGGGGGAACCAAACCTCAGCCCGCGCCGGGCCGCCCCAAGCGGGCTGGCTCCCTGGGGGGAAGGGCCGCAGGCCCATCGGGGGGGTCACTTCTCTTCGCGCAGCCAGCGGGCGGCATCGAGCGCGAAGTACGTGAGGATGGCATCGGCACCAGCGCGCTTGAAGGACAGCAATGTTTCCATGGCGCACTTGCGTTCGTCGATCCAGCCCTGCAGGCCGGCTGCCTTCAGCATCGCGTACTCGCCGCTCACCTGGTAGACCAGGGTCGGCACCTGGAAGGTGTCCTTCACCCGCCGGACGATGTCGAGATAGGGCAGGCCGGGCTTCACCATGACCATGTCCGCGCCTTCCTCCAGATCGAGGCCGACTTCCCACAGCGCTTCGTTGCTGTTGGCCGGGTCCACCTGATAGGTGTACTTGTTGCCCTTGCCGAGGTTGCCGGCGGAACCGACGGCGTCGCGGAACGGCCCGTAGAAGCTGGACGCGTACTTGGCGGAGTAGGCGAGGATGCGGACGCGTTGATGGCCCTTCGCATCGAGGTGCTGGCGTAGCGCACCCACGCGGCCGTCCATCATGTCCGACGGTGCCACGATGTCCACGCCGGCATCGGCATGACACTCGGCCTGGCGCACCAGCACGGCGATGGTCTCGTCGTTCAGCACGTAGCCCGAATCGTCGATCAGCCCGTCCTGGCCGTGGCTCGTGTACGGATCGAGCGCGACGTCGGTGATGACTCCCAGATCCGGATACTCCGCCTTGAGCGCCGCCACCACGCGCGGTGCCAGACCCTTCGGGTTGTAGGCTTCGGCGGCATCGAGCGACTTGCGCTCGTCACCGACCACCGGGAACAAGGCGATGGCCGGAACCCCCAGCTTCATGCATTCGCCCGCCACCTTGAGGAGACGATCCTGCGTCAACCGCTCCACGCCGGGCATGGACGGAACAGGCTCGCTGCGATCCTTCCCTTCGATCACAAACACCGGGTAGATCAAGTCATTGGTGGTGAGCGTGTGCTCACATATCAAACGTCGCGAGAACGCGTCGCGTCGGTTGCGGCGCATACGACGTTGCGGGAATCGGCCGAGTGTCTGCATGGGTCTTGATTGAACAGGGTTTGGTTGTCGAACTTAGGCGATGCTGCAAAGCGGAACTAACCGGCGGGTCGGGAACTCATAAGTGCGGACGTTCTCGTCTCCCGCTTCTCCTCCCTGAGCGGGTGCCTTTTCGAGTAAAAGGCTTGCCCCCGGTTTTATTCCCCTTCAACCGGGGGCTTTTTCTATACTCTCCGGCAGGTCGAGCCACTGCGCCAATACCACCTCGGCCTCCCGGACGCCGGTGCGTTTGAGGCTGGAAAACAGTTGCGCGGTGCAGGACGGACCCGCGGCTCGCACAGCCGTTCTAACCTCGGTCAGGGTGTCCGCCGCCTCCCGCCGCGACAGCTTGTCGGCCTTGGTAAGGAGGATATGCACCGGCTTCCCCGTGGGCAAGAACCAGTCGAGCAGTCGCTGATCAAGCGGCGTCAGCGGATGGCGTGCGTCCATGATCACGATCAAGCCCCGCAGCGCCCGCCGCTCCATGAGGTAGGCAGCAACGAACTCGCCCCAGCGCCGCCGTTCCTTCTCCGGCACTTCGGCATAGCCGTAGCCGGGCAGGTCGACGAGGTAGCGCTCAGCACCCAGTCCGAAGAAGTTGATGAGCTGGGTGCGCCCCGGCGTCTTGCTCGCGAACGCGAGGCGCGTGTGGCCGGTGATCGTGTTGATCGCGCTCGACTTGCCGGCATTCGACCGGCCGGCGAATGCGACCTCCCAGCCACCGTCGGGTATCAGTTCCTTCCGGTCGTGCGCGCTCGCAACATAGACGGCTCGATTGAAGACGCTCATGAGGCCAACACCGGGGTGCGGCTGGCCGATCCGCACCCAAATCGGCTAAACTGCGCTTTGTTTCTGATTATCTGCGCATTTATGCACTGCACCGAAGGTCGCCGACGGTGCCGTCGCGCACAGGCCGCGCGGTCTTCGCGCAACCAGTCGAGGAGTCGTACATGTTCAGCTTCAAGTCGGCCGCGATCATCGTCGGCCTGATGGCCGCCGCGTCCGTCCATGCCGAATCGACCAAGCACGGCGACCCGGCCAAGGGCCAGGCGCTGGCTGCGGTCTGCGGCGCCTGCCACGGGACGGATGGAAACAGCGCGATCGCCATGAATCCCAGCCTGGCCCAGCAACATCCGGCTTACATCGCGAAACAGCTCGAGAACTTCAAGAGCGGCGCCCGGGCCAATCCCATCATGGCCCCCATGGCGGCCAACCTGTCGCCCGAGGACATGAAGAACCTCGGCGCCTACTTTGCGGCGCAGAAACTGCGCCCCGCCGCCGCGAAGGATCGGGACCTGGTCACGCTGGGGCAGAAGCTCTATCGCGCCGGCGATGCAGAGCGTGGCCTGCCCGCCTGTGCCGCCTGTCATTCGCCCACGGGCGCCGGTATTCCCTCGCAGTATCCGCGTCTCGGTGGCCAGCATCCGGAGTACACCATCGCACAGTTGAAGGCATTCCGCGCCGGCGAACGGGCCAACGACGCGAACAGCATGATGCGCAGCATCGCGGCCAAGATGACCGACCGCGAGATCGCCGCGCTCGCCGAATACTCCGCCGGCCTGCGTTGACCGGCGGGTCACGCGCTGATAGCCGCTAGCTGCCGGAACGCATCATCGGCCGCAGCGATCGTCGCGGTGATCTCCTCGGCGCCGTGCGCCGAGGAGACGAAGCCCGCTTCGAAGGCCGACGGCGCGAGGTAGACGCCGCGCTCGAGCATCAAGTGGAAGAAGCGATTGAACTGCTCCTTGCTGCTCGACATCACTTCCGCGTAGCTGGTCGGTGCAGCGGCCCGGAAGAACAGGCCGAACATGCCGCCCACGCATGCGCCCGAGAACGGGACGCCGCGTGACCTGGCCGCGCTCACGAGACCATCGACCAGCTGGCTCGTCGAGGCACTCAATCGATCGAAAAAGCCCGGCGCCTGCACCAGCTTGAGGGTGGCAAGCCCCGCGGCTACCGCCACCGGATTGCCCGACAGCGTCCCGGCCTGGTACACCGGTCCGAGCGGTGCCAGCTTCTCCATGATCTCGCGCCGGCCGCCGAACGCGCCGAGCGGCATGCCGCCACCGACCACCTTGCCGAGCGTGGTGAGATCGGGCTCGATGCCGAACAGCCCTTGCGCCCCCTTCGGACCGACGCGAAACCCCGTCATGACTTCATCGAAGATCAGGACCGTACCGTGTTTGCGCGTGAGCGTGCGCAACGCATCGAGAAATGCGCGGCTCGGCATCACGAAGTTCATGTTGCCCACCACCGGCTCGATGATGACCGCGGCGATCTCGCTGCCGAGTTCGTGGAAGGTGCGCTCCAGGCCGGCCACGTCGTTGTAGTCGAGCACGGTGGTGTGCTGGGTCGTCTCCGCCGGCACCCCTGCGGAGCTCGGCTGGCCGAAGGTGAGCAACCCCGAGCCGGCCTTCACCAGCAGCGCGTCGGCATGGCCGTGATAGCAACCTTCGAATTTCACGATGCGGCTGCGACCGGTGAACCCGCGTGCGACACGGATCGCGGTCATGGTCGCCTCGGTACCCGAGCTCACCAGGCGCACCATCTCGATCGACGGCAGCAGCTGCGTGATGAGTTCCGCCATCTCCAGTTCGCGCTCGGTGGGCGCGCCGAAGGACAGACCGTCCGCCGCGGCATCCTGCACGGCGCGCACCACCTCCGGGTGCGCGTGACCGACGATCATCGGCCCCCACGACCCGACGTAGTCGATGTACTCCTTGCCGTCCGCATCCCACACCCGGGCGCCTTTGCCGCGGACGAAGAAGCGCGGGGTGCCGCCGACGGACCGAAAGGCACGCACCGGCGAGTTCACACCGCCGGGAATGACGCGTTGGGATTTTTCGAACAGGGTCTCGTTACGGGAAGTCATGGGTCATTCCACAGTGGCGGCACGCGCGAACAGGCGGCCATAGGCTCGAACCCGCGCGCCGATATCGGCCGCGGAAAAGACATCGGTGATGACGGCGAGCGCGTCCGCGCCGGCATCGCGCACCAGCGGCGCGGTGGCGAGCGTGATGCCGCCGATCGCGACGATCGGACAATCGAGAACGGCGCGCGCCCGCGCCAGCAGGTCGAGCGGCGGACGCACCGCCGCCGGTTTCACCGACGAGGCGAAGAAACTGCCGAAGGCCACGTAGTCCGCCCCTTCGGCGCGCAGGCGTTGCGCGCGCGCGAGGTCGTCGTAGCAGGACACACCGATGATCGCGTCGGCACCGAGCACTGCGCGCGCGGCGGCCACGGACCCGTCGTCCCGGCCCAGATGCACGCCGTCTGCCCCGGTTTGAGCAGCCAGCACCGCATCGTCGTTGACGATGCACGTGGCGCCGTAACGCCGGCACAGCGCGACCACCTTGGCCGTCATGCGCGCCCGCTCCGTCGGGCCGCATTTGCTGCGTACCTGGAGCAGGCGCAATCCGGCTCCCAGCGCGGATTCCACTTGCGTGAGCAGCGCGTCGTCCGGTCCTTCCGGGGTCAGCGCGTACAGCCCTTCAACCCGCATCTTCTTCGCGCTCCTCGTCACGCGCCCAGAACAGCCGATCGGGCAGCTGGTGTCCCATTCCCGGCCGGTAGGCGAACTTGAGCGCCTGCCACGTGTATTCCTGCGCGTCACGCACCGCTTCCGGCATCGGCAAGCCGTTGGCGATGGTAGCCGCGAGCGCAGCCGCGAGCGTACTGCCGGCGCCGTGGAACTTCCCCGGCAGCCGCTGCCAATCGTCGGAACGCACCACGCCGTCAGCCGAGTGCAGGACGTTCACCACTTGCGGTGTGTTGTCGTGCGTGCCGCTCAGCAACACGTACTGGCAGCCGAAATCGAGGATGCGGCGCGCGCACTCGGCCGGGGTCGGATCGTCCGAGTCGTCGTCCGGGTCCAGTACCAGCCGGCGCGCCTCGAGACTGTTGGGGGTGATGACGGTGGTCTGCGGCACCAGGAGCTCGCGCATGGCAGCCACCATGTCGTCGGTCGCGAGTTCATCGCCGCGACCGGATGTCATCACCGGATCGAGCACCAGCGGGATGTCGGGGTAGTCCGAGACCACCTCGGCGATGGCGGTGATGGCCTCGACACTGCCCAGGAGGCCGATCTTGAACGCCGTGACGGGCATATCCTCGAGCAGGCAGCGCGCCTGGCCGGCGACCCAGTCGGCGTCGAGCGCCATGACGTCCTCCACACCGGAGGTGTCCTGGATGGTGACGGCGGTGATGACCGAGAGCGCATGGCAGCCCATTGAGCTCAACGTGAGCATGTCTGCCTGGACGCCCGAGCCGCCGCTCGGGTCCGTTGCCGCGAATGTCAGGACGATCGGTGGTGCGGAGATCATGTGGCGGCGCGGCGGTTTGCCTATAAAATGAAATTTTAGCCGAAACCCTCTTGCCCATTCTTGATATGTCCGACGACGCAGCGCCTTATCGAACCTTCATGTGTCTCATCTGCGGCTTCATCTACGACGAAGCCGCGGGCCTTCCCGAAGAAGGCATCCCAGCAGGTACACGCTGGGAAGACGTACCGATGAACTGGGTCTGTCCCGAATGCGGTGCGCGCAAGGACGACTTCGAGTTAGTGGAGATCTGACCATGCGTATTCTTCACACCATGCTCCGGGTGGGCGATCTCGACCGCTCCATCGACTTCTACACCAACGTTCTTGGCATGAAAGTGCTGCGCCGCAAGGACTATCCCGACGGCCGCTTCACGCTCGCCTTCGTCGGCTATGGTGACGAAAGCGAGGAGGCCGTACTCGAGCTCACCCACAACTGGGACACCAAGAGCTACGACATCGGCACCGGCTACGGCCACGTGGCGCTCGAAGTGGACGACGCCTACAAGGCCTGTTCCGAGACGAAGCAACGCGGCGGCCGCGTCACCCGCGAGGCCGGGCCGATGAAACACGGGACCACGGTCATCGCCTTCGTCGAAGACCCGGACGGCTACAAGATCGAGTTCATCCAGAAGAAGGCAGCGTAGCTCCGCGCGCCGCCACGCGGTCGGCGGCGCGCACCCAGGCCGCCACCCCCAGCGTTTCGGGCCGCGCTCCGGAGTCGATGTCCAAGGCTTCAAGTTCAGCTGCGGTGAGATAGGTCGACAATGCGTTGCGCAGCGTCTTGCGGCGCTGCGTGAAGGCGCGCGTCACCAGCTCGCCGAGCAGGCGCTCGTCCAGGGCAGGGTGGGGCAGGCGTCCGTGCGGGATCATCCTGACGACCGACGAGTCCACCTTCGGCGGCGGCCGGAATGCCCCCGGCGGCACGTCGAACAGCTTTTCCATCGCGAAACGGTACTGGAGCATCACGGACAGCCGGCCGTAGTCGCTGCCGCCCGGTGCGGCCACCATGCGGTCCACGACTTCCTTCTGCAGCATGAAGTGGGCATCGCGCACATGGCCCGCCTGGGCTGCCACGTGAAACAGCAGCGGCGTGGAAATGTTGTACGGCAGGTTGCCCACCAGCCGCAGGTCGGTGCCGATGCCGCGAAAGTCGAAAGCGAGCGCATCGCCGGCATGGACGATCAGGCGTTCGCGCGGATAGGTGTTCTCGAGGTGAGCAACGATGTCGCGGTCGATCTCGACCACATGGAGCCGCTCCACGGACGCCAGCAGCGGTTCCGTGAGGGCGCCGAGGCCGGGCCCGATCTCCACCAGCCGCTCGCCGGATCGCGGTGCGATCGCCTCGACGATCCGCCGCACCCAGAACGGATCGCCGAGAAAGTGCTGCCCGAAGCGCTTGCGCGGGATGTGGCCGGCGCTACCCCGGCGATCGCGCTCAGCGTTCTTCGTTGCGGTACTCGACAAAGGCGCGGTCGCGCTGCTGGCGCACCCACTCCGTGAACGCTTCGTCGGACTTGCGCGCACGGATCGCCTGCCGGGCCAGTTGGCGCTGGCGCTCCTTCGTGAGGTCCTCGGTGCGGCGCTCGACCACCTGGATCAGGTGCCAGCCGAACGGCGATTGCACCGGTTCACTGATCTCGCCGGCCTTCAGGGCATCCATGGCCTGCTCGAACTCCGGCACCGTGTCGCCGGGCGAGAGCCACCCCAGGTCGCCACCGCGCACCGAGGAGGCATCCTCGGACTGCAGGCGCGCCTGCTCGGCGAAATCGGCACCCTTCACGATGCGCTCCCGGATCTCGGCGAGCCGGCGTCTTGCCTCGGTCTCGGCCACCACCTCGTTCAGCCGCACGAGGATGTGACGGGCCTTGGTCTGCTGCACCACCACCTGCTGCACGTTGCTGCGCTTCTCCACCAGCTTGAGGATGTGGAAGCCGTTCGGACTGCGCAGCACACCGGAGAGGTCACCCACCTTCATCGACGTCACGGCCTGCACGAAGATGTTGGGCAGCCGGCCCGGCGCGCGCCAGCCGAGTTCGCCACCCTGCAGTGCGTTGGGCGCATCCGAATAGCTGGCCGAGATCTGCTTGAAGTCGGCGCCGCCCTTCAACTTGGCCAACGCCTCGTCGGCCCGGGTGCGGCGTGACTGGATCTGGTCCGGGCTCGCGGCTTCGGGCACGGTGAACAGGATGTGCAGCAGGTTGTATTCCTCGTTGCGACCCGCGGCCTGCTGCGTGCGCAGGTAGGTGTCGATCTCGGCGTCGGACACCACGATCTTGCTGTCCACCTCGCGTTCGCGCAGGCGCGTCACCACGATTTCGTTGCGCACCTCTTCGCGAAACTTCACGTAGTCGACGCCGTCCTCCGTCATGTTGTTGCGGAACGCCTCGACCGACATCTTGTTCTCCTGCGCGAGCCGGGCGATAGCGCGCTCGAGCTGGGCATCCTCGATGCGCACCCCGGTGTCGCGGCCGACCTGCTGCAGCACCCGGTTGGTCACCATGCGCTCGAGCAACTGCTTTTCCAGCAGCGCCTGCTGCGGCAGCGGGGTCCCCTGGCGGATCAGCTGGCGCGTGGCGAGCTTCACCTGCTCGTCGAGCTCGATCTTGGAGATCACTTCGTTGTTGACGACGGCCAGCACGCGGTCGAGCAGCACGGGGCCGCCCTTGGAGCCTTCGGCCGCGGTGACCGGCGGGAGCGCCGCCACGGTGAGCAGGGCGGCGAAAAGAATGCGGATCGGAGTACTCATGAAGGGGACGGGCGCCGGAGCGGCGGTTACTGCGACGGATAGTAGTCGGATTGGAGCTGGCTCTGCGGCAAAGCGTTCAATCGCTGATAGCCGCCGATGTTCTGGCGCAGGATTTCCAGCGGGTTCGAGCCGAGCTTCGAGAGGCCCATGAACTCGATCTGGAAGAACAGCTGCCGGACGTTGTCCTGGGTGAAGGTCACGAACTGCTGCGCGACGAACCGCGCGGCCCAGCACCCGGCATTGTACTCGACGCCCACTATGGTCGCGACGTTGCGACCGTCCCGTATCGAGTATGCGTACCGTGCCACGCCGCTCCATTGGTCGGTGATCGGCCATTGCGCGGAGAAGTCGGTCTGCTCGAAGCTGTCGCGGTTGAAGCGGTAGCCGACATTGACCACGCTGCCGGGTTGCGGGTTGTAGCGCACCGCGAAGGTGGTGCGGTCCTGGCGGTTCGAACTGACGTCGTAGTTGATGGCGAAATCCGTGTACCAATCCTGCGAGATCCGGCCGCTCAATGCCGCGAGCAGATCGGAGCGGTTCTGCGTGCGCGCCACGACGTTGGGCAGCGTGACCTGCTGATCCTTGAAGAAGAAGCGTTGGCCCAGCGTCATGCGCAGCCGCTCCTGTCCGTCGTCGGGATTGATGAGGCGGCTCGACACGGCGGCGGTGAGCTGGTTCGCGTCGTTGATGCGGTCACCGCCGACGAACTGGTTCTCGGTGAAGATCTGGGCGAGGTTGAAGTCGGCCACCGCGGTGTCGAACACCGGCAGCCGGCTCTGATCCCGAAACGGGATGTAGACGTAGTACAGCCGCGGCTCCAGGGTCTGGAGGAACGCCTTGCCGAACAGGTTGGCGTTGCGCTCGAAGGTGACGGTGCTGTCGAGGCTGAAGATCGGCAGCACGCGGGTGGCGGTATCGAGACCGGTGGTGCCGTCCAGCGAATAGGCGGTGTAGTGCAGGCCGACCTTCGGCACGATGTTGACGAACGACTTCTGCAGCGGGAAGGTGACGCTCGGGTACAGGATCGTCCGCTGGCCGTTGACCAGCGTCGGATGCGAGAAGGACACGTACTCCGATTGGAACCCGAGATCGAAGCCTTGCACGTTGGTCCGTTGCGCGCCCAGGTTGAGCTGTGGCAGGCGCGCATAAGGTGGTGTGATGGGCGCGTTCGGGTCCTGCAGGGTCTGGAAACTCTGGGCTCGACCCGACAGCGTCCACCATCCGGCCGAGTACGCGAGCCCGCCCTCGCGGGGCAGGGTACGCAGCGAAGTCACCGCGATGCGGTTGGACAGATCGACGAAATACTCGTCGTCCGAGACCTTCTGCAGATTGAGGTTGCCGGTGAGCCCGGGCGAGAACCTCTGGGTATGGCGAAAAGCCAGGGCGTAGCGCGTGTCGCCATTGCGCTCGCGATCGCTCTCGAGGTACTCCGCGTTCAACATCCCGTTGTAGGTGTGACCCAGGTAGCGGACCTCGTTGTTGAGCAGCACGCCGCGCTTGGCCAGGACCCGCGGCGCGATGGTCCAGTCGTAGTTCGGGGCCAGGTTCAGATAGAACGGCAGCGTGAACTCGAAGCCGCTCTTGCCGGTGGTACCGTAAGTGGGGCTCAGGAAGCCGGACTTGCGGGCGTTCGATAGCGGAAAATCGACGTAGGGCAGGTACAGGATCGGCCAGGTCTTGAACACCACCGTCGCGTTGCGGGCCACTCCCTTGTCCTTGTCGCGATCGAGTTTGAGCTTGCCGACCCGCAGGTACCAATCCTTCTCCGGGGCGGGACAGGTGCTGTAGGTGCCCTTCTCGGCCCGGTACTGGGTGCGGCTGTCGAAATACAGCTTGTCCGCCTTGCCGCGCGCCTTGAAGGCCCGGAAGTAGTACTCGGGCGATTCGGCGTAACCCTGCTCCGTGTTCATGTCGAAAAAGAGCTTGTCGCACTCGATCACGTCGCCGCGCCGGTCGAGCCGGACGTTTCCGGTGGCGGTGACCTGTTCACTCGGAATCGAGTAGTGCAGGTGATCGGCGAAGATCGTGCGGCCACGCTGGCGCAGCTTGACCCCGCCGTCCGCGTCGAAACTCTGGTTCTGGGTCCCGGAGACGGCGTCGGCCTCGATGAACATCGGCGCCTCCTCGCCGTCCTCTTCGCCGGGTCCGGTCATGAGCTCGGCCTGCGGCTTCAACTTGAGCCCCAGCTCCTGGGCGTGACCGACGAGCGGCGCGATGACGATGGCGGCGGCGACCCAGCGCGGGGTTCGGGGCATCGGGCAATCGCGGGGTGCTTGTTAGAATTGGCGCAAGTATATGGCGAGAATGGATGAAACCCCTTGGATCGAGCAGACGAAATGCGCGGGTGGCTGGGCGGTGCACTGCCTGGGCACCATTGCGAACTGACCCCGGCCTCCGCCGACGCGAGCTTCCGCCGCTATTTCCGGGCGACCGAGGGCACCGAGTCGTGGATCGTGATGGACGCCCCGCCCGAGCACGAGAACTGCCGCCCGTTCGTGCACGTGGCCGGGCTGCTCGCGGACGCTCACCTCAACGCCCCGCGGGTGCTGGCGCAGGACCTGGATCGCGGCTTCCTGCTGCTCACCGACCTGGGCAACACCACCTACCTCGCCGCCCTCGAGAAGGATCGGAGCCTGGCACCGGACCTCTTCGCCGACGCGACCACCGCGCTGATCCGTTGGCAGCTCGCATCGCGTGAGGGCGTCCTGCCGCCCTACGACGAAGCGTTGCTGCGGCGCGAGCTCAACCTGTTTCCCGATTGGTACATCGCTCGTCACCTCGGCGTGGAACTCACCGAGCCGCAACGTACCGCACTGGAGCGCACTTTCGCCGCGATCGTCGCGAACAACCTGGCCCAGCCGCGGGTCTACGTGCACCGCGACTACATGCCGCGCAACCTGATGGTGGCCGAGCCGAACCCGGGCATTCTCGATTTCCAGGACGCGGTGCACGGACCGATCACCTACGATCTCGCGTCGCTGTATCGCGATGCGTTCATCAGCTGGGACGAGCGTGAAGTGCTCGACGGCACCATCCGCTACTGGGAGCAGGCGCGGGATGCAGGATTGCCGGTGGACCGGGACTTCGGCGCCTTCTATCGCGACGTGGAATGGATGGGCCTGCAGCGCCACCTGAAGGTGCTCGGCATCTTCGCTCGCCTCAACTATCGCGACGGCAAGCGCGGCTACCTCGAGGACACGCCACGCTTCATCGGCTATGTGCGCGCCACGGCTGGCCGCTATGGGGAGCTGCGTCCGCTGCTCGCGCTGCTGGACGAACTCGAACAGCGCAGCCCGCAAGTCGGCTACACGTTCTGATGAAGGCCATGATCCTCGCCGCCGGCCGCGGCGAGCGCATGCGACCGCTCACGGACACCGTTCCGAAACCGCTGCTCGAAGCCGGCGGCAAGCCGCTCATCGTGTGGCATATCGAGCGACTCGCGCGGGCGGGTATCCGCGAGCTCGTCATCAATCACGCGCACCTCGGCGCACAGATCGAGCGAGCCCTCGGAACGGGCGGTGCCTACGGCGTTTCCATTCGCTATTCACCCGAGGCCGAGGCGCTCGAGACCGCCGGCGGCATCGCGCAGGCGCTGCCGCTGCTGGGTTCCGACCCGTTTCTGGTCGTGAACGGCGACATCCATACCGATGTGGACTTCGGGCCACTCGCTGAGGTGCCCCTGAACGGTGCTCCGCCGCCGCTCGCGCACCTGGTGCTGGTGGACAATCCGGCGCACAACCCGGATGGCGACTTCGCCATCGACGGTCCGTTCGCCATCGACAGCGGCATGCCCCGGTACACGTTCAGCGGTGTGGGCGTCTATCGGCCCGAACTGTTCGCCGGGATCGTCCGGGGCACGAAAGCCAGGCTGGCACCGCTGCTGGTCGCCGCCATGCGCGAGCGCCGCGTGACCGCCGAGCGCCATCGCGGCTACTGGCTCGACGTGGGGACGCCCGCGCGTCTTGCGGAGCTCGACCGGCATCTGCGCGCGCCCCCGACCGTATAATCGGCAGCATGAATGCCCCCGCCACAGCCTTGCTCTCTCACGCACCGTTCGTCGACCGGCGTAACCGCCTGGCCGCTGCCATGGGGCAGGGCGTAGCGATCATCGCCACCGCACCGGAGCGCACCCGCAATCGCGACGTGCATCATCCGTTCCGCTTCGACAGCTATTTCTACTACCTGACCGGGTTCACCGAACCGGAAGCGGTGCTGGTCGTGGTCGCGGGCGCGACGCTGAAGAGCATCCTGTTCTGTCGCGAGAAGGATCTCGACCGCGAGATCTGGGATGGCTATCGCCACGGCCCGGAGAAGGCGCGCGCGACGTTCGGCTTCGACGAGGCGCATCCGATCGCGAAGCTCGACGAGCTGATGCCCAAGCTGCTCGCCGACCAGCCTTCGCTCTTCGCCGACGTCGGCGCTGACGGCGCCTGGGACACGCGGCTCATCGAGTGGCTCAATGCGGTGCGGGCGCAGGTGCGCACCGGCATCAGTGCGCCGGGTGAGATCCGCGACGTGCGCCGCATCCTCGACGACATGCGGCTCACCAAGGACGCACATGAACTGGATGCCATGCGGCGGGCCGCCGCGATATCGACCGCGGCCCACGCGCGCGCGATGCGCGCCACGCGCCCCGATCTCTACGAGTACCAGATCGAAGCCGAATTGCTGCACGAGTTCCGCTCGCGCGGCGCGCAATCGCCAGCCTATCCGAGCATCGTCGCCGGTGGTGCCAACGCATGCGTGTTGCACTACGTGGAGAACAGCGCACGCCTGCGCGATGGCGATCTGCTGCTGATCGACGCGGGCTGCGAAGTGGATGGCTACGCGTCCGACATCACCCGCACATGGCCGGTCAACGGCCGCTTCACCGGCCCCCAGCGCGACGTCTACCAGTTGGTGCTCGCGGCCCAGGCCGCCGCCATCGCAGCGGTGAAGCCCGGCCAGCACTGGGAGCAACCGCACGAAGCGGCGCTCGGCGTGCTGGTGCGCGGCTTCATCGATCTGAAGCTGTGCCAGGGCACCCCGGAGGCGGTGATCGAATCGAACGACTACCGCCGCTTCTACATGCATCGCACCGGTCACTGGCTCGGCCTCGACGTGCACGATGCCGGCGACTACAAGCGCGATGGTCGCTGGCGCGATCTGGCACCGGGCATGACGCTGACGGTGGAGCCGGGCTGCTACATCCGCCCGGGCGAAGGCGTACCGGAAGCCCTGTGGAACATCGGCGTGCGCATCGAGGACGACGTGCTGGTGACGGCGGGCGGCTGCGAAGTGCTGACGGCGGCCGCGCCGAAGTCCGTAGCCGACGTGGAAGCGCTGGTCGGCACCACCCCGCACTGAGGCCAGGTACCCGCGGACGGGCCATGTTCGACGCGATCATCGTCGGTGGCGGCCCGGTCGGACAGTTTCTCGCGCTCGCTGCGGCACGCGCCGGGCGACACATCCTGTTGCTCGAAGCGAAACCGGCCGGTGCCGGGTTCAACGACGATCGCACGCTGGCACTGTCCTGGGGTAGCTGGCTCATGTTGCAGCGGGTGGGGGTGACGGAGCAGCTGGAGCCCGCAGCGACACCGATCCTCCGCATTCACGTGTCGCAGCGTGGCGGCTTCGGTCGCAGCGAACTGACCGCGAATGACGGCGGCGTGTCCGCACTGGGCTACGTGATCGGCTACGGCGACGTGCAGCGCGCTTTGGCGCAACGCGTGACAGCGTCCGACGTCCGGTACCACACGAGCGTGGACGGCATCGACCAGGTGGATGATGGAGTGGTCGTGCACGCAGCCGGCGAGAACATCGCCGCGCGCTGCGCCATCGTTGCAGAAGGCGGCGGCCCGCTGGTTGCAACGCTCGGATTCTCGCAGCGCGAGAAGGACTACGGCGTACACGCCCTGGTCGCTCGCGTACGCACCGACCGCTCGCACGACGGCGTCGCGTACGAACGCTTTGCCGCCGTCGGACCGCTCGCGCTGCTGCCCCGCAGCGACAGTTTTGCTCTCGTCTGGACGCTGGCTCCCGACGATGCGCAGGCCGTGCTCGGCCTCGACGATCAGGCATTCCTCGAGCGGTTGCAGCGCGCATTCGGTTGGCGCGCAGGACGCTTCATCGCGGTTGCCGAGCGCGGCGCCTTTCCGCTCGTGCTGCGGCAATCGGAACCCCGGGTTCGCGACCGCATCGCCCTCGTGGGCAACGCCGCACAGACGCTGCATCCGGTGGCGGGGCAGGGACTCAACCTCGGCCTGCGCGACGCCTGGCTGGCTGCCGCGCACCTGCCTAAGCTCGACGAACTCGATCGTGCACGACGCCTGGATCGCGCGGCGACCGTGCACTTCACCGACGCGCTCGCGGGGATCTTCGCCAACGACTGGCCCGGTCTTTCCTGGGCCCGCGGTCTCGGACTCGCGGCGCTCGACCTGCTGCCCGCGGCGCGTCGCACGTTTGCGCGCACGTTGACTCTCGGGCGCTTGTAAGAGCGGGCGCGGGCGCGCCGTTTCTGATTACAATACGCGCCCTTTCCCTTCCGCCCGAACTTGCCGCCGCGCTCATGCAGGTCGGTCCTTACATACTGCACAACCGGCTCGCGGTCGCACCCATGGCGGGCGTTACCGATCGGCCGTTCCGTCAGTTGTGCAAGATGCTCGGCGCGGGCTACGCGGTTTCGGAGATGACCGCGTCCGATACGCGGCTGTGGAGCACCGACAAGAGTCGGCGCCGCCGCGATCACGAGGGCGAAGTGGCCCCGATCGCCGTGCAGATCGCCGGCACCGAACCCGTGCAGATGGCCGAGGCCGCGCGCCTCAATGTGGCGCACGGCGCACAGGTCATCGATATCAACATGGGTTGCCCGGCGAAGAAGGTCTGCAATGTCCTCGCCGGTTCCGCGTTACTGCGCGACGAGAGCAAGGTCGGCGCGATCCTCGATGCCGTGGTCGCAGCCGCCGGCGTACCAGTGACACTCAAGATCCGCACCGGGTGGGACCGCGAACACCGCAACGCCGTGCGCGTGGCGCGCATCGCGGAAGCTGCGGGCATCCGCGCCCTGGCGGTGCATGGCCGCACCCGCGCTGACCTGTACAACGGCGCGGCTGAGTACGACACCATCGCCGAGGTCAAGGCCGCAGTCGGCATCCCGGTGATCGCGAACGGCGACATCGATTCCCCTGAGAAAGCCCGTCAGGTGCTGCACCGGACCGGCGCCGACGCCGTGATGATCGGCCGTGCGGCGCTGGGCCGCCCCTGGGTCTTCCGCGAGATCGATCATTACCTCAGGACCGGCAGGAAGCTGGCAGCGCCGGACCTGGCGGAGATTCACGCGATTCTCCTGGCCCATGTCGGTGCGCTGCATGCCTTCTACGGCGAACGCACCGGGCCGAAGGTGGTGCGCAAGCACGTCGGCTGGTACGTGAAGACCATTCCTGGAGGCGAGCGGCTGCGGGCGGAAGTGAACGGACTCGACCACCCGGAAGCACAGCAGCAGGCGGTGGAGCGATTCTTCGACGGCCTCGTCGGTTCAGCGTGCTTTCCCGCGGTCGATGAAAGGCTCGCAGCATGATCAACGAGAACGAGATCGCGCGCTGCGTGCGCCGCGCCATCGACGGCTACTTTCGCGACCTGGACGGTGAACGACCGAGCCCGATCTACGAGATGGTCATCCAATGCGTCGAGCGGCCACTGCTCGAGACCGTCCTGGCGCGGGTCGACGGCAATCAGACGCAGGCAGCGGAATTGCTTGGCATGAACCGCAATACACTGCGCAAGAAGATGCAGGCCTACGGCCTCAAGTAGCACCACCTCAAGCCCACTCTTTCTCCATCGAATCGGATACCCCGTCGCCATGGCCAGCACGCGGCAGGCGCTGATCAGCGTTTCCGACAAGACCGGCGTCGTCGCCTTCGCCCAGGCACTGGCGGGGTTCGGATTCCGCATCCTGTCGACCGGCGGCACGGCAAAACTGCTGGCCAAAGCCGGCGTGGCCGTGACGGAGGTCGCCGACTACACCGGTTTTCCGGAGATGCTGGACGGCCGCGTGAAGACGCTGCATCCGCGCGTGCACGGCGGCATCCTCGCGCGCCGCGATCTGACCGCGCACGTGGACGCCATGCGCCGGGAAGGCATGGACTACATCGACATCGTGGCGGTCAACCTGTATCCGTTCCGTGAAACCATCGCAAATCCGCAATGCACGCTCGACGAAGCGATCGAGAACATCGACATCGGCGGCCCGGCCATGGTCCGCGCCGCGGCCAAGAACTACCGCCACGTGGCCGTACTGACCGACCCGGGCGACTACGCCGCGCTCATCGATGAAATGACGGCGGCCGCGGGCAGCGTGAGCCTGGAAACCCGCTTTGCCCTCGCCAAGAAGGCGTACTCGCACACCGCGCAGTACGACGGCGTTATCGCCACCTACCTGACGAGCCTCGGCGCCGACGGCGTGCGTGCCCCGTTTCCTGCGCGACTCAACCTGGCGTTCGACAAGGCGCAGGACCTGCGCTACGGTGAGAATCCGCACCAGCAGGCGGCGTTCTATCGTGACCTCGAGCCGGCACCGGGCAGCCTGGCCCGCTACGTACAACTGCAAGGCAAGGAACTCTCGTACAACAACATCGCCGATGCCGATGCCGCATGGGAGTGCGTCAAGACCTTCGATGCACCGGCCTGCGTCATCATCAAGCACGCGAATCCGTGCGGCGTCGCGGTGGCCGAGTCTCCGCTGGCGGCCTACCGCCGTGCCTTCGCCACCGACCCGACATCGGCCTTCGGCGGCATCATCGCCTTCAATCGCGATGTGGATGCCGACACCGCGGCGGCGGTGGCCGGGCAGTTCGTGGAGGTGGTGATCGCTCCGGCCTTCGCCGAGCCCGCGAAGCTGGCGTTCGCTGCCAAGGCCAACGTCCGCGTGCTGGAGGTGGCCCTGGCCCCCGGCGTCAACGACTGGGATCTGAAACGCGTGGGCGGCGGCGTTCTCGTGCAGACGCCCGACGCGCACAATGTCGCGCCCACCGACCTGCGTGTCGTGACCCGTCTCGCCCCGAGCGAGGCGCAGTTGCGCGATCTCGTCTTCGCCTGGCGGGTCGCGAAGTACGTGAAGTCGAACGCCATCGTCTTCTGCAGCAACGGCCAGACTCTCGGCGTGGGTGCCGGGCAGATGAGTCGGGTGGACTCGGCGCGCATCGCGTCGATCAAGGCGCAGAACGCAAAGCTCGATCTCGCAGGTTCCGTGGTCGCGTCCGATGCCTTCTTCCCGTTTCGCGACGGTCTGGACGTCGTCGTCGACGCAGGCGCACGCGCGGTGATCCAGCCCGGCGGCAGCGTGCGCGACGACGAGGTGATCGCCGCGGCCGATGAACGCGGCATCGCCATGATGTTCACGGGCGTGCGGCACTTCCGCCACTAGAATGATGACACTCCCCCCGATGGGCCTGCGGCCCTTCCCCCCAGGGGGCCAGCCCGCTTGTGGGCTGAGGCCGGACACGGACAGTCCCTGCGGACTGTCCGTGCCTGCCGAAGGCCATCGGCCTCCGGCCGATGGCGGCCCGGCGCGGGCTGAGGCGATCCCATGAACCTGCTCGTGATCGGCGGCGGCGGAAGAGAACACGCGATCGCATGGCGGCTCGCGCAATCGCGCCGGGTGGCCCGCGTCTACGTGGCACCGGGCAATGCCGGCACGGCTGAGGAGGACGGGTTGTTCAACGTCCCCATCACCGACATCGACGCACTGCTCGCCTTCGCGAAGAAGGAAGGCATCGCGCTCACCGTGGTGGGGCCGGAAGCACCGCTCGCGGCCGGCGTGGTCGATCGGTTCCGCGCTGCCGGCCTGAAGATCTTCGGCCCGACCCAGCGCGCCGCGCAGTTGGAAGCGTCAAAGGACTACGCCAAGCGCTTCATGGTGGAGCATCGCATCCCGACCGCTCGCCACGAGACTTTCACCGATGCGGCCGCCGCGCATGCGTACATCGACGTCGAGGGCGCTCCGATCGTGATCAAGGCCGACGGCCTCGCGGCCGGCAAGGGAGTCGTCGTGGCCATGACCCTCGAGGAGGCCCACGGCGCGGTGGACTCGATGCTGAAGGACAACCGGCTCGGTTCCGCCGGTGCCCGCGTGGTGGTCGAAGAGTTCCTCGAAGGCGAGGAGGCGAGTTTCATCGTCATGGTCGACGGCCGGAACATCCTGCCGCTCGCCACCAGTCAGGATCACAAGCGCCTGCTCGACGGTGATCTGGGCCCCAACACCGGCGGCATGGGCGCGTATTCGCCGGCACCGGTGTTGACGCCGGCGCTGCACGCGCGCGCCATGCGGGAAGTGATCCAACCGGTCGTGTCCGGGATGGAAGCAGCGGGGGAGCCCTATACCGGCTTTCTCTACGCCGGTCTCATGATCACGCCCAAGGGCGAACTGCGCACCCTCGAGTTCAACTGCCGCATGGGCGACCCGGAAACCCAGCCGATCATGATGCGGTTGAAGAGCGATCTGCACACGCTGGTGGAACACGCGGTCAACGGCACGCTGGACCGGGTGCAGGCCGAATGGGATCGCCGCGTGGCACTCGGCGTCGTCATGGCCGCGCACGGTTACCCCGAGGATCCGCGCAAGGGCGACCCGATCACGGGCGTGCCGCGCAACGAGGACGACGTCCACGTATTCCATGCGGGCACCACGGCACGCGACGGCGTTCCCGTCACCAACGGCGGGCGCGTACTATGTGTCACGGCGCTCGGCGACACCGTGCGGATGGCGCAGCGCCGTGCCTACGAGATCGCGGAGCAGATCCAGTTTGCCGGCCGGCAGATGCGCCGCGACATCGGGTACCGGGCGATCGGTGCGAAGAGGAGCCTGCTGTGAACGCTCGCGCGCAAGGTGATGTCGACGCAACCTTGGTCCGGGAGTACTTCGTCAGCCTGCAGCGGCGCATCGTCGCCGCCCTGGAAGCCGAGGACGGCCGGCCGTTCCGCCTCGACTCGTGGACGCGCGAGGAAGGCGGCGGAGGTGCGTCCTGTGTGCTCGAGGAGGGCAACCTGCTCGAACGCGGCGGCGTGAATTTTTCGCACGTGCTCGGCAACCAGTTGCCGCCGTCCGCTTCCGCCGGGCGACCGGAGCTCGCCGGCCGCGGGTTCGAGGCGACCGGCGTGTCGCTGGTGCTCCATCCGCGCAACCCCTACGTGCCGACCGTTCACATGAACGTGCGTTTCTTCATAGCGCGCGCGCCAGCAGGCAGCGACGCGCCGCCGGTGTTCTGGTTCGGCGGCGGAATGGATCTCACGCCGTACTACGGTTTCGAGGACGACGCCCGCCATTTCCATGCGACGTGCCGCGATGCACTGGCGCCGTTCGGACCGGATCGCTACCCGCAGTTCAAGCGCTGGTGCGATCGCTACTTCTTTCTCAAGCACCGCGGCGAGCCGCGCGGCATCGGCGGCATCTTCTTCGACGATCTCGCCGAGCCGGATTTCGCCACCGCTTTCGCGCTGGTGCAAAGCGTCGGTGACCACTTCCTCGACGCCTACCTGCCCATCGCCCGTCGCCGCGGCGACACCCCCTACGGCGAGCGCGAGCGTGATTTCCAGGCGTATCGGCGTGGTCGCTACGTCGAGTTCAACCTGGTGTTCGATCGCGGCACCCTGTTCGGGCTGCAGTCGGGCGGTCGCACCGAATCGATCCTGGTGTCGTTGCCGCCTACCGTGAAATGGCGCTACAACTGGCAGCCGGAAGCCGGCAGTCCGGAGAGCCTCCTGTACTCCGAATTCCTCACCGGGCGCGACTGGATCCCCCTGCCGCCGGCGGCGTGATCCAGGTACTCTGAAGGACGATGGCGAACCTCGAAGAGCTGCTCGCGCTGATCCACCGCCAACAGGCACGCATCGGTCATCTCGAGCGCGTGCTGGCCGCGAACAACATCCACGTGCCCGAGGGCGTGGAAGTGGGCGAAACGACGTTGAGCGACGCGTCGTCGCACTTCCCGGCGCTGGACCTGTCGGAGCCCGAGAAGCCGCCACCCAAGCGCCTGGAAACCAAGGCGTCGGTGGAAGAACTGCCACGCATCATGGAAACCCTGCTGAAGCTCTGGGGCCACAACACCTTCGACGAATACCTCGACCGCCTCGTCATCGACGAACGCGGCAACCGCCAGGGCTTCAGCCCCGACGTGATGGAGGAGTTGCTGTTCCTCGGCCGCATCTCGCGCGGCAAGCACCGCTTGCTCGGCATTCCGCCGCCGATCCAGCACCCGAAGGTCCGGTAGGGGCAGCAACCGCAGGGAGCGGGCGGGCCCCTACTCCCCGAGGTATGCCTGCCGCACTTGCTCGCTTTCGAGCAGGGTTGAAGCCGCGTCGGTGAGGGTGATGGCTCCCGACTCCATCACGTAGCCGCGCGCGGCCGCCTGCAGCGCGAGCCGGGCATTCTGCTCGACCAGCAGGATGGTGACGCCCTGCGCGGAGATGGAGGCGATCACCTCGAAGATCTTCTGCACCATCAAGGGTGCCAGCCCCATGCTCGGCTCGTCGAGCAGCAGCAGCTTCGGGCGGCTCATCATGGCGCGGCCGATGGCCACCATCTGCTGCTCACCTCCCGAGAGGGTTCCGGCAGTCTGCGCGCGCCGTTCCTTCAGCCGCGGAAACAGCGCGTAGATGCGCTCGAGATCCGCCCGCACTTCCTGGCGATCGTTGCGGATGTACGCGCCCATGCCGAGGTTCTCTTCGACCGTGAGCCGCGCGAACACGCCGCGGCCCTCGGGTACCAGGGCGATCCCGCGCCGGACCAGTCGATGCGTTGGTTCGTGCGTGATCGAAGCGCCGTCGTAGTGCACGCTGCCGCCGCTCGGCCGCAGCATGCCGGCGAGGGCTTTCAGCGTCGTGGTCTTGCCGGCACCGTTCGCGCCGATCAGCGCGACGAGCTCGCCCGCTGCCACCTCGAGATCGATCCCGCGCACGGCGACGATGCCGCCGTAGGCCACCTTGAGGTTCTTGACGTCGAGCAGGCTCATGCGCCGATCAGGCCGCCGGTGCGACGCCGATATAGGCTTCGATCACCGCCGGGTCGCGCTGCACTTCCTTCGGCAACCCCTCCGCGATCTTCTTGCCATAGTCGAGGACTGCCACGCGATCGCACAGACCCATGACCAGTTTCACGTCGTGCTCGATCAGCAGTACGGTGGTACCGTCGTCGCGAATGCGCGCGACCAGTTGCCCGAGCGCCTGCCGTTCGGTCGGATTCATGCCGGCAGCGGGTTCGTCGAGAGCCAGCAACTTCGGCTCCGTAGCCAGTGCGCGGGCGATCTCCAGCCGCCGCTGGTCGCCGTAGGACAGGTTGCGGGCAATGATGTTCGAATGGCGCTCGACACCCACGTAGTGCAGCAGCGTTCGCGCACGTTCCGCGATGGCGCCCTCTTCCTCGCGCGTCGCGCGGGTGCGCAACACCGCGCCGAACACCCCCGCGTGGGTACGCAGATGGCGCCCGACCATGACGTTCTCCAACGCCGTCATGTTGGCGAACAGGCGGATGTTCTGGAAGGTGCGCGCGATGCCGGCGAGGGCCACGCGATAGGGTTTGAGGCCCGACAGCGCCTGACCGTCGAACACGACCTCGCCACGCTCGGGCACGTAGAGCCCGGTCAGCACGTTGAACAACGTGGTCTTGCCGGCGCCGTTGGGGCCGATCAGGCCGTAGATCTCGCCACGGCGGATGGCGATAGACACATCCGACAGTGCGGTGAGGCCGCCAAAACGCTTTTCCACTCCCCGCGTTTCGAGCAGCGGCGCTTCAGCCGACATGCTGCTGTTCGGCAGCCGCGAACTCGCGGCGGCGCGTCTTGGAAGGAAACAGTCCCGCCGGCCGGAACAGCATCATCAGCACCAGGGCGAGACCGAAGAGCAGCATGCGGATCACTTCAGGCTCGATGATGAGACGGCCGAACGCGGCCTTCTGCAGGGGCTCGACGGTGTAGCGCAGGATCTCCGGCACGAACGACAGCAGCACCGCGCCGGCGATCACACCCCAGATGTTGCCCATGCCGCCCAGCACCACCATGGCGAGCACCATGATGGATTCGACCAGCACGAAACTCTCGGGGCTGATGAACCCCTGCATGGCAGCGAACATGCCACCGGCGATGCCGCCGAAGCTGGCGCCCATGGCGAAGGCCAGCAGTTTCACGTTGCGCGTGTTGATGCCCATGGCTTGAGCGGCGGTCTCGTCTTCGCGGATCGCCACCCAGGCGCGGCCGACGCGCGAGTCCTGCAGGCGCACGTTGATCACGATCACGACGAGCAGCACGAGCAGCAGCAGGTAGTAGTACTTGATGGGGCCGGAGAAGGTCAGGCCGAGCAGCGTCTCGCTCTTGCTGAAGCTGAAGCCATCCAGCTTGAACGGATCGATGAGCGTGACGCCCTGGGGCCCGTTGGTGATGTTGACCGGGCGGGACAGGTTGTTGAGGAACACGCGCACGATCTCGCCGAAGCCCAGCGTGACGATGGCGAGATAGTCGCCACGCAACTTGAGGGTCGGCGCACCGAGCAGCACGCCGAACAGGCAGGCGACACCAGCACCAATCGGCAGGATGATCCAGAAGGGCAAGTGCAGGCCGAAATGCGGCGAAGCGAGCAGGGCGTAGCAGTACGCACCGACCGCGTAGAAGGCGATGTAGCCCAGGTCCAGCAGCCCGGCGAACCCCACCACGATGTTGAGCCCGAGCGAGAGCAGGCAGAACAGGATCGCGAGGTTGGTGATGCGCACCCAGGCCGTGCCCACGTGCGCGAGCACGAAGGGCAGCACCGCGAGCACGACCGCGATCAGTACGATGCCGACCTTCGCCTTCGCGTCCATCGGCTTGGCACTCACGCGCGATCCCCGACTCTTTCGCCGAGCAGGCCCGAAGGCCTGAACACCAGCACTGCGATCAGGACGAGGAACGCGAACACGTCCTGGTAGTTGCTGCCCATCAACACGACATGGCCGTCCTGCGCGCAGCGCTCCGCGAGCCCGGTCGAGATCCACGAAACGTGGCACAGGTCGGTGAACTCGCCGATGTACCCGGCACCGAGCGCTTCCACCAGCCCCAGCAGAATGCCGCCCAGCATCGCGCCGGCCAGGTTGCCGATGCCGCCCAGCACGGCCGCCGAAAACGCCTTCAGCCCGAGCAGCGCACCCATCGTGTAATGCGCAATGCCGTAGTAGGTGCCGACCATCACGCCCGCCACCGCACCGAGCCCTGCACCGATGACGAAGGTCGAGGCGATGACGCGGTTGATGTTCACCCCCATCAGGCCGGCCACCTGCGGGTTCTCCGAGGTGGCGCGCATGGCGGTGCCGAGCCGGGTCCGGTACACCAGTGCGGTGAGCCCCAGCATCATCAGTGCCGAAAGGCTGATGATGGCGATCTGGACACCGCTCACGTTCGCTCCGGCGATCTCGAACACCGGGTTCGGGATGATCTGCGGAAACGACAGCGGGTTGCGGCTCCAGATCAGCATGGCCAGGTGCTGCAGGATGATGGAGATGCCGATGGCGGTGATGAGCGGCGCCAGGCGCGGCGCACCGCGCAATGGACGATACGCGACGCGCTCCATGGTGTAGCCCACCCCCATGCACACCGGCACCGCGCAAGCGATGCCGGCCAGCACGATGACCAGCGGCGGCATGCCCGTGTTCGCGCCGGCGAGCGAACTGATCACCGTCAGCGCCACCATCGCGCCGATCATCACCACTTCGCCGTGCGCGAAGTTGATGAGCTGCACGATGCCGTAGACCATGGTGTAGCCGAGCGCGACGATGGCGTAGATGCTGCCCAGCGTCAGCCCGTTGATGATCTGCTGCAGGAAGACTTCCATGAACGGCTTGCCGTTAGCGGGATGCAGCAACGAAAACAGCACCCGCGGGTGCCGTTTTCGGAAGCGTCCAGCGGCGCGATTTCAAGCTGCTCAGCGCCGGTGGTTCGGAGCGGATTGCCGTTGGGATCAGTCGATCAGGCTCCCGCACCTTTCGCGAATTCCTCGAAGGGGATGGTCTTGCCCGACTTGATGATGGCTACCGGGACGATCTTGCCGTCCTTCAGCGTGAAGATCGTCATCTCGGCATCCTTGCGGTCACCCTTTTCGTCGAACTCGATGTGGCCGCTGGCCCCGTCGAAGCTGATCGCTTTCAGCACCGGCAGATACTTGGCAGGATCGACCGAATCCGCCTTCTGCATCGCCGTGATGATGAGGTTGGTCGCATCGTAGGTGAAGGGCGCGTAGATGATGGGGTCGGATCCGAACTTGGCCTTGAAGGCATCGATGAACGACTTGCTCGAGGCCTGGGCGGGAATGCCGGCCTGCGAGCACACCAGCCCTTCGGCAGCGGCACCCGCGAGCTCCTGCATCTTGTCCGTGCACGCACCGTCGCCAAAGGCGAACACGGCTTTGATCCCCAGCTCGCGGCCCTGCTTGACCAGCGGACCACCACCCGAATCCATGCCGCCGTAGAAGATCGCGTCGGGCTTCTTGCCCTTCAACTTGGTGAGAATGGCTTTCCAGTCGGTGGTCTTGTCAGTGCCCTTCTCGCGCGCGAGCACGGTAATGCCCGCCGCCTTGAGCGATTTCTCGACCTCGTTCGCCAGGCCTTCGCCGTACGACGTGGCGTCGTCCACCACGGCCACGACCTTAGGCTGGAACTGCGCCGCCAGGTAACTGGCGATGGCCGGGCCTTGCTGATCGTCGCGTCCGACCGTGCGGAAAGTCACTGCGAAGCCCTGCTCGGTCAGCTTCGGATTGGTCGCCGAGCCCGAGATCATCGGGATGCCAGCCGTGTTGTACACGGCGGAAGCCGGAATCGTAACCCCCGAATTGAGGTGTCCCACTACGCCGGCGACCTTCGCGTCGGTGAACTTCTGCGCGATGATCGGACCTTTGTCCGGTTTGCCTTCGTCGTCTTCCGACAGCATCTCGAACTGGACCTTGGCGCCGCCGATGGTGAGTCCCTTGGCGTTGGCCTCGTCGACGGCGAGACGGACACCGGCTTCGTTGTCCTTGCCGAGGTGCGCGATGCCACCGGTGAGCGGTGCGGCATGCCCGATCTTGACCACCGTGGCGCCGCCACCCGCTGCGGGTTTGGCCGCTTCTTCCTGTTTGCCGCAGGCAGCAACCAGCAGCACGGCGGACAGCACGGCAACGGACCGGAGGCGGAACGGGACTCGGGTGAGCGGCATGGTTTTTCCTCGGGGTAGCCGACGGGGATACGGATCGCAGGGATTATTCCCTGTCGGCCCCAGGCCCGTCAATTTGACGCAACCGGCATCGCCCCTCGGTGGAGGCGAAAAAAAACCGGCCGCTGGGGCCGGTTTTCTTACCGTCGTGCGACGGTCCGGCAGATCACTTCAACGACAGGATCCACTCCACCATGACTTTGACATCCTCGTCCTTCAGATTCGGATGCGGCGTCATGGGCACGGCGCCCCAGGCGCCGGAGCCGCCCGCCTTGACCTTCTTCACCAATGCGTCGGTGGCGCTCGCGTCGTACTTCTTCGCGATCTCCTTGTAGGACGGTCCGACGAGCTTGGTCGCTTCGGCATGACAGGCCATGCAATCGCTGCCCTTCATCAGGGCGGCGGCCTTGGCGGCATCGGCGGCGTGCGCCGCACCGGTGGCGGCAATACCAACGGCCAGCGCCGCGGTGGAAAGGATCAGTTTCATGCGTTCTCCTTGGGGTGTCGGACGAAGACTGCGGCGAATTCTAGGGTCTTTCCAGCGCCTTGGAAACGGCACGGCGGAAATTCACCTCAGGCCGCGGCGCCGATCTCCCGGAGCACCTCTGCAATCCGGTCCATCGGCGGCAGGCATACAACGCCGCGGCAGACCCAGGCGTTGACCGCAGCTCCCGGCGGCTTGTCCATGGCAGCGGGCAGGGGTTCCGTCCTATCAGGTAGTACAAAAGTCATTGTCGAAGGTGCGTAGTGGGCTGCCAGCGCGCGTGACCACTCCGCAAGACCAGCGGACGGGCCTCGGACCATCACGATCGCCGGCGGCTCGAGGTACTCGCTCAAGGCCCGGCAGTAGCTCGCGAAGCCGCCGGGCTGCCGCGCCGCTGCACCGTGGAACAACCGCACGGTCCGCTCGGCCGCCGCCAGGTAGCGCGGGTCGCCGATCAGGTGGCCCAGCCGCTGCAACTGCAGCGCGGCCACGCCGTTGCCTGCGGGCGTGGCGTTGTCGTGGCCGGGCTTGGTGCGCAGGATCAGTTGTTCGTGGTCGTGGCTCGTGAACCAGAACCCGCCATCCGCCCGGTCCTCGAACCGTTCGAGCAGCAGATCGGCCAGCGCGATCGCCCAATCGAGATCCGCGCGCCGGAACTCGGCCTGCAGGAACTCGAGCAAGGCCCCGAGCAGGAACGCATGGTCGTCCAGGTAGGCGTTGAGATGACTCACGCCGTCCTTGTGCGTGGCGAGCAGCCGGCCGTCGCGCCAGAGCGAGGACCGGAGAAAATCCAGCGCACGCCGGGCCGAGTCCAGCCAGTCGGGTCGATCGAACACGCGCGCTGCGTGCGCCATGCCCTCGATCATCAATCCGTTCCAGCTCGTCAGGATCTTGTCGTCGCGGGCCGGATGCACCCGACGCTCGCGCGCGGCGTGGAGCTTGGCACGAGCACTTGCCAGCAACGCTTCACAGTCCGCGACCGGACGATCGATTGCGGCCGCCACCGCGTCGGTGCTGCGCGCCACATGCAGGTGCCAATGGCGCTGCTCGAAGTTCGGTGGGCCGTCGAGGCCGTAGCGGCCGGCGGCGACCCGGAACTCGTCCTCGGTCAGCAGCGCCGCCACTTCATCGCGGTCCCAGACGTGGAACTTGCCTTCCTGCCCTTCAGCGTCGGCATCGAGACTCGAGCAGTACCCGCCGGCGGCCGCCTGCATCTCGCGCATCACCCACGCGGCGGTTTCCTCGCACACCCGGGCGTACAGGGGGTCGCGGGTCAACAGCCATGCATCCGTGTACAGGCGCAGCAGCGGCCCATTGTCGTAGAGCATCTTCTCAAAATGCGGGATCAGCCATTCCCCGTCCACGCTGTAGCGGCAGAAGCCACCGCCCAACTGATCGTAGATGCCGCCTTCCGCCATCCTGGTGAGAGTGAGCAGCGTTGCACGGCGCGCGTCGCCGTCCGCGCGCAACAGCAGATCGAACTCGTAGGGATGAGGAAACTTGGGAGCCCCGCCGAGACCGCCGTGCACCGGATCGAATGCTGCGAGCAACTCGCGGCGAGCGTCCGCGATCGGACGGTCGTCCGGTTCGACCGGGTCCTGCGCCGCCCGCGGGACGGTGCCACCGAGGATCTTCACCAGCTCGTCGTTCTGCTCGTCAATCTCGCGCCGCTGCGTGCGATAGACCGCGGCGACCCGTTCCAGCAAGCCGGTGAAGCCCGGCAGGTTGTAGCGGGGCGCCTTCGGAAAATACGTGCCACCGAAGAACGGCTTGCCGTCGGGCGCCAGGAACATCGTGAGCGGCCAGCCGCCGGCGCGCTGTGTGAGCAGGTGATGGGCCGTCTGGTAGATCTGGTCGATGTCGGGTCGCTCTTCGCGATCCACCTTGATGTTCACGAACAGCGCGTTCATCACCGCAGCGACTTCCGCGTCCTCGAACGATTCGTGCGCCATCACGTGGCACCAGTGACAGGCGGAGTAGCCCACCGACAGCAGGATCGGCTTGTCCTGTTCGCGCGCGCGGCGCAGCGCATCCTCGCCCCACGGATACCAGTCGACCGGATTGTCCGCGTGCTGCTGCAGGTAGGGACTGGTCTCGCGAGCGAGGCGATTGGGCATGCGCGTGCTCTGGGGGCAGGTGCGAGGCAGGTTACCATGCACCCATGATGAATCCGACCGCACGCCGGCTCGCTCTGATCCTGGCACTCGCGACCGGCGCGGCCTTCGCCCAGGATGCCGCGCGCCTGGGTCTGCCCGCCACGGCGCCGATCGCGACCGATGCACAGACGCTCGCGCGGATCGAGCTGGGCCGCCGCCTGTTCTTCGAACCGCAACTGGCCGAGGACGGCGTCATGGCCTGCGCCACCTGCCACATTCCCGAGCACGCCTTCACGGTCAATGCCGGCACCGTCGCCTTCGGGCGCGGCGGCCAGGCGCTGCGGCGCAATTCGCCGACGCTGCTCAACACCGACCTCGCTTCGTCCTTCTTCCACGACGGCCGCGCCGGCACCCTCGAGGAGCAGGTCTGGTTCCCGCTGCTGAGCCAGTCCGAGATGTGGAACCCCTCCGCGGAAAGCGTGGTCGGCCGCCTGCGGTATCGACGCGAGTACGCCGACATGTTTCGCCGCGCGTTCGGCGACGAAGGGGTCTCACGCAAGACCATCGCCGCGGCGATCGCCGCCTATGAACGAACGCTCGTGGCGGGAGGCTCGCGTTTCGACCGCTGGTTCTATGGCAAGGAAGAGGCCGCGCTCACGACGGAGGAACAGGCTGGGTTCACCGTGTTCAACTGGAGCGGCTGCAACGCCTGCCATACGGTCGACGCCGCCAGCGCCACTTTCAGCGACAACCGGTTCCGCAATACCGGCATCGAGTGGGCTCGCGCCCGCGGTGAGATCGGTTCGAAGAAGGCCGAACCCGATCTGGGGCGCTTCGAGGTCAGCGGCCGTGCCGAGGACCGCTACGCGTTCCGTACTCCGAGCCTGCGCAACGTCGCGCTCACGGCCCCGTACATGCACGACGGCTCGTTGCCGACCCTGCGCGACGTGGTCGAGTGGTATGACCGCGGCGGCAGCGCCGACCCGGGCAAGGACCCGCTGGTGCGCCCGCTGCGGCTGTCCGAGGCGCAAAAGCGGCAGCTCGAGGCGTTCCTGAAAAGCCTGAACAGCGACAACGCCGCGGCGCTGGCCCGGGAAGCCCGCGCCCGCCTGCAGTAGCACGGCGCGCTCGAGCGGTCGGACGGGCCGCAGGTGCCAGCCACGGCACAACGCTTGCGTCGGCCGTAAGGAACCTCGCACCACCGCGCGCGGTCACCTGAAGGGAGCTGCGCCGGCGCGCGGCATGCCCGCTCGACCATGGACACCGGCCTCGACTTCCCCCTCAACCCCGCCGCCTACCAGTGGACGGGACGGTTCATGCGCTTCCTGCGCCGGGTGCTCAAGGTCAACATCCGCCTGCACCACGACCAGGGCCAGGTGGAAGCGGGCGACATCTTCGTCTTCAACCATTTCGCGCGCTTCGAGACCTTCATCCCGCAATACCTGTTCTGGGAGCAGTGCGGTGCGCAATGCCGGTCCATCGCCGACCATGATCTGTTCAAGGGCAACGACCGCTTCGCTTCGTACCTGCAGGGTGTCGGTGCGGTGCCGAACAATCATCCGCACCTGTTGAGCCTGCTCGCCGCGGAAGTCCTGCGCGGGCGCAAGCTCATCGTGTTTCCGGAAGGCGGCATGGTGAAGGACCGCCAGGTGCTGGACGGCAGCGGCCAGTACAGCGTGTACTCGCGCAGTGCCCAGCAACGACGCAAACAGCACAGCGGTGCGGCCGTGATCGCGCTGGCCCTGGAGGTCTTCAAGCAGGCGGTGCTGAGCGCGGCCGAGCGCCGCGATCATCGGCGCCTGGAAGCGTGGTGCGATCTGATCGGTCTCGACAGCCCCGCGTTGCTGATCGGCCGGGCGCGCCGGCCGACGCTGATCGTGCCGGCCAACATCACGTTCTATCCGATGCGTGTGCGCGGCAATCCGCTGCAGGCCGGCGTGGAGTTCTTCAACCGGGGCATCAGCCCGCGCATGCGCGAGGAGTTGCTGATCGAAGGCAACATCCTGCTGCGCGAGACGGACATGGACATCCGCCTCGGCAATCCGCTACGGGCGGCGAACTTCTGGAGCGATCGCGAGCGCGAACTGGTGGCCGCGAGCGGCGAGCGCCTCGGGCATCTCAAGGACGCGTTCACGACCCACTCCGAACGCGCCGACAAGCGCCTGTTCGCGAACGCGACGCGCCTGCAGGCCGAGCAGATCCGCGATGCGTACATGCACGCGATGTATCAGCTCGTGTCGGTGCACTTGAGCCACCTTGCGGCGCTGATCATCTACGAGTTGCTGGAGGCCGGGCGCAGCGAGATCCCGGCAACGGACTTTCACCGCATCCTGTACCTCGCCGTGAAGACGCTGCAGGCCGACACCACCGTGCACCTGCACCGCAGCCTGCGCAACCCGGAAGACTACGAGGACCTGCCGATCGGCCGCTGCGCGGGACTGGAGCAGTTCCTCACCATCACCACGCAGCTCGCCCTGATCGAGCGCACCGACAGCTACTACCGCTTCCTGCCGAAGCTGCTGAAGGATCACGGTTTCGACCAGGTGCGGCTGGAGAATCCGGTGGAGGTCTACGCCAACGAAGTGGCGCCGATCCAGCCGGCACTGAACGCCGTGCGGTCCGCCATCCGCGAGGTCGCGGACCTGTCCGAGCAACGGCTGGCGGAGTTGCGCTTCGACGATACCCGCCGCGCCTACGCCTGGGATCGCAAGCGCTTTCGCAAACCGAAGCACGAAGCCGTCAACAAACTGCAGACCAAGAGCGAGGACGCCGAACCATTCCTGTTCCGTCCCGATCAGCCGCGCAGAGTCGGTGTGCTGCTGGTGCACGGCTTCCTGGCTTCACCCGCCGAGGTCCGCGGATTCGGTGAAGCGCTGAGCCAGCAGGGCTACCCGACCCTGGGCGTACGCCTCAAGGGGCACGGCACTTCGCCGTGGGATCTGCGCTCGCGCACTTGGCACGAGTGGCTCGCATCGGTGCGACGGGGCTTTGAGGCGCTGGCGCCGCTGGTCGACCGGATCTGCCTGGTGGGGTTCTCCACCGGCGGGTCGCTGTGCCTGCAACTCGCCACCGAGCAGCCCGCCAAACTCGCCGGCATCGCGACGCTGTGCACGCCGCTGCGATTCAAGAACCGCAACATGGTCTTCGTGCCGTTCGTGCACGGGACCAATCGTTTGGTCAGCGTGGTGCGCGAGGAAGGTGTGCTCGCGTTTCGCCCGAATCCGTCCGAGCATCCGCACATCAACTACGTGCACATGCCGATTCGCGCGCTCTACGAACTCGGCCGGCTCACCGACAACGTGAAGAAGCGACTGCACGAAGTGCAAAGCCCGGTCCTGATCATCCAGGGCGACACCGATCCGATCGTGGAACCCGACAGCGCGCTGCTGCTGCACCGGTCCTTGGGCACCGACGACAAGCGCATCGTGATGGTCCAGTCGCGGCGCCACGGGATTCTCTACAACAACGTCGGCGAGACCTGGAAGGAGATCTTCGGCTTCCTCGCCCGCTTCGACCAGCCGCAGTAGTTACAGACCCAGCTCGCTCCACAGATCGTCCACCCGGCGCTTCACCGCCGGGTCCATCGCGATCGGTTTGCCCCACTCGCGCCGGGTCTCGCCAGGCCACTTGTTGGTGGCATCGATACCCATCTTCGATCCGAGCCCCGACACCGGGCTCGCGAAGTCGAGGTAGTCGATCGGCGTGTTGTCCACGAGCAGGGTGTCGCGCATCGGATCGACGCGCGTGGTGAGCGCCCAGATTACTTCTTTCCAGTCGCGCACGTTCACGTCGTCGTCGGTGACCAGGATGATCTTGGTGTACATGAACTGGCGCAGGAACGACCAGACGCCGAACATGACGCGCTTCGCATGACCGGGATACTGCTTGCGCATCGATACGACCGCGAGGCGGTAGGAGCAGCCCTCCGGCGGCAGGTAGAAATCCACGATCTCGGGAAACTGCTTCGTGAGCAGCGGCACGAAGACCTCGTTCAGCGCGACGCCGAGGACTGCCGGTTCGTCTGGCGGCTTGCCGGTGTAGGTCGAGTGATAGATCGGATTGCGGCGCATGGTGATCCGCTCGACGGTGAACACGGGAAAGCGTTCCTGCTCGTTGTAGTACCCGGTGTGATCGCCGAACGGCCCTTCGAGTGCCGTCTCGTCGGGGTGGATCACGCCTTCGAGCACGATCTCGGCGCTCGCCGGGACTTGCAGGTCGTTGCCCACGCATTTGACGAGTTCGGTCTTGGCACCGCGCAACAGTCCGGCGAACTGGTACTCGGATAGCGTATCCGGCACCGGCGTCACCGCACCCAGGATGGTGGCTGGATCGGCCCCGAGCGCCACGGCCACCGGGAACAGTGTCCCGGGAGCTGCGTGCGCATGATCGCGAAAATCCAGCGCGCCGCCGCGATGCGCAAGCCACCGCATGATGAGTTTGTTCGGACCGATCACCTGCTGGCGATAGATGCCGAGATTCTGACGCGCCTTGCTCGGACCCTTGGTTACCGTGAGTCCCCACGTGATGAGCGGGCCGATGTCGCCAGGCCAGCACGTCTGCACCGGCAGGCGCGCGAGATCCACGTTGGCACCTTCCCACACGATCTCCTGGCACGGCGCGTTCGACAGGACCTTGGGCGCCATGTGGAGCACCTGCTTCAGCACCGGCAGCTTGTCCCACATGTCCTTCAAGCCCTTCGGGGGCTCGGGCTCCTTGAGGTATGCGAGCAGCTTGCCCACTTCGCGCAGCGCTTCGACCGAGTCCTCGCCCATGCCCATGGCCACGCGCCGGGGCGTCCCGAACAGGTTCGCGAGCACCGGGATGTCGAAACCGGTGGGCTTCTCGAACAGCAATGCCGGACCTTGGGCGCGCAGCACGCGGTCGCAGACCTCGGTCATTTCGAGCCGGGGCGAGACGTTGGTGGCGATACGCTTCAACTCGCCTTGCCGCTCGAGCTGTGCGATGAAATCCCGCAGGTCGTGGTAGCGCATTTCAGTTTCTCCACCGCGCGGTGCGCGGTCCGCGTGGGATGAAACGCAAGTGCGGTGGGAGTGGTTTGGGGTGCGGCGCGTTACTGGCAACCGCTTCCCTCACCCCCACCCCTCTCCCGGCGGGAGAGGGGCCTGGCGCTCCGGTGTGCTTCCCTCTCCCTCTGGGAGAGGGACCGAGGGTGAGGGAACCATAGACACCTCGCAGAGGTCGGCGCAGCCGACCTCTCCCTCCGGGAGAGGGACCGAGGGGTGAGGCGGGGATTTCGAGCCGCATGCGGCGAGCCTGACGAACGGCGCCGGCATGCAGGCCGGCGCGCGCACTGCAAGTGAGGGAAAGCGCCACGGATCGACGCACATCACGCGCACCTTGCGTAAGACCGTGCTGGGTGCGGCGGTCGTACTCGCGATCCTGCTCCACGTAGCGCGCGACCACCTCGTTGGCGATCACCCTGGCTTCGGCATCGATGCCGGCGCAATCCCGGCGCGGCGCAAGTCCGCTCACCCGCGCCTCCACTTCGGTACGGGCGGCGACGCCATTGTCGCGGTGACCGTTCTCGTGGTCACGCAGCGCTCGCAGGTACCGTTGCCAGCCGGCACGCAAGTCGGCCGGTGCGCGGGCTTCGTCGCGCCAGCGCGGCAGGACCATCGACACCGCCAGCTTCGTCGTGACCGTGGTCACGCGACACAGGCCGTCGAGAACCCGCGTCTGGTAGCGATAGCCCAGGTTCCAGTCGGTGCGCCCGGCAAAGACCCGGCCGTCATCGCCCTTGGGGCCCGCCACCGTGATCGACTGCCACAGGGCCCGCGCGTCGGTGCCGGTGACGTCGTACCAGCGCAGTTCCACGTCGCCCGCACCCGTGCCGGCTTGCACACGGGTTGCCGTGGCGGCCTTCGGGGGCGCGTCGCCGTAGTGCACCTTGCCTTGCTCGTCGACCCATTTGTAGACCCCCGCGATGGCTGCGCCGCCCAGCGCAAGAGCGACCAGCGCACTGCCGGCGCGCATCACAGCACGGCGCTGAGCCCGCCGTCCATCGGAATCACCGCGCCGGTCACGTAGGCCGCGCGCCCCGAGGCGAGGAACAGCGCCACTTGTGCGATGTCCGACGGATCGGCGTAGCGGCCGAGCGGAACCCGCTTCTGACCCGTCTCGAGCAGCTCGTCACGCGATCTGCCAGAACGCGAAGTCTCCAATGCCAACGCCGCATCGAGGCGCTCGCCCAGCACGGCCCCGGGATTGATCGCGTTGATGCGCACGCCCTTCGGTCCATAAACGCTCGCCAGGCCCACCGTGGCGAGCATCAGCGCCGAATTGGCGGCGCCGCCCGGCAGGTGGATGGGGGAGGCGACCTTGCCACCCATGCCGATCACGTTGACCACCGCGCCGCGGCCGCGCGCGGCCATGCCCGGCAGCAGCGCGTCCATCATGTGAATGTAGGTGAAGTACTTGGCGTCCATCGCCGCGTGCCAGGCGGCGGCATCGAGGTCGTCGGGCGCGTAGCGCTTCGCCGCACCCGCGGAGTTCACCAGGATGTCGATCTCGCCCATGCGGCGTTCGAGTTCGCGCGCCGCACGTTGCGCCTCGTCGGCGCGCGTGAGATCGGCTTGCACGATCACCGGAGGATAGTCGCCGGCCGAATGCAGTTGTGCGGCGGCGAGCTTCAAGTGCTCCTCGCTGCGCGATACCAGCGCCACTTGCGCGCCTTCCGCGAGCAACGCCGCCGCGCACGCAAACCCGATCCCGCGGCTGCCGCCGGTCACCACCGCCACCTTGCCCGTCAACTCCAGGTTCATCTCGTTCCTTCAGAAAGACATGTCCGCCGCGATCCCGGCGAACACCGCCGCACCGACCCAGTTGTTGTGGAGGAAGGCGCGGAAGCACCCCTCGCGCGTGCGACCCCGGATCATACGGAATTGCCATGCGCACAGCACCGTCGCCGCCGCGAGCCCTGCGAAGTACAGAGACCCCAAGCCCGCGGCCCATCCCAGCCATGCCATGATCCCCAGGAAACCGGCGTGGAACAGCATCACGGCCACCACGTCAAAGCGCCCGAACAACAACGCCGCGGTGCGGATGCCGAGTTTCACGTCGTCGTCCCGGTCCACCATGGCGTACTCGGTGTCGTAGGCCAGCGTCCACAGCACGTTGGCGAGCAGCATCCACCAGCCGAACGCCGGCACGCTGGCTTGCAGCGCCGCGAAAGCCATGGGAATACCGAAGCCGAAAGCGATGCCGAGGTACGCCTGGGGTAGCGCGAAGAACCGCTTGGTGAACGGGTAGCTCGCGGCCAGGAACAGCGCGACGAAGGACAACTGGATCACGAGACGGTCGAGCGGCAGGATCAACAGGAACGCGATCAGCGACAAGGCGGCGGCCACCAGCAGTGCTTCCGTCCCGGAGATCCGCCGCGCCGCCAGGGGCCGGTCCTGCGTACGCTTCACGTGCGGGTCGAAGTCGCGGTCGGCCCAGTCATTGATCGCGCAGCCGGCCGAGCGCATCAGCGCCGTGCCTGCGACGAAGATGGCAACGACCGTCCAATCGGGCCGCCCGGCGCCCGCGATCCACAGCGCCCACAACGTCGGCCAGAGCAGGAGCAGGATGCCGATGGGGCGATCCAGTCGCACCAGCCGCGCATAGAGGACCAGGCGTTCGACGACTCTGTTGCTTGCTCGTGTGTTCGCGTCGGATCGCATCGAAGGGTCAGCCCGTGCCGGGCCGCCCCAAGCGGGCTGGCCCCTTCGGGGGGAAAGGCCGCAGGCCTATCGGGGGGGACGTCACCTCACCCGCGCCGGGCCGCCCCAAGCGGGCTGGCCCCCTCGGGGGGAAAGGCCGCAGGCCTATCGGGGGGGGCGTCACCTTCACACCCGCAGCAGGGTTTCGCGGCTACCGAGCCAACGCTCGACATGCCGGCGCGCATGCTCCGGCCAGCGCGCGAGCAACTCGGCGGCCGCATCCCGCGCCCGCTCCAACAACGCCGCATCGCGGGTGAGATCGGCAAAGCGCAACATCGGCACGCCGCTCTGGCGCGCACCGAGCAGTTCGCCGGGGCCGCGCACGCGCAGATCCTCGCGGGCGATCTCGAACCCGTCGGTGTTCTCGTAGACGATCTTCAGCCGCTCGCGCGCGGTCTCCGACAACGGCTGCAGGTAGAGCAGGATACAGGCCGATTCCCCGCTGCCGCGACCCACGCGGCCGCGCAGCTGGTGCAGTTGCGACAGGCCCATGCGCTCGGCGTGCTCGATCACCATCAACGTGGCATTGGGTACGTCGACACCGACCTCGATGACGGTGGTGGCCACGAGCAGCTGAACTTCGCCCGCCTTGAAGGCAGCCATCACCTGCGCTTTCTGGTCGGACTTCAAGCGTCCGTGCACCAGCCCGACACGCAACTCGGGAAAGGTTGCCGTGAGCAGCTCATGGGTTTCGAGCGCCGTCTGCAACTGCAGCTGCTCGCTCTCCTCGATTAGCGGGCAGACCCAGTACGCCTGGCTGCCGCTCATGCAGGCGTCGCGCACGCGGTGGATCACTTCCTCGCGCCGCGCTTCGGACACCAGCTTGGTGACCACCGGCGTGCGACCCGGCGGCAACTCGTCGATGGTGGACACGTCGAGGTCTGCGTAGAAGCTCATCGCGAGAGTGCGCGGGATCGGTGTGGCACTCATCATGAGCTGATGCGGGAGTTCGTCGCCGGCGGCGCCCTTCATCCGCAGCGCCAGGCGCTGATGGACTCCGAAGCGATGCTGCTCGTCGACGATCGCCAAGGCCAGATGGCGAAACACCACGTGCTCCTGGAACAGTGCGTGTGTCCCCACGGCCACCGCTGCCTGTCCGGACTCGACCGCAGCGAGCCCCGCCTTGCGCGCCTTCGCACCGAGACTCCCGGCGAGCCAGGCGACTTCGATGCCGAGCGGGGTCAGCCATTGCGAGAACTTGGCGTAGTGCTGCTCGGCGAGAATCTCGGTCGGCGCCATCACGGCGACCTGGAACCCACGTTCGACCGCAGCCAGTGCAGCCAGTGCCGCGACGATCGTCTTGCCGCTGCCAACGTCACCTTGCAGCAGGCGCTGCATCGGATGGGGTCGTGCGAGGTCGGCACGGATCTCTCCCAGCACGCGCCGCTGGGCTCCCGTCAATGCGAACGGCAGCATGTCGAGCAGGCGGCCGGCGAGTACGCCATCGCTGGCGAGTGCCGGCGCACGGGCGGCGTCGCGTTCGCGCCGGTGCAGCCGCATCGACAGCTGCTGCGCGAGCAGTTCGTCGAACTTGATGCGCAGCCACGCGGGATGGGTTTTCTGTTCGAGCGCGTCGAGTGCGACGTCCACCGGGGGATCGTGCAGCAGGCGGATTGAATTTCCGAACGCCGGCAAGCGCAATCGCTGCGCCACGGGCTCGGGCAGCGTATCGTCGAGTTCGCACGTGGCCAGTGCGCCGGCGACGGCCCGCGTCAGCGCGAACTGTGACAGTCCTGCGGTCGTCGGATAAACCGGCGTCAGCTTGTCGGGCAGCGGCGTGCGCGCAGTCACGACCTTGATCCGCGGGTGAACCATTTCCGCGCCGAAGAACCCATGCCGGATCTCGCCCACCAGGCGCACCCGGGTGTCGGCCGCCAGCTGCTTCTGCTGGCTCGGGTAGAAATGCAGCAACCGCACCGTCAGCTCGCCCCCGTCGTCGCGGACTCGCGCCACCAGTTGTCGCCGCGGCCGGAACTTGACGTCGCAGTCGACCACCACGCCTTCGACCTGCACCAGGGCGCCGTGCGCTGCTTCGGCAATGGGCTGGACCCGCGTCTCGTCCTCGTAGCGCAGCGGCAGGTGCAGCACCAGATCGAACGGGCGGCGAATGCCCAGCTTGGTCAGGCGTTCGGCCACTGCGCGCGGCACACCCGGCAAAGCCTCGGGCGGCGCCGCTGGCGCTCCCGGGCGATCGCGCGGCATGGCGTTGCCTATTGCGGCGGCACCAGGATCGCGTCCACCTCCACCGCCGCACCGCGCGGCAGCGCCGACACCTGCACCGTGGTGCGCGACGGAAACGGTTCGCGGAAATATTGCGGCATGATCTCGTTCAACTTGGCGAAGTTGGCGAGGTCGGTGAGGTAGACCGTCACGCGCACGGCATCGTGCAGTTGCGCCCCGGCCGCGGCAGCGACCGCCTGCAAATTCTGGAAGACGCGGTGGATCTGGTTCTCGATGCCGTCCACCAACTGCATGGTGGCCGGATCGAGAGGGGTCTGACCGGACAGATAAATGGTGCCGCCGGCCTTGATGGCTTGCGAATAGGTGCCGATGGCGGCGGGCGCGGCGCTGGAATGTACGGGCTGGCGCATGACGGGTCCTCGTGGGGCTCAACTCCGGGGCAGATGGTATGCGACCGGCGGCACGGCCTCAAACGTGACGGGGGCTCTCGCTGCGGCGCACAATGACAAGTGCTACCATCCGCGCCGCTGGCAACGTGGGAGTGTTCATGCAGGAATCCGCAAGCCCGACGCCTCCCGCGCCGGACGCCGTACCGAATCACACGCCGCGCAGCGGCCTCTTCGGGCTGGCGCTGGGCGCTGTGGGGGTGGTCTTCGGCGACATCGGGACCAGCCCGCTGTACACGATGAAGGAAGCGTTCGGGCCCGGCCACGGCCTCGCGCTCACGCACGACAACGTGCTGGGCATCCTGTCGCTGGTGTTCTGGTCGCTCATGCTGTTCGTGACGCTGAAGTACATCACGTTCATCATGCGCGCCGACAACCGCGGCGAGGGCGGCATCATGGCGCTGGTCGCACTCGTGGTCGGCACCACCGAACGCAATTCGCGTGGCCGCTGGTGGCTGATGGCGCTCGGCATGTTCGGCGCCGCGCTGTTCTACGGCGACAGCATGATCACGCCGGCCATCTCGGTGCTGTCGGCCGTGGAGGGCCTGACCGTGGCGACCACGGTGTTCGATCCTTACATCGTGCCGATCACGGTCGCGGTGATCATCGGGCTCTTCGTCGTGCAGTTCAAAGGCACCGGCATCGTCGGTGCGCTGTTCGGCCCGATCACGGCCTGCTGGTTCGTGGTGCTCGCGATCCTGGGTGTGTCCCAGATCGTGCACAACCCGCACGTGCTGAACGGGCTCAATCCGGTGTGGGCGGTGGAATTCTTCATCAACAACCGGTTGCACGGGTTTCTGGCCCTCGGCGCCGTGGTGCTGGCAGTGACCGGCGCGGAAGCGCTGTACGCCGACATGGGTCACTTCGGCAAGAACCCGATCCGCGTCGCCTGGCTCGGGCTGGTGTTTCCGGCGCTGATCCTCAACTATTTCGGGCAGGGCGCCCTGTTGTTGTCCGACCCTGCCGCGGTGGAGCATCCGTTCTTCCACATGGTGCCGTCGTGGGCGCTCTATCCGATGGTGGCACTCGCAACGCTCGCCACGGTGATCGCGTCGCAGGCGGTCATCTCCGGGGCCTATTCCCTGACGCGCCAGGCGATCCAACTCGGCTACTGCCCGCGCCTCGCGATCCGCCACACCTCGGACAAGGCGATCGGCCAGGTCTACATGCCCTGGATCAACTGGGCGTTGCTGTTCGCCGTACTCGTGCTGGTGCTCGGCTTCCGTTCGTCGAGCGCGCTGGCCTCCGCCTACGGCATCGCGGTCACCGGAACCATGGCGATCGACAGCATCCTGCTGTTCTTCGTGATCACGCGCATCTGGAAATGGGGACTCACGGCCGCGTGGCTCATCTGCGGCGTGCTGCTCCTGGTGGATCTCGCCTACTTCGCGGCGAACTCGGTCAAGATCCTGCAAGGCGGCTGGTTTCCGCTGGCGATCGCGGCCGGCGTGTTCACGGTGATCTCCACATGGCGCCGCGGACGCGAGATCCTGTTCGAGCGCCTGCGCCCGGGCGCCATACCGATCGAACCGTTCCTCGCCTCCATCGCGATCCATCCGCCGCAGCGGGTGCCCGGGACGGCCATTTTCCTGACCGCAGGACGCGAAGGCGTGCCGCACGCGATGCTGCACAACCTGAGCCACAACAAGGTGCTGCACGAGAAGGTGGTGCTGCTCACCGTGCTGACCGAAGACGTACCGTACGTGCCGGACGAGAACCGCATCGAGATCGAGCAACTGGGTGAAGGGTTCTACCGGATGAATGTCCGCTACGGCTTCAAGGATGAGCCCGATATTCCCGCTGCGCTGCAGTTGCCGAACCCCTGCGGCCTCGAGTTCAGCCTGATGGAGACGTCGTTCTTCCTGTCGCGGCAGACGATCGTGCCGACCAAGGCGCCGGGCATGGCGATCTGGCGCGAGAAATTGTTCGCGACCATGTCGCGCAACGCGGCGAGCGCCACCGAATTCTTCCGCATCCCGACGAATCGCGTGGTCGAGCTGGGCACGCAGATCGAGATCTGATGCTGGAAAACCTGGAACGTCTGCTCGCACGCGGCAAGGATGGCGCGCTGCTGCGTTTCAGCATCGCCGGCGAGTATCTGAAGCGCGGCGACACCGCGTCTGCCGTGGCACATCTGCTGAAGTCGGTGGAGCTCGATCCGAAGTATTCCGCCGGGTGGAAGCTGCTCGGCAAGGCCTACGAAGTGGCGGGGCAGTTCACCGCTGCGGAAGAGGCGTGGCGGCAAGGCTTGAACGTCTCGGAAGCCAACGGCGACCTGCAGGCCGCGAAAGAGATGAAGGTGTTCCTGAAGCGACTGGAGAAATCGCGGCCGAAGGATTGAGTCGCGGCCGCGCCACAAGATGGCACTCCTCCCCCCGTGAATGCGGGGGGAGGCTGGGAGGGGGCAGACACGATCGTCGCACGCCCCCTCCCCGACCCTCCCCCATCAGAGATGGGGGAGGGAGCAAATCGTCAATGCCGCGTCTTCGACTCCGGGAACATGTACACCTTCCCGCCCTTCATGCGCGGTGGCGACGGTTGCGACCCTTTGCTCACGGCATCCAGAGCGCTGTCGAACACGATCGCCACGACCTTGCGCGAAGCATCGCGATAGCAACGCAGCTTGAGCTGATCGATGTGCCAGTACGGGTCGGCGAGGCGATCGCAGCGCGCGAGTTCCATCAGGAAGCCGCCGTTCGCGAGCACGATGCGGCGCGCCTGGTGTTCGGTCCCGGCGATCGCAGCGGCAAACTCCGGCGGATGCTGGCCGAGCGATTCGTCGAGCAGTCCGACCGCCACGGGCCGGGCCGGTTCGCCCAGCACGGTGCGCTCGAAGCCCACGGTGGTGACGAAGGAATCCATGCCCTTGTAGGTCTCGATGTCGCAGGTGTAAGCCTCGTGGTGGAACACGAAGAAGCTCACCGCCGCCTGGCCCCACTTGAGTGCCGTCTCGACCGCGAAGGACAGATCCCACTTCCCGGCCTTGATCTCCGGAATCACGCTGCGGCCACCGCCGCGCGACTGGCACACCACGGCCAGCGAGCCCGAGCGCACTTCGAAGCCGGCGAACTCTTCGAAATCGGAGTGCGACATGTACTCGTAGGTTTCCTCGAGCCCGTCGGCCATCTCGCCCTTCTCGTACACCACCTTGCCGTCGTAGCCGGCACCGTCGGGGTAGAAATACTCGAGCGCGAAGCGCAGCTTCGGATACTCCTCCGACAGCATGCGCGTGAGGCCCAGCAGCGGCGTGCGACTGGTGTAGAACTCGTAGGTCACGGCACCGTCGGTTTCGCTCACCACCAGCACCGGATGGCTCGAATCGGCGTAATCCCCCCAACGCTCGCGCAGGAATGCGCACAGGCGCCCCATGGTGCGCGCCGAATCGTCGAACAGATGCTCGGGGACGGCGTCGAAATCGCCGAACTTGAGGAAATGGTCGAGCTCGGTGCCCCAGCGCTCGGTTTCTTCCAGCTCCTTGCGGAACGTCGCCACGTCCGCCGGGTCGCCGGTCACCTGCAGCATCTGGCGACAGCCGTCCTCCTCGTCCTCGGGCTCGAGATAATCGTCTTCAGACATGGGGGGAGGCAATCACGAATGTCGATCCAGAGCCGGCGCGATGGGACCGGGCGAGCACCGGCATCTTCGAATCTGGTGGAGACGAGGAGGATCGAACTCCCGACCTTCGCATTGCGAACGCGACGCTCTCCCAGCTGAGCTACGTCCCCACGGCCGCCGACGTTGACGGCGAGGGCGGGATTCTAGCGCGAGTCCCGGGGCAGGGTAAATCCTCGCTCGGCAGCGCTCAGGGCCTCACGCCTGCCGACCGTCGCCGATAAGCCCACGCGAACATCACCACGCCGGCGATGACCATCGGCAGCGACAACCACTGGCCCATGCTGAGGCCCCAGGCCAGCAGTCCCAGGAATCCGTCCGGTTCGCGCGTGAACTCCACCAGGAACCGCAGCAATCCGTAACCCATCAGGAACACGCCGGAAACAGCCCCGAGCGGCCGTTGCCGGCGCGAGAAGATCCACAGCACTGCGAACAGCACGATGCCCTCCAGCGCGAACTCGTACAGTTGCGACGGGTGGCGCGGCAGACTGTCGGCATTCGGAAACACGACGGCCCAGGGCAGGTCGGTCGGTCGCCCCCACAACTCTCCGTTGATGAAGTTGCCGATCCGGCCGAGTCCCAGGCCTGCCGGACAGAGGGGTGCGATGAAATCGGTGACCGCGAGCCAGGGCTTGTGGTGCCGCCAGGCGAAGAACGCCATCGCGATGATGACGCCCAGGAATCCGCCGTGGAACGACATGCCTCCTTCCCACACGTAGAACACGTGCAGCGGATTGTCGACGTAGTCGGCGAATTTGTAGAACAGCACGTAGCCCAGGCGTCCGCCCAGCACGACACCGATGACCGCGTAGAACAGCAGATCGTCGATGTCCTTGTAGGTCCAGCCCGATTGCGGCTGGCTGCGCACACGGCTGCGCCCGAGCAGGAGCCCGATGACGAAGCCCCCCAGATACATGAGCCCGTACCAGCGCACGGCCACGGGGCCGAGCTTGAACGCGATGGGATCGAACTGCGGGTGGATCATGCCGGGAAGTGATGCAGGAAGCGCGCCGGATTATACGGGCCGGCCTTGCGGCGTTCTCAGGGAATTTCCGATGCCGGCATGCGCACCAGGATGATCGAGGTCTTGCGCTCGAGCCAGCGCGTGGATCGGTGGCTGTCGTAGAAGCGCGGGTTCGGGACCATCGCCGCGAGCCGCGCGGCCTGCGCCGGCCCGAGTTGGCCGGCACTCACGCCGAAATAGTGCCGCGCTGCGGCCTCCGCGCCGAACACGCCGTTGCCCCATTCGATGACGTTGAGATAGATCTCGAAGATGCGCCGCTTGCTCATGACGATCTCCAGCATCACCGTGATCACGGCTTCCTGCAGCTTGCGCCACGGCGTGCGTTTGGACGACAGGAACAGATTCTTGGCGAGCTGCTGGCTGATGGTGGAACCGCCGGCCACGACGCGGCCCTTCCTGAGGTTCTTCTCGTAAGCCTTCTGCAGAGCTTCCCAGTCGAACCCTTCATGGTCGACGAACTTCGCGTCCTCCGACGCCACGATGGCGCGCTTGAGATGCGGCGAGATCTTCTCGTAGGGCACCCACTTGTGCTTGAGCGCCGCTTCAGGGTTCTTCGACTGCATGACCTCCAGGCGGTCGTCCATGAAGCTCGACGACGACGGATTGAACTTCACCCACCACAGGATGCAGGCGAACATCCAGAGCTGATAGAGCACGATGATGGCGGCCAGGATCAGGCAGGCGTGCCACACGCCTTTCCCGATGGCTTTCAGCATGACGGCGCGCCGCCTCGCGTCACAACTGGCTGCGCAGCAGGGCGAGCACCGGTGCGGTTGCGGGCCGCACGCCCCGCCAGAGTTCGAAGGCTTCCGCCGCCTGCTCCACCAGCATGCCGAGGCCATCGGAAACGCGTGCGGCCCCGGCAGCCAGCGCCTGTTCCATGAACAGCGTCTGACCGCGCCCATACATCATTTCGTAAGCGAGCGCGCAGTCCTCATACACGGACGCGGGCAGTGGCGGGCATTCGCCACCGATGCTGGCCGCAGTGGCATTGAGGACCACATCGAACCGCGCATCGAGCTTCTCGAAGCTCACCGCGCGGATCGGCCCGCGGGCTGCGAACCGCGCAGCGAGCGCCTCGGCCTTGGCCACGGTCCGGTTTGCCACGACCAGTTCGGCCGGTTGCCGCCCGAGCAACGGCACGATCGCACCCTGCGCTGCGCCGCCGGCTCCCACCAGCAGCAGGCGCTTGCCGGTCAGATGGACGCGGAGGTTGGACTCGAGGTCGCGCACGAGACCCGCGCCGTCGGTGTTGTCGCCGAACGAGTCGGCCCCTTCGAACTTCAACTGATTGACCGCGCCCGCAGCTTCGGCACGGTCGGACAACTGGGTCGCGTAGGCACAGGCTTCGAGCTTGAACGGCAGCGTCACGCTGAGACCGCTGCCGCCCTCGGCACGAAAGCGATCGACGGCAGCGCGGAAGCCGTCCACCGGCGCCAGGATGCGTTCGTAGGAGATGTCCTGGCCGGTCTCACGCGCGAACTCGGCGTGGATCACCGGTGACTTGCTGTGCGCGATGGGGTTGCCGATGACGGCGTAGCGGTCGGTCATGATGACGGCGTCGCGTTCATTCGCTCACCAGCGCCTCCGCGCGAGTAAACGACCAGCTGCGGGTCACCGAGAGAATGTCGTATTCCTTGCGGATGGCTGGCGGAAACGGCGCGAACGGCGAGGCAAGTTCGATCACCCGGCGCGCGGCGCGATCGAGCACGGCATGGCCGGAGGAACGTTCGATCTCGACCTTTTCGACAGTGCCGTCGGCACGGATCGATACCGTGAGCAGCAGCGAGCCGAAGATGCCCTGACGCTTCGCTTCGTCGGGAAAGTTGCGGGTGCCGATGCGCTCGATCTTCTGGCGCCACTCGTCGACGTATTGTGCATACACGACACCTTCGGTGCGCGCGCCGATGAACTTGCGCTTCGGCAGCTTCTGGTACTGGTCCATCTGCCGCGCGATCTGTGCTTCCAGCTTCTGGATCTCGAGCCGGCGCTGGTCCACTTCCACCGGGTCGCGACCTTCGGCGCGGTCCTGCGGCCGCTTCGGATTTTCCACCGGCACCTCGGTCCGGTAGTCGGACTTCAGCTGCGCCATCATCCGCTGCACGTCTGCCTCGAGCTGCTCGATGCGGCGCGCCGCTACCGACATCTCGCTGGTGGTGCTGGCGGCGATCGCCGGCAGGTTGGTCTTGGCGCGCCGGTCTTCTTCGGTGTTGCCGCCACCGTCGAGATCGGCCTGGGCCAGCGCATCGGCCTTGCGCGGCTTCTGCGCCGACTTGCTGTTGACCAACACCACTTCCATGGGCGCGGTCAGGTGTTCCAGCCAACGGCCGTCGGGCGGCACGAACTTGATCAGCAGCAGGGTCGCGTGCGCCACGAGCGAGAGCGCGATCGCCACCGGCAGGATCTGGTTGCCGGCGTTGAGCGGCGCGAGATCGTCGAGATTCAGTGGCGCCGAAGAGAAGGCTTGCGCAGACACCGTCGGGCGGGAGGAAGACGCACGCATCGATTGTATGCGAGGACCGCGAGGCTTTAGGGGGATTCCGCCACCTTGCCGACGAAGCGGCAGTCGCATTCCAGGGTGAGTAGGTCGATGGCGGACAGCTCCACCTCCACCGGCGTGCCAGCGGTCAGGTCGGGCAACGAGGGCGTTCGCAAGTAGAGCGGGATGCGGTCGATGCGCACCAGGCTATCGCGCACGACGCTCGCCCGGGTGCGCTGCGCCGCTTCCTGCAGGATCCAGCGCAGGCACCAGTAGCGCTCCATGCCGCGCTGAAACTCGGCGTAGGCGTCGTAGGCGAGTTCGAAGTCGCGCATGGCGATCACCAGTTCGTCGCCGCCCTTGCGGTACGGCGGGGCCTCGCCGCGGGTCAGGGCGATGACCTGGCGCTGGTTCACCAGATCGACGTAGCGCCGCAACGGCGAGCTGGACCAGGCGTATTGCGCAACACCCAGACCCTCGTGTGGTGCCGGCACGGTGGACATGCGCACCTTCCCGCCACCCTGCACCCGATAGATGCCGGGCACGTCCGCCTGGGAGAGCTGCCGACCCCATTCCGCGTTGGCGAGGATCATCATCTCCGCTACGAGCTTATCCACGGGCGAACCGCGCTTGCGTTCGACGATGCGGACCCGGTCGTCGTCGACGTAGAAGTTGTAGTCCTGCCGGTCCGGCCCGTTGTCGGCCTTGCCACGCGCTGCCTCGAGCACGCCGGCGTAGCGCCACAGCAGCTCGAGCTCGGTGCCCCAGGGAAAATCCATGGTGCCCGCCGCCAGGGTGGTTTCGTTGAACCGGTCCTCCAGCGAGTCGTGCCGCAGGTTCGCTGCAATCGTGACGCGCTCGATCCGGGTGTCGAACCCTGCCGGCTTGAGATCGGCGTCGATGAGCGCGTACAGCGACAACACCGGCCGCACGCGGCCCTGGGCCAGAGTGAACCGATCGATGACCGCATCGGGCAGCATCGTGATCTTGCGGCCCGGCATGTAGACGGTCGACAGGCGGCGTGCCGCGACCTGATCCAGGGCGCCGCCGACATCGATGCCGAGCGCCGGTGCCGCGATATGGATGCCGATCTTCCAGCCGCCGCCGGCCAGCGGCGTCACGGACAGCGCGTCGTCGATCTCGGTGGTGGTCGCGTCGTCGATGCTGAAGGCCTGGACCTCGGCCAGCGGCAACCCAGCGAAATCGTCGGCAAGCTCGACGGCATCGAACCCCGTCCCTTGCGGGAAATGCTCACGCAGGAAGCGTCGCAGGTGATAGTCGTGGGTCGAGGGGATGGCGCCGCAGCGCTCGAGCAGGTGCGGGACGGCGAGTCCGGTCGCGGCGCAGGCCGCCTCGAGCGCCTTGAACTCGATCGAACCCTTGTCCGGTTCGTACAGGAGTTCATCGAGCTTGGCGCGAAACCCTTCCGGCAACTCGAAGCGCGTGAGCTGAGCGACGTACTCCGCCTGCGCGGCCGCCTGCTGCCGTTTGCGCTCCACGCTCGCGAGGGCGGCCTTGAGCGCGTCGGCCGGTGCTGCCCGGTAGCGGCCCTTGCCCTTCTTGTAGAAATGCATGGGCGAGCCATGCAGGCGGATCAGCAGGCCTGCCGATTCCGGTGGGGAGGGCTCGTGCCCGAAGTAGTCCTTGGCGAGAACGGCGAACTCGAACTCGTCCTGCGGCGCCACTTCCCACAGGAAGTTCGCGTCGAGCTCGTCCGCCACCTTCTGCGCACTGTCGAGAAACGGCGTCAGGCCCGGCTGCTCGAACCGCAGCACCACGGCATTCGCCTTGATCTTGCTGCGCTTGCCGTGCGCAGCCTCGACCTGCAGCGAGGTGTTGTTGTCGGCGAGCACGGCTCCCACCTTGAAGGCGCCGTCCTCTTCGTAGAACACGTTCACGATGAAGAACTTCGGGGCAAAAGGGGCGCGATTATAGCTGCCGGGTCACCACATGCTGGTCGCCGAAGGCGAGTACGGCGTCGAGATGGTGCTCGAACTCGGCAAATCCGTGGTCCGAGCCTTGCACGACGAGCTGTCGGGCGCCGGCGTATTTCGCCACGGCAACACGGTAGTCGAGCACCTCGTCGCCGGTGGTGACCACGAGGTAGTAGCGCTCCAGACGGGTCGGCCCAGCGACGTGGTAAGCCCCCATCTGGGTCAGATGTTCGCGCGTCAGCTCGTAGGCCGCTCCGGTGTACAGGTTGCGCTGCGGACCGAGGTAGGCCTCGAGGCCCACGTGCGGATCGATGGCAGGATTGACCAGCACGGCACGGCAACCGTGACTCTCGGCGAGCCAGGTGCCGTAGAAGCCGCCGAGCGAACTACCCACAAGGGTGACCGACTCTGGATCATGGCCCCGGACCAGTGCTTCGAGTTGGTGCATGGCCTCCCGTGGCCAATGGGACAGTGCGGGGCAAGCGAACTCGTCACCGCGACCCAGTGCTGCCAGCCGCGCGTGCAGCTGCTGCGCCTTGATCGACGCCGGAGCACTGTTGAAGCCGTGGATGTAGAGATACATGTCAGGACGGCTCTGATAACCCCAATGCTCTCCACGCGACAGACACGGCGGAAAGGCAAAACCGAAAGACGACGGGTCCGGTTCTCCTCCGCGTCCGCCGTGTCCGCCGCGTTGAGAGCTTCTGTTCCGTAGGGGTCATTTCATTCGAGCAATGCATGGGCGCAGGTTTGCTTACCCTATCATCCTTCCCGCCGCCATGATCGAGACCCTCCCATGCCCAACCGCCGCGACTTCCTCGCCGGTGCCGCCGCCGCCGCGGCCCTGCCCATGATGCCCAGTGCCCACGCTGAAACCAACGAACGCCCGGAGATCGCGGCGCTCGCCGCCGGCCACATCGGGCAATACCAGGGGGGGGTCTACCTGCTGCCCGCCACCAGTGAAACCGTGCAATGGGGCTGGTTCGACAACAGCGAAGCGCCGCGGGCACGCATCCGGTCGGGCGACACCCTGGTCATGGAAACCATGATGGCCTCCATGAACCAGGTGCTGCCCGGCGTGCCGGTGGACGAGATCACGCGGCTGCGCGTGGCGCACCCGGGTCGCGGTCCCCACACCATCACGGGGCCGGTGTTCGTCGAAGGCGCGATGCCCGGCGACGTGCTGAAGATTCGCTTGAACCGCATCGTCCCGCGCGCCTACGGTGCGAACTGGAATCTGCCGGGTGACCTCAAGCTGGGGCAGTTCCCCGACGTCTTCCGCCAGCCGCAGGTGAAGTACTTCTTCTTCGACATGCACCGTGGCGTCACCGAGTTCCTGCCCGGTATCGAGCTGCCGGTGCGACCCTTTCCGGGCATCGTCGGCGTCGCACGCGCCGAGAGCGGCAAGTTCAGCACCGTGCCGCCCGGACCCTTCGGCGGCAACATGGACGTGCGCGAACTGGTGGAGGGCACGACGCTGTTCCTGCCGGTGTTCGTCGACGGCGCACTGCTGTGGTCGGGCGATTCCCATGCGGCGCAGGGCAACGGCGAGATCAACCTGACCGCCATCGAGACCGCCTTCAACGAACTCAACATGACCATCGAGGTGGTGAAGGGCAACACCATCGCGTGGCCGCGCATCGAGACCCCGACCCACTGGATCACGGTCGGCTACGACCGCGACCTCGACAAGGCGCTCGATATCCTCGAGGAAGAGACGTTGAAGTTCCTCACGGACCGGCGCGGGCTGAGCGCGGCGGCGGCGCGCAAGTTCATGAGCGCCCACGGCGATTGCCGTGTTTCGGAAGTGGTGAACCAGTTGAAGGGCGTCTACTGCATGTTGCCCAAACGGCCGGGCAAGCCCATGCCTGATCGGCCGACGCAGGAGACGCGCAGCAACTTCGTCACCCACACGACCGATCGCAGCGCGCAGACTGCGATGAACGACGCGGCGATGCAGATGATCGTGGGGCTGCAGGAGCGCAAGAAGCTGAGCGCACTCGATGCCTATGCGCTGGCGAGCCTTGCAATGGACGCGCGCATCGGCCGGCTCGAACCAGGTGCGCGGAGCATCCACTGCCTGCTGCCGAAGAAGCTGTGGGTGCCCGCGAAAAGCAAGGCGTAAAGCGTGAAACACGAAGGACGCGAAGGGCACGCAGGAAAAACCAAGGGCAGACCCAGGACTTCCTTCGTGTTCCTTAGTGTCCTTCGCGTCCTTCGTGTTGAAAGAGGTTGACTTGCCCTCCGCTCAACCGCCGAACGGGGCCACCCCGATCCACCACGCGTGCAACCAGAACGCGAACGCAGCCCAGCCCACCGCGCCGACGACCACAGTGATCAGCGTCGCCGTTCCCTGCCCGGCGGGATAGGTCTTGCCGGCGGCACGATCCCGCTGACGCATCGACCTGAAGGCCAGTACCGCCCACAAAATGAAGGTACCGAACAGCAGGATGTCCGCCAGCGTCCCGTTGGCGAGCAGGTGCGCGAACGCCCAGATTTTCACGCCCGCCACCATCGGGTGCTGCACTTTCGCCTTGATCGCGTTGCGCGGCACGTAGGCCGCAGCCAGCAGCACGAACGCGATCAGCGTAAGCAGCGAAGCGACGTGCCGCGTCCAGACCGGCGGCGCCCAGATCGGGATCGGTTCGGCGCGTGCCAGGCCGTAGCCCCAGATGATCAGCACGAAGCCGACCACGGACACCACCGAGTAGAGACCTTTCCACGCGCCATCCCCGAGCTTTGCCCGCTGGCGGGTACGCCAGTCGTCCGCGAAGATGCGGACCGAATGCATGCCGAGGAACAGGACGAGACCTAGGATCAACGGGATCATGGGGCACCTGTCGAAAAGGAAAGCCGCGCAGCGAGCGTACTACGGGCGGAACCGGGACTGGAAACCACCGACGTCAGAGCCGCACTGACCCGCGGCCGATCTCCAGTACGCGGCCGCTCACCCGGATCTGCTCGTCCGCATCGACGCCGAGGCCGAGCCGGCAGGCGCGACCGAGATGATCACCCTGGTGGACCGTGAGTCGCAGCGGCAATGGGCGGCGGGTGGCGATCATCCAGCCACCGAGATTCGCGCATGCCGAACCGGTACCGGGATCTTCCATGATCACGCCGGCCTGCTTCTCGAAGAAGAAGCGGGCTGCCACCGTGGCGTTGCCCCGTTCGAACCAGACGTAGATCTTCACCATGCCGCGGTCGTTGGCCCAGCGCTTCGCGAGCTCCGGCACGGGCGCAGCGCGACGCACGGCGTCTTCCGACCCGAGCGGAACCAGCATCTGTTCCATGCCGGTGCTTATCCGCAGCGGCGACTCGCCGATGTCGTCCGGACCCAGGCCCAGCATGCGCGCGAGATCCTCTCGCGACGCCTCGGGAGTACGCCATCGGGGGGCATTGGCCTGCAGAGTGAACTGGTCGCCTGCCGCTTCCACCGGGATGATGCCGGCCTCCATCTCCAGCATCAGGCGATCGCCGGTCTGCTGGAGTTCACGTACGACTGCAGCCGTGCCGAGGGTCGGATGGCCCGCGAACGGCAACTCGCCGGCCGGTGTGAAGATGCGCACCCGTGCTGGCGCTCGCGCCGACGGCAGGATGAACGTCGCTTCGGACAGGTTGAACTGGATGGCGAGGGCCAGCATGTCGGCATCGGTAAGCCCGCGGCCGTCCTCGAACACGCACAGCGGATTGCCCGACAGTGCACGGTCGTGCGCGAACACGTTGACCAGCCGGTAGGCGTACTCAGCCACAGCCCGCGCCGGGCCGCCCCAAGCGGGCTGGCCCCCTGGGGGGAAAGGGCCGAAGGCCCATCGGGGGGGTTGTCACCTTGCCCGCGCCGGGCCGCCATCGGCCAGAGGCCGAAGGCCCATCGGGGGGATCATCATCTCAACCCAGGCGCTCCAGCAATTTTCCGTGGATGCCCCCGAAACCGCCGTTGCTCATGACGAGCACGTGGTCACCCGCCTGGGCCTCGCGGGCGATCGCTTCGACGAGTTGCCCGAGATCCTCGAAGGTCTGCGCTTTCGCACCGAGCGGTTCGAGCGCCCCGGCGGCGTCCCAGCCCAGGCCGCCAGCGTAGCAGAACACCTTCTCCGCGTCGGCGAGACTGCCCGGCAGTAGCGCCTTCATCACGCCCAGCTTCATCGTGTTGGACCTCGGCTCCAGCACGGCGAGGATGCGCGCCTTGCCGACCTTGCGCCGCAGCCCCGCGATGGTCGTCTCCACGGCCGTCGGGTGATGGGCGAAATCGTCGTAGACGGTGATGCCGCCGACCACGCCGCGCACTTCCATGCGGCGCTTGACGCCCTTGAACGCGCCGAGCGCCTCGATGGCGATTTCCACCGGGACGCCGACATGCCGGGCCGCTGCGATCGCCGCGAGCGCGTTCATGCGATTGTGGGCACCGAGCTGGTCCCAGCGCACGCGGCCGAGTTTCGCACCGCCCAGCACGACATCGAACGCGCCATCCGCATCCGGTGCTGCCGCCTGCCATCCGGCATCGGCGCCGAAGCGCTCCACCGGCGTCCAGCACCCGCGTGCCAGCACCCGCTCCATGCTTTCCTCGATGCCATTCGCGACGATCAGGCCGTTGCCCGGCACGGTGCGCACGAGATGATGGAATTGCGTCTCGATGGCCGCGAGGTCGGGAAAGATGTCGGCGTGATCGAACTCCAGATTGTTGAGGATCGCGGTGCGCGGCCGGTAGTGGACGAACTTGGAGCGCTTGTCGAAGAAGGCCGTGTCGTACTCGTCGGCCTCGATCACGAAGAAGGGGTCGCTCGTGGTCCGCGCCGACAAGCCGAAATCGAGCGGCACGCCGCCGATCAGGAACCCTGGATCCAGCTTGGCGTACTCCAGGATCCACGCGAGCATCGAGGTCGTGGTGGTCTTGCCGTGGGTGCCTGCCACCGCGAGCACCCATTTCTCGCGCAGCACCGATTCGGCCAACCATTGCGGTCCCGAGACGTAGGGCAGGCCCCGATTCAGGATCTCTTCCATCAACGGATTGCCGCGCGAGACCACGTTGCCGATCACGAACAGATCGCAGCCGATGGCGGCCTGCTCCGGGCCGAAGCCCTCGGTGAGTGCGATGCCTTGGGCCTCGAGCTGCGTGCTCATGGGCGGATACACGTTGGCATCGCAGCCGGTCACCTTGTGGCCGGCCTGCTGCGCGATCACTGCGATGCCGCCCATGAAGGTGCCGCAGATGCCGAGGATATGGATGTGCATCGGATGAAGCGCGCGTGGAAGGCGCCGTCAGTTCGGGTCGACCGGCATCATATCGTCTTGCGCTGCGTTGAAACCCATCAGCCCGGCGAGACGATCGGGATCGCTTGCCAGTTGCGCACCATCGCCCAGCCAGGCGAGGCGACCGCGGTCCAGCACCGCCGCGCGCGCCGTCAGCGCGAGCGCCTTCTCGACGTGCTGTTCCACCAGCAGGATGGCGACGTCCTCGGCTCGCAGGCGGCGAATGGCATCCTCCAGTTCGTCGATGACGATCGGCGCCAGCCCCTCGAAGGGTTCGTCGAGCAGCAGCACCTTCGGGTTCAGCATCAGCGCGCGACCGATGGCGAGCATCTGCTGCTCGCCGCCCGACAGTTGTCCGCCGCGATGCTGGCGGCGTTCGGCGAGCCGAGGGAACAGGGCGTGGACGCGATCCACGGTCCATGGGCCGGAACGGCTGACCACGGTGAGGTTCTCCGTCACCGACAGCGAGGGAAAAATGCCACGCTCCTGGGGCACCCACGCGATGCCGGCGTGGGCCCGCCGCAGCGGTGACCAGCGGGTGATGTCGTTGCCGCCAAAGCGCACGCTCCCGGTGCGAAGCCGGGTGAGGCCCAGTATCGACGCAATCAGGGTCGATTTGCCGGCACCGTTCCGACCCAGCAGAGCCAATCCGGCGCGGGGAATGGCGAGCGCTACTTCCTCCAGCACGATCGCGTCGCCATAACCGGCGGTCAACTGCTCCACTTCGAGGACGACGTCGCTCACGCGGCGCGCCCCAGATAAACCTGCTTCACCCGCGCATCGCCGGCGATCTCCCGCGGCGTGCCTTCGGTCAGGATGGCGCCGGCCACCAGCACGGTGATGCGTTGCGCGAAGCGGAAGACCAGATCCATATCGTGTTCGATGAACAGCACCGTGAGATCGCCGGGCAAGCCCGCGATCGCTTCGAACAGCGCGACGCTTTCGCGCCGCGGGACGCCGGCCGCGGGTTCGTCGAGTAACAGGATGCGAGGCTTGCACGCGAGCGCCAGCGCGATCTCGAGCAAGCGTTGTTCGCCGTACGCAAGGTCGCGGGTGCGCACTTGCGCGGCGCCCTCGAGCTTCAACAATCGCAGCGTTGCGCGCGCCGCATCGATCTCCGCGGTTCGCGTAGTCAGGGCTCGCCATGCGTCCAGCGCCGCGCCGGTACGCTCGCAGGCGGCGAGCAATACCGATTCCAGAACGGTGAGGTCGGAAAAAAGGTTGTTGACCTGAAAGGTCCGCACGAGACCACGCCGCACCCTCTGCTCCGGCCGCAGCGACGTCACGCGCTCGCTCTCCACATAGACTTCGCCCGCGGTGGGTCGCACCGTTCCGGTCAGCAGATTGATGAGCGTGGTCTTGCCGGCGCCGTTCGGTCCGATGACGGCGTGCCGGGCGCCCTGCGGCAGTTGCAGCGTGACGCGGTCGAGCACCTGGAAGTCGCCGAAGCGCTTGCTCAAGCCTTCGGTGCGCAGGACTGAAGTCACGGTGCCGACGCCGCGGACGAACGCCGGCGATGGAAGAAACCCAGAATGCCGTCGCGCCCCAGCAGCACGATGATCACCAGACCCGCGCCGAGCCAGAACTGCCAGTAGACCGGATCCAGCGAAGACAGATAGTGATGCGCGATCATGAACACCGCCGCGCCGACGAACCCCCCGTACAGCAGGCCGGCGCCACCGACGATCAGCATAACCAGCAGTTCCGCGGAGCGGCTGAACGACAGGACGTCGAGCCCGACGAACTGCGTGGTCTGCGAGAGCAGCGCCCCGGCGACACCGGCGTACGCGGCGGCGAACGCGTACACCGCGGCAAGATGGAGATCGACGCGACACCCGATGGCGCGCATGCGCCCGGGATTGCCACGGATGCCGCGCAGGCTCAGACCGAAGGGTGAACGCACCAGCCGCCGCGCCGCCAGGAACAGGACGAACACCACTGCCAGCACGTAGCCGTACGCCGTGCGGCCGTAGATGTCGAAACGCCACGCGCCCAGCAACGGTTGCATCTCCACGCCCTGGAGCCCATCCACGCCACCGGTGATCGCACCGAGCCGGTTGGCAAGCTCGAACAGCAGCAGACCCAGGCCGGTCGTGATCATCAGGCGCGTCAGGTCGGTGCCCCGCACCACGAGCGGGCTCGTGACAAGTCCGGCGAGACCGGCAACGAGACCGGCCGCGACCAGTCCGGAGATCGGTTCACCCCATCCGTGCGCAGCGAGCAGGCCCGCTGCGTAAGCGCCGACTCCGAAGTAGGCCGCATGACCAAGCGAGAGGATGCCGGCATAGCCGAGGATGAGATCGTAGGAGAGCGCGAACAGCCCTGCGATCAACACCTGGCTCGCGAACGGCAACTGACTCGGCCAGAGAACGTATCCAGCGGCGAGTACCGACCAGAAGAGGACTTCGAGCCAGCCGGTCCGCAGCCTCACGCCCGCGCCACCAATCCCTGGGGTCGCACGATCAGCAACAACACCATGATCGCGTACAGGATGAACGCCCCCACCTGCGGCAGATAGTACTTGCCGGCGACATCGGCGACGCCGAGCAACAGCGCGGCGAACAAAGGTCCCTTCAAGCTGCCGGTACCGCCGACGGCGACGACGAGCAGGAAGTACACGATGTACTTCAACGGAAACGTCGGGTCGAGTCCGAGCACTTCCACGCCGAGCGCACCGCCCAGGCCGGCAAGGCCGCAGCCGACGGCGAACGTCAACTGGAACACGAGCGTCACACGGACGCCGAGCGCCTCCGCAACGCGCGCGTCGTCCACGGCTGCGCGCACTGCGGCACCGAAGCGCGTTCGCTCCAGGACGAGGGTCAACGTCCAGGCGAGCAAGGCCCCCACCACCAGCAGGAAGCAGCGATAGACGTTGAGGTCCACGCCGAGCAAGGTCCATTGACCGGAGAGTGCGCCCGGCAACCGGAGTGGCTGCTGCTGCGGGCCGAACATCCACGTCGCAACGGCGATCGCCATGAACACGAGACCGATGGTGACGAGGACCTGGTCCAGATGACTACGGCGATAGAAGCGACGATAGAGCACGCGCTCCAGGATCAACCCCGCCGCTGCCGAGGCCACGAAGGCGGCCGGCAGCGCCATCAGGAACGGCACGCCCCAGCGCTGCATCAGAACGACGCACACATAGCCGCCCAGCATCGCGAAGGCGCCGTGGGCCAGGTTGACGAAGTTCATCAGCCCGAGCGTCACCGAGAGGCCGACGCTCACCAGGAACAGCAGCATGCCGTAGGCGAGCCCGTCGAACAGCACCCCCAGCAGACTCGCCATCACGAAGACGGGTGCGCGGTCCGGAGCACCACGTTACTTGCCGGGATCCTTCACGCTGGGGAACTGCTCGAACTCGACATTGAACACGCGGCCGCCACGCTTCTGCACGCGGCGCACGTACACTGTCTGCACGACGTCTCGCGTTTCCGGATCGATCATGATGGGTCCGCGCGGGCTGTCGAGCTTGAGACCCTTCAGCGTCGCCAGGGCGCGGTCGCCGTCGATCGGCCCGTTGCCGTTGCGGCGGATTGCCTCGTAGATGGCGGCCATGCCGTCCCACGCACCGACCGCCATGAAATTCGGCTTGAAGTCCGACCCGGCGACTTCCGCGAAGGCCTTGAGAAAGGTCCGGTTCTGCGCGCTGTCGTGGGCGGCGGAATAGTGATGGGTGGTCACGACGCCCAGCGGCGTCTCGCCCATCGCTTCGAGCTGCCCGTCTTCGGTGACGTCGCCGGTCGCGATCAACCGGATGCCGGCCTTGTCGAGCTCGCGTTCCGAGAAGCCTTTCATGAACGCCACGGGTTGTTCGCCCACCGGCAGGAAGATGAACACCGCTTCAGGCCGCGCGTCCTTGATGCGTTGCAGATACGGCGCGAACTCGACGTTGCGCAGCGGTGTGCGCACTTCGCCGACGATCTCGCCGCCGCCGGCGATGAACGCCTTCTTGAACGCGGTCTCGGCATCGATCCCCGGGCCGTAGTCCGCAACCAGCGTGTAGACCTTGCGGATGCCGTTCTTCGCGGCCCACGTGCCGAGCGGGGCGGCGACCTGCGCCAGCGTGAACGAGACGCGTGCGATGTACGGCGACTTCAACGTGATCACCGAAGTGGCTGCATTCATCACGATCATGGGCTTCTTCATTTCCGTGGCGAGCGGAGCGACGGCCAGCGCGTTTGGCGTCAGGCCGAAGCCGGCAAGGAAATCCACCTTGTCGTTGACGAGAAGTTCCTGCGCGAGGCGCTTGGCCACCTCCGGCGCGGGGCCGGTGGAATCCCTGACGATGAGCTCGACCTTGCGACCGCCGGCGCTGTCGCCGTAGACCTTCTGATAGGCCTTGGCGCCGTTCACCATCTGGCGTCCGGTCTCCGCGAACGGGCCGCTCATCTCGGCGATCATGCCGACCTTGACCACGTCCTCAGCGCGCCCCACAGTCTTCCCGACATGAACGCTCTCCTCCTCGACGCCGGCGTTCCCGTGGCCGCCGGTCACTCTCGATGTCGGTCGATTATTGCACGCACGCCGATGCGCACCGCGAAGTTGGGCGAGAATGCGGTGCCACCCTCGAGGGATCATCATGACGCAGCGCAAGATACCGCCGTTCCGGGCCGATCACGTCGGCAGCTTCCTGCGACCCGCGACCTTGCTCGAGGCGCGCGCGAAGTTCCGCGCCGGATCGTTGCCGAAGGCGCAACTGCGTGAGGCCGAAGATGTCGCCATCCGCGACATTGTCCGCTTCCAGGAGGACCTGGGACTGAACGGCATCACCGACGGCGAATTCCGCCGCACCTATTTCCACGTCGACTTCCTCGAACAGCTGGAAGGCGTGGAAACGCGCGGCGGCATCGCCACCAGTTTCCGCAATGCCCTCGGCACCGAGGTGAATTTCGCCCCGCCCGTGATGCACGTCACGCAGAAGCTGCGCCACGTGCAGGCGATCCAGGTCGAGGATTTCCGCTTCCTGCGATCGGCCACCCAGCGCACGCCGAAGGTCACGATCCCATCGCCCACCATGCTGCACTTTCGCGGCGGCCGCGGGGCCATCAGCAAGGAGGCCTATCCGGATCTCGAAGCGTTCTACGACGACGTGGCGGCGTGTTACCGCGAAGAACTGCGGCAACTCGGTGCGGCGGGGTGCAACTACGTGCAGCTCGACGACACCAACCTGGCCTATCTCTGCGATGCGAAGATGCGCGAAGGCGCGCGCCAGCGCGGCGACGATCCGGACGAGTTGCCGCGGCGCTACGCACGCTTGATCAACGCCGCGATCGCCGACCGGCCTTCCGGCATGACCGTCTGCGTCCATCTGTGCCGGGGCAATTTCCAGAGCGCCTGGGTCGCCGAAGGCGGCTACGAGCCCGTGGCTGAAGTGCTGTTCAACGATCTCGCAGTGGACGGCTATTTTCTCGAATACGACGATGCGCGCTCCGGGACCTTCGCACCGCTGCGGTTCGTACCGAAGGGCAAGATCGTGGTCCTCGGCCTGGTGTCGACCAAGGTGGGCACGCTGGAATCGAAGGACGAGCTGAAGCGTCGCATCGACGAGGCCGCCGGATTCGTCCCGCTGGATCAGCTATGCCTCTCGCCCCAGTGCGGATTCTCGAGCACGGTGCACGGCAACGAGATCGCTCGCGAATCCCAGGCGACCAAGCTGAGATTGGTCACGGAGACCGCGCGTGAGGTGTGGGGGACTGCCTGACGGGCTGGTCAACCTGCGGCGAAGTGGCGCAAAGCCGCTGCGGCAACCGGCGCACCCCATTCCTGCAGAAAGTGCCCGCCATCGGCCACCTGCATGGGCGGCGGGCAACCGCGGATGTCGGCCCGCAACGCTTCCATGACGACGGGGCCGAGCACCGGATCGGTCATGCCGATCGCCATGAAACTGCGGCCGCGAAACTCACGGCGCCACCAGTCGCGCGCGCGGCGCGAGAGTTCGGCCCCGGGTGCGTCCGGACGGTCCGGTACCAGTTGCGGAAAGCGGCGCGCACCAGCCTTGTAGCTGCGATCGGGGTAGGGCGCTGAATACGCGGCAGCCTCCGCCGGCGTCAGGTGAGGGCAGGCCCGTGCGAGCAACTTGCCGCAGTCGAGATCGGGGTTGTTCGCAACCCACTGGCGCCATGCCTTGAAACCCTCGGTCAGGGGTACGTCGCCGGTGCCGAGGGTCGTGTTCATCACGAGCAGTCCCGAGAAACGATCGGGCAGGTCCATGGGCAGCGTGAGGCCGAGCAAGCCGCCCCAGTCCTGGCATACGAGCGTGATACCGCGGAGGTCCAGGCTCTCGATGAACCGCAGCAGCGATTCGCGGTGCGTGTCGAACGTATACCAGGCGTCGTCGACCGGCTTGTCGGAGCGACCGAAACCGAACAGGTCGGGGGCGACGACCCGGTGCCCTGCCGCCGTGATCGCCGGAATCATCCGGCGGTAGAGGTAGCTCCACGTAGGTTCGCCGTGCAGGCAGAGAAATACGTCCTTGGCATCCGCGGGGCCGACGTCGACGTAGTGCATGCGCAGGCCGTCGAACTCGAGGTAGTGTGGTTCGAAGGCGAAACCCGGGAGGTTGGCGAATCGGTCGTCTGGCGTGCGGAGGTAGTCAGTCATGGGAAATTCAGATCAACTTCTTGCAACACGAAGGGCTCGAAGGACACGAAGATCCGCGAACAAAGGCTAATCCAGAACAATTCCTTGTCGTTGTCCTTGCCTTCTTCGTGTTCCTTCGTGTCCTTTGCGTCCTTCGTGTTTCACGCTCTTCGGTTCGGACCTACAGCAACCGGGACAAGTCGCCTGTGGGAAACCCGAGCAGTGGTTCCTCCACCCGCCGTCCCAGCGCCAGCACCTTGAACAGCTCGCCCATTTCCGCCGGGCTCAGCAGCCGCAGGGCCTGCGACGACTGCGGCAGGTAGCGGCCGGCATCTTCGGGATTCTCCGCGGACAAGAGCTCGGTGATGCCGCTGTTGATGAGGAAGCGCGATTGCGTCGTATACCCGAGTACCGCCAGGCCACCCATCACACCGGCTTCCGCGACTGCGGTGAAGTCCACGTGCGCCGTGATGTCCTGCAGGCCCGGCAGGAAGAACGGATCGTCATGGGCGTGATGGCGGTAGTGGCACATCAGCGTCCCGCGCGAGCGTTGCGGGTGATGGAACTCGCTGCTGCCGAAACCGTAGTCGACGATCAGCAGCACGCCGTGCCGCAGACGTTCTGCGAGTGAAGCGACGAGCGCGCTGCCGCGGACCCCGATCTCGGTCACGAAGGGCGGATCGATCGGCAGGGCACGGGCGACTTCATCGAGGGGACCGGGCTCGAGTGGACGATCGGCCCAGCCGAAACCTCGGCCAATGCGCTCGACCCCTCGTTCGAAGATGCCATCGTCGCGCCACGAGACGAGGTTCACGGGCACGGCATCCAGCACTTCGTTCGCGACGACCGCACCTTCGATCGCCGCCGGCAACTGGTCCAGCCACACGACGCGGTCGAGCAGGTGGGGAAGCTTGTCGCCGATAGTCTGTCGTTGCCGCGCGCGCAGCTCGCCGCTGACGTCAAGGATCAGATAGCGCGGCGGCAGGGCATCCAACCGTTCGAGTTCGCGCAGCAGATCCACCGCGAGACGACCCGTGCCGGCACCGAGCTCGAGTACTTCACCGCGGGTCACGCCAAGGATCTGGGCGACCTGCCGGGCGAGCGTGCGGCCGAACAGCGGCGAGATCTCCGGCGCGGTCACGAAATCGCCGGCGCCACCGAACTTGGTCGAACCGCCGTTGTAGTAGCCCAGGCCCGGTTCATACAGGGCCAGATCCATGTAGCGGTCGAAGCCGATCCAGCCGCCGGCCGCGTCGATGGCCTGGCCGATGCGTTCGGCGAGCAAGGTGCTGTGCGCCGCGGCGTCGGGGCCGGGCGCGAGGTCGGGAGAGACGGCCAACATCGGGGTTTCGGGTCGGTCGAGTAGAATCCGGGAGTCCCCGATTTAACTACGGCGTCGCGGTCCGATGCAAAACAAGGTCGTGCTGATCACGGGCGGTGCCCGGCGCGTGGGTGCGGCCATCTGCCGGCTGTTGCACGCCGAAGGGGCGAATCTCATGGTGCACTACCGCAGCTCCGCGGCCGAGGCGCGCGCCCTGCAGGCGGAATTGAACCAGACGCGAACCGATTCGGTGGCGCTGGTGCAGGCCGATCTGCTCAATCTGGCCAACCTGCCGGCGGTGGTATACGACACCGTGCAACGCTTCGGCCGCCTCGACGTACTCATCAACAACGCATCGAGCTTCCATTCCACGCCGGTCGGCGAAATCACGGAGGAGGACTGGGACGACCTCGTGGGTACCAATCTCAAGCTGCCGTTGTTCCTGTCGCAAGCGGCCGCGCCGCACCTGCGCAAGACCGAGGGTTGCATCGTGAATATCGCCGACATCCACGCCGAACGCCCCATGAAGAACTACACGGTCTATTCGACAGCCAAGGGTGGCCTCGCCGCGCTCACGCGCTCGCTCGCCCGGGAACTGGGGCCCGAGGTCCGGGTGAATGGCGTGGCCCCCGGTCCGATCCTGTGGCCCGAGGACGAAGCCTGGTCCGACGCGCTCGCCCGCCAGCGCATCGTCAACACCACCTTGCTCAAGCGGACCGGCGAACCGGACGATGTTGCACGCACGGTGCGCTTCCTGGTGCAGGATGCGCCCTACATTACCGGTCAGATCATCGCCGTGGACGGCGGACGGAGCATATACCTGTGACCACGACGGCCGACAGCAGGCGTCAGGCCTTCGAGAACAACAAGCTGGCCAAGCGGCTACGCCGCCTGGTGGGCGAGGCCGTCGCCGACTACGACATGATTCGCGCCGGTGACAAGGTGATGGTGTGTCTGTCCGGAGGCAAGGACAGCTACAGCCTGCTCGACATCCTGCTCAACCTGCGCGACCACGCCCCGGTGCCGTTCGAGATCGTGGCGGTCAATCTCGATCAACGCCATCCGGGCTATCCAGAGCACGTGCTGCCCGAATACCTCGAAAGCCTCGGCATTCCGTATCGCATCGCGGTGCAGGACACCTACAGCACGGTGAAACGGCTGATACCCGAAGGCAAGACCATGTGCTCGCTGTGCTCGCGGCTGCGGCGGGGCGTGCTCTACCGGGTCGCCGCCGAACTCGGTGCGACCCGCATCGCGCTCGGACATCACCGCGACGACATCCTCGAGACCTTGCTGCTCAACATGTTCTTCGGCTCGAAGCTGAAGGGCATGCCGCCGAAACTGGTGTCGGACGACGGCAGGCACGTCGTCATCCGGCCGCTGGCCTACTGCAAGGAAAGCGACCTGGCGGAGTGGGCCGAGGTGCGGCAGTTCCCGATCATTCCGTGCGACCTGTGCGGGTCGCAGGAGACGCTGCAGCGCAAGCAGGTGAAGACGATGCTGCAGACCTGGGAGAAACAGCACCCCGGCCGCCTCGACAACATGTTCCGGGCACTCCAGAACGTGGTGCCATCGCATCTCGCGGATTCGAAGCTGTACGACTTCGCGAATCTGGTGCCCACCGGCGAAGCCAACGCGGATGGCGATCGCGCGTTCGATCCGGAACCCACCGAGCCGCTGACGACACCGCTGCGCATCGTACGTACTCCGTGACGATCGCCAACTTCACCCCTTGGTCCGCACTGGTCGGTGGAGCGCTCATCGGTACGGCTGCCGCGCTGACCTGGTGGGGGCTGGGGCGCATCGCGGGCGTCTCCAACATCTTCGGCCGTCTGCTCACCTTCGAGCGGGGCCATTGGGGTTGGCGGCTCGCGTTCGTCGCCGGGCTCTTCGCGGTGGGCGTCGTCGCCAAGCTGGCCTTCGACGAACACATCGCTTTCGAGTTGAATGGCGGCGAATGGCAGATGGTGCTCGCCGGCCTGCTGGTCGGTTACGGCACCCAACTCGGGAACGGCTGCACCAGCGGCCACGGTGTGTGCGGCATAGGTCGGCTGTCGCCGCGCTCGATCGTGGCGACGCTGTGCTTCATGGCAACCGGCGCGATCGCCGTATTCGCGTTGCGGCAAGGCGGTTTGTTATGAACAAGGTCCTGTTCGCATTCGCCTGCGGGGTGCTGTTCGCCGTTGGCCTGATCGTGGCGCAGATGACCAATCCGGCGAAGGTAGTCGGCTTTCTGGACGTGACCGGGTTCTGGGATCCCAGCCTGGCGTTCGTCATGGGCGGCGCCCTCGCAGTGTTCGGGTTCGCCTACTGGTTGAGCCAACGAAAGGCTGCGAAGCCGTTACTTGACGCGCACTTCGAGGCGCCCGCCAGCCGCGGCATCACCTGGGAACTGATCGCCGGCAGCCTGTTGTTCGGCTTCGGCTGGGGCTTGTCGGGATTCTGCCCCGGGCCTGCCGTGGTGAGCGCTGGCTTCGGCGATGCGCGAGTCTGGATCTTTATCGCGGCGATGGCGGGCGGCGTCGTTGCCTTCAACCTCACGAGGTCGAAAGCGCGCGTGTAGTCCGGCGTTGAGGGCAAGCTGATCAGCATTGCTTGTCAAATTCATTTTGATACGGCAATCTCGCGGCTCGCTTTGCACTCCCTGCCCATGAACTGCGCCGAACGTCTCGTCGAACATTTCGGCACCCAGGCCGAAGTCGCCCGTCGCCTCAAACTCGACCGGGCGGTGGTCAGCAACTGGGTGAAGTCCGGCTACGTGCCGGCGCGCTGGGCCATGGAGGTCGAAGCGGTCACGGAGGGCCAGATTGCGGCCCTCGAAGTGTTGAACGAGGCCAACCATCGCCGCCCGATCCGGGTGAAGTCGCGCGGCGAGGACGAGAACCTCTTCGGATCCGTCATTCCAGGGAGCGACACCATGAACCCGTATCTGCCGTCGAAGCGCATCCAGTCGTTCCATCCGCCCCAGCGCACCCTGATGGGTCCGGGCCCCACCGAGATCCATCCGCGCGTGCTCACCACCATGAGTCAGCCGGCCATCGGCTACCTCGACCCGGTCTTTGTCGAGATGATGGAAGAACTGAAGGGGCTGCTGCGCTACGTCTACCAGACCAAGAATCCGCTGACCTTCCCGGTCTCCGGCCCCGGCTCGGTCGGCATGGAGTACTGCTTCGTCAACATGGTCGCACCCGGTGACAAGGTGATTGTGTGCATCAACGGCGTGTTCGGCGGCCGCATGCTGGAGAACGTCGTGCGCTGCGGCGGCGTCCCGGTCACGCTCGAGCACGAGTGGGGAACGCCGGTGGATCCTCAGCGCGTCGAAGACGCGCTCAAGGCGAACCCCGACGCCAAGATCGTCGCTTTCGTCCATGCCGAGACTTCCACGGGATGCCTGTCCGATGCCAAGTCGATCGTCGAAGTGGCCCATCGTCATGGCGCGCTGACCATCGTCGATGCCGTGACGTCGCTGGCCGGCGTCCCGGTGCTGGTGGACGAATGGGGCATCGACGCCATCTACTCAGGCAGCCAGAAGTGCCTCTCCTGCACGCCGGGGCTCTCGCCCGTGTCGTTCTCGGAGCAGGTGGTCGATCGTGTGAAGGCGCGCAAGGACAAGATTCACAGCTGGTTCATGGACATGAACCTGCTGCTCGGCTACTGGGGCGCCACCACGCGCACCTATCACCATACGGCGCCGACCAATTCGCTGTTCGCTCTGCACGAAGCCTTGCTGCTGATCCGCGAGGAAGGCCTGGAGGATTGCTGGGCGCGGCACCGCCGTCATCACACGGCGCTCAAGGCCGGCCTGGAAGCGATGGGGTTGAAGTACCTGGTCCAAGAACAGTATCGCGTGCCGCAGATGAACGCCGCGCGCGTGCCCGAGGGCGTGAACGAAGCGGAAGTCCGCAAGCGCCTGCTCGCCGAGTTCAGCCTCGAGATCGGTGCCGGGCTCGGGCCGCTCGCCGGCAAGATCTGGCGCTTCGGCACCATGGGTTACTCGTGCCGACCGGACAATGTGATGCTGTGCCTGTCGGCCCTGGGTTCCGTGCTGCAGGACATGGGTCACGACGTGCACGTCGGCGAGGCGGAAGCCGCGGCCCACGGCGCCTACGCGCTGATGCATGCGCAGGCTGCCCAGCAGAAGAAGCGCGCGGCTTAGCGGTCCCCCTTTATTCGCTCCCCCGAAGCGACCTATGCTAGCGGTTGCTTCGGAAGAACCCGGGAACCAATCGGGCGATTTTCCTGCCCGAAGAGGCGCAGAATCCGAAGTCGACTGCACCGTCACGCTCACATTCGCCAGCCGCATCCCGGCAACAACGATTTCGAGGAAGATTCACCCATGATCCGCACGTTCTCCCGTCTGCTCGGCGCATTTGCGCTGGGAATTGCCGCGACCGGACCTGCCCTGGCCGCGGAAACCGTCAACGACCAGGACCTGAAGTGGTCCTTCGTCCCGGGCTTTGCCCGTCCGATCGAAGTGGCAGTAGTGTCCGGCAACCCGAACGAACCCGGCCCGTTCGTGATCCGCCTGCGCATGCCCTCCGGCATGAAGATCGCCCCGCAGCGCTACCCCGACGATCGCGAGCTCACCATCCTCAAGGGCATCTTCTGGAGCGCCGAGGGCGAGAGCTATAACTGGAAAGAGATGAACGAGTACAAGGCCGGCACCGTGATCCAGAAGCCCACCGGCAAGGCCTATTACGGTTGGGCGCGTACCGCGGTCATCCTGGAAGAGAAGGGCACCGGCCCGACCAAGATCGAGTACGTACACGAGGAAGACGATCCGCGCACGCACCGGCGTGAATGACGGTGCCGCGCCATTGATGAAAACGCCCGCTGCGAGCGGGCGTTTTGTTTTGGTGGAGACCGGAAAGGAGCCTGCCCCATCCCCCGCCCCTCCCCCGACTTCGTCGGGGGAGGGTTGGGGAAGGGGCGTCGCTGGTGCGTACCTCAGTTCGCGGCGACGGTCCGGATCTTCGCCACCGCGCGCTGGAATCGATCGACGTTCTGCGGCCGGTCGGTGAACCGGTCGAACGTGGTTCCCATCGCCGTCCCCAACTTGTCGAGGCGGTCCGATGGGTTCGGATGCGTCTTGAACAGCAACGCCATGTACTTGTCGTCGGCCTTGATCTTCGCGAGCGTCTGCAGCGCCGCCGCCAGACCCCAAGGGTCATAACCGGCGCGCGTCGCGAGCACGACCCCGATACGATCGGCGTCGTACTCGTCGTCCTTGTCGAGGCCGCGTGAATAGAGCTCCTTTGTCGGCCCGACCAGGGCGTTGACGAGTTCACCGCCGCGCGACCCGGCGGTCGCACCCGCCGCGCCGGCGCCCAGCAGGTTCATGTATGCGCCCTTGCGGATCGCATTCAGGTGATGCTTGCGCACCACGTGACCGATCTCGTGGCCGAGCACGCCCGCGAGTTCCGACTCGTTCTGCAGCAGGTTCATCATGCCCTTGGTCACGATAATGTAGCCGCCGGGCGCAGCGAAGGCGTTGACGTGATCGCTGTCGTTGACGGCAAAATGCCATGGCAGGTTCGGCCGCTCCGACTGCGCAGCGACCCAGGCACCCACGAAGTTCACGTAGCGCTGGACATCGGGATCGTTGACCATGGGTCGCGCGCCGAGCAGGGTCTCGGTGATGCCTTCGCCCATTTCGATCTCTTCCGGTTCCGGGATGGTGCCGGTCGCCTGCTTGATGTTCTTCATCAGGCCTTCGACACCGCCGATGTTGTCCATGAAGGCCTGGCCCTGCGGCCCGGCACACCCGGCGACGATGCCCACCATACCGGCGAGAACCACGACGCAGAGCAGCAGGCGCGCGTTCATTTCTTCACCTTCATGGGTTTGCCGTCGGCATCGACGTAGGAGACGGTCTGCGCAGTCAATCCGCCGGCCGCGGCGAACTGCGCCGCACCGGCCGGCGGGATGGTGAAGGTTTCCATCTTCTTCACCTCTTCCGGGTTCGGCTTCGCTTCCTTCAGGTCCTCTTCGGAGAAGCCGCGCACGCCCGTGGTCACCGTCGGTCCTGCGCCGGCACCGCGGCGACCGAAGCCGATGGTTGTCGCCACTGCCGTGGGCTTCTTCGCCGGATCGGCACTACCCAGTCGCATGCTGAGGAGGCGAATCCAGCCTTCGACCTTGTCGGCGCGAATCTGCGACCAGCCGCCCTGGCGGCCGAGAATCGTGACCTGCGCCTTTTCCGGCAGTTTGCCGACGCTCTGCGCATCGAGAAAAGGCTTTGCCTTCACCTCGGTTTCGCGCAGCGTGTAGCCGGTCTCCTGCGCCCACGCCGCCGAGCATCCCAGCAGCATGCAGGCCGCAACCCACGTCCTTGTTCGGGTCATGACGTCTTCCTAGAAGGTTCGAAGAGCCGCACGCCCTGCGCGCGACCCTTTACCGGAAACGATCCGCGATCGGCGAAGCCAAAAGCGTTCCCGCAGCGGCGCATGGTTTCCTCGGACACCAGGATGCGCGCGACACCCTTCGTCAGCCCTTCGATGCGGCTCGCCAGATTCACCGTATCGCCGATGGCAGTGTACTCGCGCCGCGCGTCCGATCCGATCAGACCCACCACCGCCGGGCCCGAATGGATGCCGATGCCCACGTCGAAGTCGGCATCGGCCTCGCCCAGCTCGCGCTTGAATGCCTGCAGCGTGTCGGCCATCTCGAGTGCGGCCGCCACCGCATGCTGCGCGTGGTCCGGATCGTCGATCGGCGCACCCCAGCAGGCCATGATGGCATCGCCGATGAATTTGTCGAGCGTGCCGCCGTGCCGGAAGATGACGTCCACCTGCTTCGAGAAATAGCGGTTGAGCAGCGACACCACCTCCTGGGGCGTGCGCGATTCCGACAGCGTGGTGAAGCCACGGATGTCGGAGAACAGGATCGTCACCTCGCGGCTTTCGCCGGCGCGCGACAGACCGCCCTGCGCGATGATCTCCTTCACCACGTGCGGGTTCACGAAGCGGCCGAACTCGCGGATCGCCGATTCGCGCGAGCGGCGCTCGTCGCGGTAATCGTGCAGCGCGCTCACCAGGAAGAACGCCCAGGCAAACAGCAACGGCGTCATCACCGGCACCGACGTCAGCGCGCCGATGAAGAAGTAGCTCGCGCCCAGCAGGACGGCCGAGGCCCCCGCGAGAGCGAGCCCGATGCGAACCGTGTTGAGCCGGGCCCAGAAGACCGCACCCAGCAAAACGATGAGCGCCAGGCCGAGCACCGGCGTCACCCAGGGCGGGGCGGTCCGCAGCCACGTGCGGTTCTTCAGGTTGTCGAGCGCAGTGGCGAGAATCTCCACGCCTGGATGCCGGTTGTCCACGGGCGTCACGCGAATGTCGCCCAGACCGGTGGCCGTGGTACCGATGACGACGACCTTGTCGCGAAATTCGTCGGGCGGTCGGCGCTTCTTCTCGCTGTTCAGCTCCACGTACAGATCGACGAACGGCACCTGGGGATGGGCCCGGATGCCGCCGCGCCAGCCGAGCTGGATGTCGGCGCGATCGGGTAGCGGCCAACCGAGATCCGCTGCGACACGCGCCGGCAGGGAAGGGATGCGCCAACCATAGGCGGAGTCGAACACAATGTAGCGCCGTCCAACGCCATCGCGGTCCTGCCGGAAATTGATCAGGCCCAGACGCCAGTGCTCCGTCGCCAGCGCGAAGGGCTGCAGTATGTCGATCGTGGCGTTCTTCTCCGACCGCGGACCGCGGATCGCGCCCAGCGCCGGCGCGAGATCGGCGATCGGTACCCCGTAGGGATCGCCGACTGTATCGTGCCGCGCCGTCGGGAAGTACACGTTGTCGAGGCCTTGCAGCGCGCGGTTGAAGTCCTGATCCGATTCCGGGCGGTAGACGTCGGGCTCGCCGAACAGGATGTCGAAGACGATCGCCTTCGGCTTCTGCCTGGCGATGAACGTGACCATCTCGCCGTGCACCGATCGCGGCCAGGGCCAGCGGCCGGCGAGCTCCGCCATGCCGGTGAGGCTCTGCTCGTCGATCGCGATCACGACGATGTCGGGATCACCCTTCAGCTGCTGCGCCTGGCTGCGCAGAAAGAAATCCGTGACGCGGTTGGACAGGGCCTCGGTGAAATGGAGCCAGTGCGCCTCGATCAGAACGAGGCCGACGAAGACCGCCAGCAACGCGGCCAGGAAGCGGGTGCGAGTCGAAGGCACGCGCCGGAGTCTACTTCCGTTTATGCGAAACGGGTGCGGTCACAACCCCAACCGTTGCCAGATCGTGGTGACTGCCCCGGCCTGATTCAGCGTATAGAAGTGCAGACCCGGCGCGCCGTTGCGCAACAGGTCGTCGCACAGGCGCGTCACCACATCGAGGCCGAAGGCGCGGATCGACGCGGCATCGTCGCCGAAGCCTTCGAGCTTGCGGCGGATCCAGCGCGGAATCTCGGCGCCACAGGCATCCGAGAAGCGCGCGAGCTGTGTGAAGCGGCTGATGGGCATGATGCCGGGCACGATCGGGACGTCGATCCCGAGCGCTTCGCACTGGTCGCGGAAATAGTAGTAGGCGTCGGCGTTGAAGAAATACTGGGTGATGGCCGAATCGGCACCGGCCTTCACCTTGCGCTCGAAGTTGCGCAGGTCGTCTTCGGCCGAGCGCGACTGCGGATGGTATTCCGGGTAAGCAGCCACTTCGACGTGGAACGCATCGCCGTACTCCTCGCGGATGAACGCCACTAGATCGGAGGCATAGCGGAACTCGCCGATCTCCACCATGCCCGAGGGCAGATCGCCGCGCAGGGCCACGATGCGGTCGATCCCGGACGCCCGATAGCGATCGAGCAGTTCGGCAGTGGAAGCCTTGGTCGCCGCCACGCACGACAGATGCGGCGCGACCTTCTGCCCTTCGGCCTGCAACTCGGCGACGACCCCGAACGTACGGTCGCGCGTCGAGCCGCCGGCGCCATAGGTCACAGAGAAGAATGCCGGCTTCAACTGCGCGAGCTGACTGCGTGTGACCCGCAGCTTCTCCAGCCCCTCCGGCGTCTGCGGCGGAAACAACTCGAACGACAAAGTACGCGCGACCACTCGTCCTCCTCCGGACTACCGCCTCACATCTCGACTGCGCCTTCGTCACCGTGCCGATTGAGCGTCAACCCGTCAGGGTTGTCGCTCGAATCGGCGCCGCCGACCACCCGTTCCGGATGGTCTAGTAGCGATAATGGTCGGCTTTGTAGGGGCCTTCCTTCTTCACCCCGATATACCGCGCCTGTACGTCCGTGAGTTCGGTCAGCTGCGCATTGAGTTTCTTCAGCTGCAGCCGCGCCACCTTCTCGTCCAGGTGCTTGGGCAGCGTGTAGACACCCACCGGATACTGGTCGGGATTGTTGAAGAGTTCGATCTGCGCGATGGTCTGGTTCGCGAACGACGAGCTCATCACGTAGGACGGGTGACCGGTACCGCAACCGAGATTCACGAGGCGTCCCTTGGCCAGCATGATGATGCGCTTGCCGTCGGGGAAGATGACGTGATCGACCTGCGGCTTGATCTCTTCCCACTGATACTTGTTGAGCGACGCGACGTCGATCTCGTTGTCGAAGTGGCCGATGTTGCAGACGATCGCCTGGTCCTTCATCTTCTTCATGTGATCGTGCGTGATCACGTGGAAGTTGCCGGTGGCGGTCACGAAGATGTCGGCCTTGTCCGCAGCGTAGTCCATCGTCACCACGCGGTAGCCTTCCATCGCGGCCTGCAAGGCGTTGATCGGATCGATCTCGGTCACCCACACCTGCGCGGACAGCGCGCGCAGCGCCTGGGCCGAGCCCTTGCCCACGTCGCCGTAGCCGCACACCAGCGCGACCTTGCCCGCCACCATCACGTCGGTCGCGCGCTTGATGGCATCGACCAGCGATTCGCGACATCCATAGAGGTTGGGAACTTGAGCGTGCCTTCCTTGTGCATGTGATACAGGCGGTGCACGCCGGTGGTGGTCTCTTCGGTCACGCCCTTCACCTGCGCGAGACGGGTCGAATACCACTTCGGATCCTTGGCGAGCTTCGCCTTGATCGAGGCGAAGAGATGCGTCTCTTCCTCGCTGCCCGCGTGGTTCAGCAACGTCGGATCGGTCTCGGCCCGCGTGCCCAGGTGCAACAGCAGCGTGGCATCGCCCCCGTCGTCGAGGATCATGTTCGCGTGCTGCCCGTTGGGCCAATCGAAGATCCGGTGCGTGTAGTCCCAGTACTCTTCCAGCGATTCGCCCTTGTAGGCGAACACCGGCGTGCCCTTGACCGCGATGGCAGCGGCAGCGTGGTCCTGGGTCGAATAGATGTTGCACGAGGCCCAATCAGCACCGCGGTCTGGATGGTCATGTGGAGCGATCCGCTGATGCGGGCGCCACGCAACGGCTGCTGGCTCGCGTATTCCTCGCGGATCGCCATCAGGCCGGGCATCTCGGTCTCGGCGATGCGGATTTCCTTGCGGCCCCAGTCGGCGAGCTTCAGGTCAGCGACCACGTAGTCGCTGGCAGGCTTCAGTTGGGTAACGGCAGACACGGCGTCTCTCCTGGTTGAAGGACCAGGCCGCTGGGCGACGTGAAGGGGGGAAGTGGTGCTGCCCGTCTCGCCACCCGTGAGCGTGGTCACGAGTCAACGAGCGCGGTTCCGAAACCTGAGCCTGGCGGGGGACCCCGTTGCAGCGCTCCTCAGGACGGCGCGGATATTAACCCAAGTGGCTGATCCGATACACTCCCCCAGTTCTCTCTCGAACCCCACCGTGCCTGCCCCGACCGACAAGATCGACGCATTCATCGCCCGCTGGCAGGCCGCCGGCGGCTCGGAGCGGGCCAACTACCAGTTGTTCGTCCAGGAGCTTTGCCTCCTTCTGGACGTGCCGACGCCCGATCCGGCCAGGGAAGATACCCGGGACAACGCGTACGTCTTTGAACGCCGGGTAACTTTCCGGCACGGAGACGGCACCGAGTCGAGCGGCTTCATAGACTGCTACCGGCGCGGAAATTTCGTGCTCGAAGCCAAGAAGATTCGCAAGGCCGAAGGCTCCGGCTTCGACGACGCCCTGATGCGCGCCCGCGGGCAGGCCGAGCAGTACGCCCGCGCGCTCCCCGCCACTGAAGGGCGCCCTCCGTTCCTTCTGGTGGTGGACGTCGGCAACGTCATAGAGTTGTACGCCGAGTTCACCCGATCCGGCGCGACCTACACGCCTTTCCCCGATCCAAGGTCACATCGAATCCACCTGACAGATCTGCGCGATGAGGCGTTGCGGAATCGGTTGCGAACCGTCTGGATCGACCCGCTGGCACTCGACCCATCCCGGGTGTCGGCCAAAGTCACGCGCGACGTTGCCGCTCGTCTGGCTCGGGTGGCACAGGTACTCGAAGGGACCTGCCATGCACCCGAGAGCGTTGCCCAGTTCCTCAGCCGCTGTCTGTTCTCCATGTTTGCGGAGGATGTCGGGCTGCTCCCGAAGAGGGCATTCACGAATCTTCTCGAAGGCCTGAAGGATTCGCCGCAACAGTTCGTGCCGCTTGTGCGGGAGCTCTGGACCGCCATGGACCGCGGTGACTTCTCCACCGCGATCCGGACCGACGTGCTGCGCTTCAACGGCAAGCTGTTCAAGGACCCGGTCGTTCTGTCGCTCGACCGCGACCAGATCGACCTGCTGCTCGAAGCCGCGCGCGCCGACTGGCAGCACGTCGAGCCCGCGATCTTCGGCACGCTGCTCGAACGCGCCCTCGACCCGGAAGAACGGCATGCCCTCGGCGCGCACTACACGCCCCGCGCCTATGTCGAGCGGCTCGTACTGCCCACGGTGGTGGAGCCGCTGCGCGACGATTGGCAACTCGCGCAAGGCGCCGCACTCGTACTCGCACGCGAAGGCAAGCTTGACGATGCGCGTAAGCAGTTGCGCGAGTTCCATCACCGGCTCTGCACCGTGCGCGTGCTCGACCCCGCATGCGGCTCGGGCAATTTCCTCTACGTCACGCTAGAACACCTCAAGCGCCTCGAAGGTGAAGTGCTGAACCAGCTCGACGAACTGGGCGACACCCAAGGCCGCATGGAGCTGGCCGGCGTCACCGTCGACCCGCATCAACTGCTCGGCATCGAGATCAATCCGCGTGCTGCCGCCATCGCGGAGATGGTGCTTTGGATCGGATATCTACAGTGGCACTTCCGCACCCGAGGGCAAGTGATGCCGCCCCAGCCAGTGCTGAAGGATTTTCACAACATCGAATGCCGCGACGCAGTGCTCGCCTACGACAAAGTCGAGTTCGTGATGGACGAGCGCGGCCTGCCGGTGACGCGGTGGGACGGCAAGACGATGAAGAAGCATCCCGTCACAGGGGAAAATGTGCCTGACGAGCGGGCGCAGAAACCTATGGAGCGGTACGTCAATCCGCGCAAGGCGGAGTGGCCCAAGGCGGACTTCGTGGTGGGGAATCCGCCGTTCATCGGGACAAAGCGGATGAGATCCTTGCTTGGTGACGGGTATGTCGACGCGCTTCGAGGGACGCTAAAACAAATTCCGGAATCTGCAGATTACGTCATGTACTGGTGGGACCACGCGGCTACGCTCGTCGGCGCGACCGCTCTTCGACGATTCGGACTGATCACCACCAACAGTCTGTCGCAGTCATTCAACCGACGCGTCATCGAATCTCATTTGACGGGCAAGACTCCACTATCGCTTGTCTTTGCGGTTCCTGACCATCCCTGGGTCGACGCTGCAGACGGCGCAGCCGTGCGCATTTCTATGACTGTCGCCGAACGAGGGTCGCACGAAGGCGTGCGCTACGAGGTCCGTGCTGAGTCGACGGGTGACAGCGGAGAAGTCAGCGTTGAGTTGGCAAAGAGAGTGGGCAGCTTGCATGCCGATCTTCGAATTGGCGCAAACATTGCGGCGAGCGTTGGGCTCGTTGCGAACAGCGGAATTAGCGGAATGGGAGTGGCACTTCACGGCGCCGGTTTCATCCTTGATCCAGAGGCTGCCGCCGACCTTCGGCTCACGGGGCCTGAGGTAATTCGTTCTTACCTCGGTGGGCGCGATCTTCTGGATCGTCCGAGGGTGCGGTACTTGGTCGATTTTTCGGGACTCTCTGAAACGGAAGCACGCAGCAGGAACCCCGCGGCATTTCAGCGGATCGTCGATCGAGTCAAACCCGAGCGAGACCAGAATCGCAGGGACTCCATTCGGGAGCTGTGGTGGCGCTTCGGCTGGGAGCGACCGCTCGTCAGAAAAGCGATTGAAGAATTGCCGCGATACATCGGTACCACTGAGACCGCGAAACACCGGGCATTCCAGTTTGTTCCCGCCGACGTACTTTGCGATCACATGGTCATCTGTATTGCCATGGCGGATGGACTGATTCTCGGCACGCTGTCCAGCCAGATCCACGTGACGTGGGCACTTGCGGCTGGCGGTACTCTCGAAGACCGTCCTCGCTACAACAAGACCCGCTGCTTCGAGACCTTCCCCTTCCCCGCCGCGACGGACGCCCAACAGTCCCGCGTCCGCACCCTCGCCGAACAACTCGACGTCCACCGCAAACGCCAGCAAGCGGCGCACGCCGACCTCACGCTGACCGGCATGTACAACGTGCTCGAGAAACTGAGATCCAGCGAGCCGCTCACCGCGAAAGAGAAGGTCATCCACGAAGACGGCCTCGTATCGGTGCTGAAGACGCTGCACGACGATCTCGACCTGGCGGTGCTCGATGCGTACGGCTGGTCCGATCTCGCGCCCCTGGTGCAGGTGGTGAACGGCAACACGGCCGCGGGCAAGAACGGATTGCCCACGACACGGGACGAGTGCAAGCGTGCGCTCGATGACGCTCTGCTCGAACGACTGGTCGCGCTCAACGCCGAGCGTGCGGCCGAGGAGAAGCGCGGCCTGGTGCGCTGGCTGCGGCCCGAGTTCCAGAATCCGGCGGGTGCCAGGGCACCTACGCAGGTCGAGATGGAAACCGGGGAGGAACCGATCGCAGTCGCGGTACCGAAGTCCAAGCAGCCGTGGCCGAGCGCGGTGCCGGAGCAGGTGAAGGCCGTCGCCGATGCGCTTGCCGGTGCCCGTATCCCGATGACTGCGGATGCCATTGCCGCCCACTTCTCCGGCCGCGGCCCTTGGAAACGGCGTATTCCCGAACTGGCAGAAACGCTCGTTGCACTCGGTCGGGCACGACGGGTTGCCGATGCAGTCTGGGCAACTGCCTGACACGGAAGCTGGATCTGTTTACTTTAAAGTAACCATATCTGGACGAATTGTGCACGTTTAAGTTACCATGCCGGCCAGATCTGTTAACTTTAAAGTAAACATGTCCACCATCCTTCGCCTCGACCAAGTAGACCGCGCCTTGAGCGACGCTGGCTCTAACATTCCGCCGCCTCCGCCTGGCGGGTGGCTGAAAGCGGTGCGCGAAGCTCTCGGAATGACCATTCGCCAGCTCGCGACCCGTATGGGAGTCCCTCACACCCTGGTCCTTCAGGCGGAGCGCAACGAATCGAGCGACCGGATCACCCTGATGCAACTGCGTCGATTCGCGCAGGCGCTCGACTGCGAATTGCGATACGTGCTGGTGCCCAGAACATCACTTCGAGAGCGCGTGGACAGCCAAGCCGAAGCAGTCGCGCGTCGCGACGTCATGCCCATCGCCCACACCATGACACTCGAAGCCCAGGAAACGGGAGCCTCCTACACCCGATCACAGATCGAACAGGTAAAGGCAGAGTTGTTGCGCGGACGCTGGTCGCGCCTATGGGACTAGGCGACGCGCACGCTCCGGGCGCAACTCCGCTCGATCCCGACGAGGCGTCTGGGCTGATTCCCAAGCACATCCGAACCCAGCAGGAGCTCAACGAGTGGGAGCAAGACAACATCCTCAACGCGTCACGCTGGGCACTCAGGGCTCGGCCGACAGATGTCCTCACCGAAGCGTTCGTCCGCAACTTGCATCGCCGGATGTTCGACCGGACCTGGAAATGGGCTGGGGACTTCCGTCGCTCGGACAAGAACATCGGGGTAAATTGGCTCCGGATCGGTGTGGAGCTGCATGTACTGCTCGACGACACCCGCTACTGGCTCGACAACGGAACCTATCCTCTCGACGAAGTGGCGGCCCGATTTCACCATCGACTCGTCAGCATCCATCCATTTGCCAATGGCAACGGCCGACACTCTCGCCTGATTGCCGACGTGCTGCTCACCCGATACGGCGGGATGCCTTTCACTTGGGGAAGCAGCGATTTGGTCGCGCCAGGCAACGCGCGAACGAGATACATTGCCTCGCTCCGAGCGGCGGATGGAGGCGACTACTCGGCGCTTCTCGCATTCGTAAAGTCTTGAGGATCGATTGCCGCGTCGCACAAAACCACGTATCCTGCGCCCCCTGCGTATGGGATCGACCACCTGCCGATCTCTTTCCGACACCGGAAAGCGCACTTTTCATCGGCTCTGACTCAAGTCTCCGGCATTCGTGGAGGTCCCTGGTTGGCGGCGATGCCGTCGCACCAGGGTGCGGCTCCCAGGCGTACCACTTGCGTGGCTACGCCCCCGAAAAGCTGGAGAACTATTTGAGTCACGATCTTCCGGTCGCGCCTGAGGCGCCGACCTTTGCCTCCCTCGGACTGCCCGAACTGCTGTTGAAGGCGGTCGAAGCCGCCGGTTACACCCACCCCACTTCCGTCCAGGCTGCGGCAATTCCTGCGGCCATGGCTGGCGGCGACCTGATGGTCTCCGCGGCCACCGGCAGCGGCAAGACTGCGGCCTTCGTGTTGCCCGCCCTGCAACGCCTGATCAGTTCCGAGAAGCGGGCCGTACCGGGCGGCGGGCCGCGCATCCTCGTATTGACGCCCACGCGCGAGCTGTCGCTCCAGGTCACGAAGGCCTGCGAACTCTACGGCCGCACCTTGAAGTGGCTGCGTACGGCATCCGTCGTTGGTGGCGTGCCTTATGGCGCACAGCTGCGCGCGATTCGCGGCACCCTCGATGTCCTGATCGCCACGCCGGGCCGCCTGCTCGACCTGCAGAAGAGCGGCCGCCTGGATCTGGCTCGCGTCGAAGTGCTCGTGCTCGACGAAGCCGACCGCATGCTGGACATGGGCTTCATCGACGACATTCGTTCGATCGTCGCGGCCACGCCCGACACGCGGCAAACGCTCCTTTTCTCCGCCACGCTCGACGGCGACGTGGCGCGACTGGCCGGCCAGCTGCTGAAGACGCCCCAGCGCATCGAACTCGCGTCCCATCGCGACAAGCACGAAGGCATCACGCAGCGCCTGCACTGGGCCGACAACCGCGCCCACAAGGAACGCCTGCTCGACCATCTGCTGCGCGATACCACTCTCGACCAGGCGATCGTGTTCACTTCGACCCAGCGCGATGCCGAGCGCATCGCTGCGGTGCTCGAGGCGAGCGGCCACGCCGTGGCGGCTCTGCACGGCGGCATGCCGCAATCGCAGCGCAATCGCACGCTCACCGGATTGCGCCACCGGCGCCTGCGCGTGCTGGTCGCCACCGACGTGGCATCGCGCGGCATCGACGTCCCGACCATCAGCCATGTCATCAACTACGGCATGCCGATGAACTCGGAAGACTACGTGCACCGCATCGGCCGCACCGGTCGCGCCGGACGCACCGGCCTCGCCGTCACGCTGGCCGAGCACGCCGATCTGCACAAGATTCGCGGCATCGAGCGTTTCACGACACAGCGCATACCGGTATCCACGATCGAAGGGCTGGAACCGCGACTGCCGGAACCGGCGACGCACGCCAAGCCCGGCGCCGGCGCCGGCCGCCGCGGCAACGGCGGACGCTCGTTCAGCGCCCGGCCGCACTCGGGCCGCGACCGCGACACCCGGTCGGAAAGAACAACGGGCACACCGCAGCGCGCCCGTCGCCCTTAAGCAGTCTTCGACGAACCCCCGCCCGGTGCGGGGGTTCTCGCTTCTCAGCCTCCGAACCGTCGTACCGTATTTCGCGACTGTCGCGTCGGCTTCCAGCGGGGACTCGCTTGACCGTCGATCCCCACCTTGGAGGTGGGGCCCCTCGCCGGGTAGCTCGCCCCGCTATCGGTGCGCCTTCAGCAGCGGCACCTTGTCGAGCCCTTCCCACGAAAACTCGGGCTCGTCGCGGCCGAAGTGCCCGTAGGCCGCGGTCTTCTGATAGATCGGCCGCAGCAGGTTCAGCATCTGCACGATGCCCTTCGGGCGCAGGTCGAAGTGCTGCTGTACCAACTCGGCGAGCTTCTCGTCGCTCACCTTGCCCGTGCCTGAGGTCGTGACCATGATGCTGGTGGGTTTCGCGACGCCGATCGCGTAGGAGATCTGCACGAGACACTTGGACGCGAGGCCGGCGGCCACGATGTTCTTCGCCACATAGCGCGCGGCGTAGGCGGCCGACCGGTCCACCTTCGACGGATCCTTGCCCGAAAAGGCACCGCCGCCATGAGGGGCAGCACCACCATAGGTGTCGACGATGATCTTGCGGCCGGTCAACCCGCAATCACCCTGAGGCCCTCCGACCACGAAGCGCCCGGTCGGATTGATCAGGTACTTGATCTGACCCTTGATCAGCTCCTTCGGCAGCACCGGCTTCACGATCTGCTCGATCACCGCTTCCTCGATCTGCTTGTGCTGCATCTCCGGCGCGTGCTGCGTCGACAGCACCACCGTGTCGATCGCATGCGGCTTGCCGTCGACATACTTGATCGTGACCTGGGATTTCGCGTCCGGGCGCAGCCACGGCAGGCGGCCGTCGCGCCGCAGTTCCGACTGACGCTCCACCAGGCGATGCGCCAGGTAGATGGGCATCGGCATGAGCTGGGGCGTCTCGTCGCACGCGTAGCCGAACATCAGGCCCTGGTCACCGGCGCCCTGGTCGAGATCGAGGCCCTTGCCCTCGTCCACCCCCTGGGCGATGTCCGGGCTCTGCTTGTCGTAGGCCACCAGCACCGCGCAACCCTTGTAGTCGATGCCATACTCGGTGTTGTCGTAGCCGATGCGCTTGATGGTGTCGCGCGCCACCTGCTGGAAGTCGACCACCGCGTTGGTGGTGATTTCGCCCGCCATGACCACCAGGCCCGTGTTCACGAGCGTCTCGGCCGCTACCCGCGACTTCGGGTCCTGGGCTAAGATCGCGTCCAGCACCGCATCCGAGATCTGGTCCGCGACCTTGTCCGGATGCCCTTCGGAGACCGACTCCGACGTGAAGAAAAACTCGCTCATGCTTGTGCGGCCTACATGGATGTGTTGATAAAAAAGGCCCGGCAGGATAGCAGATTCCCCCTTTGCGCCGAAACCGAACCAGGCGATGCTCGAAGCCGTCCTGAGGCTGCTCGCCCGCCTGCCGCTTAGCTGGTTGCACCGCCTGGGCGCTGCAGCCGGCTGGCTCACGTACCGGCTCGCGCCGCGTTATGCGGCGCGCCTGACCGACAACATCGCGACGAGCGGTCTTGCGGATGATCCGCGGGTGTTCGAGCGCATCTGCCGTGCTGCCGTGCGTGAAACCGGGAAGGGCCTGCTCGAGTTGCCGGCCATCTGGTTTCGGCCCGCGGACGAGGCGGCGCAGCTCGTCGTCGAGACCCATGGCTGGGAATCGGTCGAGGCTGCGCGTGCCGTCGGCCGCGGCATCCTGTTCCTCACGCCGCACCTGGGTTGTTTCGAGGTCTCGGCGCTGTATGCGGCCATGCGCATGCCGATCACCGTCTTGTACCGCCCGCCGAAACTGCGCTGGCTCGAGCCGCTCATGCGCATCGGCCGCACGCGCGGCTACGGTCGCCTCGCACCGACCTCCATGGGTGGTGTTCGGCAGCTGCTCAAGGCGCTGCGCAACGGCGAAGCCGTCGGACTGCTGCCGGATCACGTGCCCGGCTTCGGCGAAGGCGTGTGGGCGGAGTTCTTCGGCCGCCCGGCCTACACCATGACTCTGGTCGGCAAGCTGCAGAAGGCCACCGGGTGCATCGCGATCCTTGCCTTCGCCCGGCGGTTGCCCGAGGGCCGCGGCTACGCCCTCGATCTCGACGTGCTGGAGGAAGACCTCACCGGACCGGTCGGCGCACGCCGCTTGAACGCGGCCATCGAGGACATCGTGCGGCGCTGCCCCGAGCAATACCTCTGGAGCTACAACCGCTACAAGGTCCCGGCAGGCGTCGAACCGCCTGCGGCGGCCACCGCCGCCTGAGATGACTTTCCCCCCGATGGGCCTGCGGCCCTTCCCCCCAAGGGGGCCAGCCCTCTTGTGGGCTGAGGCCGGACACGAACAGTCCCTGCGGACTGTTCGTGCCTGCCGAAGGCCATCGGACTCTGGCCGATGGCGGCCCGGCGAGGGCTGAAGCGATGCGCCTGGTGATCGCATTCCTGTGGCTGCTGCATTTTCTGCCGCTGGCGGTACTCGCCCGCATCGGGTCATTTGCGGGGGACGCACTCCGACTGCTCGGCACCGAACGCAGGCGCGTGGCGCGCACCAATCTGCGGCTGTGCTTTCCGGAATGGGACGAAGCGCGCTGCCAGGCGGTGCTGAAGGCCCACTTCCGCGCCGTCGCCCGCAGCATGCTCGAGGCCACCATCGCCTGGTGGGGCTCGGAAGCACGGCTGCGACGCATGGTACGCATCGAAGGCGAGGAACACGTACGAGCTATCGGCGAACGGCGCGTGATCTTCCTGGTGCCGCACTTTGTCGGGATCGAGTTGGAAGGCCTGCGCATGTCCATGGATTACCGCGGCATGGCGGTCTACAGCCACCAGAAGAACCGGGTGTTCGACGAATTCCTGGTGCAGGTCCGCAGCCGGTTCCCGGGTACGCGCATGGTGGCGCGGCAGGAAGGTGTGAAGGCGATCCTGCGCGGCTTCAAGGACGGTCTCGGCCTGCAACTCTCGCCCGACCTCGATCTCGGCGCCCGCGATGCAGTCTTCGTGCCCTTCTTCGGCGTGCCGGCCGCCACCGTGACGGCGCTTTCACGCCTGTCGCGCCTCACCGGCGCTGCAGTGATCCCGGTCGTCGTGCGACAACTTCCGGGTGGTGAAGGCTACATCCTGACCATGTACCCGGCCTGGGACGACTATCCGGGCGCCGATCCCGAAGCCGATACGCGGCGCATGAACGCCTTCATCGAAGCTCGCGTACTCGAGATGCCGGAGCAGTACTATTGGCTGCACAAGCGGTTCAAGACGCGGCCGGAAGGCGAGGAAGGTTTCTACTGATGGACATGTCGTGAAGCGCGAGACCGGTTTCGCGAATCCGCAGGCCGCCGAGATCTGCGACGTGCTGGCGCAAGTGCAGTCCATCGTCGTCGTCGGCCTGTCGCCGCACCCGCACCGGCCAAGTCACCGTGTCACGGCCGCGATGCAGCACGCCGGGTTTCGCATCGTTCCGGTGCACCCCCATGCCGCCGCGGTGCTGGGCGAGAAGGCTTATGCATCGCTTGACGACGTGCCGCCGCCCTTCGACCTGGTCAACGTATTCCGCGCCCCTGATCGCATCGATCCCATCGTCGACGATTGCATCCGACTGGGCGTGAAGCGCTTGTGGATCCAGCAGGGCATCGTGAACGAAGCCGCCGCGGCGCGCGCCGTGGCCCACGGAATCTGGACGGTCATGGACCGCTGCATCTGGACCGACTTCAACGGCGCCTGCGGCCGCCGGCGGAATCGCGCATGACTTCGAGCGGCATCCGCATCGAGCGACTGACTGCCGCGGACATCCCGGCCCTGGTCGCGCTCGCTCGCGATACCTGGTTCAAGCACTATCCGGACATCATCACCACCGCGCAGATACAATACATGCTGGCTCAGCGCTACAGCGACGACGTGATCCGTGCCCAACTGGCCGATCCCGACGTCTGGTGGGACAAGCTGCTCCTCGACGGTGAACTCGCCGCTTTCGCTCAATACGAGCGCAGCGATCCTCCGGGTACGCTCAAGGTCGACAAACTCTATGCCCGCCACCAGTTGCGCGGCCGGGGTCTGGGCAGCACGCTGCTGCGGCACATCGAGCAGGCCGCACGGGAGATGGGGTTTGCACGTCTCAAACTTCAGGTCAACAAGAACAACGTCTCCGCCATCGGTGCCTACCGCAAGAACGGGTTCGAGGTGGCGGAGTCGGCGGTGTTCGACATCGGCAACGGCTTCGTGATGGACGATTACGTGATGATCAAGGAACTCCCGGCGCTGCCGCGGGAGCAATGCCGATGAAGCTCGCCTTCACCAAGATGCAAGGTGCCGGCAACGATTTCGTCGTCATCGACGCCACCCGGACCCCGATCGAACTGACGCGCGGCCAGGTGCAGCGCCTGTGCGATCGTCGCTTCGGCGTAGGCTGCGACCAGGTGCTGATCGTGGAACGCGCCCGGCACGCCGACACCGATTTCTACTACCGCATCTACAACGCCGACGGGGGCGAAGTGCAGCAGTGCGGGAACGGCGCCCGTTGCTTCGCGCGTTTCGTGCACGACAATGGGCTCACCACCAAGCTTACGATCCGCGTCGAAACGGTGTCCGGCATCATTCAGCCCAAGCTCGAGGCCGACGGCACCGTCACGGTGAACATGGGAGCGCCCGAGTTCGAACCCGCGCGCATCCCGTTCGTTGCCCCGGCTCGGGCGCTCACCTACCCGCTGGACGTCGACGGCGCGATCCGCGAGATCGCCGCTCTCTCCATGGGCAATCCGCATGCGGTGCAGATCGTGCCTGATGTGGACACGGCTCCCGTGACGACCGAGGGACCGCTGATCGAGCGCCATGCGCGGTTTCCGGAGCGCGTGAACGCCGGCTACATGCAGGTGGTGGATCGACACACCGTCCGCCTGCGCGTCTTCGAGCGCGGCTCGGGCGAAACCCTGGCGTGCGGCACGGGCGCCTGCGCCGCCGTGGTATCGGGCATCGAGCGCGGTCTGCTCGTGAGCCCGGTCAAAGTGCACACGCGCGGGGGCGAACTTCGCATCCGCTGGGACGGCGCCGGCCACGCCGTCTTCATGACGGGTACGGCGGTCGCCGTGTTCGCAGGCGAGATCGATTTGCATCAAGACCCGGTGCCGGCGGCGCAGGCAAGCCGCGCACTGGCCTGAAACTTTTTCCTTGACTACGAGAGCGAAGCGATGCGACCCGAAGCAGAAGACGTGGCCCAGTACCTGAAGGCGAACCCGGGGTTCTTCGAGCAATACGCCGAGATGCTGGCCGAGATCTTCGTACCGCACCCGCACGGCGGCCGCGCGATCCCCATCTCCGAGCGCCAGATCGTCACCTTGCGCGAGAAGAACCGCGCGCTGGAAGACAAACTGCGCGAACTGGTGCAGTTCGGCCAGGAGAACGACTCCATCATCGACCGCCTGCACCGCATCACGCTCGCGATGATGATGGCGCGCGACCTCGACACGCTGCTCGCGTCGCTCTACTACAACCTGCGCGAGGATTTCGCGGTGCCGCACGTCGCCATGCGGCTGTGGGCAGAGGGCGGTTGGGAGCGCCCGGAGTTCGGGTCCATCAGCCAGGAAGTGCGCGTGTTCACCGAAAGCCTCACCAATCCGTACTGCTCGCCGCACCCCATGTTCGAGACCACCGCGTGGTTCGGCGACGAAGGTGCCGCCCTGCGGTCGTTCGCCTACGTGCCGCTGCGCACGGAGCAGGCGTTCGGTCTGCTGGCACTCGGATCCGAAGACGTGCAACGCTTCTATCCCGAGATGGGGACGCTGTATCTCAAGCGCCTGGGCGAGCTCGTGAGCGTCGCCCTGGCGAAGTTCCTCAAGGCATGACGCGTTCCCCAGCGCAACCCGAAACCCCACCAGTACCGGCCTCCGACGCGCGCTTCGACGGCTATCTGTCCCATCTCGCCCACGAAAAGCGGCTGGCCGCGCATACCGTGGAGAACTATGCCCGCGACGTGCGCGACCTGTTGCGCCTCATCGGCATGGCACCGCTCGAGACGCTCGGCGTGCACGACATCCGCCGCTGTGTTGCGCGTCTGCATGCGGGTGGATTGGGGGGCCGCAGCATTGCACGCAAGCTTTCCGCCTGGCGCAGTTTCTTCGGCTATCTCGCCCGCGACCACGGCTTCACCGCCAACCCGGTCACGGGCCTCAAGGCACCGAAAGCGCCCAAGCGGCTGCCGGCCAGTCTCACGCCTGACGAAGCCGCGCAACTGCTCGACGGCAAGGACGACGGCGATCTCGCGCTGCGCGACAAGGCGCTGTTCGAACTCATCTACTCGTCCGGACTGCGGCTTGCGGAAGCGGTGAGCCTCGATCCTCCGGACGTGGACCTGCGTGAACGCACGGTCCGCGTGACCGGCAAGGGCTCGAAGACGCGCGTGGTGCCGGTCGGCACGCAGGCAGCGCAGGCTATCGAAGCCTGGCTACCGGCCCGAGCCATCCTCGCCCGACCCGGCGAAACCGCATTGTTCGTGAACCAGGCGGGCCGCCGCATCGGGCCGCGCTCGGTGCAGACTGCGCTCAAGGCCCTGGCCGTGGCGCGCGGGCTGACCCGCAACGTGCACCCGCACGTCCTGCGCCATTCCTTCGCCTCGCACGTACTGCAATCCAGCGGGGACCTGCGCGCCGTCCAGGAGCTGCTGGGTCACGCCAGCATTTCCACGACGCAGGTCTACACGCATCTCGACTATCAGCACCTCGCCAAGGTGTACGACAACGCGCATCCGCGTGCAAAGCGCAAGGGCTGAACCATGAGCAAGATCGTCCTGAAGGCCGGCCGCGAGAAGTCGCTGCAGCGGCACCATCCCTGGGTATTCTCCGGGGCCATCGAGCGCGTGGAGGGTCATCCTGCCTCGGGCGAGACCGTCGAGATCCGCTCGGCGCAGGGCGGGTTTCTCGGCTGGGGAGCCTACAGCCCCGAGTCGCAGATCTCCGCCCGCGTCTGGGACTGGCGCGAAGGGGTGCGCATCGATCGCGAGTTCTTCGCGAACCGCGTGCGCCGGGCCGTGGCGCATCGCGAGGAGTTGCTGGCCGCTGGAGCGACGCCAGCGGCGCGACTGGTGCATGGCGAAGCCGACGGTCTGCCCGGTGTCGTCATCGACCGGTTCGCCGACTGGATCGTCGTGCAACTCACCAGCGCCGGGGCGTGGCGCTGGCGCGACGATATCGCGAGCGTGGTGACGGAAGTGACCGGATTGCCGCACGTGTTCGAGCGCTCCGACGCCGACGTACTGGCGCTGGAGGGCCTGGCACCCCGGGTCGCGGCGCTCGCGGGCTCAGAACCGCCCAAGGCCATCGGCATCGAGGAACACGGGCTCAAGTTCGAAGTCGATCCGCGTCATGGCCACAAGACCGGCTTCTATCTCGATCAACGGGACAACCGCGCCCGCTTGCGCGCACTGTCCCACGGGCGCGAAGTCCTTGACTGCTTCTGCTACACCGGCGGATTCACCGTCAGTGCCCTGGCCGGCGGCGCTGCGAAGGTGACGTCGATCGACAGTTCGGGCGATGCGATCGCGGCGGCACGCCGGCACGTGCGGCAGAACGGGTTCCAGGAGGAACGCTCGGAACTGCTCGAAGGTGACGTCTTCGCCTTGCTGCGGAAGTTTCGCGACCAGGCCCGCAAGTTCGACCTGATCGTGCTCGACCCGCCGAAGTTCGCACCGACCGCGGCCCACGCGGAAAAGGCGGCGCGTGCGTACAAGGACATCAACCTGTGGGCGTTGAAACTGCTGCGACCCGGGGGGATGCTGTTCACGTTCTCGTGCTCGGGCGGCGTACCGCGCGAACTCTTCCAGAAGATCGTCGCGGGCGCGGCGACCGATGCCGGCGTCGATGTGCGCGTCCTTCAGCACCTGGGAGCGAGCATCGATCATCCCGTCGTACTCAACTTTCCCGAAGGCGAGTACCTGAAGGGATTGATATGCCAGGCCTAGCGACTTGACCACGCTGCTCGCAGTCCGCCACGGCGAGACCCGCTGGAACGCCGAGGGGCGCATGCAGGGCCATCTCGACAGCGACCTCGATCCGAGCGGTGTCGCGCAAGCCGATGCGCTCGGTCGTCGCCTGGCCGATGAACGCATCGACGCCGTGATCGCGAGCGATCTCGGCCGTACTCTCGCCACCGCTCGCGGCATCACCGCACACACGGGCCACGCGATCCGCACCGATGCCCGATTGCGCGAACGCCATCTGGGCATCTTCCAGAACCTGACCGGCACCGAGGCCGCATTGCGACATCCGGCGGACTGGCGGCGCTTCAAGGAGCGCGATCCCGACCACGATCTTCACGGCGGCGAGACCCTGCGCCAGTTCTCGGCGCGTTGCGTGGCGTGCGTCAGCGAACTCGCGGCGCTGCACCCCCATGCCACGTTGCTCGTGGTCACCCATGGCGGCGTGCTCGACGTGCTGTTTCGCCACACCACCGGCCTGCCGTTGGCGGCGCCGCGCACCTTCACCCTGCTCAACGCGAGCCTGAACACCTTCGAGATCACGCAAGGGATGTGGACGCTCCTGCACTGGGGCGACATCGCCCACCTGGGCGTGCGCGACGCGATCGACGACGTCTGACCCTGCGGCCCGGACGTTGCCTTGCAACAAGGTTGCGGTTTATCCTGCTCGCCGCCTCCCGAATTGACCGCGCAGCCGCGTTGCAGCGCATCGAAGGATTAGGAACCCCTTGGACTCTTCCACCCTGCGCCTGATGCTGTCGCGCATCGTCCTCGCCGCCGCGCTGCTGTTCGCGCAGCAGGTCGGGGTCGCGCACGCGGTGGCGCACGGGGCCGGCAATGCGCCGACGCACCAGCACGGCAAAGGTGTGCCGATGCAAGGCTGCGACGAGTGCGTCGCCTTTGCCCAGGTCCAGGGTGGGCCCGGTTCATTCCTTGTTCACACCCCGCCCTCGGCGGACTACGTCGCCCCTCGGTTCGAGTCGCGGGACGACTGGCACCCGGCCCCGACCCGGGCTTTCTCGTCCCGCGCCCCGCCGTTGCACGCCTGAAGAACCGAACCGCTGCGCGCTGAGCTCCGGCTCGGTGCGCGCCATTTCGTTTTCGCAGGAGATGCAACGATGCGCCACCCATTCATGGCCGCCGCCCTGGCTGCGGCCTGGGCCGCCACCGGCCCCGCCGCCGCGCAGACGGCGGAACTGGATCAGATCCGCAAGGACATCCAGGAGCTACGCAACAGCTACGAGAGCCGCATCAAGGCGCTCGAAGATAAGTTGAAGGACGCGGAGGCCGCCGCCAGGACCGCTCAGGAGGCCGCGGCCCGTGCGGAAACTTCCGCCACCGAAGCGCAAAGCGCTGCTGCGCGCGGCGAAGCACCCACCGCCCCCGGTGGGATGACGCAACAATCGTCGAAGAGCGCCTTCAATCCCGCGATCTCGCTCATCCTCAACGGCACGTGGGGGCGCTTCGGCGATGACCCCTCGACCCGGATCACCGGATTCGCGCCCTCGGGCGGCGAAGTCATCCCGGGTCGCGGCGGTTCGCTCGGCGAATCGGAGCTGTTCCTGTCGGCCAACATCGACCCCTACTTCCGCGGTGCGCTGCTGGCCGCCCTGACGCCCGAGAACACGGTCGAAGTGGAGGAAGCCTTCTTCGAGACGCTGGCACTCGGCCAAGGCTTCACCGCCAAGGGCGGGCGTTTCTTCTCGGGTGTCGGGTACTTCAACCAGGTGCATCCGCACGCCTGGGATTTCGCGGACCCATCGCTCGTGCAGAACGCCTTTCTGGGACGCAACTACGGCGACGACGGTGCGCAGCTGCGCTGGGTCGCCCCCTTGCCGGTGCTCGTGCAGTTCGGCGTCGAACTGGGCAAGGGGCGTGAGTTTCCCGGCGCGGGTGAAGTCGAACGCAACCGGAACGGTGCGGAATCGCAGGTCTTTTTCGCGAACGTCGGGGGTGACATCGGGGTGTCGAGCGCCTACCAGGTCGGCGCCTCGCACCTGCGGCAACGCACCGCCACCGACGGGTCGGCCTTTCTCGACTACGACGACATCACCGGCACCAGCAACCTGTTCCAGGGGCGCCAACGCATCGACGGCCTCAACTTCGTCTACAAGTGGTCGCCGGACGGCAATCCCAAGTACCGCAACTTCAAGTTCGTGACCGAATGGTTCCAGCGTCGGTACGACGGCGATTTCACGTTCGACACGACCGGGGTCGCCGCGACTGACGCGATGAACGCGAAGCAGTCGGGTTGGTACGCCCAGGCGATCTACCAGTTCATGCCCTATTGGCGTGTCGGGGGACGCTACGACCGGTTGAGCCACGGCAACGTCGGGCTCAATACCAACGCGGCCAACCTGACGCCACCCGACTTCGATCCGACGCGCTACAGCGTGATGCTCGACTGGAATCCGAGCGAGTACAGCCGCATCCGCCTGCAGTACAACCGCGACCGGTCGCGCCAGGATCTCGCGAGCGGCGAAACCATCACGGACAACCAGCTCTTCCTGCAGTACATCTTCAGCCTGGGCGCGCACGGCGCGCACCGGTTCTGAACGGCGTACCGGCAGGCCACGAGGAATCGATGCCATGAAATCGCGTATCAAGCTGCTGCTGGCGGCGCTGTCGTTACTCATCGCGGGCACGGCGCATGCCGCCATCGAAGTGTTCGCCTGCAGCCCCGAATGGGGTGCACTCACCGGCGAGATCGCCGGCAACCGGGCGGCGGTGTTCGTCGCCACCACGGCACTGCAGGACATCCACCGCATCCAGGCGCGTCCGAGCCTGATCGCGCGGGCTCGCACGGCCGCGCTGGTGGTCTGCACCGGCGCCGATCTGGAAGTCGGCTGGATGTCGATGGTGCAGAGCCAGTCCGGCAACGATCGCATCCAGCTCGGCAAGCCGGGTTTCCTGGAGGTTGCGAACTTCGTGCCGCGGATCGACATTGCCGGGTCGGTGGACCGCGCGCTCGGAGACGTGCATCCGCTCGGCAATCCGCATATCCAGTTCGGTCCGAGGCAGATCCAGCTCGCTGCAGAAGAGTTGACGCGGCGGCTGGTGCGGATCGATCCTGCCGGCGAAGGCGAGTACCGGGCGCGGCTCGCCGACTTCACGAGCCGCTGGAGCGCCGCGACACAGCGGTGGCTGCAACTCGGGGCACCGCTCAAGGGCGTGACGGTGATCCAGCATCACAAGAACTTCTCTTATCTGTTCGACTTCCTCGGCATGCGTCAGGTCGGCTCCCTCGAACCCAAGCCGGGCGTCGAACCGACGTCGGCGCATCTCAGCGAACTCGCGGAGCAGCAGAAGATCGAGCCCGCCAGGCTGATCGTGCGCGCGTCCTATCAATCGCCATCGGCCTCGGACTGGCTGGCCCAGCGCATCAAGGTGCCGGCGATCATGCTGCCGGCGACCGTGGGCGGTTCGGAGGGCGCAAAGGATTTGTTCTCGCTCTATGACGATTGCATCCGCCGGTTGCTCGCAGCGGCGTCGGGATGAAAATGACGTTCCCCCCGACAGGCCTTGCGGCCTCTCCCCCCAAGGGGCCAGCCCTCTTGGGGCGGCCCGGCGAGGGCTGAAATGACGCTCCCCCCGACAGGCCTTGCGGCCTCTCCCCCCAAGGGGGCCAGCCCTCTTGGGACGGCCCGGCGAGGGCTGAAATGACGCTCCCCCCGACAGGCCTTGCGTCTGCTGCCGTATGGCAGCGGCCCACCTGTGGGCCGGACCCATGAGTGCTGCCCCCTGCATCGAGTTGCAGCGCGTCGAGGCGGGCTACGACACGCCCGTCGTCGGTCCGCTGTCGTTCGCGCTCGGTGCGGGCGAGGTGGTGGCGTTGTGGGGCCCGAACGGGTCCGGCAAGACCACCGCGATGAATGCGATCAGCGGCAGCGCCCGTGTGTTCGCGGGCACCATCAGCCGCCGTCCGGGGTTGCGGGTCTCGCACCAGCAGCAGAATCCGCTGCCGCTGCGCGACATTCCCCTGTCGGGCCGGGAACTGCTGGCTCTGACCGGTGGTGACGCGCAAACGCTGCCGGATTCGCTGCAGCCCTTGCTGACCCGCCGCCTGTCCGAACTCTCCGGCGGGCAGCTGCAACTGCTGCAGGTCTGGGCCTGCCTCACGGCACCCGTGGACGTGGCGCTGCTCGACGAGCCCACCAACAACGTCGATGCCGCCGGCGTTGCCTTGCTCGAGCAAGTCATCGCGCGGGAACGCCACCGGCGCGCGATCCTGCTCGTGAGCCACGATCGCAGGTTCGTGGAAGCGCTCGGGGCTCGCATCGTGGCGGTCGGCGAATCATGAACTGGACCGCGATGTTCGAGCCGATGTTCTTCACGCCGTTCGTGACGGGGCTGCTGGTGGCCGCCGTGCTGCCGGTGCTGGGGATGTATCTGCGCCTGCGCGAGGAATGGCTGGCCGCGCTCGCCTTCGCGCAGTTGGCGGCGGCGGGGTCGCTGGCCGCGGCCATCGCCGGTGCCCCGGTGCTGGTTGGCGGGCTCGCGTTATCGGGCGTCGCAGCCACCGCCAAGGCCTGGCTCGCGCAGAGCGGCAACAACGGCTACGCGATCCTGATGGTGGCGGGTTGGGGCGCCAGCGTGCTCATGCTCGCGAACGCGCCACTGGCCGATCACCTGGGACACGCGCTGTTCGACGGCCAGCTCTATTTCACCGATGCCTCGAACCTGTGGAGCATGGCCGCTTTCGCGGTCGTGGGGGCACTGCTGATGCGCTGGCTGTCACGCAAGCTGTTGCTGGAGCGCATGTTCCCCGACTTCTTCCGGGCAAGCGGCCTGTCGGCGGCGCGCTACCACCTCGCGTTCGATCTGCTGGCGGCGGCCGGACTCGCCTTCGCCACCGCTTCGGTGGGGGTGATGGCCGCGTTCACCCTGGTGTTCGTGCCGACGATGATCGCTTACCACTGGGGTCGGAGTTGGCGGCAATCGCTGTCGATCGCCGTGGTCGTGGGCATGATCGCCTACGTCGTCGCCTTCCAGATTGCCCTCACCCAGGACCAACCGTTCGGACCGGTGCTGGTAGTGACCATGGTGATCGTCGCAACCGCGGCCTGGATCCTGCGCAAACTGGCTTCCGGCAAGCTGCGGCGCAACCCGACTCGGCCCTGAGGTCCCGACCGGGAGGTCTTACAAAACAATCGCTTGATCGCACATGGGCAGCGGATTACCCTCTGGCCGATGCACCATAGGGCGCACTTTCTGCTTTAGCCTCGGCTCCCATGAGCGTTTCAAGTATCGAGGTTTCCGAAATCCAGGGGCGGCTGCACCCGGCTGCGGAAAGCGCGGCCATGCGCTATGCGGGTGGTTACGTCGCCGAGGCCCGGCGCGCGCTCGAGCAGGGGTTGAAACAATTCCCCGAAGAGGCGCGGCTGTGGCTGATGCTGCTCGACCTGCTGCGCCTCGAAGGACGCTGGAAGGACTACGAGTCGGTCGTCGCCAACTTTCGCCAGCGGTTCGGCCAGGAACCGGTGTCGGAACGCGAGCGCCAACAGCATGAGGCCCGGCTACCCGAACCCCTGCGCACCGGCGGCAAGGCCTGCTGGGCACTGGGCGGAATGCTGGACGCGAGTGCCGTCGGTACGCTGGCGCGCCTGCGCGAGGCGGCGAGCCATCACACGGTCGTGCACCTCGACCTGTCGCGCTTGTCCGGCGTGGAAGCGGCCGGTTGCCGGTTGCTCGCCGAGACGCTCGACCAGCTGATCGCAGCAGGCAACGGCATCGTGCTGAGCGGCGACCGGCTCCTCGGTCGGTTGCTGCGGCAAGCGGTGGAAGTGGAACCGACTCACCGTGCCTATTGGGAACTGCTGCTGACGCTGCTGCGCTTCGCCCAGGATCGTCCCGGCTTCGAACGCACCGCGCTCGAGTACGCGCTGGCCGCCGATGTGGCGGCGCCCGCCTGGGAACCCCTGATCATGCCGCAGCCGCAGTTGATCCTGCCGGGAGAACGCCGCACCGAGCCGCGCTACGCGATGCGGGAGCAGTTCTCCCTGGCCGGTGTCATGACCGGCGCCGACGATTCCCAGATGCTGGCCTTCATGGACTTTGCCGCCGAGAACCAGTACGTCAATCTCGAGCTGTCCCAGCTCGACCGCATCGACTTCGTCTGCGCCGCGCAGCTCGCCAACACCATCGCCTCGCTCACCCGCGAGGGCAAGGTCATCCGCCTCATCCGGCCCAACCAGCTCGTCGCCGCACTGCTCGAGCTCTTGAATCTCGGCGCTCACGCCTCCATCGTCTCCCCTTCGGCGTAATTTCCCGCAGGGCTCCATGGCCGAGTTTCACGGCACCACCATTCTTTCCGCCCGGCGCGGCAACCAGGTCGCCCTCGGCGGCGACGGCCAGGTCACGCTGGGCAACATCGTCGTCAAGGCCAGCGCGCGCAAGGTGCGCCGCCTGTACCAGGACCGGATCCTGGCCGGCTTCGCCGGCGGCACGGCCGACGCATTCACGCTGTTCGAGCGCTTCGAGGCGAAGCTCGAGAAGCACCAGGGCCATCTGGTGCGCTCAGCGGTGGAGCTCGCGAAGGACTGGCGCACCGATCGCATCCTGCGCCGGCTGGAAGCGATGCTCGCGGTCGCCGATCGCGAGAGTTCGCTCATCATCACCGGCAACGGCGACGTGCTCGAACCCGAACTGGGCCTGGTGGCCATCGGCAGCGGCGGCGCCTATGCCCAAGCCGCTGCGCGCGCGTTGCTGGAAAATACGGAGCTCGCCCCGGCCGACATCGTCAAGAAGGCACTGACCATCGCCGGCGATCTGTGCATCTACACCAATCAGTCGCACGTGATCGAGACGCTCGACTAACCTTCGATTCGCCCGGCGCGCGTTGCCTCGAACTGCGCCGCCCCATGCCATGTCTGCCATGACCCCCCAGGAAATCGTCCACGAACTGGACAAGTACATCGTCGGCCAGCAGGCCGCCAAGAAAGCCGTGGCCATTGCGCTGCGCAACCGGTGGCGCCGCCAGCAGGTGGCCGATCCGCTGCG